>JAZQQX010000052.1:0-44040 GCA_045629325.1 Bacteroidaceae bacterium | reverse complement strand
TATTCTTCCGGATAATCATCGGAGAGTTTTTTACATAGAGTCTCTACCAACATATAAGCATCATGCTTGTTGTTTTTATCTCGCAAAAGATAATCAAGAATCAGATTTTCCGTTTCATCAAACACAAACTTTTTATTTGTTTTCAGAGCATCAATTAAAGCATTTATATGGAAATGAGAATCAAGATTTGAACGAAGTAAAGCATCCCTCACAAATTTCCTTCGATAATCATTATGTCCTCTTAAGACATTATTGGTAATACATGTACCTACATTCTTATCTTCAATCATTTCTATAATGTGAAATACTTCCATTGGATATTTGAAGGAAGCACATGAAAGGTAATTTGCAATAGGATATAGTAACTCTGATCTCTGGCTAAGTGAACAAATCAACGATAATACAACAGGCTTTAATGAGATAAACCATTTTTCATGACAAATTCCACGCAAGAAAAACGACAGACTGTTTATATCCTTACTACATACCTGTGATATGATACCATATTCACAATCACAAACATCATCAGACATTGCTATAAGGGAAAGAGCAAGCAATTTTATATGTTTTCTAATCTTTGAAGATAGGAAAATTAATTGCAAATCATTGGAGTATTGTTCTGGCGAGTGTGCACGCTCATATTCCAATACAGCCTTGACAGAAGAGCGCATTTCAAATCCTTGAAAATTGTCTTGTATTTTTTCAATGAAACTGCCATTTTTCTGTGTATAAAGTCGTGCAAGAGTGTAATCGTAGAAAGATTGGTGAAAGAAAGAGTAACAGTTCTGATTCTTTACAATGGCATTATTGCTTGCTAAGTAATCCATAGCAAGATTTCCATTTGCATCAAGAGATATGATAGGAGATAAGGTTTTCTGACCTAGGGCATATTCCGCAACTTTGAAAAGCGTATCTTCTACGCAATGTTTTTCAAATGTATTTGGAGCATTGTCTATAAGTAATCTCCAGAACTCATCATATAGTTGATGAGCATTTTGAAATATAATAGTCTTCCCTTTTCTGTTGTATATCATACAGAAAAGGTTTAAGAGGTAGGCAGTTCGTAGGAGTTCTGTAGTATGAGAGTTGAGTTGTACATATAATCCCTCTTTCAACATCCCAACAATGCGCTTGACTTCTTCACCAGATAGTTTACCTATATCTATCAATCTTGCATTACGACATAGCGAATGAAGGTTGTTGTCATATTCCAAATCATATTTTCGACATGACACAACAATCTTAACGTCTTGGTAAATACCTAATTTTGCAATTAGTGTTATAAATAAATTAATCTTATCTCTATCATTGGTAAGGTATTGAGAGAGAGCATCGATTTGGTCTATAATCAAGACAAGTATACGCTGATCAGCTTTCAAATACTGGATATAGTCAATCAACTTGTCTAGTTTGATTTCTTCACTCATCATATTTAGACTGTCAGCCTTTATACAAAGAGTTTTGATTTCTTTTTTGTCAAGTTCTTCAATAAGATCATTAATCACGACTGATTTGCCTACGCCAGCGTGCCCTTGCAGTATGCAAAGATTTCCATGCTTTTCAGATACAGGTTCTTCTATCCAATTAAGTAATTCTTCAACTTGTGCTCTTCTAATATGTGAGTTTGATAAAAAATCGAAGGTGCTTTTTATACTAGCAAATGGAATTCTTTGGTGTTTTGCAAAAGAAGCGGCCTGTTGACGCTCATTCTTTATTGAAGATATTCTTTCATAATATAATGAGTGCCAATTATCAATTGTAGAACGAACCTTGCTTTCATTGCAATATTCTTCTTCCCTGAAATAATATCTCCAAGATTGATGTTGTCCTTTAGAATTGTTTCGAAATAGTTCTAAAAACTCTTCATCGATTACTCTCCAATAGAAACATTTATTCTCTGGATCACATGCTATAAAAACGATGACTTCGCTTTTTATCCTCTCTGCATACCCACATATATATTGTGGTATGGAATAGAAGCATTGTCCGGTTGGCAGATGTTTTATTTGCACCGTAATTTTGCTAGTGATTCTATTTTCCGGATCTAACAACTCTATCCAGCCGTCAATATTTGGCGTGTTGCCTCCACATTCAAGATTTGTGTGCACATCCTCTTGATCTAAGAAGATCTCTTCAATCATATGAACAGCCTTCTTGTCAAGTCGTGCAGCTTGATTTGAAGACTTATTTGGTTTAAAGTCACACATATTCTTTACAGCCAGGTTTTATTATTACTCTTGTTTAAATGTCTTACATCTCGTTTGCCAACAACATCAATCCTTTGATGGTCAGCAAATATCGTTGACGAGGATGGTGAGGGTTATCTGGGTACTTCATGCACACGAATCCTTCATTAATGGCAGGCGTGAGTGAATAATCCAGAAAGTTGGGGCGATTCTTCAAACCTACAGCTTCCATCATACTTTTAACACTCATTTCTTCTTTGCCGATTGCCAATACCAAGCGTCTTACATTATCTGACGAAGGTTGTATATCGTTTGAACTTGTATGGGTGGTTGTATGGGTAGTTGTATGGGGGGCGTCCCCATTGTCCTTATATCCAATCAACATATAACGATTCTTCAGTTCGTTATTCTCACCGAGCAACAGATTACGGAAGAACTTAACGAGGAAAGACTTGTCAGGTTGAATGCCTTTCTGTGGATTACGGTAATTGGCGCGTACAAGGGCATTACGGAAGTACCAGGAATTATCAGCGAACAACTCATTGTTAACCTTGAAGCCACAAGAACGCAGATACTTGATGACGAATACGGCAGTTGTTCGAGTATTACCTTCGCGGAACGGATGATTCTGCCAAAGCAAAGTCACAAAATCCACAACATGCGAGATAATCTCTTCTGAGGTCAAACCCTTATAACAGAATTCACGTTCTGTTTGTATGTCATATTTCAATGCTGCATGAATGTCTGCTGCACGTCCATACACAACCGTATCTCCTTGCAATACCCATTCCTTTTTACTGATGTCAAAAGGTCGGATTTCGCCAGCGTGCTTAAAGATGCCCTCAAACAGATGGCGATGGATATTCAGAAATTCCAAAGGAGTAAGCGAGAAAGATTGCTCATTCAGCAATTTCGTAATATTGGCAGCAACACGATCTGCCTCTTCCTTTTCTGCATCATCAACATCGTGCGTTGTCTTGTTTATATAGTATGAGCGAAGTTGTTCTCTAACTTCATCGATAGTGATGTCACCCTCAATGTGCTTTACCGCTGTTTCCTTTAGATATTCGGACACACGAAGTCCATCCACGTCTTGAAGACCAATAGCGGTACGCCAAGCCGAGACTCTCTCCCGCTTATGTGGTTCTGCCACACGTTCATAAGATTCGAAGTCAATATATTTCTGTTCTTCGTTCATATACTATTCTTATTTAAGAACCACCCAAATACCTTTGTTCTTTTTTCCTTCTTTACGGATGAAACCATTGTCTCTGAGGAAGCGGATATCTCGTTCTATTGTTCTTGGAGTAACCGACATAGTTCCCGACAAAGTTTCCGACAAAGACTTGGCAGTTACATCTCCATTTTCTTTTATGAGATTATATATAGATTGTTGTCTTTCAGTAAGTTGGATATATCGGGCATCACCGACATCATTACCGACATCTTCCCTGCAAGTTACCGACAATTCATCGTATGCTTGTGGAAGTCTATAACCATCTTCTGTATCTATGAGCAAACCTTCTTTAAGCAACTTATTCAAGGTCTCTCGATCTACTTCACGCAGATTCTCTCTCTTTGAAGCCTTATAAAGCGCCAACAAATCAAACACATTTAACTTGTCGGAATCTTGACGCTCGTCCTGAACGTGCTTCACGAACAACAGAAAGGCTTGGTTCTCAATAATGCCTGATAGCTTCAAGCTAACTTGGAAGTTATCGGTTCCAGAATAGTCGGGCAAGCATTTGCCCTCCATCAAACAATGGTAGAACATCTTGTCAACACCCTGACCACTCTTCTCAACAAGACCTGTCTTCTGAAGAACCTCACTAATACGTTTGCTTCGCGGCATACTGTTCACCTTCAAAATATTGTCAACATCCACGCCAAATGGGAATCCGCCAGCATTAGTAATCGTCAACATATCAGGATATTGCTTTATTACCACATCGCTCTGGATGTACATTACTCTATGACAAATCGCATTCAAGATGGCTTCACGTATTACTATCTCGTTGAAAGCGGGAATGTCATAGATATTCATCTTATCACGATAATGACGGAGCGGATTACTTGCTGGCTGGTTTATATAGTTCCACACGTCATCGACAAGGAGGAATAGAGGACCTGTAAATTCTTTCCTAGCGGTGTATTCTATCATGCTATGGTACAAGCGATATTCCACTACGACATTGTTACAAGGCAGGTATTTATGAATAGCCTCCTCTTTTCCAACGAGTATCAAGGCTGCATAGTTCAAACGACCTTCTCGATCAAGCAACTTGAAATCCGATAGTACCTGACTTGTTGGCAACTTTGCAAACTCAGGTTTGTTCCATTTGTTTGCATACTCTTGCTTCATTTTCTCTATGGCGTTCGCATCGAGGTCATCTATCGTAAGACTATCGCAAATTTTCTCGGAAAAATCAGGCTCACTTTCTTGCAAGATCTTCAGATACATTGCATCTGACATTGGCTTCAATTCTTCGCCAACACGCATCAAGGCAACGTCTTCAAATTTGAAAACCTTACCTATAGGATGTCCTGGCACCTCAATCACAAGCACACGTTTACTAGTTCCTTCCTCAAAAAGTTCATATACGTCAGGTCGTATGCCCATATCTCTATAGATGTCACTCTCAAGCTGTCCAAGCCCATTCTCACATTGAGTTGTTCCTGTTACAGCATGAGGGCACATATCATGCATGCCAATGACAATGCGACCACCTCCTTCGTTGCAGAGTGCAGCCACATACCCCAATATGCAACGTCTTCTTTCATTAGGCTTATCTTTGCCCTTTCCGTTATACGAGACGTTACCTCCTTCTCCCTTCTTGAACTCCACGTGATCTTCTGACTCACGCATCTGTGCAAGTTCTGGTATGGTATATCGTTTTGTCATAATTCAATTACTTCATTTTTTGAAGCTCTTTTCTTAAGAAATCCTGCGTTGCTACGATTGATTTCATTTTGCATTCAATTGCATCAGCGTATAGATGATACGAATTGGCGATATGTTCTGCTTCTACTTTAATTTGTTCGGGAGAAAATCCTTTTGATTGAAGTTCTGCCATCTTTGCAAACACACGAGATATTATATCATACAAATCCCAAATGACTTTATCTACTTTTTCCGACTCATATTCCTCTGTAATAGATGAAAAATCGTAATATAATAGAATCGCCTTTGAACACCCATTTGATTTCTCCTGAAATCGATTAACACCTTCAATAGCCCTTTGCAAAAGTTCTACCTGTGCGGGTGTAGGTTCAGGTGAAAACCTTTCCAATACAGATTTTAGTGAGTACAAAACTTCCCACATCTCTGTATAATGGGACATGGACTGTTCCATGACTTCAATTTGGCGTTGGAGTACAATTTTCTTTCTATCTCTACTGAATTGTGTGTTAGAAGTAATCAAATCTAAACACCATTTTAGAAAGAGTGTTATGATCGACGCTGCTAATGCAGGTGTTATATATGTCGCATCTAATGTCATAATTATGCTATATATTGTATAATTACTAATTACTTAAAATCACTCAATAGTTTTGTTTACTCGGAATCACACCTCTTACGCCACCTTTAGGATTCTCAACATCGCCTTTATAGCGAGGGATAAGATGCATGTGGCAATGGAATACAGATTGACCTGCAGCTTCTCCAATGTTGATTCCTACATTGAAACCATCTGGGTGGAAACGTTCCTCGACCTTCTTCTTCACATATTGCAGCATGACATTCATTGCTTCACGTTCATGGTTAGTTAGGTCAAAGTATGAGGAAACATGTCGTTTTGGAATAATAAGAGCATGGCCAGGTGAAACAGGATAACCATCATAGAATGCCACACATGTTGCTGTTTCGCAGATTATCTCAACCCTACGTGAAAGTCGGCAGAATGGGCATTTAACGCCTTCTTCACGAGGAAGCTTATTGAAGTGGTTATACTGGTACAATTCGTAACTGCTCGTTTTGCTAATGCTTGGAAATGGCAACTTGACATTACATTGATACGTGTACTCTTTGTGAATTGCGTGCAAGCGGAATCCTTCTTCTGTGAGGTCACGACGCACAGCGAAATAAGCAGTTCCTTTAGGCGAAAGGAGATTGGTTACATTCATTAAGACTTCTGCTTGGGCGTATGGTTCAAGCACATTCAGTACATAGTTGCAAATAATTGTATCGAACTTTCCTTCTGGATATTCTGGACGATAGTAATAATCGTAACCAATAATATCAAAACCTTGTTTGTTGAGTTCATCGGTGTCAAATCCATAGCCACAACCAAAATCAAGAATCTTTCCCTTCAACAAATCACGCTGGAGCAGATACCTTGTTGGAACAGAAATTTCTGTTCGCTTTATGGCTGTTAAATAAGGATGGTTTATGATGGGTTGGCTCATAGTTGCGAATTATATTTCCAGGTTTCAAAACTCATATTGCTTGCTATCTGACAGAGGGGATAGAACGTTTTGCCAAAGACTGTTCTCAAATGTTCTTTATCCATCTCTATAAGATCGGCTGGACGTTCTATTATGTTGCAATAATCTTCCAACAACTTGTCGCTTGGGTTACGATGATAGATTATTGAAACTGCTTTCTGGTGCTCTTCTGCCAATTTAATCAAATACACATCAAGGTCTGGTAATTTGTTACTCTTAGAGGAGTTGATGCTTGAGTCTGCTGGCATAAGATTCCAAATCTGATCATGAGTAACAAAACTCCATGGTATGAAATGGTCAAGAGCATAATCTCCTGGCATTAGCACTTTGTTTGTATAGATGCAATTAATGCCACCTTGTGCCTTGATTACTGTATCCCAGAACCTATGCTGTTTCGTAAGAGAGTTGCGCTCAATGGGCTTTATTAACTTGCTCGGGATGTTTGGAACATTAGGGTTTCTTGCTTGGATGAAGTTTACGAGATTCCAATAAGCAAAATCCCTAAGTATTCCGTAGTTTTTCCGTAAGTAATCATACCATACCGGATTTATCGTTATCATCCATTCGCCATTTTCTCTTTCAAGAGAATACAGGCAATCATTTTCAAAAGACTCAGAACGCTTTGCCATCAACGCATCATCACTTGTATCTATCCATGGACGCAAGAAACGGAAAGGGACATTGTGGGTAAAAACTCTCAGCATCTTCCGTATAGCCTTTTGGTTCGGATGGTGCAAAATTTCTTCAACGAGTTCATTCTTGTTTCTGTCAATGGCTATATTGGTATAATCGTGAATCTCTCGAATCTGCTTGTCAAGGGAGTCCTGCTTGCCAAAGGAAAGATGGAAATAGTGGATTGGATACCATGCATTACCTATCATTTCTGCTATGATTTCCCAAACAACCATCTTTTCCTTGCCCTTCATGACGAAAAGGTCAAGGATAGAGATAAACCAATAAAACTTATAGGTTGCAGTTGTGTCTTTGAAAACGCATCCTAACTTGTCGGTTGAGAGATTATGATATTCTGGTAATTGCATATCAATACTATTTTATACAAAAGTGATGTAATCTTATATTCTATTCATTACTCTGTTTTATGGCAGTTTGTGCAAGATCTATTATTTTGCCTAACAGACCTGTAGTATCTTTACAACTTTCCTCTTCTTTTTCTTTTCCACGTTTACGAAGAGGGTCTTGGTGAATTTCTCTTAACACAGTAGATAGATATTCTGTATATTTCTCGGAATCATTTTTGCGCAACTCTTCCGAAAAAGCAACAATTGACTTTGATAAAACAGACTTGTATGCATAATCTTCCACTATATTTTTTTGTTTGACATATTGTTGTGAACAAAAAATAGCGGCGTAGATGGTAAACGGAATCATGCTTAACCTTCCAATTAAGCTAAACCACATTGTTTCTTCTTTGTGTTCTATTCCGTATCCAGTTACAATCCATGCTCCAACCAATAGAGTTATCATAATAAAAAAGAAGGCTCCACCAAGCCAACCTGCTTTGTAATACCATTTGTCTTCATTTTGGTAATGTGTGGAAAATGCAGCACTCATTCCTTCTGCGGTTGTAAATTGCAGCGCCTGCTTAGATTTCTCAATTAAATCTTGTACCTCATCCAATTTGTCCTTATAAGATTCTGCAAAAATCTTCAATTTGGAATTATACTCTTCTGTTTGGTTCTTTTGGTTGTCTAATTGTCGTTCTCTATCATCAATTTTCTCTACGAATTCATCAAAAGTTTCTTTTGCATCGTTAGTTTCTGCAAGATTTGTAGATATAGATTTCGCATTTGTTTGAGCTGTACCCGCCAATTCTCTAAAATCTGATGTTTCACTTTTAAAAGCGTCAAATTCTTCTGTAAAAGAATTCTTTTGTTCAACTAATTCTGTTAAAACGGATTCGAATTCTTTTTTCTTTTCAATTATATCCGCATATGTGGCTTCTGATTCTGACAGTTTACTCTTGACGTTTTCGATTTCATCGCTCAGCAATATAGCTTTACGGCATAATTCGTCAATTGTAGTATTAAAATCAATATAACGTTGGCGATCAATCCTCAAATCATACGTTCTTAACATTACCTTTAGTTGGTCTAATGTTCTTGTCACATTTGTAACTCTGTTTGCAGACAAATATGAGTTCAGGTTTGATAATTCGTTGAAAATCTGGTTGCGCTCGCTAAGTGTCGATAATTTGATAAAAAGATTATGCGATTTTACTAAAAAACGCATATCTATCAAAATATTCTTCACACCAGCAACAATGCCACTAACACTATATTCCGTCTCGTCTCCATAAAGTGCAGCTTCCAAATCGGTCTTTTGGTCCTTGAAATATTGCCTAAAGCTATTTAAGTTTGTCTCAATAGCAGGTAAAAGTCCCTTAATTGATTTTATTGTGGCAGTCTCCATTGTTTTTTATATTGTTAATTTCTATATTAAAACAAGAGGTTGTACTCTTCTGTTTGCAACTAATAACTATTGATTGTTACATTATATGGCAATAACGAATCTGCACATTTACATTCTCAAAAGTTGTTACTATACGCCAAAATACTGAAATTCCACCCAAAACCTTTGGTCAGGTACCTGGCACTCCAGCAATGTAGGTTAGCAATACCTTCTTCAAGTAGAGGCGAATTGGATGAATTGTAGAAAACGCCCATTATTTCTTCGATGCTTATAACATAATTTAACCGTTAATCAATAACGACTCTGCCACATCCTTTATCACGAAACAGAACTCGGGTAATCTGTTGTCTGAATCACGAGTCATGATGTGTATGGAGATGCGGCGAAGTTCTTCATCTGTAATGAGGTCGTTGTTTTCGTCAAACAAAATGTTGAGAGCAGCTTTGCGCCGAACCTTCAAGAGATTGCAGTTCAGTTGGAGTGTGTCGACATCTTCCTTGGCTTCATCATTGACTGCTTGGACATTTCCCACGGCATCGTAATGGAATACTTCTTCGCATTCGGGCATGAGAGGTGTGTAGTGCAGTGTTGTATTGTCTTTGCTGTTGTCACAATGTCGTAGCGATGGATGAAACGCAGAGTCAACTCCAAGAAGGTTGGCATCTTCCTCGGTGGAGCTACAGGCAAGGAGCAGGTTCTTGTATTCACCAACTAGTTCTCGGTGAGCACTCTTAGGAATGACATGCTCGACGGACTGCTTTCTGCCTTCTGTGTCTTTGAAAATTCTCAAACCACAATAGCAGCACAAGCCTCCTTGTTCGTCGTACATCTGGTGCTTTAGGTCCCAGAAATGAGGTATGAATTTAATGTCACGAACCATTTTCCACAATTTTGATCCTGTGAGTCCAGGGTGTATGTTCTGGTCAAGAAGGTTCTGCTCGTCAAGTTGCTGAGATTGCAGTTCTGTTTCATGACGCATGACAGCTTCTGTGTTATAGTCTTTTGCTATGAATCTCATCTACCAATAATTGCTAAGCGGTTAATAATTGCGCGAAGGCGTACAAGATCTGGCTGTGTAGGGGCGGTTTCTTGTTCGAGGTCTTCAAGTAGTGTCTTAGCCTTAGCAAGCTCTTTGGCGGCTATGCTGTCTTCAATAGCTTGTATCTTAGACGCAATTACAGGAGTGCGATTAACAGACTCCATATTTTCTGCCATAAGACTATTGGCATCCAAACCATAGGTTCGATGAATAGTAAGTGTTCGTTCTTCGTTTTTTACCTGCATGTGATAAACTATATTCTCTGCCTTGTTTTCCACACCAGAAAGCACCAAAGGCGAATGGGTGCTGATGATGAACTGAATGTGTGGGAATGTCTTCCTTAGGCGCGAAAGTACCGACTGCTGCAGTTCTGGATGTAAATGAAGGTCTATCTCATCAATGACCACAACACCTGGAATATCGGTAGATTTGCCGTTGCTCAAAATGAATGCGCGATATGCAATATCCAACACCATGAAGAAAAGACGCTTATATCCAGCGGGCAGATTTACAAATGAAGGATTCTTGCCATCACGAGTCTGTAAACAGAGACCTGCCTCTTCATAGACACTTACAAAGATGTCATTAACTTCAAGGTTCTTGTCTCCCTGCGAAAATTTGATAAGACAGTTGCGTATTGCCTGTACCTCACCATCATAACGTGATTTCTCTCGGTTTGCTGTTTCAAGACGCGATCTGTGGAGCTGAACATCTTCCTCATATTCAGCTTTGCTTACTATACCTTGTGCTTTGAAATTTTCACAATTGCGTAAGGCTGTTTCTTCAATATCAATCGTGTGATTCGCACGATACCAAAGTGTCCAGATCTTCGTAAGACGGTTTGTCCAAAGGTCAGAGTATGCCATCTCTTCGTCCCATCCCAAATAACCGAGATTGCGCAAAGACATTTCTGCTTCGCTAAGTTTTGTCTCTTTCGTGACATGAGGGAATCCATCAGAAAAATAAGCAAACATAGGCAGATTGCCAGTTTCTTTGATGCGCCGTTTTAGTGTGGCAAACGCTTCATTAAATTTCTTCTCCTGCACTTTGAAAGTTGAGGTCGAGGCATACATCTCCCAGTCGAGTTGTGCACCTTCAAATGTTGCATTAGCAGTTATGCTAACTATCGGAAAAGGGATACCAGTTTTAGGGTCTCTTACCAAATCTGTAGCCTTGCTGTAGTTGCGAGGCTTTAGATCTGAGAAACCTGCACCAAGATTGAGTGCATCATCTCCTTTTTCACGTTTGAATGCAAAACTGAGAGCTTTGTGAATAGCGTGAATAAGGGTAGATTTGCCAGAACCGTTTTTGCCAAACAGAACGGTCAGTCCTGGAGCGAATGAGACGTTGTAGTCTCCGAAGCAACGAAAATTCTGTATGTAAAGTTTGTTTAACAGCATAGCCTTTTACATTTTAATTATTTTCTTCAGGCAAGGCATCAAAGCGAACCAAATCATCGAGATTACATTCGAGATGTCTTGCAATTTGCATCATCGTTTCAAGATTGGGTTGGGTGGTATTGGTAATCCATTTAGACACAGTAGCCTGGTCTTTGCCCAATTTGTCAGCCAACCATTTGTTGTTCAAGTCACGTTCAGCAAGAACAACTCGTATTCTATTAAGCTTAGCCATATGAAGTTATTGTCAGGTAATCGCTGGATATATTATATTCACTTGAGTTATTAAGTTCTAGAGTCCTATCAATCATACATGATTGTTGTGGACTCGCAGCCTTTGGCTGCAAAGGTACCAAAAATAAGTGAAATACCGACCTGTTTGCTCAAATATTTTTGTAAAATCGTCAAAATTTGATTATTTCGTCAAACTTTTGATTGTAAAGATGTCAAAACACACGCACATACGTGTAAAATAAGTTTCAGTTGCTACTTCTGCTTGCCAAGAAGCAATCTAAATCAAGAAAATGTAGCAAAATAGTGCTTTTTTATGTGGTTATTTTTGGTTATTCGGGGATAAATTCTTACCTTTGCATCGGTTTTGTAACATGTTGATTATCAATGCTTATTTTGATTTTTGCGACATGTAAGCAACACCCAGTGCTAACGCATTGATAGTCAATATGAGTCGTTTTCGAGGAGGTGAAGTAAAAGAGTATTTCTTTGATATGCATATAATAATAGCGTGTAGCTCAATGAGTTACACGCTATTTTTGTTTCTTGCTCCGCAAAAGGTGGGTGGGACGGTGTATCCTAATCATCAAAATGGTAGCCGTGGAGAAGTTCTGTGGGGAATATGCTGGCACAGAGGTCGTAGAGACGCGGGTCGTAGTCCTTCAGTTGGTTGCGGGTGGTTAGTTTGAAGCGCTGGCCTTTGTTGGCCTCCTTTACACTTGGCACCACCATCCTGCATGTGTTAAACCAGGCCTGAGCACCCTCTGCGAAATACTCTGCATCGTTTGTCATGGAGTAGGTGTCGGCCCAGAGTCCCTCTTCCTTGGCTTTGCGGAAGGCCGTGCGGAGCTGTTGTGCAAACTCACGGTTGACCCTTCGCATGGCAAAGTCCACATTGTGTGCAAACTCATGCACCATGATGCTCTCTGTGGCATAGCGCTCCCTATGTCCCTCTATGCGTACGAGATTCTCCTCACCGATGGACATCACTGGCAGTTGTAAGGTAGCGCCATATCCTCGTCCGCGAGCATCCCAGTCTGTATCGGGCCACCACACCTTCATCATTTTGCATTCCGGCAGATCCGTTATGTTCTCTCGCCATCCTGCCACACAGATGCGGAAATGGCATTTTATCATCTCCTCTCGTGCTTCGGGTATCCTGCAGAGCATGTGGCGGGCAATGTATCTTGCTTGTAGCAGAGCCGTGTCGCTTACTGCTTTTGAAGCCAGGATGGGCAGTCCGTCACAGTCCACATGTTTCTGATACCATTCGTTGAGTGGACTCTCCTTGCCTGCCAACCATTGCGTGATGCTCAGGGGTGGGGTAGTCACCTGTGCATTCGTTTGCATTTGCATGCCCAGGAGGCATAGCATCAAAATATACTTTCTCATTGTTTTTTTGAGGGTATTTAGTACCTTGTGCCGTTATATTCATCAAAGAGGGCAAGACATTTGTCACGGTCTACCTCTGTCAGCAGGTCGCCCAACTTGTCGCGCCCACCAAAGATGTCGTTGAACTTGTCATCTCTAAATCCTATCCTTCCGTTGTCAGCAATTGTGCAACCATAGTACACCTTGTCGATGTTGGCCCACAGTATGGCACACAGACACATGTGACATGGTTCGCCGGTTGTATATAGCTCACATCCAGATAAGTCGTGCGTGCCAAGTGCCTCACCTGCAGCCCTTATTGCCATCATCTCACCATGAGCAGTAGCGTCATTATTTTTCAGTACACAGTTGTGTCCCTTTGCAACCACCTTCCCGTCCTTCACTATCACCGAACCGAACGGTCCTCCGTGGCCCTGACTGATGCCCTTGCGTGCCTCCTCAATGGCCATCTGCATATACTCGTGTGCCCCTTGGGGCAATTTTTTCTCCGTTTCCATGGTAGTTCTCATCATTCGTCCGTTTTTTGATTGTTTGCTCCAAAGTTACAATTTTTTTCAATCCCATGGCTATAGTCAACAAAAAAAGTTGGCAAAGATGGATGAGATATAAAGAAAAAAGGCTAAATTTGCAAATATAATAATGATAAACAACACATCTGGACATCTTCGAATCCCTCATAGGGGTGATAGTGAGATGGCTACAGAGTAAGCAACATAGATGAAGAAAAGCCTCAAACAGATACAGCCGGTAGTGACCTCCCATGCTGTGGGAGAGAAGCGTGTGCTTCTGTCGCGCGAGGAGTCGGGCTGTGGACTGACGCAGATAGCCATCACCGACCTGAAGGCAGGCGAAGTGGCTCTGGCACATATACATCCGGACATGCAGGAGGGTTTCTACATACTTCATGGGGACCTTGATGTGTTGCTCAACGATGATATCCAGCATTTTCACAAGGACGACTTCGCCTATGTGGAGAGTGGCATAGCCCACGAACTCCATGCCATAACAGATGTGAGAGTGATGACCATAGGATGTGAGATAGAGAGTAAGCGTAACTTGCTGTATCCCTTTGTGTTCAAGCCCAACCTGCATAGTGTGATATGGGGAGGAAGCAGACTCAAACCCTGGAAGAAACACCCACAGGACGACACCCCGATAGGCGAGTCGTGGGAGGTGAGTGTCGTACCCTCATCGCCCTCTGTCATTGACAACGGTTGTTGGACGGGACAGTCGCTCATTGACATCATCGACCGTATGCCCAATGAGATACTCGGACGCTCTGTTGCAGCACGATTTGGCAACAAGCTCCCCTTGCTTGTGAAGTTCATCGATGCCGACAAGGATCTCAGCATCCAGGTACATCCGGACAATAAGATGGCCAAGCGAGAGCACAACAAATTGGGCAAGACGGAGATGTGGTATGTCATCGATGCCAAGCCTGGCTCGTATCTCTATGCCGGATTCAAGGATGAACTCACTCCGGAGGAGTATAAGCGCAAGGTGGCAGACGGTACCATCATCGATGCCCTTGCGAAGCATGAGGTGAAGACGGGCGATGTGTTCTACATCCCTGCTGGCCGTGTGCATGCCATCTGTGGAGGTATACTGCTGGCCGAGGTACAGCAGTCGAGCGATGTGACCTACCGCATCTATGACTACAACCGTCCCGGCATAGACGGCAAGCCCCGTGAACTCCACACCGACCTTGCTGCCCAGGCCCTCGACATGAAGGTGCACGATGAGTATCGCACACTCTACGAGCAGCCCAATGCCTCGGGCAAGGACCACTATAAGGGTACGGCCAACCGTTGCATAGACTCCGAATACTTCAATGTGAGAGTGGTGGATATCGACCGTTCGTTTCATCGCAACCTCATCAAGTACGACTCCTTCGTCATCACGATGTGTATCAAGGGAGATTGTCGCATCAAGATACGCTCCACACGCGATGAAGTGATTCTCCGTGCAGGCAACTCATGCCTCATTCCGGCAGCCATTGCCGACTACGACATAGAGCCCCTCGAAGGCCATGCACTCCTGCTCGATGCCTTCATCGACAATCGCAAGCAACCTGCTTATCAGGGAGATAGTTTCCTCAAGAAGCTCTCCCGATTCTTGCATCTGTCAAGTTAGATTTTTATCTTATATACAATATTTATTTTAACCCAAACATCATGAAAACCAAAAACATCTGCCTCGCTGCAGCGCTTGCTGCGATGAGTGCGAACCTGAATGCACAGGTGATAATCAATGTGGATGCTCAAAAGAAAGGTCCGGAGGTGAGTGCCACGCATTATGGTATCTTCTATGAGGATATCAATCATGCTGCTGATGGCGGACTCTATGCCGAACTCATACGCAACCGCTCGTTTGAAGACGACCTGATGGCTGCAGGAGGACGCGGAAGAAGAGGAGGCCGACAGCAGGAGGGTGCGCCTCGCATCACCAGTTGGACGGCTCAGGGACAGGCCCGTATCAGTCTCACCCAGCAGAATCTGCTCAATAGCGTACAGCACAATGCCCTCAATGTGGTGATAGGGGCAACGGGTGACGGTGTGCGCAATGAGGGCTTCTGGGGCATCAATGCCGTGAAGGGTCGTAAGTACCAACTCTCGTTCTTCATCCGTAGTGAGCAAGGTTATCAAGGCAAGCTTACTGCACAGTTGGTGAGCAAGGACGGCAAGGTGCTGGCTTCAACCCCAGTGAATGTAAATGCCAAGGGTGAATGGCAAAAGATGACCGCCCAGCTCACCGCAACAGGAGATGATGCCAAGGCAGAGTTTGTGCTCACGGCCGATAAGGCTGGTCAGTTCCAGCTCGATGTGGTGAGTCTCTTCCCACCCACCTTCAAGAATCGTCCCAACGGAATGCGTCCCGACCTGGCACAGATGCTGGCCGATATGCACCCCCGTTTCATGCGTTTCCCCGGTGGCTGTTTTGTGGAAGGACAGCAGAGTCCCGACAATGCCTTCCGCTGGAAGCGCACCATTGGTCCTATCGAGGAGCGTGAGGGACATGCCAATGTCAATTGGGGCTATCGTACCAGTGATGGTATAGGTTTCCACGAGTATCTGCAGTTGAGCGAAGACCTTGGTGCCAAGCCTCTCTTTGTTGTCAATGTGGGTATATGGCACGGAGGATGCGATCCCTATGACAAGATAGACAGTTGGATAGAGGAGTGTATGGACGCCTTGGAATATGCCAATGGTCCCGTCACCTCAAAGTATGGCAAGATGCGTGCCGACAATGGTCATCCCGCTCCCTTCAATCTCGAATATATAGAGATAGGTAATGAGAACTACAACTTCAACATGAATAACAACTCCGACCAGTCGGACCATTACCCAGAGCGCTATATCCAGTTCTATAAGGCTATCAAGGCCAAATATCCCAATGTGAAGTGTATCGGAAATGTGGAGAGCTGGAGTACGGACAATCCCAGTTGGCGTAACAACCACCCCGTGGATATGGTGGATGAGCATTACTATCGCAATCCCAGATGGTTTGCCGACCGTTTCAACAAGTATGACACCTATCCTCGCGACAAGCACAAGATCTATGTGGGCGAATATGCTGTGACGAGCCAGTTTGGCGACATCGGCAATCTTAATGCAGCGCTGGGCGAGGCCGTGTATATGATGGGTATGGAGAACAACAGCGATGTGGTGGTGATGAATTCCTATGCTCCTATCTTTGTGAATGAAAACGATGCTCGCTGGCGTCCCGATATGATCCGTTTCAACTCGCGCGACTGTATGGGTACACCTTCCTACTATGTACAGCAACTCTTCCCCAATAATATCGGTACGCGCGTGCTGAAGACCGACTACACCTGGAAGCTGACCAATCCCAATGCCAAGCCCGAGGAGAAGAAGCCCGTGCAGGTGGGTCTGGCTACCTGGAACACCCAGGCACAGTATCGCAATGCACAGCTCATCGTGGATGGTCAGACCACCAACATCAGCGACTTCACCCAGTGGAACTTCACCAACGGTACCTGGAAGGTGCAGGATGGCGTCTATCAGCAGGTCTCTAATCAGCAACCTGCCATCTCCGTCTGTCCCCAGAAGATCAGTGCCAAGAAGTACACTTACAAGGTACAGGCTATGAAGACCGGTGGCGCAGAAGGTTTTATGATAATGGCTGGCTATACCGATGCCAGAAACTATCTGTGGTACAATGTGGGTGGATGGAACAACGCCCAGAGCAATGTGGAGCAGACCATCGGTGGTGGCAAGACCACCATTGCTCGCGACAAGCGTTTCACGGTGGAGAACAACCGATGGTATGACCTCCAGATGGATGTAGATGGTGATAGTCTGCATTGCTACATCAATGGCAAACTGGATTTCGCCTGCAAGTTGCAGAAGAGCACAGCCATGGAAGGCGTATATGCCACAACCACCATCGATGAGAAAGCCAAGGTGATGTATGTGAAGGTTGTCAATGTGGGCGAGGGAAGTGCTGAAGGCACACTCAACCTCACCAACTGCCAGGTGAACACCGCCAAGGCAGGTGCCGTGAGTCTTACCCGTCTCTCTTCTGCCAGTGGTAACGATGAGAACACACTGCAGAATCCACGAGCCATCTATCCCAAGCAGGCAGAGGCAAAGGCAACAGATGCACGGACCGTCAAATTCCAGGTGCCTGCCTTTAGCGTCAATATATTGAAACTGCAACTCAAGTAGTGCTCATCTGATTTGCACACATACGCTGAACGGCGAATGGTAGTGTCTCACTCTTTTGGAGATGTACCATTCGCCGTTCTTTATTATGCAATTTAAGCCTTTCGTCAGTCCAACTGTTTTCGACTTTCGGATTTTATTAGGTCGCAGATTCTCCAAAAGTTATGGAGTCACCTTCCTGCAGTATTGAGCCCTCGGAGGGGATGGGCATGCCATTGAGAAGCGTGAGCCGAGAAGGAAGGCGCCATGAGTAGGTTGGGCGACCTGGAGTACCATTCACACAGCATCCCATACACATAGAGCAGGCGTGTTGACGATCAGAACGAATGCCTTTGGGACATTCCGTACGAAGTTGGCCCTGGTGAATGAGCCAACCTTTGCCTTCCACCCATTCGATGCTCGACTGAAAGGTGTCAGCCTTGGAAGGATCGAGGGCAATGGTGTTGTTCACATGCTGGTTTCTTCCACCAATCCATACCACCTTTCGTGCATAGTTGACGAGGGTGAGCAGGTTGTATGAGGCATTGTCGATATGGATGGTGAGGGGAGTCATCTTTGCTATGCTATGTATGAGAGATGATTTGCTCTATGTGTGAGGGATATGATTTGTTCGATGTATGAGAGACGGTTTACTCTATGTGTCAGAGATAAATGCCGTATGGGCCAAGTTGGCTGACTTATAATGCCAATCGGTAGATGGCCATTGTGGCGTCAGCATCGAGGTCCATATAGCCATGGAGAATGTCGCCTTTGAGTGCATGAAGTCGCTCGTTGAGCAGAGGCAGATTGGGCTCGGGAATACCCAACTGGGCGAAACTAACAGGCATACGAAGTACATCCTGGAACCATCTCTTCAGAGCCAAGGCACCTGCGAGAGCATCAGCAGAGAGATCACCGCTGTCGGGGATGTTGAGGACACGATGGGCCAGTTGGGCCACCTTATGGGGATTGTGCTCGGATGCATACTGGAGGAAGGCTGGGAAGATGACAGCCAGTCCGGCTCCGTGAGTGACATCATATTCGGCCGAAATCTCATGTTCCATGGCATGGCTGAACCAATCCTCCTGACGACCAATGGAACAAGTGTCGTTGTGCGCAATGGTACCACTCCACATGATGTTGGCACGCGCCTCATAGTCGTTGGGATCGTTCATGACACGCTCCGCTATCTCCATGATAGCCAGAAGCATACCTTCGGCCAGACGGTCGCCAATCTGCACATCGGGTGTGTTGGAGAGATAGCGCTCCAGGATATGAGCCATCATGTCGCTGATGCCACTGGCCGTCTGCCATGCCGGAAGTGTCATGGTCAGTTCGGGATTCATCACAGCAAACTTTGGACGGAGGAGCATGGGCTGGCGAAGTCCAGTTTTGACATGAGTCTTTGTGTCGGTGATGACGGTATTGCCCGAGCCCTCACTTCCTGCTGCAGGAATGGTGAGAACCGTACCAATGGGCAGAGCCTTTGTAGGCTTGGCTTTGCCTATGTAGAAATCCCAGAAGTCGCCCTCGTAGAAGTAACCTACAGCTATGGCCTTGGCAGTATCGATGACCGACCCCCCACCAACGGGTAGCATGAAATCGGGATGGAAGGTGCTGGCAAGTTCAAGTCCTTCGCGTACCTTGGTATCAATGGGATTGGGCTGGATACCAGACAGTTCGCAATAGGCGATGCCTGCTTCGGAGAGTGACTGCCTAACCTTGTTGAGCAATCCGGAGCGTACAACACTTCCGCCTCCGTAGACAATCATGACTCTCGTGGCACCATATTTTTGGCACAGAGCACCAACCTGTGACTCCGTGTCGCGCCCAAACACAAATTCCGTGGGGCTATAAAATGTGAAATTGTTCATAGATGAATGAGTTTTGCTCGTGTGTATAGTGGGTGAATAATGAACGAATGGCAAGGGTCTTATTGTGCCTGCACATCGTAGGTGAGTTGATGCTCAAAGAAAGTGCGAACATCCGACCAGTGATAGAAAGGAGCCACATCGGTGGGGATGGGAATGGTGGTTTCCTCCTCGTTGTGGAGGAACTGTACGAGCACATCCGAACTGCCCTTCTTGCGATAGAATACCAGTTGCACATTGGCACCCATGGGCGACACCTTATAGTTGCGCCACTGCTGGTCGATGGTGAAGAGATCGTTTACACGCGCATCACAACCCTTGAGGTGCATGATGGCACAGAGTGGAATGATATTGCCGTCATGGCCAAAACGGAGGGTTGCCGTCTCCTGACTCTCGCCTTTGATGGCAAGTTCGGCACAGTCGATGATATTCTGCAAGAGCGGACGAGTACTCTCAATAGCCGTACCCTTGTTGAAGGGGCTGTCAGCATCACAATGGTAGAACCAACTGTTGCCATTGAGCCAGTTTTGATACAGTTCCTCTGGGGTAAAGATGTCGTACAGGCGTACGGGAGTCTCCATGTCCTGCAAGTCGATAGCCACATCGAAGAGTTGGCTCATGAGCGAGTTGGCCGTATTGAAAGGAGGCGTGAAGAACGAGTTGTCGCTGACGAGTTGGGATGCAAAGCGAGAGGCATCGATACCGCGGGCACAGAAGCGATTGTGGTCGGCCTGCCATCCGTCAGGAGCACGCTTGAGGTCATCGTAACGCTTGGTGTGAGAGTTGAGATACGCCATGTTGGCACGGCTCGTTTCCCATTCGAGGTCGAGAGAAGGATTGAGTTCCTTGAGGCGCTCTATGAATGCCACCATGGAGAGTGCCACACGCATGGAGGTGGTAGAGCGAGCTGACACATGCGCATCCTTACCCGTGAAGAGGGTGGGGAAGTTGCGCACCATACGCTCGGCTATACCGCGATGTTGGCGCTTACCCAATGGAGCCAGTTCGTCACCATGGAATTCAGCCTCCTTCCATACCTCCTCCATACGAGCAAGCACATCCTTGCCCAATGCCGTAAGCACACCAGCCTCATTGGCTCGGCGGAGTGTCTGCAGGGGGCGCTGGTAGTCAGCATCGTTGAGCATATAGCGCGAACCGTGACGGCCATAGTGGCTGATATAGAAAGGTTTGTAACCCTTTGGGGCAGGGGTGAGTGCTGTAGTTGGTGCAGGATAAGCATAGTAGACACCACCACTGCGACCGGGATCCTGACGAATTTCTTCGAGTGCTGTCTGCGCATTTATTGCACTGAAGGGGAGTAGCACGAATGCTACAAGGGAGAGCATGTGTTTCATGGATAATTTGTTTATTAGGCTTCGCGAAATATCGCGAGGAATTGTTGTTTATGGATGAGTTAATAGTATGTGTCGAGGATTTGAGTTATCTAGGATTCGATGTGTTGAGGCGTTGAGGTATCGAGGTATCGATGTGTTGATGATTCGTGATAAAGAAATGTTGAGGGGAAGGTGTTTATATTAGTTGAGTCCCTTCATGGAGAGCGCAATGCGAGAGCGAGCATGATCCACTTCTATGACGCGTACGGTGACATGGGCATGAAGTGCAACGATTTCTGTTGGGTCCTTCACATACTTGTCGGCCATCTGACTCACATGAACCAATCCCTTGGTGTGGACACCGATGTCGATAAACGCTCCAAAGTTGGTGATGTTGGTCACGATACCAGGAAGAATCATTCCCTCGCGAAGATCGGCAATATCGTGTACATTGGCATCAAAGGCAAACTGCTTGAGCGGTTCGCGTGGGTCGCGTGAAGGTTTGTCGAGTTCCTTTAAGATGTCCTGAAGTGTAGGCAGACCCACATCCTCGCTGATATACCGTTGGAGTGCTATCTGTTCACGCTTCTCACGGGAAGCCAGAAGTTGGCTCACACTACAGCCGAGGTCACTAGCCATACGGTTGACCAGTTCGTAACGCTCCGGATGTACGGCAGAGTTGTCGAGCGGTTCGGGACCACCCTGTACACGGAGGAAACCCGCAGACTGCTCATAAGCCTTGGCTCCAAGGCGAGGCACCTTGAGCAAGTCGCGTCTGGTACGGAATGCACCATGCTCTCGGCGATAGTCCACAATGTTTTGCGCCAATGTAGGACCCAGTCCGCTGATATAGGTAAGCAGATGCTTGCTAGCCGTATTGAGATTGACACCCACACGGTTGACACAACTCACAACCGTCTGGTCGAGTGATTTCTTGAGAAGTGTCTGGTTGACATCCTTCTGATACTGCCCCACACCAATGCTTGAAGGGTCAATCTTGACCAGTTCGGCCAAAGGATCCATGAGTCTACGACCGATAGACACGGCTCCACGAACCGTGACATCATAGTCGGGGAACTCCTCGCGAGCCACCTTGGATGCAGAATAGATACTTGCACCATCCTCGCTCACGCTATACACCTCCACCTTTTCAGGCAAGTCGAGATGATTGACGAACTCCTCCGTCTCACGGCCAGCCGTTCCGTTGCCTATGCTGATAGCCTCTATCTTATATTGCTCCACGAGAGACATCACCTTCCTCATGGCCTGTACACGCTCATTGCGGGGAGGATGAGGGTAGATGGTCTCATTGTGCAGGAGATTGCCCTCACTGTCGAGGCATACCACCTTGCATCCCGTGCGGAAACCAGGGTCGATACCCATGACGCGCTTCTCGCCCAGAGGTGAGGACATGAGAAGTTGCTCAAGGTTGCGTACAAAGATATGTATGGCCTCCTCATCGGCCTTCTCCTTGGAAAGGTTGGCAAACTCGGTCTCGATACTGCCACAGAGCAGACGCTTATAGCCATCCTCCACAGCCTCCTGCACCCGGTGTGACGACTCGCTTCTGCCACGAACAAACTGACGACAGAGTTGCTGACAAGCCTCCTCATCGTCAATCTGGATTGACACCTTGAGCACACCATCGGCCTCACCTCTGCGCATAGCCAGGAGTCGATGGCTGGAGCATCGATGGAGGGGTTCGTGGAAATCAAAGTAGTCGCGATATTTCTGTCCCTCTTCCTCCTTGCCTTTCACCAGACGACTTGTGATGACTGCTGTTCGGCGGAATAGTTGGCGTATGCTCTTTCTTGCGCGTTCGTCCTCGCTCACCATCTCGGCAATGATGTCCTGTGCACCCTTGACGGCATCCTCTGCCTGGTCAACACCCTTCTCTGCAGAGACAAACTGTCCAGCCTTGCGGAGCACAGGTTCGGGCGTCTGAAGCATGAGCCAAGTGGCAAGAGGTTCGAGTCCTTTCTCGCGTGCCACCTGGGCGCGTGTCCTGCGTTTCTGTTTATAGGGAAGGTAGATGTCCTCCAGTTCGGTTGCATCCCAAGTCTTGTTGATGCGCGACTTTAATGCATCAGTCAGTTTGCCTTGACTCTCAATACTTTGCAAGATAAACTCCTTGCGATGTTCCATCTCGCCATAACGCTCAAGTTGCTCGCTGACAGATGCCACCTCTACTTCGTTCATCCCGCCAGTCCTCTCTTTACGATAACGACTGATAAAGGGAATGGTGGCGCCCTCGGAGAGCAGTTCGATGGTGTTCTCTACATGGTGAGGCTTCAGGCCTGTATGTTGAGCAATGAGAGAGACTATGGTCGATTGCATAGTGATGAATGTCGAGTTTGATGATTTATTTTTTGATGTAAAGTTTGATGCTGTCCATCTCCACCCACGACTTGTTGCCATTATAGGTTGTCTGGTACAGACCCACCTCCACATTGGACTGGTAACCTCTTAAGATAATGGGAGAACCCGGATTCTCCTTCCAGTGAATACCGTCCGTACTTGTGCGTGCGTGCACCTCATTGCCGATACGCTGGAGTTGCATCCAAGGTTCATAGTTCCATCCCAGTCCGTTGGGATACTGTGGACGATTTCGGCGAGTGAGATGCGTGAGCATGTTGCCACAGTCGTAAGCAGGGAACACACCGATGTGAACAGAATTCTGTCCGTCAGACATGATGAGTCCGCCCTCATTGTAAGCAGGAGTAGACCTGCGCTGACGGCCCTCGATATCAGTGAAACGGCAAGTGATGATGAAGTCACCCATGGCCTCTCCCAGCACGGTCATGCCGTTCTCAATAGGGTTGTCGTTGAAGTGCTCCCCCTTGTCGTTAGACAGACGGAGGGTCTCCTTCTGCTCCTTGAGCGTATAGTCAGCCTGTGGAGCATCAATCTCCTGTGAGAGCACGCACACTCTCTTCTGGTTGTCATCCAACACAGAGACATAGACCTTCACCCTGCCTTTGGGAACCGTCATAACGATAGTAGACAAGTCGGAAGGCTTGCTCCACTCAAGATTGTCGGGAAGCGTTTCCTCATCTGCCTTGGAGTCAGTGCTTAAGCCTTTAGCAGATGCACTCTGCCTGTTCGAAGCATTCTTTGTGTTCTTGCCCGTCTTGCTTGTGTATCTGCCCTTGGTAGAGGTAGCTTTCTTGGTGACAGGAGCCACAGCATACTCATAACTGTAGAGACCCGTGTTGAGTGTCTCGCCCTTCTCGTCAAGCAACAGTACGCTAATGTGCTCGGGCGAAACACGCTCGGCCTTCAGTGTGGGGCGGAACGAGAGATCGGTAGCCTTGGGCGTGATCGAAGGAAGAGCGTAAGAAGCCTTCACCTCCTCGGCCGACATACTTCGTGCCATGATCTTGAGAGAGTGCAGATATCCGCTGAAAGGATTGCTTCCATCGGCAGAAGCACCCAGTACGATACTGCCTTGTGGACGAACCATGATGAAGTTGTTTTTCTGCTGAAGAAGTTCACCGTTGAGATATACCTTCTCCATATATCCATCGTAACTTACAACCCAGTGTTGCCATTGGCCGGCACCGCGCGTGATGGCGGTTGATGCACCACTGTTCTCAAACGAGCCGTTGTGTGCAATGAGACCATTACTTCGGTCGCTACCATTGCGCAACTCGGTAGTAGCCAGGTCGTTGCGTGCTCCAGAGAGACTTACTACCGTTTCGAGTGCAGAGACACTTGTGTTGAGCACCCATGCCTCAATGGTGTAAGGTGAGTTGTAGCACATGGCCTGGGGAAGAGGGAAACTGCTTCGCAAGATGGTATGGCCCGTGAAGTAGAAGGCATATTTGCCCGCTTTGGCCTCCATGCGGATTTTTCCATCCTCCTTGGCATCCTCCTTGCCCGACTCATTGAACACGCCACCCGTACGGTTGAAGATAGTTGCAATGTTGCATGCACCCTTCTCGGCATAGTCATCGGCATTGATATCAACCACAATGCCCTGATGCTTCAGTATCTCCTCACGAAGTTTTTCGTCTACATCCTTGTTGTGCAACCAGGGATAACCTTTCTCCACCGCCTGCAGGTCCATATTCTCGGTGTTGGGAAGGAGCAGTCTGGGGTCCTGCTTACCCTTTGCGTTAAACACACGCACATTCCATATGGCAGGGAAATGACCGTTCTTCTGCGTGTCGTGAATGTTGATGCGGATATATCGGGCGCGTGTCTTTCCCTCGTCAATCATGGGCGAGCCCGCCATGGTGTTGCCTTTGCGGTCAGCAAAGCAATTCCACGAGATGCTGTCGGTAGAGGTAAAGATAGAATACTGATAGAAGAAGGTGGGATGCTCAAACTCCGTCCATACCTGTGTGAAAGTCTGTATCTTGCCCAGGTCGATGGTGATATGCGTCTTGTCGTTGTTGAGGTCCCATATGGTTTTTCCTGCACGCCAGAGCGTACCATTGTTGTGGTCCGTGATGTTCTCGGGCGCAAAACGCTCATCGTAGAATGAGGAGGCAGTAACCTTGGCCCCATATGCAAGGTCGGGCAGACTGTAGGCTTTCTTCAGTTTGCCAGTAGGTTTGGCCGAGAGCAGGTCGATGCCCTCATGAGTAGGTTCGATGACATTGATGTTGCCCTTGTCGTCAAAGGTCAGGCGGTCCATACAAACCTGACGATGGAAGCCATGGAGCGAATGAGGATTGTTGTGACGGTGATAAACGATATAGTAGTCCTCACCATCCTGGAAAATGCTGTGATGACCAGGACCGTGTACCGTACCGTCAGCATTGGTCTTGAGTATGCAACCCTTGTAGGTATAGGGACCCATGGGGTGGGTTGCAGTGGCATACTGTACGCGATAGGTATCATCATGGCACGAACCGCTACTATAGGTGAAATAGTAGATGCCATCCTTCTTGAACACGAATGGAGCCTCAAAGAAATCCTTGATCTCGGTATTGAGAATCAACTTCTTATCCGTGAAGAACTTCTCCTGTCCGTCTCCCTCTTTCCATTCAGGATTGAGTTTGGCCACACCACAACCGAAGTTTTCGTAGATACCCCATGTGCCGAAGTAGAGATACTCCTGACCGTCATCATCACGGAACAATTGCGGGTCGAGTGTGATGGCATTGTAGACAAAGCGATCGGGCACGAGTACGGCATTGTCCTTGCCGAGTATGTTGTGCCATGGACCGAGAGGCGAATCACTCTCGCCTACATGGACCATACAAGGTTCGCAGTAGTAGTAACGATACTTGCCGTTGGGCTGTTGAACCACATCGGGAGCCCACACCACCTCCGTTGTAGGCCAGTTCATCACCACATTCTTCCAGTTGCGGAAGTCCTTGCTCGCCCATACCTGTGCAGGTCCGTATCCGTTGCCCGTACCGTCTGTGGTGGCATATATATAATAGGTGTCGCCAAACTTACGGATGGTGGGATCGGCAAAGTAGCCGGGTAGGATAGGGTTGAGATTGCCTGGAGCATTGTGTGGTTTGTGCTGGGCGAAGGTGTGCAGTCCTATGATGGACAACAGTATGATCGATGCTATGCGAAATACCTTGTACATTGAAATAGTCTTTATTGATACAAGAAAATGTGTGATTCAGTTTTTTACAGAAGTTTGTAGATCTCCTTCTTCAGTCCCTCTGCCGTGATAGCCGTACCAGCCACCTTGCCCTGTGGGTCGAGTATGAGGAAGGCAGGAATCCAGTGGAGGCGGTAGTCGTTGAAGGTGGGATCCTCACGAGTGGTCTTCAGGTTGCTTATCTGTGGCCAGGGGAATTGTTCCTTGCGGAGCAAGTCCTTCCATGCCTCCTCTTTCACATCAAAACTCATGGACAACCATTGCATGGGCACGCCCTTGATCTTCTTCTGGTGAACCTCCTTATAGAGTTCCTTCAGCATGGGTATCTCCCTGCGACAGTCGCCACACCATGAAGCCCAGAAGTCGAGGATGACATATTTGCCCTTGAAGTCCGAGATGCTGATCTTATGACCCAGGGTGTCAGTTGCCGTAAACTGTGGTGCAACCTCTCCCACCTTGAGACCAGGGAGATATTCGGGATGGCGTGCGGTGAGCGTATCCTCCACAGCCTGTGCCCACGAGGTGAGACTTGCAGAGAAGAGTATGAATGAGAATAAGATTTTCTTCATGTTCGTATATATAAGATATGCTTTTTGCTATTTTGCTTTGTTTAGGAATTCGATGACCTCCCTGGTGTATTCGGCCATGTGGTCGTGATAGGAGAGTGCGTGAGCCGATCCCGGAGCAATCCACATGTGCTTGTAGCCCTGTGTCTTGGCCGCATAGAGTGGATAGACCATGGCTGTTGGCACAAAATCGTCAGCATCTCCGTGGATGAAGAGCATGGGAAGGGTCGATTTGCGTACCTGTTCCAAGGCCGATGCTTCCTTGAAGCCCCAGCCGTAACGCACCTTGCAGAGTGCAGAGGCACAATCGAGCAGGGGATGAACGGGAAGGCCAAACTGATTCTGAATCTCTCCGGAGAACTCATCCCATACGGAGGTATAACCGCAATCCTCAATGATACCCTTCACCGAAGCAGGCAGTTGGTCGCCAGAGCACATCATCACTGTTGCAGCACCCATCGAGATGCCATGCAGATAGATGTCTGTACCGCTCCAGAGGCTGTCGGCAATGCTGATCCAGCGCTCCACATTGAGTCGGTCGAGCCATCCCATCTGGATAGCCTTTCCCTCACTCTGTCCGTGACGCTGGTGCTCGGGAAGAAGTATGTTGTAGTGAAGCGTGTCGTGATAGAGTTTTCCCAGCATCATCATGCTCCAGGCATTGTCCGTGTAGCCATGCACCAGCACAGCTGTACCCTTGGCCTCGGGATGAGAGGCATACATGGCGTGAAGGCGGAGTCCCTTGTCGTTGACAATGAATGTGTCGCGCAACACACCCTCATGGTATAGGCTGTCAGCCCACTCGAGCGTACCGGTGTAGTTCTCGTTGAGATTCTGCATGATCCATGCCTCCTTCTCCTCCTTGCCACTTGGATTGAGCGAGTAGCCCATGAGGTAGAAACTTGCACCTATGAGGATGGCAAAGGGCAGGAGCAGGTGGATGATCAGGATGGTGGGGATGCCATACTTGAACTTCTTATGCAAGGTCTTGTGGTGCCACACCTTCATACCCAACCATGCTCCAAGCGAGCCACCCACCACAGCCAGCATGATGAGCGTGAACTCGGATATGCGTCTTTGCTCCTTCTTGGCTTTGCGCTTATCCAGTCCGTAGATGGCAAAGGTGACAACATTGATAACAATGATGTAAGCAATGATGAGTGCTAATATGAGTTTCATAATCTTATGATGGGAAACAGGGGTTTATCGTACGGTTTCTCGCACGCTTTCTCATATGGTTTTTCGTACGGTTTTTCGTGTGATTTATCGTGCTGTTTTCGTATGGTTTATCGTGCCTTGTAACTGCGGTAACCGTACAGAATGATGAAGAGGAAGCAGAGCAGAGGCAGGATGAAACTGAAGTTGACAGCGGGCAGACCCATTACTGTACCAAGGTCGATGATCATACCCTGGAGAGGAGGCATCAGAGCACCACCCACGATAGCCATCACGAGGAATGCAGCACCCAGGTTGGAGTCTTCGGTAGACACATTCTCCAAGGCGATACCATAGATGGTGGGGAACATCAGACTCATGAAGAAACTGATGAGCATCAGGCAGTACAGACCGGGCATACCCACGATGAGGATGGTGCCCAGAGATGCAAGGGCTGCACCACAACCGAAGATGGCCAGGAGGGCACGACCGTTGATGTAGCGCATCAGGAAGGTAGAGATGAAGCGGGCGCTGACGAAGAAGCACATAGCCACAATGTTGTAGCGCTGGGCTGTAGCCTTGTCGATACCCAGATTGTCAGCATACTGGATGATGAAGGTCCAGGTCATGATCTGTGCTGCCACATAGAACACCTGTGCGAGCACACCCTCACGGTAGATATTATTGTGCCAGAGGCGCTTCAGTGTCTCGCTGTTCTTTGCATTCTTGCTGTCACCGGTGGTGTTGGGCATCTTTGAGATGACAAAGATGATGAATACCACGAGTACGGCCAGACCCAGTGCCACATAGGGATTGCGGATCACGGCCAGGTCGTGAATGCGGATGTCAGCCTTCTCTGCTGCACTCAAGGCATTGTAGAGATATTCGCCGGCTTCATTGCGCTTGTCGCTGATGAGGTTGGGCAGGATGATGAAACTGGCCACACTCATACCCAGGAGCGAACCGATGGGGTTGAAGGCCTGTGCCAGGTTGAGTCGGCGAGTGGACGACTCCTTTGCACCCATGGAGAGGATGAAAGGATTGGCAGTAGTCTCCAGGAATGCCAGACCGAAGGTAAGGATATAGAGCGAACCGCAGAAGAAGTAGAAACTCTCATAGGCAGCAGCAGGGATAAAGAGGAAAGCACCTGTGGCATAGAGTGCCAAACCGAGCAGGATACTGCTCTTGTGGCTGTACTTGCGGATGAAGAGTGCAGCAGGTACGGCCATGGTAGCATAACCGCCATAGAAGGCAAACTGTACCAGTGATGCCTTGGCAGCCGAGAGTTCCATGAGGGTCTGGAAGGCAGCCACCATAGGATTGGTGATGTCATTGGCAAATCCCCATAGTGCGAAGAGTGAAGTCACGAGGATGAAAGGGATGAGATACTTTTTTTCAATGAGTTTTCCCTTTGTGGACTGTTGTTCGTTAGATGTTTGCATGGTATAAATGTTTTAATTGTTAATATGATTTCGTATGTAGTATCAGCACATTCTGTGTGTGAGGTGTGATGCGGAAATGGTGGTCAGAAGCATGGTTCACCACCCACAGTATATGTCCCTCGGCATCTGTCACCACCTCTTGGCATTCCTTCTCAAAACGATTGAGTTTCAGGTCGGTAAGGTAGTTGCTGATGAGTTTGCTTCCCTTCATGCCAAAGGGTGTGAAGCGATCGGCCTCCTGCACCCTGCGAACCTGTATAGGGAGTATCACCTTGCTCGCGTCCAGGTATGCGTTGCCCTTCTGCATGGTGCCTACCTCACTTACCTTTCTCGTTTCGCTCACCACCACACTGCTCCTTTGCTCACTCTGCTTGCTTTGCAACACAAAGCGCTCACGGTCGCGCAAGAGCCGGTGGGTGTCCGTCTCCACCACACGCCCTGTCTCTGCCTGGAGAATGTTTTGCAGTTGTGTGCGTGTGAAACCGCATGCCGGGAGCCACTCGTGCAGTAGGGTGAGTGATGCCTCCTGGATGGTGAATGGCGATGGGGTGAGGCCAGAGGCATGTTCGCCTCCCTCCTTCCTATCTATATATAAGGTGTGGTCTGTGCCCTGAAGCATGTCCCCCACACTTTTGTCGAAATAGGGTAGCGCGTCCTTCACATTCTCCGAGAGGCGCGACAAGGTTTGCTTGATGTTGGGATTGATCTCGCTCAGGGCAGGCATGATGTCAAGGCGGATACGGTTGCGTATGGCCTCTCGCTCAAGATTGGTGCTGTCTGTCACGAAGGTCTCTCCCTTGTCCTTCAGGTAGGTCAGGATGTCGTCCTTTGTCACATCGAGCATGGGACGGCAGATGGATCCATTGACATGATGCATACCCGCCAGTCCGCGCAATCCCGTTCCTCTCACAATGTTGAGGAGCAAGGTCTCTGCCTGGTCATCCAGGTGATGGCCAACTGCAATAGCCTGTGCATCAAGCGCTTGCAGTTGTTCGTCAAACCATCGGTAGCGCAATTCCCTTGCAGCCATCTCAATGCTCTGCCGGTGCTCCTGGGCATACTGGAGCGTGTCGAAATGAGTGATATGGAGCGGTATGTGATAGCGTTGGCAGAGTGCAGACACGAACTGCTCATCACGGTCGGACTCCTCCCCACGGAGGTGGAAGTTGCAATGAAGAGCCTGCAAGCGATAGCCCAACTGCTCCAGCACCAGCAAGAGCGCCACCGAGTCGGCACCACCGCTGAGTGCAACGAGTATCAGGTCATCTCTCTTGAAGATGCCCTTGCCCGTGATGGTTTGCTCTATCTGCTGTGCAAAAGTCATATCGTATCTTTCGTCTTTTCGTGACTATCCGTCTTTCGTGGTGTTAGCCTTTCGTCTCTCGTCTTTCGTCTTTGAGGCTTTCGTGACTATCCGTCCTACTGTAATTTCTCCAGCACAGACTTGGCCAGTTCGTCACCCAGGTCGATGGCTTTCTGCAGGGCCTCTCGTGCCTCCTTGGTCTGCTTCTTGTCGCTCAGGCAGATACCCAGCAGACGATAGGCATCAGCAAAGGTGTTGTCCAGTTTGATGGCCTCCTTTGCAGCCTGAAGGGCCTCGTCTATCTGGCCCACACGGTAGTTCACCACAGCCTGCTCTGCATAATACAGAGGTTCCTTGGGTGCGAGCATCACGGCACGGTCGATATCGTTGAGAGCCTGCTGATACATACGGCATTGCATCTCCATCTGCTCGCGCTCATAGTAGAAGATGGCACTCACATTGGCCGATAGCAGATGCTCGTACTCGTTCATGTCCTGTACGGCTTCACGGAAACGCTTGAGTTGCTCGAGGGTCTTGGCGCGCAGATAGATACTGTTGGCAGCCTCTATGGGGTAGGGTTTCGTGTAGCATCCCACAGCACTATCCTGCATGGCCAGTATCTCCTCGGCAGGAGCCTCCATCATCTGCTTGCATTGAGCAGCATAGAGGAAGTATTCCGATGAGCGCATGTTGGTCTGTGCCATGTTGACAAATTTCTCACAGGCCTCTGCATACTTCTGCTGTGCATAGAGCACCATGCCCTGGAGAGCCATGTAGAGAGGCTGGGGATTGCATTCGTAGGCCGCATTGGTCTGTTCCAGCGCCTTGTCGAGATCCCATCCCTCGGTATAGTGCTTCTCGCGTATGCCACTCTGGTAGAGTATCTTAGCAAAGGAGTGGTGTATCTCGTCCTTGTGGTCCTTGCACTGAGCCAGCCCCTTCTCATAGGCCGTCTCAGCCTCCTTGTAGTTGCCCAGGCGTATCTCATGCTCAGCCAGTTGGATGTAGCCCGTGCTGTTCTCGGGGAAAGCCTCCACGAAGTCCTCCACATTGGCACGGTAGATGGCCGTGTCTTGCTTGTTGACAAGGAAGAGGAAGGTAGTGGCCTCCGTCTCATCGGCAGGAAGAGCCTTGGGGATGGCTATGGAGCGGAGGTCGTAGGTGTTGGCATCAATAGCCGTGATGGTGAGTTTCTTCGTATAGGTGGCTGCGAGGATGTAGGCGTTGGTCTGCTCTGTGCTTACAGAGAGTTGCACGCTACCTATCAGTTCGCCATTGGCCGTAAACACGGGTGCGCCCGAGAGACGCTCATCGAGTGGGGTAGAGAGCGTGTAGTAGTTGTGCCCCTCATCGAAGGTCTCAATCTTTGAGATGGTGTCCACGAGACACTGTGCATCCTTGTCCGAACTGCACATAGGCATCACATAGACCGGTGTGCCCACCGAGAGTGCATCGGTCAGGATGGGTAGCGCACTGACCTTGCCCGCATCTAGGCAAGCCATCTTGGCAATGTTGTAGAGCGAGTTGCCACCCTTCACACGATGCAGGGTGTACTCCTTGCCGGCACTGTCCACAGCCTTCACCTGTACAGCCTTCTTCAGCAAACTGTATTCCACCGACACATTGCCTTCCTCATCGAGGAAGTATCCCTGTCCTTGTTGCATCTGTCCATCCTTGTCGTATGCCAGTACGGTGAGTTGGAGTGGGCGTGCTTTCTTGAAGAACTTGGGGTTCTTGGCTGTGATGCTCAGGGGTAGGAGCAGGGCTATAATTATAAATAGGTGTTTCATTGTAGGGGTATGTGTTCTTGTCGTATTGATTATCTTTCTTTTTTACTTGAAGAGACCAAGTATTACTTTGCTTTACTTTCTTTTGCTTTACTTATATCCTAAAAGTGTGCGTGCATTCTGTATGGCGGCCTCGCTCAGCGTGCTTCCGCTCAGCATGTGGGCTATCTCCTCTATGCGCTGGTCGGGTGTCAGACTCACGATATGGCTGTTGGTCTCCTGGTCGTTGTCCTCCTTGTACACCTTGTAGTGATGCTGTCCGAGACTGGCTATCTGGGGCAGATGCGTGATGCTGATCACCTGGCGCTTGTCCTTGCCCATCTGTTGCATGATGAGTGCCATTCGCTCGGCTATCTGTCCGCTCACGCCCGTGTCTATCTCATCGAAGATGATGGTGGGCAGGCACTTCTTGGTGCTGATGATGGCCTTCAGACTCAGCATGACGCGGGCAATCTCACCACCGCTGGCCACCTGCGATACGGGTTGCAGACTGCCATTCTTGTTGGCGCTGAAGAGGAAGGTGACATGATCCTTGCCGTTGAGACCGGGTTTGGGAAGCATGCTTACCTCCACCACAAAGCGTACATTGGGTATGCCCAAAGGCACGAGTGCATCCACCATCTGCTTCTCTATGAGTTGGCCTGCCTCCTGTCTCTTCTGTGTGAGCACCTTGGCCTTGGCCTCCACCTCACCCAGTTTCTGCCTGACGGCCTGCTCCAGTTCGCGGAGGTCCTCCTCGCCATTCTCTATGCCGGAGAGTTGCTCCTCGAGGTCGGCCTGCACCTGAAGCAGTTCGGCCACAGTCTCTACATGATGCTTGCGCTCAAGGTCGTATATGGTACTGAGGCGCTCCTCTATGAAGGCCAGTCGGGCCGGGTTGAACTCGATGCCATCGAGCATGCTCTCTGCCTCTGCATTGATATCCTTCAGTTCGATGAAACAACTTTCCATGCGCGATGCCAGTTCCTCTGCAGCAGGCATGTTGCGACTTGCCACATCAAGTTGGTGACACACCGCCTTGCTCATGGAGAGCAGGTTGTAGTCGTTGGCCGAGAGGTCGCCTACAGCCTGTGCCAGTGACGACTTGATGTCCTCGGCATGCTCCAGCGTGTTCTGCTCCTCTTCCAGTTCCTTGTCCTCATCTTCCTGCAGTTTGGCCTCCTGGAGTTGTGTGAGTTGGAACCGTATGTATTCCTCCTCGTTCTTCGACCTGCTGATATGCTGTTGCTTCTCCTCCAGTTGGCGGGAGAGTTGCTGGTATTCCCTGTAGAGCAACTTATAGTCGGCCAGGAGTGTATCGTTGTCGATGAGCGTGTCGAGCACATTGATCTGGAAATCCTCTTGCGAGAGGAGCAGGTTCTGGTGTTGCGAGTGTATGTCGATCAGTCGGTCGCCTATCTCGCGCAGTTGGGCCACGGTGGCAGGTGTGTCGTTGATGAAGCCCCTGCTCTTGCCGGCTGTGGTCACCTCTCTGCGTATGATGCACTCCTGTCCGTCAAAGTCGATGTCGAGTTCCTCAAAGAGGCCTTGCATGTCATATTCGCTCAGGTCAAACTGTGCCTCGATGGTACATTTCTGTGCGCCCTGCCTGATCGATTTGGAGTCGGCACGCTGTCCCAGCAAGAGTCCGATGGCTCCAAGCAGTATCGACTTTCCCGCACCGGTCTCACCCGTGATCACGGAAAATCCCTGTTGCAAGTCGATGTCGAGCGACTCTATGAGTGCATAGTTCTTTATCGTTAGATGTTGAAGCATCTTACTAACTTTTCACTTTTGTTTTTTAGTAAATCATTACCTACTGTTTGATCTTCTCCCAGTCCTCGTTGAGTGTGGGATTGATGTTGAAGAGGATGTTGTAGACAGCCTCCTTGTCATCATTGTTGCCCTTGCCGTTGAAGATGTTGATCAGTTCCTCCTTCTTGTACTCGGTGAAGAGCTGGGGCAGATGACTCATGTTCTTCGCCTCACGGGCCTGGTCGAGCAGGTTCATAGCCTCCTTCACGGCATCACGGCCCTGGTCCGAGTTGTCGGCCATGCTGTCCAGTCCCTTGCGATGGTAGTCGTACATCAGTTGTCGGTAGCATTCCATCGAACCGTCCACATAGTCGTTGAGCAGGGCAAAGCGGTTGTTGTTGTCGCCAAAGGCCTTCCAGCCCGTCTGTCCGAGATTCTCGGCATTGGTCACGATGTCCTCTGCTATGTGGAAGTAGGGCGTGCCTCCCTGGGGTGCCATGCAGTCCATGTCGTATCCTATGATCATGTAGGCATAGTAGGCCAGGAGAGCCACGAGATTGTTGTCCAGACGGTCGGGCCCTGCATATTCCAGCTGGTCGGTGGTCTGGTACTGGAAGTTGAAGTCGTTGTCCTTGACGGAATAGATGGTGGTGGTGTAGGTGCTGTTGTACACGGGTCGGCTCACCGTGAGAAGCATGGAGCAGTTCAGTTCGTTACTGCTGTCGTCATACTTGTTGACGGTGATGGCCAGGTTGCAACTGATGCGTTCCGACTCGCGAAACTGCATCTCGGTCCATCTGTGTTCGTTCATGAAAGCCGTCACCTTGTTTTGCAGGTCATCGAAGATGTCGGTCCTCGTTGTGTTGCCCACCTGCTGGTGGTTCACACTGACCCTCGTGTTGAGTTCCTGGGCACGGAGGCCGGGGAGGCTCATCAGGGCAAAGGTGAGGAATGTGAGTATATGACGCGTCATAGGTATGCTGTGAGAGTTGTGAAGCAATGCTCCACCCGTTTGCTTAATTGAGGTTATAAGTAATGTTATGAGATAGTGTCATCACTTACTTTCTGCTTCTGAAGATTTGCTATGTATGATTTGTGCCATTCGGTCGATGATGTCCTTGGCCACTTCGGTCTTGGGCTTCAGCGGATATTCGGTCATCTGCTGGGCATCGATGATGGTAATCTTGTTGGTATCGTGCTGGAAGCCTGCTCCCTTGTCGTTGAGCGAGTTCATCACGATGAAATCCAGGTTCTTACGCTCCAGTTTGCCCTGTGCATGCTCCAGTTCGTGGATGGTCTCGAGGGCAAATCCCACGGTCACCTGCGAGCTCTGCTTCATCTGGCCGATAGCCTTGGCTATATCCTGTGTAGGCTTGAGTCGGAGCGTGAGTTCGTTGCCTTCGCGCTTGATCTTGTTGTCGGCCTGATGCTCGGGCGTGAAGTCGGCCACAGCCGCACACATGATGGCTCCCGTACACTTGGGGAAGATGCTGGTGGCTGCCTCGTACATCTGCTGTGCGCTCTCCACATCCGTGCGGTGGATGTTGGGGTGGGCGGTCTGCAGTTTCACGGGTCCGCATATCAGTTCCACCTCTGCACCTCGCTGGGCACAGGTCTCTGCCAGTGCAAATCCCATCTTTCCGCTACTGTAGTTGCCTATGAAGCGAACAGGGTCGATGCGCTCGTATGTGGGTCCGGCTGTGATCATGATGCGCTGTCCCTTGAGGTCCTGCCCGCAGTCCTCGGCAGGCTTTGCCATCTCTGCCCCGCCTGCTGTCTGTGCGAAGAACTGCTCCAGCACCTCGATGATGCGATCGGGCTCCTCCATGCGTCCCTTGCCTTCAAGTTTGCTGGCCAGGAATCCCGTTCCGGGTTCTATGATATGGTTGCCATAGGCGATGAGCGTCTCCAGGTTGTGCTGGGTGCTGGGATGGGCATACATGTCGAGATCCATGGCGGGAGCCACAAACACGGGCGCCTTCATGCTGAGGTAGGTGGTGATGAGCATGTTGTCGGCTATGCCGTTGGCCATCTTGCCTATGGTGCTGGCCGTTGCGGGTGCTATCACCATTGCGTCAGCCCACAGGCCGAGGTCCACATGGCTGTGCCACGAACCGTCAGCACGCGAGAAGAACTCGCTCACCACGGGCTTCTGTGTGAGGGTGCTCAGCGTGAGGGGTGTGATGAACTCCTTGCCCGAGGGGGTGATGACCACCTGCACCTCTGCACCCTTCTTGATGAGTCCTCTGATGATGTAGCATGCCTTGTAGGCTGCTATGCTACCCGTGATTCCTAATACTATCTTCTTGCCTTTAAGCATCTTCTTTTTTCGTTTAGAGTTGAGCATTTAGCGTTGAGTGTTGAGTGTCGAGCGTTGAGCGTTGGTTCCGTTCATCGTTCATCGTTCATCGCTCATCGCATTTACACCTCTGCAAATATCTTCTGGAACTCCATCTTCGTGTTGAGCGTGAAGTCGGCCTGCATCACCCATCCATAGTATCCCTTGTCGCGCTGGAGCACTTCCTTGGCCTTCATACCCTTGTACTTGCCGAAGTTGATGATCTTCTCTCCTTCCTCGTTGTACACGAGTCGGCCAGCAAAGTCCACACGGGTCTTGGCGTTGCCATACTTGGCGAGGGCGTCCATGTCGTTGGGGATCTGTCTGTCGGGATCGTCCTGTGTGTCGGGATCGTACATGTCGAGTTGTCCCTGTAGCACGCGCCAGGTGGCCTCTGTGTCCTGGTCGGCCAGGTGGGCCTGGAAGTCGTCCTCCATCCTTCGGCCACAGTAGAACTTATACGCTGCTGCCAGATTTCGGCGTTCCATCTGCTTGAAGATGCTACACATGTCGATGAGTCTCACCTTGCTGAAGTCGAAGGGGATGCCGGCACGCAGAAACTCCTCACAGAGCAGGGGTATGTCGTAGAAGTTGGAGTTGTAGCCGGCAAAGTCACAGTCGGCAAAATTCTCTGCCAGTTCGGGAGCCAGTTCCTTGAAGGTGGGCTTGTCGGCCACCATCTCGTCCGTGATGCTCGTGAGGGCTGTGATCTCCTTGGGGATGCTGATGCCGGGGTTCACAAAGAGGTTGTCCTTCTCTTCCGTTCCGTCAAGGTGTATCTTGATGTAGGATATCTGTATGATGTGAGCAGTGGCAATGTCCAACCCTGTGCTTTCAAGGTCAAATACTATCAGGGGTCTCGTCAGATTGGGTTTCATTTCGTAATTGCTTGTCTAATGTTTTCTTGCGGGCTTGGACCCGCTATTCGTTTTCGGAATCTGTGAGGGATGTGTGAGTCATTGTTTTATTTCAAAAAAAACGCTCAACTCTCAACTCTCAACATTCAACTCAATCATTGAGCATCATAGGCATGAGGAGCATGAGCACCTCATCGTTGGCATCCTGCTCGGTGGGTACGATGACACCGGGACGGCTGGGGTCGGCCAACTGAAGGGTGATGCTCTCGCCCTCGAGGATGTTGGCAATCTCCAGCATGAACTGGCAACTGAAACCGATGCTGATGGGGGAGTTATTGTACTCGCAGAAGAGGTTCTCCTCTGCCGAGGTTGCGAAGTCGTTGTCCTGACCGGTGAGCTTCATCAGGTTGTTCTCCAGGTGCACCTTCATCAGACCGCTCGACTGGTTGCAGAACACGCCCACACGCTTCAGTGCGCTGATCAGACTGCTTCTGTCCACGGTAGCCTGGAAGGGATTGTTGCTGGGTATCACGGCATTGTAGTTGGGATATCTGCCCTCTACCAGGCGGAAGTAGAGCTCAAACTCGGGAGTCTGGATGAGTGCCTTCTCGCTGTCGAAGTTGATGTCGATATTCTCATCGTTCTTCACTACCACGCTCTTCAGGATAGAGCATACCTTCTTGGGCAGGATGAAGCCGGCCTCAAAACCGGGCTGGATGGTGCAGTTCTTGTTGCGTACGAGTTTACGGCCATCGGTACCGGCAAAGGTCAGACTGTCGTTCTTGATGTCCACATACACACCGGTCATCACCAGGCGGATCTCATCGTTGGCAGTGGCAAAGAGACAGCGGTTGATACCGTTGAGCAGGGTGCTTGCGGGCAGACTCAACTTGGTGGCCTCTGCATTGATGTCCTGCTGGATGGGGAAGGGATCGGCACTCTGGCCCATCACGCTGAACGAACCGCTCTGGTGTGTACCCATCAGTTCGTTGGTGTCGGGGTTGTAGTCGATGGTCAGAGGTTGCTCGGCCAGCTCCTTGATACTCTCCATGATAGTCTTGGCGGGCACGCAGAACATCGCATTTTCCGTCATCTCAATGAGTTCTACGGAGGTCACAAAGTACTTCTCGCTGTCGCTGGCTGTGATAGTGGCCTTGCCGTCACGGATGTTCAGGAGGAAGCAGTCCAGGATAGGCATGGAATTCTTCGAACTCATAACTCTGCTTGCTGCAGAAAGGTGGCTGTAGAGAGCCGAACTTGATACTGTAAATCTCATGATGATAATATTTTTTGTTTTTGTTTATTTGTTTACTTGTTTTGTTCGTTTTCGTGGTTTTAGCCTTTTCGTCCTTGAGGTTTTACCTCTCGCCTAATCGCAACCTTCGTTTCCGTATTCGTTTCCGTTTCCGTCCCGAAGGTCCATTTCGTGCACACGCATAATACGCGTAATTTAATATTGAGCAAAGTTACATAAAAAAATTAACTCATGCAAAAAAAACACTCCCAAAATTAGAATATGCCGAAAGAAATTCGTATCTTCGCACAGTTTTTCAAAACTAACGGTGGCGAATGTCTCATCCCCGTCCCGTTATCCCCACCATACAGCATTTATTCATCGTAATAAAGGAAGCCATAAGATTTTATTCATCGTAAATATATAGAAACTATTAGATATGGAAATTACCGGTAAGATTATTGCCGTTCTGCCCGAGCGCAGCGGCACCTCTGCCCGTTCGGGTTCAGAGTGGAGATGTGCAAGTTATGTATTGGAGACCATGGAGCAGTATCCCCGTAAGATGAACTTTGAAGTCTTCGGCAGCGATCGCATCCAGCAGTTCAACATCCAGTTGGGCGAGACCATGATCGTGTCGTTCGACATCGATGCCCATGAGTACAACGGCCGTTGGTTCAACTCCATCCGTGCCTGGAAGGTAGATCGCAACATTCAGTCTGCAGGTCAGGCTGCCGATGGTGCCCCCGTGCCACCCATTGCTCCCTTCGCTGGCGCTCCCGCCGCCCCTGCCGCTCCTGCTCCTTCAGCTGCCCCCGCTGCTCCTGCCACTCCTGCTGTGGACAACAATCCATTCCCGCCTATGGATGAGGACAGCGCGCTTCCCTTCTAATTCCGCCCTTAGTTCTATTATAGTAACCTCTCAAAGTGCATCGTACCCCGGTGCACTTTTTTTATGGGCAATTGCAATATGCAATATACGACATACGACATACATATGGTTGTTGTCTTTCAACACACAAGGAATCAGTACAATATAGAATCTTGGTAAAGATGGGAAACTTAACTAAGTAATCCCTATAATATGACTTCACGATGCCACCTTGAAGTGCGGGTCTGATGCATAAGCTTTAATGCTCTCTTTTCATTATATTTTTCACCTACATACATCATTTATGACTTATATTACTGTCCTACAGCATATTGACAATATGTAGGTGCCATTTCACCTACATAGTCACTTTGCTATCTACTTGATTTCAGCACAACAAATCATGTAGGTGATTTTTCACCAACATGATTTGATGCTATCGAGGGTAAAAGTGAAAGAGGCGATCTCCCGTCTCTACGCAAGTTGGCTCAGCTCTCAGCAGGCACCCTGACATGCTTTGCCGTCAACTGGCGGTAAAGCAAAGCATGCCCTTCCTTTGTTCGTGCCATACGCATGGCACCACCTACCATCGTATCGTTGGTAGGTGAAGTCACCAGTATGACGGGATGAAAGTAACTAGATTACCTACACCATCATTCACGCTTACATACACGCTAATTTCCCTTGCCTCGCAAGGGTTTCCACGATGCGTGTATTTAGTGTGTGATGTTTTATGCCTTATTCTTAAGTGGAATAATCGTGCCATGCCCCCTTTTCACTTTTTCTTCACATTTTTCCAATTTTCTTTGCTTATTATATTTATAATGTATAATTTTGCAACATGTTGTGGACCGGACTGTGTCTCTGAGGCCTTTTCCTGACAGCCACACAAAGAAAGAAAGCGTTCCAAGCTTTTATCCTTTACAACGAAATCGCCAATTTCAAATCCGAGGGATATGAGTACAAGGACGCCTCACCTGTATGTAGTACATACGCATACGGCTCCTACGCCGTTTGCAGCTGCATATACGGCGTAGGTGTATTGTAATTATTCGTTTCGGAAATGGTGTTTGGCGATACCAGTTGTAAGATGAGTAAGGACATTCCCCTACGCTTTTTCTGTATAGGTATCATTTAAGTTATTATGAATGCTGGCTAATGGGGAGATGAAGTTGGCGAAGATGTTTTTGCATAATTTAAGAGATTTTTACCAATTATTGTAGGTAATGGCGCTTAGAATACATGATCTATGTAATTAAGATTCTTTCTAATCGATTACAATTTATTATTAATATAACACTATTATGAGATTAAAACTTTTATTATTATGTTGCTTTTTAGCAACCATCCCGTTCTGTGATGCCTTTTCACAGAAAACTTATGTTTATAATGGTACGACATTTTATTACCATGAGAGCTATGGAGAAGATTACAGGTATGTTAACCCATACTATGATGGTGATGGAGATTTAACTTATTATGACTATGAATATCCTAATTCCATTAACCCCTATGCTTCTTTAGTTCCAGGTTCTACTAAGCCAAGTGGAAATGTTGTTATACCAGAAAAGCTACCTGTTTCTGGCTACATCTATTATACCACACCTAGTGCGGAAAACCATTGGCGTAATTATAATAATTCTGCTTCAAAAAACTCTTACTCCTATGAATCTCCAAAGATTTCGCACAACGAGTCAACTATAGCTCGTATATATTTTGCCACTTCCGGCAGTATAACATTTACTGTCGTTTCCAATGGTGAAAGCAATTACGACTATCTTACCATAGGCGAGATGGATTCTGATTGTACACGAGACAAATACAAATACACCATGAAGGGGAAGGCTGGTACAACGGAGAAATTGACATATTCTCCGAATGACAGCAAACTGCATTATGTAGAGTTTTGCTACTCAAAAGATGGTAGCGATGATCAAGGTACTGACAATGCCACTATATATGTGTCTGATATAGAAAAGATTGAAGCTGATGTTAGATACATAAGGGATGAAACTTTTTCAAATTGTACAGGAATGAAATCACTTGTAATACCTGGTACTGTTGTAAAAGTTGGTTATAGTTCATACTATGAGCCTAAAAGTGTATTCAATGGTTGTACTAACTTAACATCTGTCACACTTTCTGATTCTGACAAGCCGATTTCTATTTATGGCGCTCAATCGACGATTTTTGCAGACTGCCCTTTAACAGATCTCTATATCGGAAGAAGTGTTCAATTTAGCAGAAATGGTTATTATGATGATCCTGATGATAGCGATTATTCAACGGGGTATTCTTATGCAATATCTCCAATAAACAAAACGATTACAAATGTTCGTATTGGTGAAAAGGCAAAATCTATAGATTGTATCTTCAACAATAATATCACTAATCTATATATTAAAAGTATTGAAAGTTGGCTCACGGCTACTCACAGTTTCAACGGTCGTACCGCTCCGATTCTTACTTACGAAGATTTATGGAATAATGTTTCTTTTTATGGGAATCAAATTTTACAAAGGACCTCAAATCTGTATGTAAATGGAGAACTGACGACTAACTTAGAAATACCAGATGGCAGAACTTCTATCCCTGATTTTTTGTTTGATGGTGCAAAGATGCTAAAGACCATCACCATCCCCGAGGGCGTGACGAGCATAGGAAGTTATGCTTTCCGGAATTGCTCCTCTCTGACCTCCTTCACCATCCCATCGAGTGTGACGAGCATAGGAATTTTTGCTTTCGAAGGTTGTATTTAGAGCCCTCAAAACAACCATGAATAACGAAAAATACATAGAGATAATTAGTTGATTATCAATAGATATTAGATTTTAACACTTCGGACTTGCTATTTGGTGGTTCCCGTTTTTCCGCTTACCTTTGCAACGTATTTCTACCGCGGAGAATTTAGGGAGCTTTTATTTTGCTATCTCGTGGACGAAGTTGACAAAGGTTTACAAGCGTTTACCAAGATTGACTCAATGACCAAAGGGAAGGAAGCAAGGAAGTGACCTCGTTTGAAGAACGGAACATCGTGGAAAGAGTTGACAAGCGTTGTCAATGGTTTACATGAGTTCACTCCGTGGTGGTTTACGCGAAAATGAATGTAAAACCACATAATACGGAATCAAATGAGAAAGACAAGAAAATGTGCTTTCTGCGGCAAGGAGTTCACTTGCAACAGCGGTTCGCAGAAGTACTGCTCAGAACATTGTGCCGAGGCTGCAAAGTCTCAGCGCAAGAAGAAGCAACAGGATTTTATCAAGGCAGTCGAGCCCGTCATTGACATCGCAAATCAGGAGTATCTGACCTTTTCCAAGGCTGCCATCCTCATGGGATGCACACGCCAGTACGTTTACAAGTTGGTAAACGAGGGCAAACTATCCGCTTCACGCATCAGCAGCCGTATGGCTTTCATCCGCAAGGCAGACATCGAGCAGATGCTTGCTGGCAATCCCTATCACCGAGTCCTTCCCACTTCAAAGTCCAAGAAGGCAAAATCTTCCTCTTCTCTTTCGTCAAAGAAAGGCAAGACCAGCGCAAGCGAAACTAAGATCCAGCCAAGCGAACCACTTGACTATATCTCTGGTGAGGATGTGATGACAATCTACAAGGTCAAGAAGTCATGGCTATACACTTCTGCCAAGAACAATCAAGTTCCCATCTGCAAGATTGCCGGCAAGAACTATTACAGCCGTAAACACATGGATGACCTGTTCGGAGTGACTGCCGAGATAGAAGCCTTGACCGAGTGGCTTACAACAGAGGAAGCAGAATCACTTTATTCCACAACCAAGGAATCACTCCGTACCCAAGCCTATCGTCGCCACATTCCCACAAAACGCGAATATGGCAAGACCTACTATTCAAAGAAACACCTTGACGAAATCTTCCGTCCCGACCTGAAAGGCAATGATGCCTATTATACCACAGCTGAAGTTGCAGAAAAGTATGGAATGACAAAGAGCAACATCTGCGTTATTGTCAAGACAAACAACCTTACAAAAGTCAAAGTTGGTGTTCAGAACCTCATTGTCAAAAAGGAAATAGACCGAATAATGGAGGAACGAATGGCGCAATTCGGCTCTTACAGACTCCAATAACACACAATAATCACCACTATCAGCGTGTAAGTGCAATTATCCACAAGTTATGAAAAAGTGAGTTGGTCACTCTTCCGTAACGCAGTTCCTTTGC
>JAZQQX010000051.1:0-4224 GCA_045629325.1 Bacteroidaceae bacterium | reverse complement strand
TGTTCTCGGTAGGGGCAACAAAGGTCACCTTGCCCTCCTTGATAGCGAGAGAAACATGTCCGGGGACAAATTTGCTTTCTCTCATCTCAAATGGAATGTTTTCTATTGCCATATTATTATTTAATTATGAGTTAATTATATAAAACTTCTTACGATAGCGTCTTTGTAAACGGGGGCGGTCTGCCTGGAGTCACATCTATTTGCATATGTCAATACTATTTTTGTTTGATGTCGCAAAGTTAGATTGACATTTCCTGACCATTTAATACATGCTCCAACAAAATATCGGTAAGGCGTGAATCTCTCTTGCCCTCGTCAATCCGACAACGGGCAGAACTGCGTGAATTACGCTTCAATTCCAAGCACTGAGCCAACTGCATGGCGGTGTTGGTGAAAAGACCCACACCTAACATTGCCCCCACCATGTTGCAAACCAATCTCTCACATTTAGTCTCTGACTGCATGTGCAATGTGAAGTCTTCGCCCAAAGCATCAGCTATGGCATTCAGACACATACGCACATTGATCATATTGTGATTTTTATTGATAAGCTTCTGTGCTGGCTTTATCATGTTGTAAGCCTTGTCGATCATCCTCTGCTTTCCGATGTTGTTATTCTCCACCATCAGCATTACACGACCATTCCTTAGAGCCTCTATAATTTCTTTTTTTCTTAAGTCTTCCTCCTTTAGTTTATAAAAGGTTATCATACTTCTTGTGCATACCTAAAATCATTTTTCAAGCATTGCACAAACCGGTTTGTGACTTCATAGTCGGCAGGTTGATCAGGCCTGCGTCAGCGAGAGGGTTGGCAAATGGGTATGAGCCATCTGCTTCTGTTACCATTTTGAATCAGGGGGTCAGACCCCATGATTCACTTTTCGTGCAAATTTAATGTCCGAAGCCCTTACGGGAAAGGACAAAAAAAATGCACCGTGAACTCAATCACGATGCAAAGTTAAAGCTCCCCCCTGTGTCAAAAGTAGATACACCCTACGACAAAATGCACCGACCCGCCCCAAAAAGTGACTTCACACGCCCGAAAATGTCAGATTGTGGGGAGTCTGCATTGTTTTTGACACAGTAAGTTTGTAAATTTGCAAAAAGAACGCAACTACTATTCTTAATAATAATAAATATGGAACTGTACTACAAACTGGTCAACCTCCTCGCCGAAAGTTTCATACTCGACCAGCTGATCTCTGCTGGTCGCGAGGGTATCACACGCGACGAAATCACCCAATCATGGGAAGTGCATTGCAACAACCACGGGCGCCTGCCTCATGTCTCCCGCTCCACCTTTTCCCGCCACATCAACAACATACGCCAACTGGGATTCGATGTGAAGTACGACTTCAAGAACAAGCACTATACCATCCCCAATGCACGGCAGCTGTTGCGAAATCCCATCATGGCGAAGATGGTGGGCTGTCTGCGCGACTTCCACTTTGTGGACCGCTACCGTGCGCTCGGTCAGGCCATACAGCCACGCCAGCTGGCCGAGGGCCATGAGCATCTCTTCAACATAGGCGCATCCATGGAGCAGCATCACAAGCTCCGCGTCAGCTACAAGCATTTCGGGCAGAAGCCCGGCCTCGTCACCCTCCACCCCTACTGCCTGCGCGAGGCCAACGGGCGCTGGTATCTGCTCGCCTACAAGGAAGACAACGAGTACCAAGCCAAGGCGCAGACCTTTGCCCTCGACCGCATGCAGAAGACCACCGTCATGCGCGAGGCCTTCACCGTCCCCTCGTGGTTCAGTCCGGCCGAATACTACAAGTATGCCTATGGCACATGGGTGGACGAAAGCCTGCCCGTGGAGGAGATCACCTTCCTCGCCTCTGCCAGCGTCAGCGAGTACCTCTCCACGCTACCACTCCATCCCAGCCAGTCCGTGCCCCGTCGGCAGCCCGACGGTCGCTTCCTCATCCGCCTGCGCCTACGCATCACGCCCGACTTCTGCAACGAGCTGCAGCGCTGGGGCTCCACCATCGAGGTGCTTACGCCAACATCCCTCCGGGTGGAGATGAAGCAACGCTTCCTCCGTTCGCTGGAGTGCTACCTCAACGACGATGAGAACGGCCAACCCAAGCCTGCAGAATAGTAGGGTTTAAGCACATCTGATTCCGAATCGCAAAATAAAGTACATAAAACATTTTGCGGTTCGGAATAATTATAGTATCTTTGCCCCACTGAAACAAATAAGCCATGAGAATAATAAGTCACAAGAAACTCTCTGACTTCTACTCTATCCATGCCGATGCTGAAACGCCGCTCAAACGATGGTACGACAAAGCGCTTCACGCCAATTGGAAAACACTCCACGACATCAAGGCAGACTTCAGTGCTACGGACTATGTAGGCAACCAGCGATATGTGTTCAATATCAAGGGCAACGACTACAGGTTGGTCGTGGTTGTCAAGTTCACGCCAGGGCTCATCTTCATCCGCTGGGTAGGTACACACGACGAGTACGACAAGATAGATTGTTCAACCATATAATAGAGTATTTAAGGTATGTACATTACAGAGCAAATGTACCACTATGCACAGCAGCGCATAGAGGAATTAATCCCACTGACCCCCGACGACATGCCGCTCGACGATCCTCTCATGCTCGAAATGGATATCGTGTGCAGCATCGTTGAGGAATATGAGAACGAACACTTCCCGATAGGCAAGCCTACACTCGGACAAATCATCTCGGATGCCATGTCAGAAGCGGGCATGACTGGCAAACAACTTGCCGAGCGTCTTGGTGTCAGTCCTAGCCGTGTGAGCGACTATATTAACGACCGTGCAGAACCTACACTCAAGACCTGCCGTCAGTTGTGTAGCATACTCAATATCCGTCCATACGAGATACTCGAAGAGCATCCCGTTATGGTTGCAGAGGAAGAAGTACAATACGGCAGACGCTCCACGCAGCGGCACTCATCCATTCCTGCCAACCATAAGTAAGCATAGCTGCAACGGATAAAAGGAGCCAAACATTTCCGGATGTGAGAAGGATTTACTATCTTTGCATCCGGAATTGCATTCCCCCGGTCTTTGACATCGCTGACAGACAAATGTCGACTACATATCACAAACAATTGATATCAACAAAAAACAAATGTTATAAGGATAGACTTAAACTTATATCCAAAGAGAAGTCTTGCAAGGTTTAGAATCTTGATGAGGATGCTCTCGGAGAGTCTCCGCTGTCCTGGCCAATGGAAGATTTGCAAGGATGGTACGGCTGTATATCTTCGCGAAGACCCAATGGAATAGCAACTTCATGTGGCCCCATCTTTTTGGACATTCAATCAGAACACTTAAATGGAATACACTATGGTAAAGTACATTTTGATAACACTCTTGATCGTGCTACTTTTGATAGGAGCAAGAATACTGTATACAAGAAAGATAGTGCCCTGGATTATAAAGAAAATAAAGGAGATTAGAGCCGACGATTTTCCTGTTGACTATTAAAGGTATCGACCACATATCACAAACAATACCTGCTGATTGAGCACACCTTCCATCGTAGTTGTGAATAGCTGACAAAATCGTATCGACCACATATCACAAACAATACTTATAAAATGTCTAATCCTCGTCAATTGTTGTGAATAGCTGACAAAATCGTATCGACCCTATATCACAAACAATGTCAAGACCAAGACAAAGAAGGTCCTGAAGGTTGTGAATAGCTGACAAAATCGTATCGACCCTATATCACAAACAATGCACAGCGCGCTGCTTTGGCTACGATCGTAGTTGTGAATAGCTGACAAAATCGTATCGACCCTATATCACAAACAATATTCTATCGCTCTTCTACAACGATATTGAAGTTGTGAATAGCTGACAAAATCGTATCGACCCTATATCACAAACAATCCTTGTGAATGCTCTTACTCGCAAGGCACTGTTGTGAATAGCTGACAAAATCGTATCGACCCTATATCACAAACAATCTAATCACAAGTGGAACTATACAGGTGTAAGTTGTGAATAGCTGACAAAATCGTATCGACCCTATATCACAAACAATGTTCAAGTCGGATCGTAGCCATGTCGTTCTGTGAGCCAAGGAGTTGCTTGCTTTTGTTGTCTTCCTAAGACCGCTTGGCCTCCGACTTCTATATCACAAACAATCTAATCACAAGTGGAACTATACAGGTGTAAGTTGTGAATAGCTGACAAAATCGTATCGACCCTATATCACAAACAATGTTC
>JAZQQX010000050.1:0-50682 GCA_045629325.1 Bacteroidaceae bacterium | reverse complement strand
CCCTCGGGGGCTGGGGGGGCTGTCTTCAGCAACAGCCATTCATACAGCTACAATCATGGCTGGGATGTACCCTTGTCCTTCAGCACGTCCATTCATCTCAATCCCAAGACCTTACTGCTGATTGACGCGGATGGTGGTTATAGCAAGGGTACAGATCGTTCCACGGATGATCAGCAGACCTACCGGGGCAACGAATATGCCGATACGCCTCAGTCACTGGTAAATAGTAGCAGGGGCGAACGCATCAATCACTCAGAGCAGAAGTCTCTCTATACCTATATGTACCTGTTACGTGCCTGGGAGAAAGCCGATTTCTATGCCCGACTCAGCGCAGATTACACACACAACAAGGACAATTCAGACAACCGTACCGACTACGATTACCATGAACTGGGCAAGCAGGAAACACTCAACCAAAGCTCGAAAAGCTGGACCAGTAACCTTGACATCATCTTTGACAGCAAGTACAGTTTCCAGATCATTCCACAGAAAGTGAAAGCTGGTGCTGCCTTCTGGTTCGTTACGCAAAACAGGAGCAGCGAAAGCGACATGCTGGCTGATGGAAAGTACGACCTGGCTAACAGCTACGACAGCCGGTCGGGCTTCGTTTTCAGCGAACCACGCGTAGAGATGGAGGCCGACCTGGGCAAGCTGTGGATGCTGGCGCGTTTCAAGATGGCAAACTCGGATGAATGGATCGACTATCAACGAGGCAAGCTTGACACCCTCATCCATCACAACACCTGGTTCCCACGTCCACACTTTGAATTCAAGTGGAAGACAGGCAAGACTACCGAGTTGAAGGGAAACTTTGACTGGGAACATGAGACGGCCAACATGCTGGAATCAGCAGCATACACAGACGATACCAATCCTCTTCACATCACTATGGGAAACCCCCATCTGAGGGGAACGAGCAACCTCCGTTCCAACCTCTCCTACACCATGATGTTCATGAAGGGTCAGCAGATGCTCAGTTGGAATCTCGACTACAATCGAGCCTTCGATCCCGTAGCCAGCATGACAGCCTACGATGCCAAGACGGGTGGCTATACCTCCATGCGTGCCAATGTTGACGACCGACAGGTGTGGAGAACATACATGAACTACGACCGTGCGCTGGGCAAGTATTTCCGCATGCGTAGCAGCCTGGGCTATACCTACACGCTGGACCATGGCATCAAGACCATGGCCAAAATCACGGATGCCATGGAACAATACGAGCAACATGTCTCCAGATTCTCCGGTAACCTTCGCTTCAGTTTCGAGAACAATGGATGGGAAGTTGCAGCATCAGGCAGTTGCAGCAATGATGACGTCACCTATACCGACCCGACACTCAGCGGGCAAAGTCTTTGGAATTACCGGGCAGGCATGGAGGGACAGTACAAGCTCAAGCACTGGACATTCAACCTCGATGCATGGCTCGGCGGCAACAGTGGCTACCTCAGCGACATGATGAACCGCAACCGCATTGGCCTCAACGCCAGCGTTACCTGGAAGACGCTCAAGAACAAGGGGCAGCTCACCCTCTCAGCCAAGGACATCCTCAACCAATTGGAAGATGTCAACTACAACATCTCGCCCACCATGCGCAGCGAGAGTCGCTCTGAGACCTTCCATCGCTACCTCGCCCTCACCTTCACCTACAACTTCGATGCAAAGGCGAAAAAGACACATGAATAGTGATTAAGATTAGTAATTAGTTAGATAAGAGTACCGTTGCAACACTCCGCCTGCCGTCCGAGAGGATAGCGGGCGGACTACTTTTTTAAGTAGGTCGCAAAAACAGAGAAATACAGGAGCATCAGCAGAAATACTGGCGAATTGATATTTCCACCTTTAACATTCTTTCGCCCTTACCATAATTCAGTACAAGAACTGGGCCGTACAGTTTCTTTGCTTCATCATCAATCGTACCAAAACGAGTAAGTATTGCTCTCACTTTGTCATATACCATATCCAGTTTCTCTGGATTGAGAAGGTTAAAATCCAGGTCGGTAGAGAAACGGCTGAGGTTATGGAAGAACATCAAAGATGTTCCGCCCTTGAAAGCCAAGACATTGCAAAGATCCTTGTCTTTGAAAATAAGGCTCAGAATCTGCGCCATATAGAGTTTATGCTTATTCTTGTCCATCGTCATTTCAGATTTAGCAGTTCGCTTGCTCTTTCCGTCAATACCTTAGACTGATAAAGTGGAAGCAACTGTTTGATTTTGGTTTTGTTCAACGGATGCAGGTTGTCGAAGTAGCAGTTTCCTGCACTCAGATAAACCATATCAAGAAATGCTCGTTCAGGAGTTGCCATCAGGATGTTGTCACGCTGCTCAATACCTTCCATCCCAATCCACAACTCAGGATTGATGATTCGGAACTGATAGGTCTTGCCATCTATATCAACGATACGATTCAGGTAACTCACACATGTTACGGCATCGTCATACTGAAACACAACACCCGCCCGCTGAAGCACATACTCCAGTGAGATATAAGCAGGTCGGAAAATACTGCAAGCCATTTCCTGCTCATCGTAAGTAGATTTTGTATAGATACCACGACGAGGATTGCGTATCTTACCTTCCTTTATATAATAATGAAGTGATTGGGTCAGCTTTTGGCTACATTCACAGTCCGTCAACATTCTTAGTGTTTGAATGTTGAATACAGATCGTGAACTATTCAAAATCACTTCCAATACATTCTTCTGCGAACTCATAATATGAATTATTTCTATTATCGGTTCGCAAAAGTAATAATAAAATTTTAGTTGTGCAAGGATTTACTGTAAATCTTGCTTTATTAGCATTTATTGTTCCCATGTACAATTCATAGTTTACATCACGGAAGGACATAGCATGCAGTATGTCAGAAGAAGCCAAGCACCTCACCCTCCCGTGAGGTGCTTTTGTTTTGCCCGGTAGAGGAGTGAATGCATAGTATAGTATTTGTCAATGTTTTTCTTTTGTTTCTTTTCTACATTTCCGGCTCAATCACCCCACTCACACCCCACTGCTGGCTCACGCTCGTCATAGGCGTGACCAAGCGTGGTCATACGCATGGTGTGGCGTAGTCATAAGCATGGCAAAGGGAAGGGACCTGAAAGGTATCAAAATGGGGAAGATAGAGGAAATGAGGCAAACAAGGCAGTGTTGCTTGTAAATTTATTTCAAGCATGCAAGAAGAAAAGAAAAAGAAGAAAAAGAATTTCCCCCACACCCCCTTAATAGAAAAAGAAGAAAACGAAAAGAAGAAAGAGCAGAGCAGAGCAGTATGCGCATACGCGCATGAGGAGGATGGCGTACCAATCAAGGGAAGAAGAAAAAGAAAAAAGAAAGGTTTTTCCTTCCCCCGCACCCCTTTTCTTTTTCAAAGAAGAAAAGAAAGAAAGAAGAAATGGCGACTACCCGATACGCGCGCGTGAAAAAAAGTTGGGGAAAAACTTGCAAATCGGCAAAAAATTTATTATCTTTGTACTTTAAAAGTACAGAGTGGAAAGTTGGCACGGCCGGACGCCTGTCAAACAACGGATAACACATAGACAATCGATACTACAATGAAGAAACTGGCTCTTATCCTGGCACTCATGCTGGGCATGGCAAATGGCACGACGGTGCAGGCACAGCAAAGCACGAGCGGCGCACAGCAGAAGGAAGTGATGATGCATGTACTGCCCCAAGACACGGCCGGCATGCAGGTATTCCTCTACGAGATGGGCAACGACGAATCGGATGCCCCCATGCAACGCGTGGACGGCACCACGCTGAAGCAGGTGCTGGGCGAGGCTCCCGAGCACGGGATGTACAGCCTGGTGTATGTGAGCACGGTGGAGCAGTCACAGTTCTCCACACCCCTCTTCTTCGACGGTGAGGTGCCCGCAGAACTCAACATGCAGATGGTGGAGGGATGCCCCAAGCTCACAGCACTCCCCACAGGCAAGAAGAAGGCCGACAAGGAACGCACGGAGCACATCAACAAGCAGTTGGATGCCATCTTCGCCTTCAACCAGGTGTACTACAAGCAGAGCCGTGAAGTATGGACTCAGGCTCAGCAGATGAGTGCCGACGATCTGCGTGGCATGATACGCGCCTACGACGAGGCACAGCAGACCATCAGCACGGATGCGGAGATAGGCGAGGGACTGAAGAAGTATGTGGATGTGTGGACCTACCTGCTAAAGCAGGAACTGGTGACCGTGTACAACCGCTACCACACCGACGCTCCTCTCTCGGCAACGGAGATGATAGGCGTGTCGGCCCCACAGAAGCTCGACACGCCCCTGGCACTGCTCCACAACGGAGCGCTCAACACCGCCGCGCAGGCTCTCCCCAAGGGCACATTGCAGGACAGACTGGTCTACATCAACGAGCAGTACAAGAGCGCGGAGATGAAGGCTGGCATACAGCGCATCCTGGTGGACTCGTACATACGCGCCTATAAGTTTGACAAAGGCTATCAGGAGGGTCTGACCCTGCTTGAGGAGGCCACGAAGAAGTATGGGCTCGACGGACAGTTTGTGGAGAAGTTCAAGGAGCGCATAGCAGCCGTGCCTGGTGCAGCTTTCCCCGATGTGGCGCTCATCGACAGCGACGGTCAGAAGGTGAGCCTGGATAAGTTTAGGGGCAAATATGTGTACATAGACCTCTGGGCTTCTTGGTGTGTGCCCTGCATCAAGGAGGTGCCCTACTTGCAGGAGTTGGAGAAGGCACTTGAGAACCCCAATGTGGTCTTCGTGAGTATCTCCACCGACTCTACGGAAAAACCATGGCGCGACCGTATGAAGCAGCACAATATGCACGGCAACCAGTGGCTCAACACCGACGGTAAACTGTGCGACAAACTCAATGTGAGTGGCATACCTCACTTCCTCATCTATGACAAGGAGGGCCACCTGCACACCTATAGCGCCCCCCGCCCCTCTACCGGCGAAGCCTTGAAGAGTATATTGGAGGGGTTGAAATAAGGCACCTCCAAGCCACTGTTCCCAACGGTTTTCCGTTGGGCTCAAAACCCCAAAATTTCACAACCTACATACATTTAATTAATTAACAAAAAAAACAGTTTATGAAGAAATTCTACACAAGACTCATGGTGGCACTCGTAGCCACCGTCCTGGCAATTCCCGCCAAGGCAGCGGTCGACGGAGTGGCCAGCCTCTTCGGTACCTACCGTTTCACTGCCAATGTGGAATATCTCGATGCATCCTACAAGGACCAGCTCTCAGGCGACTGCGAGGTGAAGATCATCAAGGATGCCACAGGTATCTTTGCTTGCGAGATCGATGGCCTCTTTGGCATCGAGGACAGCTATCAGCTGGTAAGCAAGATGGGCGAGATGGAAGATGGCAAGCAGGCCCTGAAGATCGTGAACCCCAATGGTGGTAACTTCGACGCATGGGGCAGTTTTGCCGGCTGGATGACCGACATAGAGGGCAACAACCCCTTCGGCACATCCAACTATGGCCCACTCTACTATGTGCTCAACGAGGATGGCAGTGTCATCACTCTGCCCGACTTCTCCTTCATCACCATCACTGACTTCAGCGCTGAGAAGGGTACCATCGTGGCAAAGTTTACCAATGCCAAACTGACTCTCGTAGCCAAGGAGGAGATCGCTGTGGCTGACATCAGCGGTGACTACCACTTCACACCCAGCCAGGAGTACGACTACGGAGTAGAGCCCAACTTCCCCAAGGAGTTTGACATGAGCCTGACCAACAAGGGCGACAACAAGGCTTACGATGTGACCATGTCTTGGGCCAGCATTGGCGACCTGAAACTCGAGGGTAAGTTTGACGGCAACACCCTGAGCCTCCCCTATGAAAATGCGAAAGTAGGCGAATACAGCATCCTCGACACCTACCAGAATACCAAGGGCAATATCACCTTCAACCTTGTGGGCGACAACCTCAGTCTCACCAGCGGTATCCTTTTTGCCAAGAACGACTCCGTGATGGTGTACTGGGCTGGTGGCGGTCTGGCCAAGAAGGCTGGCGTAGAGCCCGCGACTCCCGCCTATGTGGGTACCTACAAGGCTAAGGCTACCGTAGCCTACAAGCCAGAAGGCACTCCCGATACTCCCACCGAGGGCGATATCGTGATTGAGTTTGATGAGATGTACAACATGTACTTCGTAACCACCTTCCTCGGCTACGACACCTACACCATGAATCAGGGAGGTATCGAGTTCCGTCCTGATGCAGAGGACCCCAGCAAGGGTGTGATCGTGACAGAGGCTATGTACCAGTATCTCGACATCAGCTACATGAGCGATGACTTCAAGCAGATGCAGTACCTCGTACTTCGCGATGTCAACGGTGCATTGGGTGAGATCCCCGTTACCTTCGATGCAGACGGCACCATGACCATCAAGGACTGCAGCATCTTCACCACCTGGACTGGCAAGGACGAGCCCGATGCATTCGTGACCTACTACAGCCCCATCGTGGCAACCGTAGATGCTCCCCAGCCTGCTGACTGGACCGGCGAGCATGCACTCACCAGCGTGACCTATGCCTACACAGCCGACGGCACCACAGCTCCCACCACTGGTAGCATCAAGGTGACATACTACGAGAAGACCAACGAGTACCTCGTTGAGGAACTCCTCGGCTACGACCTCTACTCGATGAACTACGGCGGTTTGCTCCTCACCATCGATCCTACCGACGACCACAAGGCTACCATGGAGTGTGGTACAGCCGACTTCGATCCCGAAACGATGCAGGAGACCGTCATCATGGATGCCAACGGGCAGGTGAACAAAGCTACCATCAGCCTCACCATGAACGAGGACGGCACCGTGAGCGTGGGTGACTTCCAGATTGGCGTAGGTCCCTACTTCGGTCCCTACACAGCTGTAGCAAGTACCGTAACCGTAGATGCCATCAAGGGTATCGAGAGCGAGCAGGATGGTGCTGAACTCTACACCATCAGCGGTGTGAAGACCACTGCCAACCAGAAGGGCATCGTCCTGATGAAGAAGGGTGGCAAGGTTGTCAAGGTTTTGAAGTAAGATAAAAAAAGGGGAATGATATAGGAGTTGGCATGCTAACTGGTATATCATTTCCATAAAAAGGTAAACAAATGAAAAAGAGGAGTTCTTCGCAGGAGGAGGCACATCCTTGCTTCTGCCGGAGAACTCCTTTCACTCCTCTAAATCGTAAGAAATGAGAATAAGTAAGACACTGGTTCTGGTAGGTGCCATGCTTTGTGTAGCATCTGCAGGAGTCCATGCCCAAGGCACTCGTACAGCCACACAGCAGGTGCGTACCGACAGCATCACGCTCGAAGGTACCGTCATCGATGTGGAGATGAACGACATACTGCCCGGAGCAAGTATATCTGCTTGGAAGGGTGGCAAGATCATAGCCGGCACCACGAGCGATGCCGATGGCCATTTCCGCCTCGCCATCACAGACAAGAAGTGTGAGGTGAGAGTGAGCTGCATGGGCTTCGAGCAAGCCAACATTGACCCCTCCAAGGGAAGCCAGACAGGACTTGAGGTTATGCTCAAGACGAAGGCCACGAAGATGAACGATGTCGTGGTGACGGGTTTCTTCAACAAGAACAAAGTGTCGTTTACGGGTTCTGTCACACAGCTTTCGGGCGACGACCTCAAGCAAGTGACAGGCGTCAACATCATCACAGCTATCGCATCTCTCACCCCGGGCCTGGAGATACAGATAGACAACGCACAGGGCTCCAACCCCAACCATGTGCCCGAACTCATCATGCGCGGTATGTCATCGTTTAGCAACGAGGGACAGAGCGTCAACCAGCCCACCATCATACTCGATGGTACGGAGATATCTATGCAGGAACTCTACGACCTCGACATGAATGAGGTGGAGAGCATCAATGTGCTGAAGGATGCATCGGCTACAGCCCTGTATGGATCGAAGGCATCCAACGGTGTGATTGTCATCACACGCAAGCCCATCAAGAACAGCACCCTGCACCTCACCTACAACTTCACGGGCAACGTGCAGATACCTCAACTCGGCGACTACCATCTGCTCACTCCCATGCAGAAGCTTGAGTATGAGCGCCTGGCCGGACTCTACGACGCCCACGGTGCCATCAGCGCACAGACGGGTCTTCCCCTGCAGTATCAGTACGACGAACTCTACAACCAGCGCTACAAGACCATCATGGCCGGGCAGAGCAGTGACTGGCTGGCGCAACCCTCGCGCTCATCATTCAGCCACGACCACTCCCTGCGCGTCTATGGAGGTGCCTCCAACCTGCGCTACGAACTGACAGGCCGATTTGCCAACACACACGGTGTGATGAAGGACGACCTCCGTCGTCGCTACAGCTTGGGATTCAAGCTCGACTACTATATCAAGAACGCCCTGCAGATCTCCAACCGTACCACCTACGGCGAGGTCTCTACCAAAGATACGCCTTACGGTAGCTTCTCCGTATATGCACAGATGAACCCCTACGATGCGATGTACAACGCTGACGGGACTGTCAACAACAATCTGGCATGGGACCTCAACAATCCTCTCCACGATGCTACCCTGGGTAGCTTCTCCAAGGCGGGCACTAAGTCGCTCTCCAACAGTACGGATGTGCGCTGGGATATCAGTCGCATGTTCCGCCTTACGGGCCACTTCAATGTCACCAGCACCTCAGGATGGAACGATGCCTTCACCTCGCCTTTCGCACGACGCTACAAGAATGAGACCGACCTCTCCAAGCGTGGATCACTGCAGAAGGGTACCAGCCGAAGCAATAGTTACAATGGCAACATCGTGGGTACTTTCAACAAGCTTTTCAAGGACGAGTCGCTCATCAGTGCCTCTGCAGGATGGGAGATCAACTACTCTGACTCACGCAACGAATATCTGCAAGCCATAGGTTTCTACAATGATGCCATGAGCTTTGTGGGCAACGCTGCCGGCTATCCCACCAACGCCACGCCCTCTGGTACGCAGGGCAAGTCGGCCGATGTGGGTGCCTTCCTCTCTGCCAACTACTCTTTCCGCAACCGCTACTTCGTGGATGGCACATGGCGACTCACAGGTTCGTCACAGTTTGGTGAGAACAATCGTTGGGGCAACTTCTGGTCGGCAGGTGCGGGATGGAACATCATGAACGAAGCCTTCATGGAGGATGTACGCAAGCTCTTTGATGTATTCAAGGTCCGCGCCTCCGTGGGCTACACCGGTAAGGTGAGCTTCTCGCCTTTCCAGGCCATGACGATGTACAAGTACTCCAACCAGTACGAATACAAGAACGGCATCGGCGCCATACCTCTCACCATAGGCAATGTAGACCTGGCATGGGAGCGCACGATGAACTACAACCTGGGTCTCGACTTCTCTATGTTTGACCGTCGACTCAACTTCGTACTCGATGCCTACATACGCAATACCACCGACCTCCTGCTCAACAAGGCCATGGCGCCCTCTACGGGTGTGACCTCGGCCATGGGCAACCTGGGCGAACTGCAAAACAAGGGTATTGAGTTCCAGATCGACGGCTACATATTCCGCAACAAGGACTTCAACTGGAAGGTGGGTACCACGGGCTATATGAATGTCAATAAGATCACCAAGATCAACGATGCCTTGAAGGAGATGAACAAGCGCAACGAGGAGATGGCCACAGCCTACCTCCAGCCTCTCGCACAGTATGCCGAGGGGGAGAGTGTCACGGCACTCAAGCTCGTTCGTTCGGGCGGTATCGACCCTGCCACGGGTAAAGAGGTGTATATCAAGCTCAATGGTGAGCGCACCTTCAACTACACCGCTACCGACCGCGTGCTCATCGGCGACACGCAGCCCAAGTACAATGGTACGGTCAATACCAGCCTCTACTGGCACGGCTTCACGCTCTATGCGCTCTTCGACTTCCGCATGGGAGGATGGATATACAACACCACACGCGCCACCAAGGTGGAGGGATCCAACCCCAAGTACAATGCCGATGTACGTGTGTTTGACGAGCGCTGGAAGCAACCAGGCGACCTGGCTTTCTACAAGAACATTGCCGACGCCTCACGTCCCCAGCAGACCGACCGCTTCGCAGAGAAGGAGAACACGCTCAATCTCGGTACGCTCAACCTGAGCTATGAGTTTGGCAAGCAGGTCTGTGACAAGATCCATGCGCGCAATCTCCGCTGTGGCATCAACTTCACCGATCTCTTCCGCCTCTCCACCGTCAAGATAGAGCGTGGTACCGACTATCTCTACTCCAAGGGCTTCGAGATCAGTCTCTCTGCCACCTTCTAAAAACGAATATTATTTCTTTCCCCTTCAGAGTCATGAACCATAAAATATTTCCGTCCATTCCGTTTATCATAGTCTTTTTTCTCATCCAGTCTGTCTTGCTGTCGAGTTGCAACTCCTTCCTCGACATCACACCCGACGGACAGGCCAAGCGCGACGAGATGCTGCAGACCAAGGCGGGCATCGAGGATGCACTCTATGGTGTCTATGCCCAGATGCGTCAGTCGAGCCTCTACGGCAGCGAGCTCTCCATCCGTGGCATCGAGGTGCTGGCACAGAATATGACCTGTCCCGGCAACGACGACATCGAGATGCTCCAGCGCTACGAATACGACAAGTCGGACGTACAGTCCTGGGCTGAGTATATATGGACGTCGATGTATGCCAATATCTCCAATGCCAACTCCGTACTCTCTGCCGACCTCGTGAAGCAGGCCAAGGACTTCCCCTATACCACCTACAAGGGTGAGGCGCTGGCCCTGCGTGCTTTCATGCACTTCGATCTCGTACGCCTTTTCACCCCTCAGTACACCCAGCAGCCCGATGCATCGGGCATACCTTACCAGACGGAGTTCTCACTCAAGACACCCGATTTCGAGTCGCTTCAGAAGAACTACGAGCACATCCTGGCCGACCTCCTCGAGGCTGAGCGCCTCCTCAAGGTACAGCCCATTCATGACTACGATGCCAGCACGGCTTTCATGAACGACCGTCAGTCACACCTCAACCTCTATGCCGTGTGGGGTACCCTCGCACGTGTGTATCTGACCATGGGAGATAGGGAGAAGGCCGTGGCCTATGCCGACTCTGTCATCACGAAGAGTCCCTACCGGTTGAAGGAGAAGACAGAGGTGGTGGGCGACCTGGCAGGCGTACTGTCGGAGAAGGAGACGCTCTTTGGCGTGTACTATGCTGACTTCTACAGCACCACCTCCGAACTGCTCCAGAAGCGTACCTTCTATCAGTCGCTCGACCCTCGTGCCGACTTCATGTCGTACTACGAGCGTGAGTCCCTGCCTCTCGACTATCGCACCTCGGCTTACTTCACGCAGATTGAGGCTGGTGGACAGTATTTCTATCGCCTGAGTAAGTTTACGGACATCTACGAACTCAACAACATCGCCGGTTCACGCCCCTCCGAACTGATCCTCGGCATCAACCTGCTCCGCATCCCCGAGATGTACTACATCATGGCAGAGTGCTTGCTGGAGAGCGATCCTGCACGCGCCCGTACCTATTATAATGATGTGCGTGCACACCGCGGACTCTCGGCACTCCCCGAGACGGCTACGCTCACGCAGGACCTGCTCGACCTGGAGTTCTTCAAGGAGTACTTCGGCGAGGGTCAGCAGTTCTTCCGCTACAAGCGTCTCAACCAGCCCATCCCCTCTCACGATGCAAAGAACACTTACCCCGCATCGTCCAAGATCTATGTCTTACCTATCCCCAATTCTGAATATGCGAACCGCTATTAAATATCTGTTTATCGCGCTCCTCGTGGGAGCCACAATGGGTTGCTCCGAGACGGCCTACCTGCAGTACGACGCCTCGGCCAACGGTATCTACTTCCACCGCGACACGCTGACCTACTCCTTCTCCGTGATGCCCGTGGATAGCGTCACACACACGCTACAGGTGCCTGTGAAGATCATGGGTGTGGTGTCGGACCAGCCTCGCACCTTTGCCTACACCGTGGAGCACCAGATGCCTTCCGACTCGCTCCAGCAACTCATCTACCTGCCCGAGGCAGAGCAGTATGTATGGGCCGAGCAGGACAAGCACTACAGTCTGCCACAGGAGGTCACCATACCTGCGGGAGCCATCACGGGCAGCATACCTGTCACCATCCATCGCCGTGCGCTGGAGGGCAGTTTTGCGGAGGGCTACCAGCACTATCGCATCGTGATACGCCTGGCAGAGAATGCTAATTTCAGTCCCGTACTCTCCGAGAAGGACCAGGTGCGCATCATCCAGTTTGACAACGCCATCGACCAGCCTGCCTGGTACGATGCCTTTGGTGGCAAGGTGTGGTATGAGCACGACCTCGGCAAGTGGCATCCCTATAAGTTCATCAAGATGGTGGAGTATTTCCACGAGGTGAACAATGTACTGCCCGATACCTACAAGAAGATGGTGGCTCTCTACGGAGAGAACCTGGAGAATGTGCCCTACGGTGACTTCCATGTGTACCGCACCATCTTCCGCAAGCATATCTATTCGCGTATGTATGAGCACTTCAACGACCCCACACAGCGCGACATGATACTCTCGCTCTATCCCGATTTCCCCTTCGACTTCCCTAATCCGTTCTAATGCACAATGTTTAGGGCATAATGATTAACCTTTTTGACTTTGGTCTATGAAGCAGAAATTCAACATACATCGCATCCTTCCCCTCGTACTGATGGGGCTCCTCCCCCTGGGTGGAGGTTGGGTGGGACTCTCCTCTTGCGTGTCTGACGACACTACGCTACCCACCCGTCCGCTCTCCGAGATTGTCGTTGAGAGTGGCATTGAGGAGGTGTACAACATCAAGAAGAACGAACCCCTGCACATCGCTCCGCTCATCTCGCAGACTCACACGCCCAAGGAGGTGAGTTACACCTGGGAGGTGAATCAGGAGGTCTTCTCCCACGACAAGGAGTTTGTGTTCCCCGCCAGGGAACTGGGTACCTTCCTCTGCCGACTCATCGTGGAGAACGAGGACGGCAAGACCTTCTTCCCCTTCACCGTCAATGTCAACTCTCCCTACGAGGAGGGTATCGCTCTCCTGAGCCAGCAACCCGACGGTGCCAGCATGCTCTCGTTCATGCTCACGCCTACTGATGGTAGCGAGCGTCATTTCACCACGGGCGACTGTTTCTCGGTGAACAATCCCGACCTCACCTTCTCTCCCCGATGCATCGACATGGTGCAGAGTAGCGGTTCGCTCATCGTGGCTTGCCAGGGCGAGCATGCAGGAGCCGGTCCTCTTCCTCCCACCATCTACTACCTCAACGAGAAGACACTCGTGGCAGAGAATGTGGTGCCGGTGAGCGAATACGACGACTTCGTGCCTACGCGTCTGGTCATCCCCTCGGTGGGTGCTTCGGGCGTGGCTTATCCCGTGCTCTGCGAGAATGGCAGTATCTACGAGTTCTCCACCACGGAGGGTGCCATCTCCAAACCTACGATGTTCCGCCACAAGTATGCACAGACCTGCCTGGCACACGACGACGGTGGAGCCGGATGGTCGTTCGACCTCATCTTCTGGGACAAGGAGAAGGGTGACCTCTGCGACCTCTACAGCGGTTATGGTCCCTACTATTGCAGTACGAAGTATCTGCTGGTACGCGACAGTGTGAACGCCACCACCAACTACTTTGCCAACAACGACATCGTGAAGATCGTGGAGATCAATCTTACCGCCAAGCAGAAGCGCACCGACAAGAGCGAGATGCTGGTGCTCACCAAGAATGCTTTCATGACGCGAAAGACCATCCTCTCTACGGGATTCTGGGAGTACGACACCTCCATCCAGGCTGCCAAACTGTGGGACAACGGTGGTACATCCACCGCTTGTATTGGCACCAATATCATCACGGAGCAGACGCCCTGTGTGGCCAACAAGACCTTCTACTCTCTGCTTTTTGGTTCGGGCAACAAGGTGCGTCGCTGGAACTATGCCACCACACAGTCGCTGGCCGATGCACAGACGCTCCAGACCTTCGGTTCGGCCGATGCTGTCGTGACCGACCTGGTGCTGAGCGCCGACCACCTCACCACCTATGTGGCCTTCTACGAACCTAAGCAGACTGGCCTCAACGGTTCGGTATATGTCATCGACACGGACACGGGCGACATCCTTGAGCGCCACGACAATGTATGCTACCGTCCCGTACGCATGATCTACAAGAAGAAGTAAAAGAAAGGAAAGATAAACCTATAGAAAGACAAAGGGTGTGCAATTTCTTGCACACCCTTTACTTTTTGTCTTATAAGATGCTTACGATTACACCAAGAAGGTAGCAACCAAAGCAAGAATAGCGTAGAACTCGGGGAGAGCTGCGTAGATCATGGTGTTGGTCTGAACATCGTGACCCTGAGCCATACCCTGGATACCAGCAGCGCAGATCTTACCCTGACGGATGGCAGAGAAGAAGCATACGAGGCCTACACCGCAGCCTACACCGAACCAGAGCATGGGATTCTCAGCTACCTTACCGTTGTGGAGCAGGAAGCAGAGGAAACCGTAGAGACCCTGGGTAGCGGGGAGTGCTGAGAGAATCATGTAGCCAGAAGCCTTAGAGTTGTCCTTCTTGAGGGCTGCCTCTGCAGCGCTACCTGCGATGGTGGTACCATAACAGCTACCAATACCTGCGAGGGCCAGCATCAAACCAAGGCCCAAATAACCTAAAATTGTTGAATCCATAATGTTTTTGTTTTAGTGATTTATTAATTATTTTTTCTTATTCTTTTGTTACTTCAAAGGGACGATACTCGATACCCTTACCCTCATAACCTGCATTCTTGAAGTACTCCACGAATGACAGACGCAAGGGGTGAACGAAGGCTGACAGACAGCTCATGGCGATGTTGAGCACATGACCGATGAGGATGATGAGCACGAAACCGATAATCATCACACCAGCACTGCTCAGGTCGTTGCCAACGAGCATGTAGGCAAGGTCGTTGAAGGTCTTACCCAGCATACCACCGGCCAAACCCAGGGCATAGAGACGGATGTACGACAGGATGTCGCCCATGAGACCTGATGCCATGTTGTAGGTGTCGTAGAGTCCGGCAAGAACATTGATCACGGGGTTGCGATGGATGTTGTTGAGCAGATAGATACCTATTGCTGATACGCCGAGCACGCCGTAGATGACGGTCAGCATCTGACTCTGTGGTATCACACCGCAGTAGGTGAGAGTAGCCACAGTGGCTGTACCTACTACTGCCAACCACCAGCCCCATGTGCCCAGACACTCCTTGAAGCCACGCTGCATGGTGACATTGATGGCATTCACCGTCATAGCCAATGAGATATGTACGATACCGATGAGCAGGGATGCTACCATCTGGATGTCGTAGGTGGTGCCGGGGAATGTACCCACAAGCATGCAGTTCTTCAGTCCCTCAGGCACCCAACTCTGCTCATGCAAGGGGATACCGAAGGCAGTACCCAGAATCAAACCGATGGGGATACAAGCCAAACCGAGTACCAACACCAGTTTGAAGTTGATGCCGAAGAGCACCTTACCAATCTTACCACCCATCTTGATGTCGGCCAGGGAGAGCAAGGTAAGCACTATACCATAACCTGCATCAGCCACACAGATGGCGAAGAAGAGGGTGAAGAAGATAGAGAGGATAGCCGTGGGATCGACATCGGTAGCACTGGGCATACCGTACATGCGGGTGAGTGCCTCGAAGAGGCTCACGAGCTTGTTGTTGATGAGTTTCACGGGAGCCTTATCCTCGCGGGTAGCCTCACGGAAACTGTACCACACGCCTTGTGTCTCAAGCATCTTGTTGAGCGACTCAACCTTATCGGAGGGACAGAATCCCTCGAGCAGGCATACATGTTCGTCGGCCTCAGCACCGGTGTTGAGTTTCACATGTTCCAGGTTGATAGAATCCTGCAACTGAGCCCAGGCGCAGTTCACATCCTGAAGATGTGCCACTGCATAGGCCTTCTTCTCCTCATCGAGTGCCTTGATCTTGGCCTTCTGTGCCTCGATCTCACCGAACAACTCATCCACATCCTTGCGGGGAAGCGAGATCTTCTCTGCCATGAGTTCGATCAACTTACCCTTGGGGTTGACTGCCAAGAAGAGTCGGCGACTGCCTGACTCACCCACCTCTATGAGGTTGAACATGCGCTGGTCGTCCTCCGAAAGGAAGGTGGTGGAATAGAATGCTACATCGAAACCTGCATCTTCAATCTGTGCGATGCGGTCCCAGTCGATCTTACCCCAGGGAAGCAACTGCTGATGCTCCTGCTCCAGGTTGGTCAACTCCAGGGAGAGTTCACTGCGCTTGGTGGCGAACTGTGCATACTCCTCCTTGATCACCTCGATATCGGTACCCGTAGCCGAAGTGTTGGCCGTAGCCTTACCCAGGGTAAGGAGCATATCCTTCTTCAGTTCCTCCAGCACGGTCTTGGAACTGAGCAACTCCTGCAACTGGCTGTCAGCCACTGCCTCACCGCTCTCACGCTCCTTGACATGCAGTACGCCTTGCTCTCTCAACTCCTGAAGGAAGGCATCGTACTCTTTATGAAATACCAAGAAGGTATATTTGGTCATTTTACCAGTCATACATCAGCCTCCTTTCCTGTTTCTGTTGCTTTTGCTCTTTTCTCCTGCAGTGATTTCAGAATCTTCTGGCTCGACTTAGAGAGGTTCTCCTCGTCCTCCATGAAGCGCTTGATCTTGCGCACAGCTTCCTGATAACCAGGTATCTGCACCTTCTCGAAGAGGTTCACCTTCTGGGTGGTCTTCTTACGAGCATGCTCCAGCAAGTGGAGCTTGGCCTGCACGAACTCACGCTCAACGGCAGTCTTGGCAAGTCCCTGTAGCAGGTTGATACCATCAAAATACCACTTGGGAGAACTGAACAGTCCGAAAGGCTTCACCTCCAGACGGATATTGTCGAGCACAGGGACGCGGACACCCGCAATCTTCTTGACCGACATCTCCACATCCTTCAGGGCAACCAAACTTGGGTCGAACTCTCCCCAAAGGGCGTACATGGATTCGTAGCCTCCAATCTGACTTTCCAGTTTCTTCTGCAGTGCAACATCATCCTCCTTGCATTTCTTCACCTCCAGACGCAGGGCGGTCTCCTTGCTCTTGATGATGGGCAAGGTGCGCTGTCGCATCTTCAGGTTCTTCTCGATCTGCTGAAGCGATGTCTTGTTATATTGAAACTTTATTGCCATATTATTCTAGTTCTAGATTTTCTAGACATTCTAGATTCTCTAGATTTTCCGGTTATTTCCAATAGATATCCGTAAACTCCTTCTTGATGTTGACCTCCTCGAGTTTGAAGTACTTGCGGAAAAGGGTCCAGGTCACATCGAGCATCTCCTCAGTGTTGAGGTTGACATCGATGGCCAGCAACTTAGAAGCGTAGTCCTTGGCGAAGTCGAGACAACGGTTGTCGTAGTCGGTAAGGTCGAAACCGTTCTCCAACTTGGTCTTTGCATTGGCTGCATCGGCATACAGACGGATAGCGGCATTCATCACCTGTGAGTGGTCCTTACGGGTCTTCTTACCTGCAACCAACTGCTTCAGACGAGAAAGTGAACGGAAGGGGTCGATGACAACCTTACCTACATCAGAGTCACGACGCAGATAGAGCTGACCCTCGGTGATGTAACCGGTGTTATCGGGCACGGCATGGGTAATGTCGCCACCTGAAAGGGTGGTCACGGCGATGATGGTGATAGAACCGCCACCTACGCTCTCAGGGAACTGAACAGCCTTCTCGTAGATCTTTGCCAAGTCTGAATAGAGCGAACCGGGCATAGAGTCCTTTGAAGGAATCTGGTCCATACGGTTGCTTACGATAGACAGAGAGTCGGCATAAGAGGTCATATCGGTGAGCAATACCAATACGGTCTCATGCTTCTCCACAGCGAAGTACTCTGCTGCTGCCAGTGCCATGTCGGGAATCAACAGACGCTCTACAGCGGGGTCCTCGGTGGTGTTGATGAAGGAGATGATACGGTCCAGGGCACCAGCGTTGGAGAAGGTGTTGCGGAAGAAATAGTAGTCATCGTTGGTCATACCCATACCACCAAGGATGATCTTGTCGGCCTTGGCACGCATGGCTACCATAGCCATTACCTCATTGAAAGGCTGGTCGGGGTCAGCGAAGAAAGGAATCTTCTGACCAGACACGAGGGTGTTGTTCAAGTCGATACCTGCGATACCGGTAGCAATCAGTTCGCTGGGCTGCTTACGGCGAACGGGGTTCACTGAAGGACCACCGATCTCCACTTCCTTACCCTCAATCTCTGGACCGCCGTCGATAGGCTGACCATAAGCGTTGAAGAAACGACCAGCAAGCTGCTCGCTCACCTTCAGTGAGGGAGACTTACCCAAGAATACGACCTCGGCATTGGTAGGAATACCACCCGTACCCTCAAATACCTGCAGGGTGACATCATCACCCATAATCTTTACCACCTGTGCCAACTTACCGTTGATGGTGGCCAGTTCGTCATAACCTACGCCCTTTGCCTTCAGTGAGCAAGTGGCCTTGGTAATCTGACTGATCTGTGTATATACTTTTTGAAATGCTGTACTCATAATGTAAACGCGACCCCATTCCTAACCCTTCCCGAAGGAAGGGGACTGGATAGTATGTCGTTATGATTAGTTTAACATTTACTTTTTTTATACCTTATATTATATAAGCCTGTCTCACCCTTTTTTCGTTACTCTTTCCGTAACTACTCCCCTCCATCGGGAGGGGCTGGGGTGGGGTCGCTTAATTATTTGCGATCATGTCCTCAACCTGCTTCTTGAAGTCGTTGTACTGCTCGCTCTTGTAAACGGAGTAGTTCATCTGCTTGCAGAGGTTGATCATCTTCTTGTAGTAGTCTACTACCTCCTGGAAGGTATCGAAACTGTGCTCCTCATCCTCGCAGATGGCAGTTACCAGATTCAGGATCTCCTCCTGACGCTCCAAGGGAGTAACGGCATCTACCTCATCGAAGGCATCCTGCTGGAGGATGACGAAGTCGATGATCTCAGACTTCCAGAATGTGATGTGATACTCTACGGGTACACCATCGTCACCCAAGATGTTGATCTGCTCGGCAATCTCCTTACCACGCTGCATACGAGTCTTCAGGCTCAATACCTTGGGGATCCACTCCTCGTTGATATGACCTTTGATGTACTCAGCGAACTCGGGATACTCCAGATACTTGGAATAAGAGTCGATGGGGTTGACAGCGGGATAGCGCTTCTTGTCGGCACGGTCCTGCTCCAATCCGTAGAAGCAACGAGCCACCTTCTTGGTGTTCTCGGTTACGGGCTCCTTAAGGTTACCACCGGCGGGTGATACGGTACCGAGGAAGGTAACAGAACCAACCTCACCATTGCGCAGATAGACATATCCGGCACGGCCGTAGAAGTTGGAGATCAACGCACCGAGGTCCATGGGGAATGCATCGGGACCAGGGAGCTCCTCCATACGGTTTGACATCTCACGCAATGCCTGTGCCCAACGAGAGGTTGAGTCGGCCATCAGCAATACGCGAAGACCCATCGAACGATAGTACTCAGCCATAGTCATGGCGGTGTATACAGATGCCTCACGGGCAGCAACGGGCATGTTTGAAGTGTTGGCGATGATGATGGTACGCTCCATCAACTTACGACCGGTATGAGGATCGACCAGTTCGGGGAACCCGGTGAAGATCTCCACAACCTCGTTGGCACGCTCACCGCAAGCAGCGATGATCACGATGTCGGCCTCTGCCTGCTTTGAGATGGCATGCTGGAGCACGGTCTTACCAGTACCGAAAGGACCGGGGATGAATCCGGTACCACCCTCTACGATGGGGTTGAAAGTATCGATGGTACGCACACCGGTCTCAAGCAACTTGAATGGACGGGGCTTCTCCTTGTAGTTCTGCATAGCAAACTTCACAGGCCAGTGCTGAACCATGTCCACCTTTACCTCATTGCCCTTCTCGTCCTCGAGCACGGCAATCACATCGTGGATCTTATACTTACCGGCAGGTACGATGCTCCTGACGGTAGCCACACCCTTGAGCTGGAAGGGAGCCATGATCTTCAGAGGCTGATGGTTCTCCTCCACCTTACCGAGCCAATCGCTCTCCTGCACCTTGTCGCCCACTTTCACGATGGGTTCGAAGTCCCACTCACGATCGCTGTCGAGAGGATCGGTGTACTGTCCACGCTTCAGGAAGACACCCTCCATCTTGTCGAGGTCGTTCTGCAGACCATCGTAGTTCTTACTCAACATACCAGGACCCAACTGGATCTCCAGCATGTGACCGGTAAACTCAGCCATTGCGCCTACCTTCAGGCCACGAGTGCTCTCGAATACCTGAACATAAACATCCTGACCAATGACCTTGATGACCTCAGCCATCAACCTGTCACCGCCCGTTGAAATGTAGCAAATCTCTCCCTGGAGCACAGGTCCGTCAACACGGAGTGTGACCATGTTAGATACTACGCCACTAACAGTTCCTTTTGTCATGATTGTATATTGTTTTTTGTTTTTTCAATTATTTTTGATAGTTGCCCGGCTGTTTGTTGTAGCCGTCTGCAGACTTGAACTCATCGGGCACCTTAGCCTCGCTACGGAGATTCTCGATGATTTCCGTAAAGGTCTTCTTACCCGTGACGGGGTCGAGGTTCTCCCAGCGGTTCAGCATCTCCAGTTTGCAGAGATATGCGAAGACGGTCTCAATGCAGAACGCATCGGCGAAGGTGTGCTCATCGAGCCAAACCCACTTGTAGGCATCGATCTGCTTCTCCTTCTCCACGGGATCCTCTATCTCCGCAATCTTCATCAGTTCGGGCACATAGTCGTACTCGCGTCCCAAATCGAAGTCCTTCGACTTGTTCATTCGCATCATCTCGGTGATCTCGTTGTCGCCCAGGATATAGTCGGCTACATTCCAACCGTTCTTGCGTGCTATCAGCGCCGTCAGGATGTTGGTGATGTTGAAGTTCATCTTCCACCACTTCACCACAAAACTGTTCTTGTTCTTGAAGGCATATTCGTAGAAGGCCATCATCAGATCGTCTTCTGCAAAATAGCCGGGCTCATCCTTTCTGACATAGTAGGAGTTCATCAAGAACTGTGGCAAAAACGAGGGATAACCAACGATCTTCCTGTCATCGTAGTTACACTCCTCAATGAGCTTCAGGAGTTCCTCCACAGTATAGTTTCCCAGCACCTTGATCTCTGCTTCAGGATCCTTGAGCAACTTCAGCAAGTTGTAGCAGTCCTGCTTCAGATATACGGTGTAGAGCAACCTCATATCCGACTTGGTAAGTTCCTGCTTGCACATCAGGCGGAACTCGGCATAGGTGATGCCTTTGTTGTTTCCGTCAACGGACAAGACCGGAACATCTGTCATTAAAAAATAGTAATTGCCCATTTGTGTGAATTATCTTAGAAGAGCATTTCGATAAGCTGAGGACGCAGGAAGTTCTTGAAGTATGCCTCAAACTCCTCCTTGCCGAAGTTCACCTTGTAACTACCGTCCTCGGGAGCGATGGTGAAGAAGCAGTTCTTACCATTTACCTGCTCAATGGTGACACCCTTGCTCAGCAGTCCGGCAGCCTGGCTTGCGAAATATGCCTTCAGGCTTGCAGCGTCCTCGGTGCTGATCACCACGGGCTCATTCTCCACCCACTTGCTTGCCAAAGCTACAGCAAACTGACCCAGGAAATTCTTGTCGTCAGCCAGACTGGCCACAGAATCCGTAATAATCTTGTTGCTCATCACATTGGCAATCTCACTCTTCAGTGCATTGAGTGCCTGACTGGTGTACAACTTCAATTCACTCTTTGTATTGGCGCTGAGTTCAGCAGCCTTCTTCTGGGCACCTGCCTCAATAGCAGCAGCCTGCTCCTTGGCAGCAGCCACAATCTGTGCGGCTTCGCTCTGAGCCTGCTCGATCAGACGGGCACCTTCTGCCTGACCCTTCTCTACGCCTTCGCGATAGATCTTCTCGGTAAGTTCCTGTATTTTTTCCATAATAAAATAAATTTAATAGATTTCGCGCGCAAAGGTAGTGATATTTGACGGCAAAACCAAAAAAAAGACTGTCAAAGATAAGATGTAGAATATTTTTTGTAACTTTGTACACGAATATGAGCGAAAAAAGTCTAAAAGAAAAGACCGCAAAAGGACTTTTGTGGGGCATACTGAACAACGGCATGGTGCAGTTGCTCGGAGCACTTTTCGGCATTATTCTGCTCCGTTTGCTGGCCCCTTCCGACTACGGAAAAGTGGCCATGCTTCTGGTCTTCGCCGGCATCGCATCCACACTCCAGGAGAGTGGATTCACCGCCGCACTTTGTAATAAAAAAGAACCTTCGGACCGCGACTACAATGCCGTGTTTTGGTTCAACATCGGCATGAGTGCCCTACTCTACCTGCTTCTCTTCATGCTTGCTCCGGTCATTGCACGATTCTACAACGACCCCGACCTCATACCGCTTGCACGATTCCTCTTCCTCGGTTTCTTCATAAGCAGTTGGGGAACCGTACAGCGTGCCTACCTCTTCATCCACTTAATGAATAAGCAGACTTGCATCATAGCGATACTCTCGCTTCTGGTGTCGGGTATCACAGGTGTTGCCCTAGCCTATCAGGGATATGCCTACTGGGCCCTGGCCACACAGAATGTGGTGTTCATCCTTTGCGTAGCCCTGCTCAACTGGCACTATTCGCCTTGGCGACCCTCGATGAAGATTGACCTGCGCCCCGCATGGGAGATGTTTGGCTTCAGTAGCAAACTGTTGCTGACCAATCTGTTCAACAATCTCAATGCGCATGCATTCGGTGTTTTGTTAGGAAAATTCTACGGAGACCACCAGGCTGGCATATACAGCAATGCACGCAAGTGGGACGACATGTGCATCAACACCATCAACGGTATGGTGACCGGTGTGGCACAGCCCGTGCTGACGCAGGTTCGCGACGACCAGGGACGCTACCGACAAGTGTTCCGCAAGATGCTACGCTTTGTCTGCTTTGTATCCTTCCCCTGCATGCTGGGTATGGGACTGATAGCCAAGGAGTTTCTACTCATCGTCGGAGGAGAGAAATGGGTGGAGAGCGCCTTGCTCTTGAGCATGCTGAGCGTGTATGGAGCCTTTTTCCCCATCACCACGCTCTACAGCAATCTCACCATCTCGCAAGGGCGTTCGAACATCAACCTCTGGTGCACCGTCTCCATATGCGTCATCATCTGGATCGGCCTCATCCTACTCCACCCCTATGGCATACGAAGCATGGTGGTGTTCTTCATCGTTGTCAACATTCTTTGGCTCCTGGTATGGCAGAGTTTTGCCTGGCGACTCATCCACCTGCGACTCATCGATGTACTCAAGGATATCACCCCCTTCCTCCTCTTCACCGTGCTCGTCATGGCACTGGCCTGGGGCATCACGCGCCCCATCCACAACCTGTGGTTTCTGCTCATCGCGAAGGTCGCCATCGCATCTGTGCTCTATGTGGGCATACTCTGGGTGAGCGGAGCCAAAATCCTACGCGAGAGCATACAATATTTTAGAAAGAAAAGTTGACCAAGCGACAAGTTAGAGATATGAAATACAAAGCCCTGCTTATGGGTCTGGCCTCCCTGCAAGGAATGGCACAGCCGCAACGCCCCAATGTAGTTCTCATCGTTGCAGACGATCTGGGCTACGCCGACCTCTCCTGCTATGGAGCAAAGGGTGTGGAGACGCCTGCCGTAGACCGGCTGGCCAAGCAAGGCATACGCTTCACCGACGCCCACTGCGTGGCAAGCACCAGCACGCCTTCGCGCTACGGTATGCTCACAGGGCAATATCCTTTCCGCAAAGCCAATACCAATGTAGCTGCGGGCAATGCCGGGATGATCATCTCGCCCAACCAGTTCACCATTGCCGACCTTTTCCACAACGAGGGTTATGCAACCGGTGCCATCGGAAAGTGGCATCTCGGACTGGGAAGTCAGACGGGGAAGCAGAACTGGAACGAACCGCTTGACGAGCACCTTGCCGACATTGGTTTTGACTACAGTTACATCATGGCTGCTACGGCCGACCGTGTGCCGTGTGTCTTCATAGAGAATGGACGCGTGGCCAACTACGACGCCTCGGCTCCTATTGAGGTGAGTTATCAGAATGCCTTTGCAGGAGAGCGCAACTATGCCGACTACAAGCCCGAGGAACTGAAATTGAAGAGTTCGCACGGGCACGACTATAGCGTGGTGAATGGCATTGGACGCATCGGTTGGATGAAAGGTGGAGGCGAGGCTCTATGGAAGGATGAGAATATAGCCGACAGCATCACCTCCCACGCTTTGCAGTTTATCAACACGCATCGCGACGAACCTTTCTTCCTCTATCTCGCCACCAACGATGTACATGTGCCTCGCTATCCACACGACCGTTTTCGCGGAAAGAGTCCTATGGGACTACGAGGCGATGCCATACTGCAGTTTGACTGGACCGTGGAATGTGTGACGCACGAGTTGGAACGCCTGGGACTGACGGAGAATACGCTCATCATCCTCACCAGCGACAATGGCCCTGTGCTGGACGACGGTTATCAGGACCGTGCTGTAGAACTGGCTGGCGACCACCGTCCTGGAGGTATCTTCCGTGGTGGTAAATACAGTGCTTTTGAAGCGGGAAGCACCATCCCGTTCATCGTGAGTTGGCCGGGCCATATCAAGGGTGGAAAGCAGAGCAAGAGTCTCGTATCGCAAATCGACCTTATGGGCAGTCTGGCTCACCTCATCGGTGCAAAGATACCCGAAGGCCAGGGCATCGACACACGCAACCACCTGGCAACCTGGTTGGGTAAGAGCAAGCAGGATGCTCCCTTTGCGCTCTCTATGGCCGCAAGCAGAAGTCTGACTCTACGCACCAGCAAATGGAAATACATCGCGCCCTTCAACGGCGCTCCCGTCATCACCTGGGGACCTGTCATTGAGACGGGTTATCTGCCCACGCCCCAACTCTATGACTACAAGAAAGACCCTGCCGAAACCCGCAATGTGTCACACGACCACCCCCAAGTGGTAGAAGAGATAGAGGGTATCATCAAGGAGATACGAAAATAAGAATATCTATTACAAAAAACGATTCATACCAACCATTATGTACAAAGACAGAGTAGTCGTTTATACCTCCGGAACATTTGATATGTTCCACAGCAATCATCTGAAGATGATAGAGTATGCACGCGGACTGGGCGACACGCTCATCGTAGGTGTCAGCACCGACGAACTGGTGTGCAGTTACAAGCGTCCTCCCGTTATTCCCTTTGAGGAGCGTATATCCATCCTGAAGGCACTGAAATATCCCGATGTGGTGATTCCACAGCGCTCGCTCGATCATACCGAACTGGTAAAGAAACTCAACATCGATGTGTTCGTTGTGGGAGATGACTGGACCGGCAAGTACGACTATCTCAAGGAACTGGGCGTAACGGTGTTCTACTTCCCTTACGGCGACGGGGTAAGTTCTACGAAGATCAAGCAGGAGATTCTCGACAACTACAACGATATGAAAGCGAAGCACGAGACGAAGGTTAATCCTGATGTGAAAGTGAAATAAGTCCCATTATTACTCTGACAATGCCACTCAACACAAACTTCGATCCGAAAGAACTGAAAGCGAAGTACAACCCCGAGGGGTCGGTGATAGACCGCATGCAGAAGCGTATGCTGGAGGTACTGGAGGTGATAGACGACATCTGCTCACGCCACAACATACCTTACTGGCTCTCTGGAGGTAGTATGCTCGGTGCCGTACGCCACCAGGGTTTTATCCCTTGGGACGACGACCTAGATATTGAGATGCTCCGGCCTGATTTTGAGCGACTTATGCGTATACTCCCCAACGAGTTGCCCAAGCATCTTGCCTTGCAATGGCACACTACGGACAAGAATTATTTCTTCCAGTTTGCCAAGGTGCGTGACCGCAATAGCGAACTCTTTGAGCGCAATGGCTACGACAAGGTGTGGAAGGAACATGGCATCTTTGTTGACATCTTCCCCCTCGAGGCCATCCCCCGTCCCCTCAAGCAACTCTCACTGACCACCTTCGGTCACTCGTACAAGATGATGCGTACGGCAAAAGATGCGAACAAGGTGATGTGGAAGGTTCGCGCCCTGACCTGGTTCAATCGCAACATCATCTTCCCCTTGATTCGTTGCGTGGCTTGCGTATGGCGAACGAAATATTATGATTTTGCTTTGGGCATACCCTATTTCGAGAAATGTGAGAAGGAGGATTTCCTGCCCGTCAGACGCGTGCCTTACGAAGGAACCACCGTACTCATCATGAAGGAGGCAGAGAAATGCCTTGCCTACCGATATGGCGACTATATGCAACTGCCTAAAAACCCGGGTAGTCAATGCCACGCAGAGGATGTAAGGATTTGGTGATATCCCCTCAATCCGAAAAATCCTCTCCGGCCATGCCGGGTCCTACTTATCCTGGAACAGCACCTTTTCTACGATAGGTGCCATGTCGTAGTATTTGTATTCTGCCAGACGACCACCAAACTCAACACGCTGTTCCTGGTCGGCCAATGCCTTGTATTGCTCATAGAGACGCGTGTTGCGCTCATCGTTGACGGGATAGTAACTCTCCATACCGGGTTGCCATTCCGTGCTGTACTCACGCGAGATGACGGTATGGGGAATGGCATCTACAGCCGTACCGAAATGCTCAAAATGCTTGTGCTCGATGATGCGCGTGCAGGGCACATCGCGCTCGGTGTAGTTCACCACGGCATTGCCTTGGTAGTTGGACATCTCCAAACGCTCTTCCTCAAAACGAACGGTGCGATACTGGAGATGACCGAAACGATAACCGTAGTACTCGTCAATCTTACCTGTGAAAAGTATCTTTTCTGCCACTCCTTCGTAGTACGCACGATTCTCGAAGAAGTCAACACCCGTACGGGTATCCACTCCTTCCAGCAAACCGTCAATCAGACGGTTGTAACCGCCTTCAGGAATGCCTTGGTAGAGGTCATTGAAATAGTTGTTGTCGAACACAAGGCGAACGGGCAATCGGCGGATGATGAAGGCGGGAAGGTCTGTGCATGCACGACCCCATTGCTTCTCCGTATAACCCTTTATCAAGCGCTCATAGATGTCACGACCAACAAGCATAAGTGCCTGTTCTTCAAGGTTTCTTGGTTGGAATGTTCCTTCCTGGCATTCTTCTCCACCCTCTGCAAACCGGCGCGCTGTCAGTTCCTCCACCGCCTCTCTCCTTTGCGCTTCAATCTTCGCCTTTGCCTCCTGGGGCGTGGTGACACCCCACATCTGATAGAAGGTGTTCATATTGAAAGGCAGATTGTACAGTTGGCCCTTGTAATGCGCCACAGGCGAATTGGTATATCGATTGAAGGGCACGATGCTATTGACAAAGTCCCACACGGCCTTGTTGCTGGTGTGGAAGATGTGTGCTCCATACTTGTGCACATTGATGCCGTCCACATCCTCACAATAGAGGTTGCCACCCAAATGAGGGCGCTTGTCTATCACCAGACAACGCTTCCCCTCTTGCTTCTTTTTCCATGCAAAACAGGCTCCGTAGAGTCCTGCACCGACAATCAGATAATCGTATTTCATAAGCGCAAATGTACGAAATAATTTTATTTTTCCCTACCCATAGCTCAAATAATATAAAATTATGTTGTAATTTTGCGATATAATCACAACTTGATCATCATTTTATGAACATCGCATATCTCATCTCTGCACATACCGATGCACCTCAACTCAAACGACTGGTTGACGCACTTCATCCCGATGCCCACTTCTTCATACATATTGACAAGAAGTCGGACATCGCTCCTTTCACCCAACTGCTCAAGGGGGACAACATACACTTCCTCGACAAGCGTTACGATGTGCGTTGGGGTACCATCATCGAGGTGTACTATCAGATGCAACTCTTAGCGGAGGCTGTTGATCATCCCACGCATTTTGACCACATATTCTTCCTCAGCGGTATGGACTATCCGCTGTGGTCGACCCAACGCATCACACAATGGCTTGAGGAGCATCAGGGGGAAGAGATACTGCAGGGACTGCGTATGGATGCACCGGAGGTCACGGCTGAGCAGAACCGCCTCTACCGTACGGCCCGACCCTTCTATCCCTCACTGCCCACCAAATGGGCACAGCGAATGAGTATCCTGGGGAGAAAGGTGCGCGAAAAACTGGGTATTCGCAAGTCCCTGACCTTCAGCGTGGAGGGGCACGAGTGGCATCTCTACAAGGGTAGTGCCTGGTGGTGTATCAGTGAGGAGTTGGCGCTTCACATCCTCAACATCTTCAATGAGAAGAGGGAGGTGGTGCGCTATTTCACCGACTCCTTCGGACAGGCTGAAACCTTGATTCAGACCATCGCATTCAACTCACCCGAATGGGCTGGAAGATGTATCCTGACCGAAGGTACTTATCCCGGACTGGCCGAACTGACTCCTCTCCATTTCATTGACTACAATCCCGTCATCAAGATTATGAATGAGACCGACTTGCCTCGTCTCAGAGAGAGTGGTAAGATGTTTTGCCGCAAGGTGGTAAGTGGCAAGAGCGATGAGTTGGTGAGGATGCTTGGTGCTCAACAATCATAATGTTCTTTAGAGATGAAAGTAATCGTTGACGACAAGATACCTTATATCAAAGGTCAGATAGAGCGCTTGGTCGACGAGGTGGTGTATCTGCCTGGGGCTAAGATAACAGCGGAAGATGTGAAGGATGCTGATGCAATGATTGTGCGTACTCGCACTCATTGCAATCGGGATTTGCTGGAAGGGAGCCGAGTGAGATTCATTGCTACGGCCACCATTGGTTTTGACCACCTCGACACACAGTATCTTGAGGAGGCTGGCATACAGTGGACCAACTGCCCTGGATGCAATGCCACCAGTGTGGCGCAGTATGTGCATAGCAGTCTGCTCTTGCTCGAGAGGGAGTGTGGTATGGTGCTCAAGAACAGCACTTTAGGTATCATCGGAGTGGGCAATGTGGGCACCAAGGTCTATGAGAAATGTGCTCCGCTGGTGAAAACAGTGTTGCTCAACGACCCTCCTCGCGAGGAGAGGGAACGGGGTACATGTACGCTGACCTTCCACTCGCTCCAGAAGCTTATGGCGGAATGTGACATCATCACCATCCACACACCTCTCGTGATGGGTGGTTCGCACCCTTCTTATCATCTGGTTGACAACGCCTTCCTTCACCAACTGCCTCTTCATCCCGTCATCATCAACTGTGGAAGGGGTGAGGTGGTGGACAACAAGGCTTTGGAGCGTGCCCTTGACGAACATCGCATCAAGGAGGCCATCATTGACACCTGGGAGGACGAACCCCGAATACGCCTCTCTCTGCTTGAAAAGGTGTTCATCGGTACACCTCACATTGCCGGATATAGTGCTGACGGCAAAGCCAATGCCACGCGTATGTCGCTTGAGGCCCTGACACGCTGGATGGGCACTCCCGCCTCTTTCGACATCCAGCCTCCTACCTTGCCTGCAGGTAGCATCGATGCTCCTACGCCTGAGGAGCGGGCTTTGCAACTCTACAATCCCAAAATTGACAGTGCACGACTGAAATGCTGTCCGCAAGAGTTTGAACTGCAGAGGGGCAACTACCCTCTACGAAGGGAGCTGTTTCGTTGAGCATTGAGTGGGTCACCTCCCATCGCTCCTTGCGCCTTTTCGCAAGGCTCTACCTCCTAAATAAGTGCATATACTGCTGACCCGAGCAGACTGGGAATGAGCCCGATGAGCATACCCCACAGGGCACGGACGAAATGGTAGGTCTTCTGGTGATAGGCCTTGTCCATATGCTCTGTGCCGGGCAGACGAACAGCCTTGATATTGGCAAAGAAGACCCAGTCGAGAATGAAGCAGTCGTACCAGTTGATGATGGTCCAAAGGCCATAGATAACGATGAAGGCTTCGGTAAACGACTGTGCACCAACCCACCCCACAATGCCAAGCATAAGTGCAAGGGCAATGATGAGTCCCAGGGTTTTCTTTAGGAGCACAGTCTTGGAGAAGAATGCCGACGGAATGCGTTCGTGAGTTTTGAAATACTCCTCCTGTATGTCCTTTGGGAAGTCGTGTATCCACCACACAGGATTCTTGATAAGCGGTATGAGGATCATAGCCGTGAACGCTACGGTCAGCAGTACAGTTGTTATGATGAATCTTGAGATAATCATTTGTCTTTATTTTGTTTTATATGCATTTACCACCTCGATGTAGCGAGGCATGAAGTCGTGCATGGTAGGATAAGTGTCGCGTTGTTGCTTACGCTCTGTGAGTGCATCAATTATGTCGTGAATCATATAGAAGCGTTTGTCCTCGTAATCAATCTTGGTGAGGAGTTGGATGTAGGCTTCGTTGAGCAGTGCAACCTTGTCAGGGGCGGTCTCAAGTTGTTCCTCACTGACCTTGAGCACTCTTAACCAGCGCTTGGTGTTCTCACTGAAATCGAAAGGATGGGTCATAAGGTAGTGCATGACACATGCCTCCACAAAGGTCTCGTTGAGCACATACTGCGGACTACCGTATGCCTCATCTGCATAGTGCTTGGCATTGGGTGCAAAGAAGGTCTCCATCTTCTCACGCAACTGGGACCAAAACTCCTCGTTGAGCGGGTTGCAGTAGGAGTGGTTACACTCGTGTACGATGATGGGCAGTGTGCTGTAGATGTCATACGAGATGGCGCCCTGGCTGTCACGATCGCAACATCCCATGACGGCATTGATGATCTCCACTCCATCCTTTCGCTTCTGGTGAACGGCATAGTTGGCAGGACCAATGAGGATGTTGGTGTAGATGTGGAATGTGCTGTTCTCGCGAGGACCGAAGAAACTGTCGTACCAACTGAAATCCACCTTGTCGATGACGCGTTGCATGGCTGTCTCGCACGCTGTGTAGAGTGCCTTATGCTTCACGAAGAAGTCGTGAAAATGACTGACCTTGTAGAAGTCTTGCAGTAGTTTGATGAACTGTTTCTCATCCTTATGACTGATGCGATCGTAATAGTCGTCGAAGTCGGGTACAAGGTCCTTGTCATACTTTATCTTGCCTTTCTCTATATACAGACGAAGAGCCACATGCATGGGAAAGTGCCAGTTGAAACCTTCATTGATGAGATTTTTGCGAATGAAGGGAACGACGGGATGTTGTCGGTATGGGGCGAAGGTACTGTCAATATCTGCCAGATAGTCATCCACGCCAACATCCTCGGCATCCCAATCGTAACCATTGACTTCTGCCAGATGAGCCACAACGCTGACGAGTTCCACTTCTTCTGGATTTACGGCCTTCACCTTGGTCTGTGCATTTGCTGACAAAGCCATTACAAGGCCCAGGCAGTAGGATGCAATCATTCTGAACTTATTCATACACTATTTTTTACCAGTTTTGGGGAGATACTTTAGGAACTACAGATAGCGCCTTACACGACTTTTGTATTCAGCATACTCTTCTCCAAATGTACGAGCGAGATAGTTCTCCTCACTGAGTATCTGAAGGTGAAAAACATATATCGACGCTCCTGCGAAACACGCATGCCAGGCATTAGGAAAGGCTATCAGGATACCCAGATAGAGGAGGTCAAAGCCAACAAATGCAGGATTGCGACTGAAGCGGTAGATGCCAGTGGTCACCAGCGATGTCTCCTTCTTTTCGGGTATGCCTGCTCTCCAACTGTCTTTCATGGTGAGCATACCTGCACAGAAGAACACCACGCCCAGAGAAGCCACACCCACACCTATCCATTGCCACCACGAGGGTAATGCCATGAGGTTCCAGAAGATGCTCGCCAACTCTACCACGGGCATCGTGAAAGAGAGGCTCTTGATAGCCACCTCTATGTTCTTCTCTCGTTGAGGTTTGTTTCCCTTGCCGAGAATTATTGTGCTTATGCCCTCCCTGCGTTGCTGTATTGCCTTCAGGAAATACGCAGTATAGAAGGCAACCATAACCAGTATTATTGCTACTTGTGTCCTCATAATCAATCTTTTTATAAATATCCTTAAACTCTACCATCGTTCCTTGCGCTTTACGCAAGGTCCGGGTTATCTCCTTTTGAATACTACGATCTCTGCATCTGCCCCATCCTTGCCGTATTCGCTCACGAGGATGTATTTCTCACAGCAGGCAATACCGTAGCACTTCTCGTCATCCTTTACAATCTGCGTGCCCCAATATGTATCGTTGTCATCGAGCAACCTTACCTCATTGCCGTTGACCATGTACGCCTGATTGATGAAGGAACCTTGCAGAACATACAGATTGTCTACCTGCAGACCCGTGATGCCGAGGGCATTGATTTCCTCCATATAGACCTTCTTCATAGGATGACTGGCGTGAGGGAGATTCTCATCCTCGCCATTCCAGCGTTTGAGGGTGGGATAAAATTGGCGCAACACATCCTTGTACTGGCAAGCGGTAAGGTTCTGACCCGTGTTCTTGTTGTACTCCTCCACGAACATTGAACAGTATTCCACCATCTGTTCCATAGTGAAATCACCCGTGAACGCTCCGTCCTTATAGCAATAGATGCAATAGTCTTCGTTCTTCGTACCGTCAGCATTCGTGCCGAGTATTTCCTCTGTGAGTGGCATTCCGCAACTCTGGCAAAATTTCATTTCGTTATCTGTTTTCATTGTCTGTGATTTTTTATGAATTACTTGATTATGAGTACAAAGGTACGAAAAAAAACTATGCCAGACTTGTAAAAAATGGACATTCAATCCTTCAACCATCCACCCGACATCCTGCAGACTCATGTTTCGCAATGATACCCATCACCCAACAACCTCAAATCTTCCCACTACTTCTTTCATTTTCTAGCAAGGTCTTCCACCCCACTACCGCCCCTATGCGCTTTTTCCGCAAAGCCTATCCATGTTCCGCCTCAAAAGGCCTTCAGCCGACCTCATCCCCCAAAACTTCCTATATATAATTAAGGTATAAACGCATTTTTTACGCCCATTATGCACAATATTGTGTGAAATTGTGCAAATTTAATAAAATTATGGCGCAAATATTTGCATATAAATATAAAATGTGCTTACTTTGCACCGCAAAATTGAGATTATCAAGAAAAGAATTATAACTTAAAAACTGAAATCATGTCAGAAATTGAAGCTAAAGTAAAAGAGATTATCGTAGAGAAGTTGGGTGTTGACGAGGCTGATGTAGTAGCTGAGGCAAGCTTCACCAACGACCTTGGTGCTGATTCACTGGACACCGTTGAGCTCATCATGGAGTTCGAGAACAAGTTCGGTATCACTATTCCCGATGATCAGGCAGAGAAGATCTCTACCGTAGGCGACGCTATTGCTTACATCGAGGAGCACCAGGCTTAATATAAGCACTACGCTTAAGGGTTAATGGCGAGGGGATTATGCCTCCTTACCATTAGCCCTTAATTTTTCTTCAAGCAAAAAAACAGGGTAAGATGGAAGGGTGAAAATCACCTTTGCATCTTCAATTATAAATATAGATATATCATTTTTATGGAACTGAAAAGAGTTGTTGTAACAGGTATGGGTGCCGTTACTCCCCTCGGTAACACTGCAGAGGAGACCTGGCAGAATATTGTTGCTGGCAAGAGCGGTGCTGCTCCTATTACCCTTTTTGATACAACCAACTTCAAGACCACCTTTGCCTGCGAGGTAAAGAACCTTGAGGTTGAAAAGTATATTGACAAGAAAGAGGCTCGCAAGATGGACCGCTATTGCCAGTTTGCACTCTGCGCTGCTACTCAGGCAGTTGAGGATGCTGGCATCGACCTGGAGAATGAGGACAAGAACCGTGTAGGTGTGGTTCTCGGTGTAGGTATCGGCGGTATGAAGACCTTCGAAGAGGAGGTGAGCAACTATGCTTTGACTCACGAGAAGATGGGTCCTCGCTTCGGACCACTTTTCGTACCCAAGATGATTGCCGACATCGCTGCCGGTCACATCAGTATCAAGTATGGCTTCCACGGCCCCAACTTCATCACTTCAAGTGCATGTGCCAGCAGTACCAATGCTTTGGCTGATGCATACAACCTGATCCGTCTGGGCAAGGCCAACATCATGGTCAGCGGTGGTAGCGAGGCTGCTATCCTCCCTTGTGGTGTAGGTGGTTTCAATGCCATGAAGGCACTCTCTACTCGCAACGATGAACCCGAGAAGGCAAGCCGTCCCTTCAGCGCAAGCCGTGATGGTTTCATCATGGGTGAAGGTAGTGGTGTGCTGATCCTCGAGGAACTGGAGCACGCTAAGGCTCGTGGTGCTAAGATCTACGCTGAGATGGTAGGTGCTGGTATGAGCGCTGATGCTCACCACATCACTGCTTCTCATCCCGAAGGTCTGGGTGCTATCCTCGTTATGCAGAACGCACTCGAGGATGCTGAGATGAAGCCCGAGGACATCGACTACATCAATGTGCATGGCACCAGCACTCATGTGGGTGACATCAGTGAGATGAAGGCTATCAAGGAGGTGTTTGGCGAGCACGCTTACGAACTGAATATCAGCTCTACCAAGAGTATGACAGGTCACCTTCTCGGTGCTGCCGGTGCTGTAGAGGCTATGTTCAGCGTATTGAGCGTTCAGAACGACATCGTGCCTCCCACCATCAACCACGAAGAGGGTGATGAGGATGAGGAGATCGACTACAAGTTGAACTTCACCTTCAACCAGGCACAGAAGCGCACTGTCCGTGCTGCTTTGAGCAACACTTTCGGTTTTGGTGGCCACAATGCATGTGTAATCTTCAAGAAGTACGCTGAGTAATCATACATATAGATAATAGTGTATTTAGAAAATCTTATCAATAAGGTAAAGCTCCCCTTCCGAAAGGATAAGGAGCTTTATCGTCGTTTATATACAATCCTTGGATTCTACCCCAAAGACATAGCGCTCTACAAGCAGGCTTTGTCTCATAAGTCACTGTCACTCAATGCAAAAGGCAACACTCCAGAGAACAATGAGCGACTTGAATTCCTCGGCGATGCCATCCTTGATGCTATCGTAGGCGACATCGTGTACCGTCACTTCGAAGGCAAGAAAGAGGGATTCCTCACCAACACCCGAAGCAAGATTGTACAGCGTGAGACGCTTGGCAAACTGGCTGTGGAGATGGGCATCGACAAACTGGTGAGATACAGCGGACAGAATCAGACTCCTCACAGTTATATGGCAGGCAATGCCTTCGAGGCGCTGGTGGGAGCCATCTATCTGGACTATGGCTATGCACGCTGTATGAGTTTCATGAAGGACCGCATCCTTTCCCGTCTCATCAACATCGACAAGATGGCTTACAAGGAGGTCAACTTCAAGAGCAAACTCCTGGAGTGGAGTCAGAAGAATCGCATTCGTCTCGTGTTTGAGGACAGCGAGCAACGCAAGGCCAACGGCAACAGCAGTTCGTTCACCAGCGAAGTGGTGATAGAAGGCATCGTGAGCGGTACGGGCAAGGGCTATTCCAAGAAGGAGGCTCAGCAGAACGCCTGCAAGGATGCCCTCTACCAACTGAAGAAACAGAAAGGCTTCCAGCAGAAGATATTTGATGCCAAAGGCAAGCGTACGGCTATGGAGGAACAGCCTCAGGCTCTCTTGCCTGAGATACCCGAGGATTTGCTCAAGCCCAGTCATGAGGAACGCCCTCAGAGGAGAGGAGAGAAACCTACCAAGCAGGAGATGCCTGCTGAGAAGGAGAGAGAGAGAAGGAGTGAGAAGGTTGCAGAGAAGAAGACTGACAAGTCTGTAGAGAAAACTACAGAACGCAACACAGAGAAACCCGAGAAGAAGAGGGTCGAGAAGAAACCAGTAGAGAAGAAAACTGCTGACAAAAAGGATACCGAGAAAAAATCGGTTGAGCCCAAAGAAACCGGGAAGAAATCAGTCGAACCCAAGGATACCGGGAAGAAACCGGCTGAAAAGAAACCGGCTGACATCAATGTTGCAGAAGAAACTACTGCACCTGCTCCTACCAACGAAGATAACGAGGTAAAAAGAAAGCCTCGTCGCCGTCACGCCCACAAGCCTAAAACGGTATTGAAGCCTGACTCGGCCAACGGGGATGCTTAACAAAGAATATGAGTATAACCTCAATTGCACGCCTGGGGTTTCAGCATAGACTCAAACAGTTGGAGCGCTATGCTTCTGAAGCCGAATTACTGCAAATGCATACACTTATGCATCTTGTAGAGGAGGCTCGTTGCACTGAATGGGGGCAACAACACGGATTCGGACAAGTATCTGGCTATGAGCAGTTTGCCCAGTCAAGTCCGGTAAACACTTATGAGGAATTGAAGGAGAGCATCGACCGGATGCGTCAGGGTGGCAAGGACATCCTGTGGCCTGGCAAGGTGCGCTGGTATGCCAAGTCCAGCGGTACGACCAACGACAAGAGTAAGTTCATCCCGGTTTCTTCCCAAGGCTTGCAGGACACTCACTATCGTGGTGGAAAGGATGCCGTGACCTGGTATCTGCACAACCATCCCGAAAGTCGGGTATTCGACGGTAGGGCACTGATCCTCGGTGGCAGTCATTCGCCCAACTACAACCTGCCTGGCAGTCTTGTAGGTGACCTCTCTGCCATCCTCATCGAGAATGTGCATCCTCTGATCAACCTCATCCGCGTGCCCAAGAAGGAAACCGCGCTCTTGAGCGACTTTGAACAGAAGCGCGACAGGATTGCACGCGAGGCGCTCCACTGTAATGTGACGAATCTCAGCGGTGTGCCTTCGTGGATGCTGAGCGTGCTCAACAGAGTGCTGGAGATATCTGGCAAGGAACATATCGATGAAGTGTGGCCCAACCTGGAGGTGTTCTTCCACGGTGGTGTGGCTTTCACACCTTATCGCGAGCAATATCAGCATCTCATCCGCAACGAGAGAATGTGCTATATGGAGACCTACAACGCCTCAGAGGGTTTCTTCGGTTTGCAGGATGATCCATCCGACCCGGCTATGACACTGATGATCGACTATGGTATCTTCTATGAGTTCATACCTCTCGACGAACTGGACAGTCCCCACCCCACGGTTTTGCCTTTGTGGGGGGTTGAGACGGGCAAGAACTATGCTATGGTAATCTCCACCAGCAGTGGTCTCTGGCGCTATCTGATAGGTGACACGGTGAAGTTTACGAGTCGAAACCCCTATAAGTTTATCATCACGGGGCGCACGAAGTTCTTCATCAATGCCTTTGGCGAGGAACTTATCGTGGACAATGCGGAGAAGGGCTTGCAGAAGGCTTGCCAGGAGACGGGTGCCTTGATACGCGAATACACGGCTGCGCCTATCTTCATGGACGACAAGGGTAAGTGTCGTCATCAGTGGCTCATCGAGTTTGAACAGGAGCCTGATGATATGGAACGCTTTGCCTCCATCCTCGACAACACCCTACAGCAGGTCAACTCCGACTATGAGGCGAAGCGCTACAAGGACATCACTCTCCAGCGCTTGCAGATTGTCAAGGCTCGCCCTCACCTCTTCGACGATTGGCTGAAGATGAAGGGTAAGTATGGCGGTCAGCACAAGATTCCTCGTCTCTGCAACCAGCGCCAACACATCGACGAATTATTGCAAATGAACACTTATGAGACAGTATAGATACCTCATATCTGCACTCTTGCTGATCTTCATCACGGCTTGTGCCTCCATTGGCAGTCCCGACGGAGGACGCTACGATGAGGAACCGCCTGTGGTGATCTCTGCACAGCCGGCCAACAAGGCTACGGGGGTGAAGAGCAAGAAGGCGAGCATACACTTCAACGAATACATCAAACTGGACAATCCCAGCGAGAAGGTGACGGTGTCGCCTCCACAGAGCGAACCGCCAAACATTCGTGCTGTGGGTAAGAGCATCCGTATCGATCTCTTCGACTCACTGAAGGCCAACACCACCTACACCATCGACTTCAGCGATGCCATTCAGGACAACAATGAGGGCAATCCTATGGGGCTCTACACCTACTCGTTCTCCACGGGCGACCATATCGACACCATGGAGGTGAGTGGCACGGTGCTCAATGCAGAGGACCTGGAGCCTATCAAGGGTATCATGGTGGGACTCTACCGCTGTGACAGCACCTTCTCCGACAGCACCTTCCGCAAGGTGCCTCTCCAGCGTGTGGGCCGAACCAACGGAAGTGGTCAGTTCACCATCAAGGGTGTGGCCAACGGTACCTACCGTGCCTTTGCGCTGAAGGATATGGACGGCGACTTCACCTACTCGCAGAAGTCGGAACAGATAGCGTTCGACACCATCAGTTTCTCTACCTCTTCGAAGCCCGACCTCAAGGCGGACACGGTGTGGGTTGACACCACGCACTATGAGAAGATCCGTATGGTGCCCTACATTCATTTCTATCCCGACAACATCACCTTGCTTGCCTTCCTCGAAGAGGGACAGGACCAGCATCTACTCAAGACGGAGCGCAACAAACCAGAGATGTTCACACTCTACTTCACAGCTCCTGCCGATACGCTTCCCGTCATCGAGGGACTCAACTTCGATGCTTCTGCACTCGTTGCCGAACCTAATGCGCGCAAAGATACCATCAACTACTGGATTCCTGATACGCTCGTGGCTTGGCAGGACACACTCCACTTCAAACTCACCTATCTAGAGACGGATACACTGGGACAGCTCTCGGCTCGCTCTGATACCTTGGAACTGGTGCCGAAGGTGACACACGCCAAACTGGAGAAGGAGCGACAGAAGAACATTGAGGAGTGGCAGAAGGAGCGTGAGAAGAAACAGAAGCGTGCCAAGGAACCTCTCCCTCCTGAAGAGAATCCCTACGAGGTATCGTACCTCGAATCGCAGATCAAGCCCAATGGTACTATCGACCCCAACCAGAACATCACGATCACCTTCAATCAGCCTATCGTGTCGTTCGACTCCACGGCTGTCAAGTTCGTGCAGAAGGTGGATAGCAATTTTGTGTCCATGCCCTATATGTTGCTGGCCGACAGTGTCAACCCCAGGCAATACACGCTCTATGCGGAATGGGAACCGAAAAAGGCCTATCAACTCGTCATCGACAGTATGGCCTTCCAGGGTGTGCTGGGCGACTATTCCAAGACGATACGAAATGAGATACGCGTTCGTTCACTGGATGACTTTGGCACCATCTTCCTCAAACTCAACAACCTCGGTCTCAAGGAGGGCGAGACGGCCTATGCACAGTTGATCAATCGTGCTGACAAACCGGTCTTCCAGCAGGTGGTGGAGAACGGCCGAGCCGACTTCTTCTATCTCAAACCTGCGGAGTACTACCTCCGTCTCTTCATCGACCGCAACGGCAACGAGAAGTGGGATACGGGCAACTACGACTCCCATCTGCAACCCGAGGAGGTGTTCTACTTCCCCAAACCTATCACGGTGAAGGCCAAATGGGAAATGGAGCAAGCCTGGGATGTGCGAGGCATAGCACGCGACAAGCAGAAGCCTACGGCCATCACCAAGCAGAAGCCCGACAAGAAGAAGGACATCAAGGATCGCAACCGTAAGCGCGATGAGGAGATGCGCAAGAATCAGAAGAAATAGTTACCGGTAAAAAAACAATATTCCCAACGGAAAACCGGTATAAAACAATGTTCCCAACGGAAAACCGTTGGGAACATTTGGTTCAATACCTTACGACCTTAACCCATTTGCCGTTCTTGCTCACGATGTTCAAGCCCTTTGCCATCTTATTTCTACGCAAGCCAGAAGGACTGTAAATCACCGTATGGACACTGCTCTTCACTGCCACCATAGCATCTGCCGGTTCATCTGGACCGTCGGGATTATCGGGAGTGTCGGGATTGTCAGGTGTATCTGGGTTGTCTGGATTGTCGGGTGTATCTGGGTTGTCTGGATTGTCAGGCGTATCAGGGTCATTAGGACCATCTGGATCCTCGGGAGTGACGGGCTCATCGGGATCATCAAACTCATCATCGATATGATCCATCTCAAATGTCTCAAAGAGGAGGCTATCCTTAGGCGATGAAGCATAGGTAGAGGGAAGGATGTCGATGGTGGAATGCTCAAAGGTGAAACTTGTAGGCTCTCCGCTGGCGGGCACGACGGTGAGTTTCCATCCGAGTATCTTATCCCCACTTGTCAGTTTGACGGTACGGTTGGCAAAGCACGAGCCGTCCAGACTGCCTTCCGTAAGAAGCACATCGTTCACACTCACCTTACCTTCCTCATTGCTCACCTTCAGAGGGAATACGCCACCCAGGTCGAAGTAGTGGTTCATCTGCGAGAAGAGATAGCCTGGGCGCGATGAGAAGAACGACCTCAAGTCCTTCATATTCTGCTTATAGCGCGACCACTCGATGTTACAGTTGTAAGCCTGGAAGGTGTATTTCAGTTCCTCGTAGATCTCCTCACTCATACTATCGGCCTGTGCGTTGACCAACTCCGGCTTGAGGAAATCGCCCAGATAAACCAGGAAGCGGTCAACAAAGGCACCACTGAACTCAGGAAGCGTGGAGAGTTTCTTGTAGAGGTCGAAGTGATACATACCCCCATACATAATGTCGTCGGGGTTGAAGAGATAGTTGAACATATCAAAACTGAAGGGATAGAGTGCGATATTCATACCCGCACGGTCAAGGTCCTTCAATATCCATCTCCACTTACCCCCCTCTTCCAGAGATCTCCAGATAGAGACATTGTTGGTGGGGAAGTCAGTATTCATCGCATACATCTCGGCTATGAGAGCATTGATGAAATTGTCCATATCCATCATCTCGGCCAACTGATCGTAGGAAGTAGCCTTGCTCCTGTAGACCGTACGGAAATCAGCAAAGAGCGAGCCCCTCTCCGGACTCTGATAAGCCATCTCATCGGCCACCTCGATGTCTTCCAGGTCGTAGTTGGCCTCAACGAAATCCTCGTTAGAGCGCTCACGCATACCAAACTCACCCCGGTATACACCATTGATATAGACCACAACGGGCTGATAGGCCTGCCAGTCGAGGTTGGCTACATGCGTACCAAACACTCTCTGCACAAGTGCATCGTTGATACGCGTGGTAAAACTATTGTTGCCACCACTTCTCAGCACGAACGACTTGACCTTGTTCACCTCAGGTTTGTCGGACCAGAAGTTGCCCTTGTAGGTCTTCTTGCCAAAACGCTTGTTGGCATAGATCTTGAAACTCTTCTGAGGCTGTTCGCGCGTGGATACACCCGACACGGCCGTCTCACCCAACTGATTGAGGACAGCCTTGCCACCCTTGGCATCATAGTACTCAATGTTGATGGGGCGACGCCACTTCTGCATATAGTTGGGCTTGCCGTCCACCACGACAGGACTGGCTATGCCCAGGTCGTTGCCAAAGATATACTCGTTGTCGGTGACGATAGACACCACGGGGAGAGACAGCTCGCGAGGATGGAAGATGAAGGAACGAACCGTTGACACAGGCGAGAGAGCCTTCTTCGACATCAGTTTGGCACGGATCACCATCGTGCGGTTCACATTGAAGGTCTGACTCTTAGCCACCACGCGCGAAGCCATAGTAGGTTCCGTACCATCGATGGTGTAATACAGTTTGGTATCCTCAGGCAAGCCCTCCACATCGGGCACGCTCATCGTGAGCATCACACTCTCGCTCTGCAAGCCTCCCTCGTGACTGAAGAGAGGTTCGGGCAACAAGATGCTCGATCCCCCACCCCCATTGGCCTTACCAGCCGAGGGAGCCATCTCGTAATGCCACTCCCCAGCACCGTCGGTGACGCGTCCGTAAGCGATATTGGGCGCAGGCATCTTGGGCAATATCAGACTATCCACAGCCACGCCCTTCGTGTCAAACAGATACAAACTGGCATTGCCCGAATCAATGCGGAACGAAGCATGGAGCCCACGATTCTCCTTGTCGCAGAAGACCACCAGATGACCCTTGGCAGGCACCGTCTCCACCCCTGCAGGGAAGCGGTAAGCATTTCGTCCGTCAGCATGCTCGCTGAGGGAGTAACCCGTAAGACTGACAGGTTGACTGCCCGGATTGTAGAGTTCTACCCACGAGTCGGGAAAATCCTTCTCCACCAACAGATAGTCGATATTGGACTGCATCACCTCGTTGAATAACAGGTAACTATCAGTCTGTGCATACATAGATGCTGATGTCAGCAATGAAAACAATCCCCAAATAAACCTCTTGTACATAAGTATAATACGGATAAGTAGGTGGTCAAAAAAACGATAAGTAGGTAATCAAATAATACTGGGTACAAAGATACTACTTTTTTCTGGGAAATTGTAGTCACGGATTGGCATAAATGTATCTCGGATTTTCAAAAAATAACAGGTAATAATACACGAATTGGCATATTTAGGCGATTTGTACCTAAATATGCCAACAGGTGTGTGTTCTTTCTATAGTGATATAATCAGAGATATCAGTTCTTCATACGCGCCTTCTGTGCATCGCCAGCACCACTACCCTTGTACTTAGAGCGACTCTCATTGAATCGGTAGACGATGTGGGCATAGCAACTGCGAGGTTTCAGTCGGTCGGTGCTCATCTCACGGGCTCCGAACAGAGTGAGGTCAGAACCAGCCAACTCGAAGGGCTCCTCGGCATTCAGGGTGACATCGAGCTTGTTCTTGAGGAACGACTTACGCAGTGAGAAGGACATAGAGTAGATATTCTTGTTGATGCGTGCATTGCCCTCGTCACCCTTGCTGACAAAGCCCAGCGTAGGCATGAAGAGGAAACCCTTGGGCAGACTGATGAAGTTCTTCCACTGCAGGGTGAGGACAGGGTGGTTGAGGTGGATAGCCTGCCCCTGGAGGTCCTGCGTGCAATAGTTCTGGAACGCACCCTGCACCACAAACTGTGGACGCCATATCTGCTTGATGACAGGAGAGAGAGTCAGCGAGATGTTACCACTGTTGTAAGGATTGATATTCTCCGACCCCATCAGCACCACAGGATTGCCCGGATCGTTGGGATAGTAAGGGCGCGCCACCACCGACATGGCATCCTTCGTACGAGCAAAAGTAGCCATCAGCGTAGCCCACTTGTAAGAGGCATTGTAGACCAGATTGTGAGCATAGGTGGGTCGAAGCATGGGGTTGCCACACTGCATGGTGTACTTGTTGACATACATCAGATTGTTGTTCAGGCTCTGATAGTCGGGACGGGTGATGTCCTGCGCATAACTCAGTTGCATCTGCACCTTACCCACAGGTAAGCCAAGCGTGATGCTGGGGAAGAGATCGTTGTAGGTACGGCTCTGTGCATCAATGAGCTGGCCGTCCTCATAATAGTTGTTCTGTGCGTGCTCATAGCGCAGACCCACATTCGCACTCAGTTTGCCAAACTGACGCGTATAATCTACAAAACCAGCCACGATATTCTCGTTCACCTCACTCTCCATGTCGCTTGCAGGAAGCACCACACCCTGCTGTTGGGTGCGAAACTCATACCCATGACTGCTGTAACTGTACTCACCGCCGAAACCCAGCGAACCACCCCAAAGAGGATGCGAGAAGACCAGTTTGGTGGCATAGAGGTCGATGTTGTCATCATTGTGATTGTTCACGCTGACCTTATGTCGCTCCACATCGTTGGCGTCAAACACCGTCTCCGTAGTCTCGATAGGCATCTGATTTCTCGACCACACACCGTCGGCGTTGAAGTCGATGTTCCACAAGCCCACCTGACCATTGTAGTACATGCTGACCATGTGTTTTCTGACATCCCAGTCGTGGAAGATGTTACTGAAGGTACGCTCCTGAGGCGTGTCACCCATTGTGATACGCGTGTCGAGCTGAGCCGTGACATGCTGGTAGGGATTGGCACTCAACTGATACCAGGCACCCAGCGAGTGGTTCTTGTTGATGACATAGTTGAACTGCAGTTTGGGAATGTAGAAGTGAGCCGTGCCACGCGTATAGTCCTGTCCCACCTGCTTGAGCACCTCATCCCCAGCCTTCGAACGGATGGTGAGCACCTGATCCTGCCCCACAGCATAGCGCATGGCAGTGAGCGAACCCGTGATGTCCATCCCGCCCTTGCGGTAGTTGGTCTCGAGCGCTTCCTGGGCTGTCCAGCCATACTGATAGGCCCCATAGAGCGTGTTGGTGAAACCCCAACCCTCACCCTGAGGACGCTTCATGGTGATGCGCACTACGGCACGGGTAGAGGCACTGTAGCGAGCCCCAGGATTGGCCACCACATCCACATACTGAATCAGTTCGGGACGGATGTTGTCCAGTTCCTTCAGGTCCTGCACCTTGCGTCCGTTGATATACACCTCGGCATCGCCCCTTCCGGTCACCTTCACACTGCCGCTCTCAGCCTGCACATTGGGCACATACTTCAGCATCTCCGTAGCCGAGATGGTCTGCTCCAACACACTGCCATTGACAATGGTACGCATGGCATCGCCCTTCACACGCGTCTTGGGAGCCGTTCCCTTCACGGTGAACTCCTTCAGGTTGATCGTCATGCTGTCAGCCACAGCCTCATCACTGCCGGTGCTATCTGCATAGCTTCCCAATATATTCGTCATGCCGAGCATCACAGCCAAAATCGTCTTTTTCATCTTCTTACTTCTTTACTTTTTTTACAACATCTTAAGCAAGTGAGCACATCTATTATAAAACAAGATTTTGAACACCTACTTACCATACTTCTCTTTGAGCTCATTTAACTATATAGACGCACCGACATCGCGTTTTACTACACCCTGCGCCCATTTTTTTCAAAAAGAGATAAAAATAATAAGGACAGCAATACACAAGGTATTACCGTCCTTATAAATATATAAAAGTGAGTGAGAAAAGTCTTACTCCAAGCAAGAGACTTACTTGACCTCCCAGATGTCGTTGGTCTCAAGCAATTCAGCAAAACTGTGGTAAGGCTTCTTGGCCTTTACCTCCTCAATCTGTGCCTCAACAGCATCGTTGTAGGTAGGTGCATCGACATCGCGAATGACGCCCAAGGCAACAGGGAAACCGTCGTTGTCGCCCATCAAGGCAAGCTTGAGCTGAAGGGTGTTGTCCTGGCAGTGTGCATCGTGAACAAGGATATCCTTCTCCGTGATGCCATCCTCACCGATCTTCACCACCTTCAGGCCGAAGCCCTCCTGTACGAGACCAAACTCGTTGTTCTCACCGAAGACGAGGGGCTTGCCATGCTCCACATAGATGGCATTCTTGGCACGACCTTCCTTGGTGTAGACACTCTCGTGGGTACCATTGTTGAAGATGACACAGTTCTGCAGGATCTCACACACAGCCGCTCCCTTGTGGTTGTAGGCTGCCTTGAGGATTTCCACAGTACCTGCTGCATCGGTAGCAACGGCACGGGCAAAGAAATGACCACGGGCACCAAAGCAGAGTTCGGCAGGACGGAAGGGATCCTCAACCGTACCGTAAGGGCTCGACTTGCTCACAAATCCGCGAGGCGAAGTGGGGCTGTACTGACCCTTGGTAAGACCATAGATACGATTGTTGAGCAGTATCATATTGAGGTCGATGTTACGACGATTGGCATGGATGAAATGGTTACCACCGATAGCCAGACCATCACCATCGCCACTCACCTGCCATACGGTGAGACGAGGATTGGCCACCTTACAACCTGTAGCGATAGCTGCTGCACGGCCGTGAATGGTGTTCATGCCATAGGTGTTCATATAGTGAGGCAGACGGCTGGAGCAACCAATACCCGAAATAACTGCAGTATCGTGAGGTGCAACGCCAATCTCAGCCATTGCCTTATGCAAACTTGCCAGGAAGAAATGATCTCCACATCCAGGACACCATCTTGGCTGTCCTTTCTTAAAATCTGAAGCTGAATATGCCATGTTATGTATGTCCTTTCTGATTATTTGTTAATGATTGTGTTAAAAGCCTCTACCAGTTCGGCAACCTTGAAGGGCTGACCCTTGACCTCATTGAACTGAGCGGGAACGAAACCGTCAACCTTCATGCGAAGCCAACCTGCGAGCTGACCCATATTCTGCTCTGCTACTACCACCTTGGGATACTTCTTCATCACCTCAGCCGTGTTGGCGGGGAGAGGATTGATATAGCGGAAGTGGGTCATAGCAACCTTCTTGCCCTGAGCGCGCATCTCATCCATTGCTGCACGGAGGTGACCGTAGGTACCACCGAAACCAACGATGAGCAGATCGGCATCGTCCTTGTCGCCCAGCACCTCAAGGTCGGGAACGGGAATGGCATCGGTCTTAGCCTGACGCTTGCGAGTCATAAGGTCGTGGTTGTCGGGAGCTGTTGAGATGGCACCCGTCTTGTCGTCCTTCTCCAAACCACCGAGGATGTGCTGGAAGCCTTCACGACCAGGAACAGCCCAGTAGCGAGTGCCGTTCTCTGCACGCATATAGGGAGTCCATGAGCCCAGCATCTCCTGAGGCACATAGGGAGGATTGATAGCGGGATACTCGGCCAGGTTGGGCAACTTGAACGCACCCGAACCATTGGCTACATAAGCATCGGTGAGGAGCACCACGGGAGTCATGTGCTCGAGGGCAACCTTACTTGCCTCAAATGCAGCATCGAAGCAGTCGGTAGGACTGGTAGCTGCCATCACAGGCATGGGACTCTCACCATTACGGCCAAAGAGTACCTGCAGGAGGTCGGTCTGCTCACTCTTGGTGGGAAGACCCGTAGCAGGACCACCACGCTGAACATCGAGCACCACGAGAGGAAGTTCCATGATCACAGCGAGGTTCATAGCCTCACTCTTCAGACAGATACCAGGACCAGAGGTAGAGGTGACTGCCAAAGCACCTGCGAAGGATGCACCTACGCTGGATGCACAACCGGCAATCTCGTCCTCACACTGTACGGTGGTCACACCGAGGCTCTTGTGCTTAGAGAGCTCGTGGAGCACATCGGTAGCGGGAGTGATAGGATAAGAACCGAGGTAAAGCTTCAGTCCGGCCTTCTCTGCAGCAGCTATGAAACCGTAGGCTGTAGCCTTGTTGCCCGTGATATCCATGTAGCGACCAGGCACCTTGTTCTTGGTCTCGATACGATATACATTGTAGGCACTGCTGTGTGTGTTGTGTCCGTAGTCATAACCGGCCTGGATCACCTTGATATTGGCCTCAGCCACACCGGGCTTCTTGGCGAACTTCTCCTTCAGGTAGTTGAAGGCGATGTCGAGGTCGCGATCGAAGAGCCAGCACACAAGACCGAGTGCAAACATGTTACGGCACTTCATGATGCTCTTCACATCCATACCAGTGTCCTTGAGGCAGTCCTTCACCATAGTGGTGAGCGAGCAAGCAATGACACGGTCGGGATCGATGCCCATCTCACCCAGGTAGTCCTCCGTCTTGAAGGCAGCCTTCTCAAGGTCCTTGGGACCGAAAGAGTCGGTGTCGATGATGATGGTGGCACCAGCCTTGGCATACTTGTACTGTGTCTTCAGCGCAGCTGCATTCATAGCAACGAGCACATCGCACTGGTCACCGGGGGTGAACACCTGGTCGGCACCAATATGAACCTGGAAACCCGACACACCAGTCAGCGAACCTTGCGGGGCGCGTATATCGGCGGGATAGTCGGGGAATGTACTGATACTGTTACCCACGGTTGCAGAGACCGTGGAGAAGATGTTTCCGGCCAACTGCATACCGTCGCCGGAGTCACCAGAGAAACGGACTACAACCTGATCCAGTTCCTTTACTTCTAATGAATCTGCCATAATTATATTTTAATCGTTATTAGCAAATAGACAAATGCCTACGAAGAGGCTTCACTGTTTTCACTAAAAACAGTTGAATATCTGCAAATTTATAACTTTTTCGCCAACAAATGATACAATTTGTCATCAAAAAAAGGCAAAGGACCGACAAATTGATATATATCAACCTGCGATCCCTCTCTCTTGCTGGCTTTTCTCTCTTTCTATTAGCCTTACGCTTTAGTACCCCCGCCGGGAATCGAACCCGGATCAAAGGTTTAGGAAACCTTCGTTCTATCCATTTAACTACAGGGGCATCATCCTCGCACGCCTACACATTATATATATATGTGTGTGCGTGCGAGGGATATATGGGGAAGAATTACTTCTCGTTCTGCTTAGCCATCTTCTTGCGCATGATAGCGTATGCAGTAGGAGCTGCAACGAAGATAGACGACAGGGTACCGAAGATAACACCGAGGATCATTGCGAAGGCAAAGCTACGAATGCTGTTACCACCGAGGATGAAGATAACTGCCAATACGATGAATGTGCTGACAGAGGTGTTGATGGTACGAGTCAGAGTGCTGTTAAGAGAAGCATTGATCAACTCGTGACGATCCTGCTTGGGATGCAAGCCGATGAACTCACGGATACGGTCGAATACAACCACCTTATCGTTGATAGAGTAACCGATAGCGGTGAGGACTGCACCGATGAAGGTCTGGTCGATCTCAAGGCTCATGGGCAGGATACCCCACCAGATAGCGTACATACCGAGGATGAACATGATATCGCAGAACAATGCGGTGATAGCACCTACAGAGAATGCGAAGTCACGGAAACGGATCAGGATGTAGATGAAGATTGCTACGAATGCGAGCAATACGCTCATGATAGCACCCTTGGTGATGTCCTCAGCGATAGAAGGACCTACCTTCTGGCTACTGATGATAGCACCACCTGCGCGGTTGTCGGGGTTCTTGAAGTCCTCAGCGCTTACCTCTGCACCCAGCAGGTTGGCACCCTGGAGAGCAGCATAGAGCTTGTTCTCAATCTCGCTGTCCACTTCCAAGCCTTCCTCGTTGATACGGTAGTTGGTGGTGATACGGATGGTCTTGCCATCGGTACCGAGAGCGATAACGCTGGTGTTGCTACCCTCGAAGGCAGAGTTGAGAGCCTCGCGAGCAGTCTCGGGCTGTACCTCCTTGTCGAATGCAACTACGAAGTTACGACCACCGGTGAAGTCGATACTCTTGCTGAAACCACGGCCGAACATGAAGCCAGCACAGATCACAACGATAGCACCGAATACGATGAAGCTCTTCTTGGCCATACCCATGAAGTCGTACTTGGGGTTCTGGAAGAACTTCTGAGCCAAACCGGTAGTGAAGGTGAGGTTCAACCACTTCTCCTTTGCCATAACGGTCTCATAAACCACGCGAGTCAAGAATACTGCGGTGAAGAATGAGATACAGATACCGATGATCAGAGTGGTAGCAAAACCACGGATTGGACCAGTACCGAAGTAGAACAGGATGACACCGGTGATGATACTGGTGATGTTAGAGTCGAAGATGGCGCTGAATGCGTTGCTGTAACCAGCAGCGAGAGCCTCACGGGTACGCTTGCCCGAGCGGAGCTCCTCCTTGGTACGCTCGTAGATCAACACATTAGCATCCACAGCCATACCGAGTGACAATACCATACCTGCAATACCACTCATGGTAAGAGCAGCCTGGAAGCTGTTGAGGATACCGATGGTGAAGAAGAGGTTCAGGATCAATGCACAGTTGGCAACCATACCGGGAATCAAACCGTACATAGCGATCATATAAAGCATCAGGATGATGAATGCGATGATACAGCTCCACATACCCTGGCTGATAGACTCAGCACCGAGAGAGGGACCAACGATCTCCTCGCTTACGATGTGAGCAGGAGCAGACATACGACCTGACTTCAATACATTCACGAGGTCGCGGGTATCCTCGGGAGTGAAGTTACCGGTGATCTCAGAGTTACCACCAGTGATCTCGTTCATTACATTGGGAGCACTGTAAACCTTGTCGTCCAGTACGATAGCGATGGGACGCTGTACATTCTTGCGAGTCAAGGTAGCCCAGTCGCGAGCACCCTCGGTAGTCATGGTCATGCTTACACAGGGATGACCCTTCTGGTCGTAGCTCTCACGAGCATCAGCCACAACATCGCCCTCCATGTTGGCACGGCCATTGTCGGTGCTGACCTTCAAGGCGTGGATGCCGATGAGGTTGGTCTTCTTCTCTACATCCTTACCGTTCTCACGAACCCAAGTGGTAACATTCTTCACACTCCAGCGAAGAGCCACATTGTTGGCCTTCAAAACCTCCTGAACTGCGGGCAAAGCCAACAGAGAGTCGATGGCGCTCATACGGAACTTGGGAGCAGCAGCAACAACGCTTGAGCCCAAGCCACGACCGGTGTTGTCGAGCAGAGAAGTGAGGGTTACGCAAGCAGAAGTCTTGGCAGGCTCAGCCTTCTTCTCAGCAGCAAGTGCCTCGGTGATAGACTCTACAGCCTCCTCGGTAGCGAGGGTGTCAGCAACCTCCTCCTCAGCGGGAGCAGCCTCCTCAGCGGGAGCATTGTTGTTGCCATACTGTGCCAAAGCAGCCTCCTTCTCACAAGCCTGGTCGATCTGGCGGAAGAGACCCTTCTGGATGATCTCATTGTACAACCAGCACTCCCAGAACTCAAGGTTAGCGCTACCCTGCAAGAGGTTACGCACACGCTCGGGCTCCTTCACACCGGGGAGCTCAACCATGATACGGCCCTTCTGGCCCTCCAGACGCTGGATGTTGGGCTGAGCCACACCGAACTGGTCGATACGGTTGCGGAGAATATTGAATGCGTTCTCGATGCTTGAGTTGATTTCCTCCTCGAGAACTTTCTCAACCTCCGAGTCAGTGTTGTTGCTCTTGATCTTGCTACCCATAGACTCGGTTGAAGAGAATACGCGAGCAAGCTGGTCCTTACCCTTGAGCTCCTGG
>JAZQQX010000049.1:0-57714 GCA_045629325.1 Bacteroidaceae bacterium | reverse complement strand
TTATCTTTGTTCATTTGCAAATCCTATTATGGACTGCAAAATTACAAATTCAAATCGTCGCACATGAAAGATTACTTCTAATAGACTATGTTTCAACTATTTCAAAGATCGATTTGCCCACTTTTACGGGACAGTAGTGATAATATGTAATTTTGTCGATAGCGTCCAAGGCAGACCAAGAGGCTTCATGTCTCTGGATTATTTAGCAGAAGTTGGAGGAAGAGCAATTAGATATATTAATGTTCAAAATCGCGAAATATAAAAATGGGGTTATTTAGTAACATAATAAAAAAAATAACCGGAAAGGACGAAGATTCAAGATCAAAAAAAATCCTAGACCGCATCTTCTTCTTACAAAGATTTAAGTCCGAGCAGGAAAAGAAACTGTCTGAACTTAAATCGGAGGAGTGTGATATTTCATGGTATCACATTTCGCCCCAAGAAATACATTCGAAGTCTTCCAATGTTTTTACTCCAAAGAAAATCGGTTCTGTAAAAACCATGAAGGATCTTCTCGAAAAAAGAAAACGAGAAGAAGAAGAACGGCTAAGAAATCTCAAAAATTTTGTTATCAAGACTTTTGATACAATAAACCAATTCATTGCGAGTGAAGATGCAAAGAAAGCTGAGGAATTATTGTATCAAGCTGCCCCTATATTAAAACAAATTAAGGACAGCAATCTTAAAGCGAACTTTGAGAGTCTAAAAGAAGAAATTTCATCTTTGAGGTATAAATTACATCAAAGAGAAATCGAAAGAATTGAACGCGAAGCGAGAGAACGTGAAGAAAAAGAAGCAAGAGAACGCGAAAGAATAAGGCTTGAAAACGAGAGAGCTGAAAAAGAGCGCTTAGAGAGGGAACGTAAGGCAAGAGAATATGAAGAAAAACTTGCCCGTGAAGAACAAGAAAGAGCATTTGAAATCTCTCGTCTTACTGCATTGGTTACTACCAAAAAAGATAATGCCCAAGCATTCTTGAATTATCTAAATCTTCATGGCCAGCGCTACTTCTATCATTTCACAGATGAAGCAAATCTAAGATCGATTCGCAAGTTGGGAGGTCTTTATTCTTGGAAGTATTGTGAAAGAAATAACATCACAATACCGAATGCAGGAGGAGATTACCAGTCTCGAGATTTGGATAGTCGCCTTGGACTACAGGATTATGTGCGTCTAAGTTTTTGCGATGACCATCCTATGGCATACAGAAAACAACAAGATGGAGCTAATCTAGTTCTTCTTAAAATCAAGATTGAGGTAGCAACGTTCAAGGACACAGTTTTCTCTAATATAAATGCGGCCACACAAGATAGGTCCCAAAACAAATTTGGCCCTAATCTTGAAGACCTCCAACGAGTCAACTTTTCTGCCACACAAAGGCACTATGTATCTCGTAATGATGGTAAAATTTTCCATGAACATCAGGCAGAATGCATGGTCAAGACATTTATACCTATAGAATACATCGTTAACATCAATAACCCTTCAAGAATGTAAATATCATGATATACGTTGAAAATAAAAAAAGAAAAATCGAGAAAATAAAAGAGCAATATCCTAATGCTGACATTTTGGATATTACATCTGCATCTTCAGTTCGTTATGCTCAAATTTTGAGTCCTTTTTACCCTCATGGAAATATACCTATTCCATTCTCTCCTGGTTATTCCTCCAAATGCGTTGAGGGTATTTGGCAAGGGTTAAAAGTATTTGAAACTTGTGGAATTGACATGGAGTCATTCTCAAACAGTTCAATGACTGGATTAAAAAGGACAGTCAGGAAATATGGGCCTCCACGCGGACATCAGAAAGGAATCAATAGTACAGAATTACTCAATTATTTTGATGCGAGGATGTTGATTTACCTGCCGTCATATAAATGGGTACTGGATAATGTGCAGGAAGTTCATAATGTGGTTATGCGAATCGCAGAGCGTGCAAAAACTCATGACATTGTGTTTTTAGATTACAACACAAATATCGAGTTTAGAGACACTTCCTCTCCAATTTCACATGCAGGATTAGTTAAACTTTATATTGAAGGAAAATATCCAGATTCAAGTGAAACTATTAAACCTTTCACTGCAGAAGAAATTGCTGCATTGAAAGAGGCAAAAAAGAATTCAAAAAAGAAATCAGTAAAAAATAACAATAAACAACTTAATCTCTTCGACTAATGGACATTTTAAGCTTTGGAAACATGGGCGCATTAGAAATCACCATGATTGGAATTGCAATTGTAATAGTATGCATTGTTTTGTTTTTCCAAATTGCATCATTCAATGAAACCGCGCATAAGATAAAACAGCTCGCATCATTCTTCCCTCATGCTGATGCCTATAGGAAGATTGATACGTCAATCACTAAAAGCATCCTTAATTCAAAGGCAAAGTTACATAAGTTCATTGTGAATCCTCCTGCAAAACACATACCTACACCTATTGTTAAAACAGCTCCCGAGGATGAAGACTTGAAGGATGAATATCCTATTGTAGAAGAGGTCGTTATTGAATATTCTGATGTCTCACTTATTCAGGCAAAAGGTGGAAGCGAGGCATTTGACGAAGTTGTTTATGAGACTAATGCATACCTTTGTAAGAATGTAGGTACATCTGCAGATTTTTCAATTCTTCAAGATATTTGCGAAAGAAAAATTGAATCCATGGAAACGCAGATAAATAATACCATAAACGTACCACTCTACCTTGGTCTCGCTGGTACATTTATTGGTATTATTACAGGTCTTATCGGTATTGCATTTAATGTTAATGATTTGTTTGCAAATGGTAACATGGGGCCACTTCAAAACCTTCTACTTGGTGTTGTAATCGCCATGGGCGCTAGCTTTATTGGCCTTGGTCTTATGGTATGGAATTCAGCGGTTAACTACAAAAAAGGCATGGCTGGATGCGAAAAGAATAAAAATGAATATTATGACTTTCTCCGTCGTGAACTTATGCCTACACTTTCAAATAGTATGGCATCAAGCCTTAACTCTTTGAAAGGTGTGCTAGGAGAATTCATTGGCAAGTTTGGACATAATCTTGACGCATATGCTAATTCTGCAGAACTTTTAAATGACAATATTGAAAAAACAACACCTTCTCCTTGTTGAAATCAATAAAATGAAACAGAAAGAAGTTGCTGTTGAAATCGCAGAAACCTTCAACAGTCTGAAGGAGTCTGCGGATTCTCTCAAAGTTTTCAGAGCATATCAAGAGAATCTCAATGATACTATTCAAGAAGTAAGTGGAGCTGTTGAGAAGATTGAGAGTGTCATTGAGTCGTTTGATGATTTCGCTTCGTCTCTCAATGTCGTCGTTGAAAATCAAGGAGCTGCAACCGAATTGCAATCTCAATTCAGAACAGCAATCGAAAAACATTTCCCGACGGGATCAGATACTCGCGAAATGTACCGTAAGCAATTTGACGAGCTTACATCAGACGCCAAGATTGTTTCAGAGGAATTGAACAAACAACTCCAGGCGTCAACAGAATATATAAAATCATTCGTTGATGACAACAAGACTGCTTTTAATTCTTTGACACAGCTTAATGAGGTGCTCAGTAAACTTATTGAGTACACTAATGTTCAGGCAACATGTTATACTGATTTGAAGAATGAAATAGCTAACTTGAAGCAGGAACAGATTAAATCACAGAAAAACGCAGCTGACTTGAATGCTGACTTACTTAAGGCTGTCCGTGAGATGATTATAGCAATTAAAAATATAAAGAACTAACAATGGCAAGAAAACAACAAAAAGACCCATTCTGGACAAGTTACTCAGACTTAATGACCAGTCTGTTTTTTGTCATGCTTGTCTTGTTCATTATATGTTTTATAAAAGTTGGACATGATAAGGTAGAAGCAGAAGAAACCTCTGCGAAATTAGATTCGTTGCTACATGAGGCAAATGCAGACAAAGAACAGTTAGAGCAAATACTGCAGCTTGAAGAACAATTCAAAGTTTTAGGACAGTCCACATCTTTAGGATATGACAAAGACAAAAAAATGTTTTATGCAAAAGACTTTGTAGGAATCGAAATTTTTTACTCCAACGATGACAAAATTAAAGAAGAATATCTCGAGACTGTTGATAATGTAGGAAAAGATTTGATGAAAATCCTGGAATCACTATATGATGAAAAATTTCATTATCAATTAGTGATAGAAGGCAATGCAGCAATTAGATGGGATCAACTAAGAAATCACACTTACGATCCTGATAATACAGAAATGTATCATTTAAGTTATCGTAGAGCTCTTGCTTTATATAATCGTTGGAGAGCTGTAGGCAAACATGATTTCAGAAAGTACAACACTGAAATCATAATCGCTGGTAGTGGTTTCAATGGTAATAACAGAGATAACAAGATAGAAGAGAATAACAAGCGTTTTATTATTCAGATTATTCCGAAAATAAACAGACCAGAAGTTAAGGATTCAATACAATGATTTCAGGTTTATATATCGTTCTTTTTGTCGCTACTGCAATGGTTATTGTTGCAGTAACGATAATTATATATAAAAAAACTAGCACACATGCATATGTTTCTTGGGTGGTAAAAAAACATCCTACACAGCTTGCTGTTCTTTTAGGTCACCCCTCTGCTTCTGCAGGAAGCCTTTCATTTTCAAAGGAAGAAAAAGAAAGAATACTGGCTATATCAAAGGCTGATTGGAAACATTGGGGTGAACTCGTTGAAATGGTTAAAGTGATAGCAGAAAAACATACAGTCACCTTTGATGATTACGTGTTCAACGAGTTCCCGCATCTCAGAGATCAATTCTCTTCATCTCTTTTTATTTCGTCTAATAGAAAAAGAGATTTATATGTGGAAGCAATGACTATTGCTGAATTAGGTATGGTTGTTGCAGAAACCGAAGAAAATTGGAATGAGAGAAGGATAAGAAACAACAAAGCAAGTGAAATAAAGTCCAAAAATATAGAAGGTTACAAAATATATTGTGATGTGCGGAAAGTTTCAATTCCTTCTTCTATTGATATTTTGCGAGACAAGGTTACTATAGAATACTATCAGAAGTCCTACGAGAGAAGCAAAATATATGAAGGATGGGAGGATAAACAAAAGGCTTTCTGTAATAAATATCATGCCCTTTGTTCTAAACATAGAGATAGCGATGGTAGATTCACATATGAAGTCAATTATTCACATATCACAAAAACCGGAACTACATCGTTGTCTAAATTCAGAATATGGCAAGGTTTCATTAGCTCTTTTAGCTTTGAAAATGAGGAAATACAGCCAGCCCATATGGTAACTACAAAAAATAATCTTCCAGAATTTAAGGAACGAGATAGGTTTTTTGTAAAAAGAGTATATCAAGAAATATATGATATCATAGATGGACTACTTCAAGAATATGAACTTGTCCCTCTAGTGGTATTCGTTAACTCTTCTAAATATGACTGGCCTAAGGCTACATATCAATACCACTATAAAGAAATCAAGTCTCTTCTTGATGCTAATGCATATGATTATTGCAATTTAGAGGAACTTCATGAAATTAAAAGTACCACACAATATGATGTTGTCATATTGATGGATGCTATCACTAATACAGAAGACCTAAAGAACAATTGCAGGCTTATTGCTGAGTATTTCAGCAAAAATGTGCCATTGATAGGTTGTTATTCATGGCTAAAAGAATATACAGCAGATGAAGTTTTGAAATTTTACAAGAAATCTGCGCCTGTCGTTCCAAATCCCTCACCTGCTCCTCCTCCAAAGCCAATTGATACTGAGGCTTCCGATATAGCTTTTGTCAAAGATCTTTTCTCTAAAGTTCGTAAACATTCATACTTTTCTTATATTGCTATCACTAATACCCTTATTGGAGAAGCTTGTGGAGCAGACGAGACCAAATCCAAATGGTTGAGCACGCCCTTGGCCTATGAAATTAAATGTGAGAAATGTGATAAATCAAGAATAGAGGTTTCTTATTCAGTAAATGGCGGCATATCTTATAATGATTTGAAATTCGATTCTAATGCTTTCTCTATTGAGGACGTTGCCAGGTTTACATATAAATTATTCAAGACTATGGGCGTATGGGAAGAATTCAAAAATAAAGGATCAAAAGCAATTGAGCACATGAATTACCGTGGTTTTCTTGCTTCACATTAAATTATAAATATAATGTAAAATGTCTTACCCCATTTTACACTCTATTTTACAGTGTATCCAAGTCTTGCTCACTCTCGTTCATGCGACAAACGACAAACGACAGACGACAACACACCCTCCCCCCGAGGCTTATCGACTCATACTGCGTGGCAGATAGATTTTTGGGCAAAGGTGCATCTGAGGCGTTTTGCTAATGCACCATGATGGGTAGAGTGGGGGAGTTTTTTGCATGATTTTATCTCTCTTACAATTATTTATTCGTATATTTGCGGAATGAAACGCATCATACTGACTTTATTCTTACTACAGATGGCGATATTCTCTTTCGCACAGAGCCGTATATACAGGGGGAATAGTTCTTATACTTCGGATATTCTCTATACTTGGGATGGGAAGAGGTTGTTCGCAGGAAACAATACTTACACGAGCAATGTGCGGATGACCTTTGACGGTAAGTATATATACAGGGGTAACTCTACCTACAGCTCGGATATACTCTACACCTGGGACGGGAAGCACTTGATGAAGGGGAAGAGTAGCTACAGCTCGGACATCGTCTACTCGTGGGATGGGAAGTATCTGTACAGGGGTAACTCCTCGTACTCGTCGGACATACTGCTGCACTATGACGGCAAGAATGTGTATAAGGGGAAATCGAACTACCGATCTGACATACTGCTCACCGTGAGTGGGAGTGTGTCGCCTGCTCTTATCGCTATCCTCGTGCTGTAAATTTATTATCGCCTGATAAAAATAAAAAGGGATCCTGCGAATTCCAAATGGAACTACAAGCAGGATCCCGGGGGAGGGGAAATGGGTGACTAGTGGGACTCGAACCCACGACATTCAGAACCACAATCTGACGCTCTAACCAACTGAACTATAGTCACCATGTAAGGGCTTACGAACAAAGCCTGCAATATTCCGAAGAGGACCTCTGTCCTAATTGCGAGTGCAAAGGTACATCAATTATTTGAAACTGCCAAATGTTTTGGGATGTTTTTTTTTTGATTCTCCCTAAATATGAGTTTACTTGGCAAACTTCTGCTCGTAGGCCTGAAGGGTGTTCTGCATGAGCATGCAGATGGTCATGGGGCCTACACCTCCGGGTACGGGGGTGATATAGGAGCAGAGGGGTGCTACCTCGTCGAACTTGACATCGCCATTGAGGCGGAAACCGGTCTTGCGGGTGGCATCGGGCACACGGGTGGTACCTACATCGATAACGGTGGCTCCGGGCTTGACCATGTCGGCGGTGAGGGAGTCGGGACGGCCAATGGCTGCCACGATGATGTCGGCCTGGAGGCACTCTTCCTTGAGCTGGGCGGAGTGGCTGTGGCAGACGGTGACGGTGCTGTCGCCCCATTGCTTCTGCATCATGAGCTGTGACATGGGCTTGCCTACGATGTTGCTACGGCCGAGGATGACGCACTTCTTACCCGATGTGGGGATGTCGTAGCGGCGGAGGAGCTCGAGGATGCCCTTGGGGGTGGCGCTGACGAAGCTGGGCAGACCGAGGGCCATACGACCTACATTGACGGGTGTGAATCCGTCGACATCCTTGCTCCAGTCGATGGCCTCGTTGATGCGCTGCTCGTCGATGTGCTTGGGCAAGGGGAGCTGAACGATGAAGCCGTCGACGCTCTCGTCTTCGTTGAGTTCGTGTACCTTCTGGAGGAGCTCGGCCTCGGTGATGTCGTCTTCGTAGCGGAGGAGGGTGCTCTGGAATCCGCAAGCCTCGCACGCGAGTACCTTATTCTTTACATAGGTCTCGCTACCTCCGTCGTGACCGACGAGGATGGCTACAAGGTGGGGACGGCGACCGCCCTGTGCGACGATCTGTTCTACTTTCTCTTTGATCTCTGCCTTGATGGTGGCTGCTGTGGCTTTGCCGTCAATGAGCCTCACCCCCTGCCCCTCTCCCATAGAGAGGGGAGTAGTTACATTTTGTGAATTGTTATCCATGTACTTGCTTTTTCTTATTACCTTATATAGTTTTAATTGTTCTGATCGTCGATGATGTATTGGATGCGTTCAAGTATGTAGTCAATATCCTCAAATACTTCTTCGTTGGAGAAGCGAATGACCTTGTATCCCATTGCCTCAAGGGTGTGGCTGCGGACTGCGTCTTCTTCTTCCTGTTCTTGCTCAAAGTGGTAGCCTCCATCTATCTCAATGATCAGTCTTTCGCTGAGGCAAACAAAATCGGCAATGTAGTCACCGATGATATGTTGCCTTCTCCATCTTAATCCTGTATCTTTCCTGTTCAGATATCTCCACATGAGGCTTTCTGCCTCAGTAGGATTGGCCCTGTTTTTTTTGGCAAATTCCTTGAGCAACTCATATCTGTCAGGTGAAGCATTTTGGTAGAAAAACTTCCCCATCCTTTTATTTATTAGCAATACTATAATTCCCCTCCCTATGGGGGAGGGGGAGGGGGCGTTGAGCGATGAGCGATGAGCGATGAGCGAGGGTGGGGCTACATCTTGGGCATGCCGGGGAGGCCACCTGGGCCCTTGGGCATGTTTTTCATCATGCCGGCCATCTGGGCCATCTTGCTGCGGTCGGTGACGAGCTTCATCATCTTGCGGGTCTGGTCGAACTGCTTGATGAGGCGGTTGACCTCCTGGATGTTGGTGCCCGAACCCTTGGCGATACGGTTGCGACGAGAGGTGTTGAGGATGGCGGGATTCTCGCGCTCCTTGGGAGTCATGGAGAGGATGATGGCCTCGATGCTCTTGAAGGCGTTGTCGTCGATCTCTACATCCTTGAGGGCCTTGCCTACACCGGGAATCATCGAGGCGAGGTCCTTGAGGTTGCCCATCTTCTTGATCTGCTGTATCTGGTTGTAGAAGTCGTTGAAGTCGAACTTGTTCTTGCGGAGCTTAGCCTCAAGCTTGCGTGCCTCCTCCTCGTCGAACTGCTCCTGGGCGCGCTCAACGAGCGATACGATGTCGCCCATGCCGAGGATACGGTCGGCCATACGGCTGGGGTGGAAGGGATCGATGGCTTCCATCTTCTCACCGGTGCCGACAAACTTGATGGGCTTCTGCACTACGGTGCGGATGGAGAGGGCTGCACCACCACGGGTGTCGCCGTCGAGCTTGGTGAGGACAACGCCGGTGTAGTCGAGGCGCTCGTTGAACTCCTTGGCGGTGTTGACGGCATCCTGACCAGTCATGGCATCTACCACGAAGAGGATCTCGTCGGGATGGATGGCATCGCGGATGTCCTGGATCTGCTGCATGAGTTCCTCATCGATGGCAAGGCGACCTGCGGTATCGACGATAACCACATCGTTGGCCTTGGCACGAGCCTCCTGGATGGCATTGAGGGCCACCTGTACGGGGTCGGTAGCACCCAGTTCCATGTAGCAGGGTACACCTACCTGATCGGCCAGCACCTTCAGCTGCTCCATAGCGGCAGGGCGGAAGGTGTCGCAGGCTGCAACGAGGGGATTCTTGGCCTTCTTGTCCTTGAGCATCTTGGCGAGCTTGCCGGTGAAGGTGGTCTTACCCGAACCGTTGAGACCTGCCATAAGGATGATGGTGGGCTGACCGGGGCGTCCGGGGAGGTTGAGCTCTGCGGTCTCGCCACCCATGAGGGTAGCCAGTTCGTCGTGTACAATCTTCACCATCAGCTGGCTGGGCTTGACGGCAGTGAGGACATTCTGTCCGAGTGCCTTCTTCTTGACCGTGTCGGTGAAGTCCTTGGCAACGCGATAGTTGACATCGGCGTCGAGGAGGGCACGGCGTACATCCTTCAGGGTCTCGGCTACATTGATCTCGGTTATCTTTCCTTCGCCCTTCAGTATCTTGAATGAGCGTTCGAGTCTCTCGGTTAAGTTGTCAAACATATTTAGTGTCTTATGTAGGTAATCAGGTGTCTTACCTTATTATTTTTTATGAAACGGGTGCAAAGGTACGAATAAAAATTGAAAATTGAAAATTGAGAATTGAGAATTGAGAATAAAAATTGAAAATGGAAAATGGAAAATTGAGAATTGAGAATAAAAATTGAAAATTGAAAATGAAAAATGCCCAACGGAATGAACCGCTGGGCATTGAAAGAATGTATGTAAACGGGTATTAGTTCAGGAGATAGTACTTGGCTGCACCATTGTAGGTGGCCTTTACTACGGCACGACCGTCGGTGATCTTACCAATCTCAATCTTCACGCTGGGATCGGTAGCGCTAGCCTCGATCTTAGAGGTGGGAGTGAGGCGTGCGTAAGCCTGATAGTGGTCGGTCTGAGTGTAACCGTTCTGGTTGGTAGAGAGCATAGCTGTCTGAGGCAGGTTGACTCTTACACCGTCGACAGTGATGGTGAGCTGAGGCACCTCGGGGCTCTTCAGGTCGAGACCATTCTTAACGAAGCAGATACCCTCGATGTCAACCAAGCCCTGAGGCTTCTGAGGCTGCTGGGGACGAGCCTGCTGGCGACCGCCGAACTGACCCTGACCCTGAGGCTGCTGAGGCTCCTCAACATTGGGACCCTCAACGACGAGGTAGATGGCATGCTTGCCGGTGAGACCCTCGACTGCGGGAACGGCTGCCTCAACATAGATGGGCTGTGCAGGAGCACCGAAGCCACCGAAGCCACCGGGACGACCGCCCTGCTGGCCACCCTGAGCTGCAGGAACATCGATAACGGCAATCTCCTTGCCATTGTGAACGCTGTTGGCATAAGGACCATCGAGCATGACATGGAGCTTACAAGCCTGACGGCTGGGAGTAACCTTCACGCGAATCTTGGTACCGTCGCCCTGCTTGGTGCCGGCAAATGCCTTACAACCCTTGGTGTCCTGAGCCAGACCACCGAAACCGAAGTACTTGAAGCCGATGATGGCACCGTTCTTCAGACCGGCAATCTCCATGTGGTTGTTCCAAACATCGCGCTGGTCCTGCATAGAGTTGTGATCGGTGACATAGCAAGCGATACCTGCTGAATAGTATGCATAGGGGTTCAGACCGAAGATCTGGAAACCTTCAGAGGTAACCTCTGCGCCAGTGTAGTGGTCGCCATTGCTAGCCTTTGCGCTCCACTCATTGTTCTTGGTGTAGGGATCGTAGCCGATGATGCGGAGCTTACCACCCTTGGCAACAGGCTTGGTGTCCCACTCAATCTTGACGGGAGCAACCATGGTCTGACGAGCGTTGGCAAAACCGCGTGGTGGACGATGATAGAACACATACCACTGACCATTGATCTCCTGAAGAGAACCGTGGGTGTTGTGAGCCCAGTTGGTGGTGGTGAGCTTGCTACCGTCCTCGTTGAGAACTACACCACGAGAGTCAACCAATACACCACCCGAACGCCAGGGACCCAGAGGAGAGTCGCCATAAGCATAGCGAAGAGCAGAGTTGGTAGAACCGAGACCGTAGTCGGGACCTGAATAGCCAGAGAATACCATGACATACTTGTTGCCTACCTTACGGATAGAAGAAGCCTCGAAGAAGTTGAACTCGCCGGGGTTCTGACCCTTCATCAGAGTGGGATACTGTGTGCCCTCGGGATCGCGAACGACGCCATAGCGTGCAGAAGCGGGGATGAAGTAGTCCCAAAGCTTGGTGCCAGGACGCATGCTGTACATGGTGTTCTGGTCGAGCTCACAAGCGGTAGAGTGCTGGAAACCATAGTAGACATAAGCACGGAAGCCCTTGTCGTAGTCGGGGTCCTTCTTGTCGGTGATGGTCTCGATGAATACAGAGGGGTCGAAGTCGATCAACGAACCCTGAACGCACGAACGCTGGTCGGGCATGAGGTTGATAGCCTTGAAAGGACCGTTGGGACGGTCGCCCTTTGCTACCATTGCCACACGGCGATTACCACGAGAGTGGGGATAGAGGTAGTACACCTTCTTGCCGTTCTCCATTACCTCAACGAGGTCGGGAGCATACATGGTGTCCCACTGGCCATCCACATAGTGAGTGAAGATGGGACCCTCATCGCGCCACTTGCTCAGGTCTTCTACGGGAGCAGACCACATGCGGATGTCGGGACCGCAATAAGCGGTGTTGGTAACATCGTGAGAACCAATGATGTAGGCACGGAGCTTACCTGGATTGTCGGGATCCTCGAATACACGGGGCTCACCATCGGGCACATGCTCCCAAAGAGGGAGGTAAGGATTCTGTGCCTGCATGCTACCTGCCAAGAAGAGGGCAGAAGCAAAAGCAAAAAGCTTTGTTTTTTTCATGATTATTAATTTGTTTATGGGTGATTGGTAATATCAACTGTAATCTATCACAAAAGTAGAGAAAAAATGCGAGCAGACCAAATTTTTTTGAGATTATATGCAAATTGCCCTCTTTTTAGTGGTTGGAGCGTGGAGCGTTGAGGGTTGAGCGATGAACGATGAACGATGAGCGATGAGCGTTGAGGGTTGAGCGATGAGCGTGGAGCGATGAGGGTGGAGGGATGAGTGGTTCACTTTTTCCACAATATTCTACCAAATTGCACAAAAATGCATGGTGGTGTGCAAATAAGTATCGAAAAACTTGCACACTTTTCTTTAAAATGTTACCTTTGCAGTGAGAATAGAACAAAAAGAAGCTAAAATAGTAGAAATGTCTATTAAGGTATTTTGAAAGCTTCTGAAGCAAACAGACTATAATATATATAATTTATAATAGGTAAGAAAATTATGAGTAAGAAGAATCTTTTGGCAGTAGCCACACTCGCACTCTCATCAATGAGCGCAATGGCAGGTGGTCTGCTGACCAACACCAATCAGAATGCAGCTTATGTACGAATGATGAGCCAGGGTGCTATCATCGATATCACCGGTCTCTACTTCAACCCTGCAGGTACCGCTTTCCTGAACAATGGTTGGCACCTCAGTCTCAACAGCCAGACTGCCTTCCAGCAGCGCAACATCGAGACCACCTTCCCCCTCTTTGCATACAACCAGAAGGATCCCAGCACCACCCACAAGTTTGAGGGTAAGGCCAAGGCTCCCGTGATCCCTTCTTTCCAGGTGAGCTACAATAAGGACAAGTGGAGCGTGAATGCCGGTTTCGCCCTCATCGGCGGTGGTGGCAAGTGTGAGTTCAGCAAGGGTCTGGGCTCCTTCGAGGCACTCTATGCCGGTCAGATCTATACCAATGTGGCTACCAATGTAGCAACACAGTTGGCTACAGGTGCAGCACAGGGCTACGCTCAGCAGGCCATCCCTCAGTATATGGCTGCAGGTATGACACTCGAGCAGGCTCAGGCCGCAGTAGCAGGTCCTGCTGCAGAATACGGTCAGCAGTATGCACAGGAGAATCTTGCTCCTACCATGGCACAAGCATACCAGGGCTACAACCTGAACGCCTTCATGAGTGGCCGTAGCTACTACTTCGGTTTGCAGTTGGGTGGTACCTATAAGTTTACCGACAACATTGCCGGTTATGTTGGTTTGCGTGGTGTATATGGCACTTGCAACTACAACGGATATGTACAGGATGTGAAGTACACCGTGATGGGTCAGACTGCAGATGCTAATGCCGACCTCACCCTCAATGCCGACCAGACCGGTTTTGGCGTGACTCCCATCATCGGTGTGGACTGGAAGATCAACGACAAGTGGAATGTAGCAGCCAAGTATGAGGCTCCCACCGTGATGAACCTGAAGAACAGCACCGAGCTCAACGACTATGCTATGGCACAGGTTGCAGCAGGCAACGAGACCCTGGGCAAGTTTGAAGACGGCAAGAAGATTCGCGAGGATATCCCCAGCATCCTGACCCTCGGTGCTCAGTACAGCCCCATTGAGAAGGTTCGCCTGAACGGTACCTTCAACGCTTACTTCGACAAGAGCGCCAAGAAGTATGGCGATGCACAAAAGCTTATCGACAAGAACACCTGGGAAATCATTGCCGGTGCAGAGTACGATGTATGCAAGCTCATCACCGTCAGCGGTTCATGGCAGAAGACCACCTACGGCGTGTCGGATGCAGGTATGAACGATCTCTCATTCAACCTCTCAAGCAACATGATGGGTCTGGGTCTGCGAATCAACGCTACCGAGCGCTGCAGTATCGACCTTGGTTACATGCACACCTTCTATCAGGATCGCACCGTTGACACTCCCACCGCTGCTGGTGTGAAGAGCGACAGTTATCTCCGCAAGAACGATGTGTTCGGTGTAGGTGTAAATCTTCACTTCTAAGACAAACACAACAGTAAAATTATAGACTCTCTCTCAGTTTTTCAAGCTTTGTAATCATAAACAGCTTGTAAACAATTGGAAGGAAGACGGTGTGAATCGTCTTCCTTTTTCTTGTCTCATACCCCCTTTTAAACTTGTTATTTGGAAAATTATTATTACTTTTGCAACCAGTCTGTCTATCAGAAGGAAAAAACAATCGAAAAATGAAAGAGAACAAAGACCCTATGGGTACAGCCATTGCCGACTATTGGGAGCATGGCGTGGCAGGAAGGCTGCGTGTGTTTTCACCCGACTTTGATGAGGACGAGATACCCGTGGGAACGCTTTTCCGCACATGGGACGAGATGCCCCCGTTGGAGCAAGAAGCCCTCAACAGAGCAGAGGGGCGCATCCTCGATGTGGGGGCAGGAGCAGGTTGCCACAGCATAGTGCTACAAGACTGGGGCAAGGATGTGACAGCCGTTGAACTCTCTGCACGCTCGGCAGATGTCATTCGCAAACAAGGAGTGGAGAAGGTGGTACAACAGGACTTCTTCGCACTGACCGGTCAGTGGGACACCATACTGATGCTCATGAATGGCACCGGAATAGTGGGTACGCTGGAGCGACTCCCCCTCCTCTTTGACCATCTCGACCAGATATTGGCACCTGGAGGACAGGTGCTTCTCGACTCGTCCGACCTCTGTTACATCTATGAGGACGAAGACGGCATCATCGAACTCCCCGAAGGCGAGGGTTACTATGGCGAACTTCAATACCAGATGCAGTACAAGAACATCAAGGGAGAGCCATTCCCCTGGCTTTACCTTGATGCAGATACGCTCCGAGAGGAGGCAGAGAAGCATGGATACGGAGTGGATATCATCATGACCGGTGAACACTACGACTATCTTGCCCAGATAAAAAAAGTGGAAAAATAATCAGGGTAGGGTGTAGCAAATCGCTCCGACCGTTCGTCTAAAGAGTAAAAAGAGAGAAAAAACAGTTCAAATCAGGTAAAAACCATAAGTCCTCCAATGGATGCTTTAGAACAAGAATTCACCCAGACGGTGAAGAAGTACAAGTCGACCATCTATACCGTATGTATGATGTATGGTGAGAATGGCGATGAGGTAGAAGACATGGTGCAGGAGACCCTTATCAATATGTGGAAGGGATTCTCTAAGTTTGAAGGTCGGAGCGACATCAAGACATGGATATGGCGTGTGGCTATGAATACCTGTGTGTCGCAAGAGCGCAAGCAGAAGAAGCGCAAGGAGACCACATCCTCGCTCGACGCATTAGGTATCGGACAAAGTCTGAAGTCTGACGCCCCAAACGATGACCACCAAGTGAAGATGCTCCACGACCGCATACATCAGTTGGGCGTGTTCGACCGCGCTATCGTGCTGCTTTGGTTGGAGAATATGTCCTACGACGAGATAGGCGACATAGTAGGTATCTCACCCAAAAATGTGAGTGTCAGACTGGTACGCATCAGAGAACAATTGAAGAAGATGAAAAGTTGAGCCACGAGTCAACAAAACTGTCTATATACCCTGTTTCTAACAAATAAATTACCCAAAAAGATGGATGCTGTAAATCAAAATAATATTTCGGAACTTGAAGAGATGCGTAAGCAATTTGCCATACTTCAGGAGAAACTCGACAAGCAAGTTGATATCAACGACAAGCAGATGCGCAAAGCCTTGAGCCAGGGCATCGGCCAGATGAAGAACCGTGATCGCCAGGCCGTGGTGGTATGCCTGGTGGGATGGGTGTTCGTGGCTTTGGCCATATATTTCATGAAGCTCTCAGTGCCCTTCCAGATTTTCACCGATGTGGCGATGGGTGTCAACTTCTACTGCTCATTGAAGTACAAGCTCCATGTCAACGATTTCCGTACCGACCGACTGGCCAATTCCGACTTGGTGCAGACTACACAGGAACTGCTGAAATACAAGCGTTTCAACCAAAACTACCTGAAATATGTGGCCATTCCTTTCGTCGTGGTGTTTGTCAGCTGGTACAGCTATGAGATCCTCGTCCAGACAGGAGCTACTACACTCAGGGACTACATCTTCATCATCGTCCCTCTCCTGGTGGGTGCTTGTGTGGGTGGTATCTTCGGATATACCAAGTTCTATCACCCTGCCGTACGCCAAGCCGACGATATGCTTCGCCAGATAGAGGAACTGCAGGCACTGTAATTGAATCTGACTTTACAGAATACGCTTCAGATGTAATCGGGTGATTACCTCCGGAGTGCTTCAATCATCATCTTTATAACGGAAAACGAGAATTTATCTTAGGGTAATTCTTGTTTTCCAATTTTTTATTTGTACCTTCGCACCGTAAAACAATAACAATAAAGGCCGGAGCGACTCTCGGCAGTAGTCGGACCGACCCAAATGTAAAGGTAAAAGATTATGCTTGCAATGCTCAAGAAGATAAGTGATGTACTTAGTGGGAAGGCCAGTCTGTTTGTCATTCTCACAGCCGTGGTAACCTTCTTTTTCCCCGACCTGTTTGTGTGGGTGAAGGGAAATATGCAAACCACCATACTCGGTATCATCATGCTCACCATGGGACTCACCCTTACCCCGCAGGACTTCAAACTCCTGGCAAAGCGTCCCTTTGACATCCTCATAGGTACGGTGGCACAGTTCACCATCATGCCAGTGGTGGCCTTCAGCCTCTCTTGGCTATTCTCACAGATACCCGCACTTGCCCCCTACAGCACGGCCATGACCATAGGTATAGTACTGGTGGGATGCTGTCCGGGAGGAGTGTCGAGCAACATCATGTCGTTTCTCTGCAAAGGCGATGTGGCCTATTCGGTGGGTATGACCTGTGCCTCCACGCTCTTGGCTCCCGTGATGACCCCTCTGCTCGTGCTCTGGTTGGCAGGAGCGAAAGTGGAGGTGAACGCTATAGGTATGTTTCAGCAGATACTGATAGTCACCATCATCCCCATAGCCATTGGTTTCATGCTCAATATGTGGCTCGGGCACAAGTCCGTGTTCAAGCAGATACAAGGTTGCATGCCAGGACTGAGTGTGACCTGCCTGGCCTGCATCGTGGGAGGCGTGGTCACAACGGTGCACGATCCCCTTGTGGAGAACGGATTGATGCTCTTCCTTCTCACCTTTGCCATGGTGTTCTGCCACAATACGATAGGCTATGTGCTGGGCTATACGGCCGGTACACTCTTTCACTTCTCTACGGCCAAGAAGCGTACTATCAGCATTGAGGTGGGTATGCAGAATGCCGGTCTTGGCACCAACCTTGCCATGACCTTCTTCGTAGCCACCAATCCTATGGCTGTGGTGCCCTGTGCCATATCCTGTGCTTGGCATAGCATCTCCGGCACTATCCTGGCCAACCTCTTTGCCAGACAAGACAAAAAGTGAGGCTTGGAAGTGAGGTGAATGTTAAGTTATTTTTAACCATTGCTATAAAAATCAAAGACGAATTGCGAAAAAATAGGAAGAATAGGGGAGAATAATCCCTGAAATGTCTTATCTTTGCATGCAGAATGGGAATGACGGTCCGGACAGATGCCGGAAAGTTCCTAAGATAGAAAGGCCTTTGAGGCCTTATAGAGTGCTTGGTAAACCTCTTAAAAAACAAGAAAAGATGATCAACGAAACAGCATTGGTGGTCTTCAGTGGCGGACAGGACTCCACCACCTGTCTTTATTGGGCCCTGAAGGAGTTTAAGCATGTGCGTGCTATCACATTCGTGTATGGACAAAAGCATGTGCAGGAAGTAGAATTAGCCCGAAAGATTGCGGAGCGCGAAGGCGTGGAGTGGGAGATGATGGATGTGAGTTTCATCAGCAAACTCAGCACCGGATGCTCGCTCACCGACACCTCTCTGGAGATAGAGGAGGAGAAGGAAGAGGGTAAGTTGTGTCCTTCAACTTTTGTTCCAGGTCGCAATATGTTTTTCATCAGTATTGCCTCTGTCAGAGCGCGCGAACTGGGCATACGCCACTTGGTGACAGGTGTGAGCCAGACCGATTACAGCGGTTATCCCGACTGCCGAGATGCCTTCATCAAGAGTCTCAATGTGACGCTCAATCTTGCTATGGAAGAGCAGTTCGTACTGCACACTCCCCTGATGTGGATAGACAAGGCACAGACCTGGGAGATGGCTGACAACTTAGGCGTGCTCGAGATTATCCGCAAGGATACGCTGACTTGCTACAACGGAGTGCAGGGCGATGGTTGCGGACACTGTCCGGCCTGCAAACTGAGACGCGAAGGCTTGGAGAAATACTTGAGAAGTAAGAAGAATTCATAATTCTTATTTTTAATTTATAATTCGTCTATTTATGAGCGAGAATAGAGAAATGGAGGGTTTGCAAGCCCTTGGTAAGAAGACAGAGTACAAGCAAGACTATGCTCCTGAGGTATTGGAGACTTTCCAGAATAAGCATCCCGAGAATGACTACTGGGTGCGTTTCAACTGTCCTGAGTTTACGAGTCTGTGTCCCATCACGGGTCAGCCCGACTTTGCTGAGATACGCATCTCCTATCTGCCCGATCAGCGCATGGTGGAGTCGAAGAGTTTGAAGTTGTACCTCTTCAGTTTCCGCAACCATGGCGATTTCCATGAAGACTGTGTGAACAAGATTATGAAGGACCTCATCAAACTGATGGATCCCAAGTATATTGAGGTGACCGGTATCTTCACTCCCCGTGGTGGTATCAGCATCTATCCCTATGCCAACTACGGTCGTCCGGGCACCAAATATGAGAAGATGGCTGAGCACCGTCTGCTCAATCACGAATAAGACAGATTCTCTCGCCAGAGAATAAGACATAATGCCCCCCGAAAGTTTTGTCTGACTTTCGGGGGGCATATCGTTCTGAATAAGTGGGTTTTCTTTTAGTCAATCTTCAAGTCCAACGACTCGCTCAGCATGAGTATGCTCTTGTTGTGGGCAGTCATACGACGGAAAATCTCAGGTTTGGTAAACGACTTCTGCACCTCTTCTGCATCGGCTATGAGGATCTCCATCTTGACAGAGGGTATGTTCATGCGTTGCAAGAAATACCCCTCGATATATGGCTTGTAGACCTCCATGTCCTTCTTTGCAATGGCACCGTTTACCGTAACAGAGAAATGATTCTGGCCTTCAACCTTAGGTATGATGGCCTTCATACGCATCGACATAGCCTTGTGCTCCTTGGGGATAAGTGTGGCATATTCCTGCCAGCAGAGTGCCACATTGCTTTCGCTGAAAGGCAATGTTTCTCTTGTGGGAGTGGAATCTTGCAACTGTGTCTCCGTCGGATTTTCAGTATGTCCCTGGTCTTCTCCCTCTTCGTCTTTCTCCAGAGTTTCCTCTATTCTGTCCTCGGGTTTCTCTTCTTGTTGCACTACCTTCTCCACCGTGATGTTCAAGCCCTTGGTGTCCTCTTTTTCTTCGGCCAAAACCTGCTGGGCAGAGGTGAAGTTGATGGAAGGTATGTCGTTGATCTCTATGGTGCGCAAAAGCGAACTTGCAGGTTTGGTGTTTTCCTGCGAAGTATTCTGTGTGGTGCTAGTCGAAGAGGATTGAGGTGTGTTGCCCATTGCTGTTTGCTGTGCCTGGCTCGGTGCAGGCTGAGCACTTTGAGTTCTTACACCTTCTGTCTGCTGGCTGTTTCCGTTGGTTGTGGTAGCCTGTCGTGTGTTCGCAGAGGCTACGGTCTGCTGGCCCCCCAACAATGCTGAGGGAACCTTGAACAATGGTTTCAAAGTCTTGGGGCGACGCCCCCGACTCAGAATGTCGTCCTCCTGAGCACACTCAATGAGGCATATCTCAACCTGCAGACGCTTGTTGCGACTGGTACGGTAAGCCTGGTCGCATTCGTTGCAGAGCTTGAGGGCACGATAGAGGAATTTGGGTTCGCAACGCTGTGCCTGCTCCTGGAATCGAGCCTTCATGGACTGGCTAACCTCCAAAAGTTCAAGTGTTACGGCATCGCGAGCTACGAGTACATCACGCAGATGCGAAGCGAGACCACCAATGAAGATACCCGCATCGAATCCGTGATTGATGACCTCGTTGAGTATCATCATACAAGGTTCAACCTCATGTTTGAGGAAATGATCGACGAGACGGAAATAGTATTCGCTGTCCAGCACATTGAGGTTGGCCAGTGCCTGCTGATAAGTGAGGTTGCCTCCACAGAAGCTAACCATCTGGTCGAAGATGCTCAAGGCATCGCGCATACCTCCATCAGCCTTCTGAGCAATGAGGTTCAAGGCTTCATCATCAGCCGTAACACCCTCTTTCTCAGCCACATGGCGGAGATGATCCACCGTATTCTGAATGGTCATACGCTGGAAATCATAGACCTGGCATCGTGAGAGGATGGTGGGCAGAATCTTGTGCTTCTCTGTAGTGGCAAGGATGAAGATGGCATAGCTTGGTGGCTCCTCCAGCGTCTTCAGGAACGCATTGAAGGCAGCGGTGGAAAGCATATGCACCTCATCGATGATGAACACCTTGTAGCGACCTATCTGTGGTGGAATCTGCACTTGCTTGATAAGCTCGCGCATGTCTTCCACAGAATTGTTGCTGGCCGCATCGAGCTCATGTATGTTCATTGATCGACCTTCATCGAATGCACGGCATGACTCACATTCGTTGCAAACCTCCATACCTTCGCCTGGATTCATACAGTTGATGGTCTTGGCAAAGATACGGGCACAGGTGGTCTTTCCGACACCTCTCGGACCGCAGAAAAGGTAGGCATGGGCTAGCTTTCCGAGCTTGATGGCATTGAGAAGCGTAGTAGTCAGAGCACGCTGACCTACAACCGTGTCGAATGTTGCAGGACGGTATTTACGCGCCGAAACAAGGTATTCTTCCATATCCTCTTGTAAATGATGAATTGTTATTAAATGCAAAAATACAAAAAAAAATGCCTTTAAGTACATTTTTAGGCAAAAAAAAATATAACTTTGTACACGATTTGTCTCTCAGCCCCTTGCTGTAGAGCCCAATCTATAGAATGAATAACTTTAAGTTGGCATTATGCGATTTCTTACTTCTATATTTTCCTTTGTGATGCGCCACGAAAATTGGTGTTTTTTGATCTTCTTTGTGGTCTTTGTATGCTTCATTGATAGCAACAGTCTCTGGGAGCGCCATTTCGTATGGGAAAATACGGCTAATATTCGTCGTGAAATCAACGATTATACCCAGCGATACTTAGAGGATTCCATCAAACTTGCTGACCTGAAAAACGATCCCTATCGCCTGGAGCAAGTGGCTCGCGAGCGCTACTATATGACCCGTCCCAATGAAGATTTGTTTATCATTCAGGAGGAGCAGGATGCATCTGATCCGTCGCAAGAGAGATCCGGTCGTGAGGGTTATTGAGTAGAAGCGAAGAAAGGTTTTTAACAGACGGCATTACATAGTAATTATCTATATAATATAATAAGGTTAGGATGACCGAACTGAATACTTGGCAAAACTGGACATTCCGCTTGGGAGCAGTGCTTCTTATTGCGGGATTAGCCTTACGCCTGTTCTCAGTGCCTTGCAATGCATGGGTTACGGGAGTAGGTGCGGTGCTTTTTGCAAGTATGCAGATGCTCATGCGCTACGATGGTGATCAGTTTGTAGTGAAACGCCTTCGACGCCAGCAGTTGTTTAGCGACTTCCTCTTCCTTGTCATGGCAGCTCTGATGATCATGCAAGACCAGGGTTGGTCGCCCGTATGGGCACAAGGCAATGCCTGGGTGCTGGTGATGGTCATCGCTACCGTGCTACAGATGTACACCGCTTTCCGTCTGCCCAAGGTCTTGCCCTTGTGTATAGGAATGGCCTTGGCATCCTCGTGTGCCACACAGTACCATGTGGAAGGTGTTACCGACAGAGGCGTACTTGAAGGCAAGATGCTCTATGTCAAGGTGTTCCAGGAAGACAATATGGTGACGATAGACTCGTGTCAGGTGCGTCATGGACAGTTGACCTTCAATGGAGTGCTCGATACGGCCAAGTTTGTGACCATCTATATGGACGATCAGTATGTGGGTCCCTTGGTACTTGAAGAAGGCATCATCAATGTGGCACTCAACGAATTGCAGAGTGAGGTGAAGGGCAGTCCCTACAACGACTCGCTCAATGTGTTCCTTACTGAGTTTCAGCGCTGTTTCCGCTCACGCATGCAGTTGGCAGAAGAGTATCAGCGTTGCCAGAAACACAGTGCACAACTCATCCTCGATGGCCTTTCGGAGGAGGAGAGCAATATGGTGTATGGTGAGCGAATGGCAGATGTGATGAACCGCCTTGCACAGCTCGATGAGATGCAGGACAAACTTGAGACCAATTTTATCGTGCGCAATAGTAACAACATTTTGGGTCCTGGTGTATTCATGTTGATGACATGGAAGCATCCCTATCCTTACCTTACTCCACAGATAGAAGAGATACTTCTTCGCTCTTATCCCTATCTCAAGAATCATCCATATGTGAAGCGTTACATCGACGCGGCAAAGAAGAATATGGATCAGATGAGGCAATAAATGCCCTTGTGACGGCCTTGCGATAAGTGCAGGAAAACGGGTGGATGAAATCAGGCCCTTTGTGAATTTTGATTATACGCCATGAATGCTGAAATAGAAGAGATCATCCGCCTACGCGCAGAACTTCATCAACACAATCATAACTATTATGTACTCAATCAACCTCTGATCAGTGATCAGGAGTTTGACTTTATGATGCATCGTTTGCAAGACCTTGAGACCTTGCATCCTGAGATGGCCGACCCTAACAGTCCGACACAGCGTGTGGGTAGCGACCTCAGCAACGAGTTTGAGACGGTGCGCCATCTTCGTCCCATGCTTTCGCTCGCTAATACCTACAACCAGCAGGAGGTGCGTGAGTTTGTGGAGCGTGTACGCGAAGGCTTGCAAGGCGAAGCTTTCCAGATTTGCTGTGAGATGAAGTTCGACGGACTGAGCATATCCCTTCACTACAAGGATGGCAAACTACAGCGTGCTGTGACCAGAGGTGACGGTGTGCAGGGCGACGATGTGACCGAGAATGTACGCACCATCCGCACCATACCATTGGTGCTTCCTCCAGATAGTGGTTACCCCGATGAGTTTGAGATTCGTGGCGAAGTACTCATGCCTTGGAGCAGTTTTGAGAAACTCAATAAGGAGCGTGAGGAGAAGGGAGAGCAACTCTTTGCCAACCCTCGAAATGCTGCTTCTGGAACACTCAAGAACAAAGATCCTCGCGTATGTGCAGAGCGTCATCTCGATGCTTACCTATACTATCTGCTGGGTGACAATATCCCTGGCGAGAGTCATTATGAGAACCTCCAGATAGCCCGCAAGTGGGGTTTCAAGGTTAGCGATGCCATGACTCTGGCCAGTGGGGTAGAGGAGGTGCTGGCATTCATTCAGCATTGGGATGAGGCCCGCCATTCCCTTCCTTTTGCCACCGATGGAATCGTGTTGAAAGTCAATTCCTTGGCTCAGCAACGCTCTTTGGGATTGACCGCGAAAAGTCCCCGTTGGGCCATTGCCTATAAGTTTCAGGCCGAACAGGTGAGCACGGTGCTTCGTGAGGTCACCTTCCAGGTAGGTCGAACGGGTGTTGTCACCCCCGTGGCCAATATGGATCCCGTGCAACTTGCCGGTACAGTGGTACGACGCGCTACACTCCACAACGCAGATGTGATGCAGGCTCTGGATCTCCATGTAGGCGACCATGTGTTGGTGGAAAAGGGTGGAGAGATCATCCCTAAGATTGTGGGTGTGGATGAGAGTCAGATCACTCCCTTGAGAGGAGAGCCCATCACTTTTATCACCCATTGTCCCGAATGTGGCACGCTGTTGATGCGCAATGTGGAGGAGGCTGCCACTTTCTGTCCCAACGACCAGTGCCGTCCCCAACTCTTAGGACGCATTGAGCATTTCATCTCCCGCAAGGCCATGAATATTGATTCGCTCGGCCCTGAGACTGTAGATAAGTATTTCACAGACGGACTCATCCGCAATGTAGCTGATCTCTACGAACTTACACTCGAGAAACTCTGTCCTCCCGCAGTGGACCTCTTTGGCAATCCTATACCCGACAATGGCAAGCAGGAACATCTGCAACAACGCAATGTGCTCGCAGGTATAGCCCGAAGTCGTGAGGTGCCTTTTGAGCGTGTACTCTTTGCGCTTGGTATTCGCTTTGTAGGCGAGATTGCCGCAAAGAGTCTGGCGCGCAACTTTAAGACTATCGATGCCCTGCGTGAAGCCTCATTGGATGATCTGCTTCAGGTTAATGGTATCGGTACGGTCATTGCACAAAGTCTGATCAAGTGGTTTGCTGAACCCGAGAATGTCGAACTGATAGAGCGATTGAGAAGTGCTGGTTTGCAGATGGAACTCTCAGAAGAGGAATTGTCGGAGCATACCGACCGACTTGGGGGAAAGAGCATTGTCATCAGTGGTGTGTTCCAGCATCACAGTCGTGACGAGTACAAGGCGATGATAGAGAAGCATGGCGGAAAGAATGTAGGAAGCATTTCGGCCAAGACCAGTTTTGTGCTTGCCGGTGCCAATATGGGGCCAGCCAAATTGGAGAAAGCCAGCAAGTTGGGTGTGCAGATTCTGTCAGAAGACGAATTCCTTGCCATGATAGAATGATACGATTTGCAAATTCCTACGGACTTTTAGTAATACATTGCTCATTTTCTTGCTTAAAACAGAAAAAAGTGTTAACTTTGCGCCACAAATAGCGAAAGATTGTTATGGCTCAGAATAAATTCAAGGGATTAGGTATTGCACTCGTTACACCTTTCAAGGCAGATGGGAGCGTAGATTACGATGCGCTTCAACGACTGTTGGAGTTTCAGCTCTCTCATGGTGCTGATTTTATCTGCCTGCTCGGTACAACAGCCGAAACTCCCACCCTCACTGCTGAGGAGAAGCAAAATATCCGCAAACTTGTAGTGGAGCGTACCGCTGGTCGTGTGCCTTTGCTGATGGGTTGTGGTGGTAATTGTACGCGTGCTGTCATTGAAGAGCTTCGCAACACCGACTGGACCGGCATCGATGGTGTGCTCAGTGTTTGTCCCATGTACAACAAGCCTTCTCAGGAAGGTCTTTATCAGCATTTCAAGGCCATCAGCGAAGCGAGTCCCGTCCCCGTAGTGCTTTACAATGTGCCTGGCCGTACAGGTGTGAATATGACAGCTGAGACCACTCTTCGTCTGGCTCGTGACTGCGAGAATGTCGTAGCAATCAAGGAGGCAAGTGGCAACATCACTCAGATGGACGATATCATCAAGAATAAGCCTGCCGACTTTGATGTCATCAGCGGTGACGACGGTATCACCTTCCCCCTCATCACGCTTGGTGCTGTAGGTGTAATCAGTGTTATCGGAAATGCACTCCCCGCAGAGTTCAGCCGTATGGTACGCCTTGCCCTCCGTGGTGAGTACGATCCCGCTCTTCGCATCCATCACAAGTTTACAGAGCTGTTCAAGTTGCTCTTCGTGGATGGTAATCCTGCCGGTGTGAAGGCCATGCTCAGCGCAATGGGTATGATTGAGAACAATCTCCGTCTGCCTCTCGTGCCAACCCGCCTTACCACGATGCAACAGATCTCTGCCATCACCCGTGAGTTGGGATATTAAAGGTGTTCGCATAGATTAAGTTAGCGGGAGAAAGCGGAGGCTTTTGAGCATTTTGCCAAACGCTCTTGCCAGACAGTTTTCAATGCCGAATTGAAAAGTTGAGATAGCAATTTTACATCTTTCTATCATATTATGAGGACTTTACGCATCGTAGAGTCCTCTTTTTCTATATATTTACGATTGGATTTTGTGATTCATCGTTGTTACGACTGAATTTAATTATTCACAGATAGAAAGAGGTAATATTATGAAAAACTATTTTGATTTGACGGGCAATGTAGCGATAGTTACAGGTTGCTCCACAGGATTGGGTGTGCAGATGGCACGAGCATTGGCAAGTCAGGGATGTACCATCATTCCTATTGCACGACGCATGGAGAAGTTGCAGGAAGTAGCCAAGATGCTCACCGAAGAGTTTGGTGTAGAGGCTTATCCTATTCGTTGTGATATTACTGATACAGAGATGGTTAATGCTATGGTGAAGGAAGTTGTCGACAAGTATGGCCGTGTCGATATCCTCATCAACAATGCAGGTACGGGCGCTGTGGCACCGGCCGAAGATATCACCGACGAGCAGTTTGCCAACGAGATGAATATCGACCTTTTCGGTTCGTTCAAGGTAGCTCGCGCCGTAGCTAAGATGGCCATGATTCCTGCTAAGTATGGCCGTATCATCAACATCGCTTCAATGTATGGACTTGTAGGCAATAAGATTGCTCCTGCTTCTCCCTACCATGCTGCCAAGGGTGGTGTAGTCAATATGACAAGAGCGCTTGCTGCAGAGTGGGGTAAGTATGGTATCACCTGCAACAGCATCTGCCCTGGCTACTTCTACACACCGCTTACAAAGGAGACTCTCGACAGCGATTTCTTCCAGGCTTATGCCAAGCAGACTATTCCCGAGGAGCGTTATGGCAACGAGGGCGAGCTCGACACCGCAGCTCTCTTCCTCAGTTCTCCCGCCAGCAGTTATGTCACAGGTATCATGGTTCCTGTTGATGGCGGTTACACTTGCGTATAGGCTAAATAACCCCTTTCTTGCTGAAAGTTAAGGCTTTAGTATAGAACAAAGTATATAGAAAAATGGAGTTAAGAATCAACTTAACTCCATTTCTTTTTGTATGTGTAACTACTGTTTTTTTACTTCTTGAAGTAGTAGATGAAAGTTGCAAGGCCCTCGAGCGTCTTCTTGCCGGTCTCCTTCACCTCGATGGTGAACTTGATGGTGGTCTTGATAGCACCACGGAGGTTCTGGATCTCCTCCAACTTAGTAGTCATGCGTACGCTCTGACCAGAAAGTACGGGCTGTGCAAACTTCATCTTGTCCATACCATAGTTCATCATACGCTCCAGGTTGCGCACCTCAATGATTTGGTCCCACAGCACGGGGAGGAGAGAGAGGGTGAGGTAACCGTGAGCGATGGTCTGGCCGAAGGGACTCTCTGCCTTTGCCTTCTCAATGTCAACATGGATCCACTGGTGGTCCAGTGTAGCATCAGCAAACAAGTTGATGCGATCCTGGTCTATCTGAACATAGTCGCTTACGCCAATCTCTTTGCCTACAAAAGGCAGGAAGTCCTCGTAGGACTCGATGATAACTTTTTCCATATTATATGTGTCTGAGTTTTGTGAATTTTGCACATTGGTAACTTTCTTGTGCAAAATTACTAAAAAAAACTTGTTGGAGTGTTAATAGACCTTGTTTTTTTTGTGTCGATGGTAGTATTTGTGTAAAAATTCGTATCTTTGTAACAAATATAATATACTATATGATAACAAACAGCCCTATCTTTATCGCTGGCCCCTGTGTGATAGAAAGCGTAGATGTGCTTAGCGAAATAGCGGAAGAATTGCTCCGACTGAAGCAGAAATACGATGTAGAAATCTATTTCAAAGCCTCTTTCGACAAGGCAAATCGCACCAGCATACATTCATATAGAGGTCCTGGACTGGAGCGTGGCTTGCAGATGCTGGCCGATGTGAAGGAGAAGTACGGCCTTCCCTTGCTGACTGATATTCACGAGAGCTGTCAGGCAAAGCCAGCGGGTGAGGTGGTAGATGTACTTCAGATCCCTGCCTTTCTATGTCGCCAGACCGACCTGCTCGTTGCTGCCTCACAGACAGGCAAGCCAGTGAATATCAAGAAGGCACAGTTCCTGAGCGGTGTCGATATGCAGTATCCTGTAGAGAAGTGCCGTGAGAGTGGTGCCACGGATGTATGGCTCACGGAGAGAGGCAATATCTACGGTTACAACAACCTCGCTGTTGACTTCCGCAATATAGCCGACATGAAACGCTATACCGACCGTGTCATCATGGACTGTACGCATAGCGTGCAACGCCCCGGAGCAGCCGGAGGCAAGTCGGGAGGCAATCGTGAGTTTGTTCCCGCCATGGCATTGGCAGCCAAGGCCTTTGGTGCCAATGGTTATTTCTTTGAGATTCATCCCGATCCTGAGAAGGCATTGAGCGATGGTCCCAATATGTTGTATCTCAAGGATTTCGAGTCTGTACTGAAATCTTTAATTTAATTTGTGATGAATTATAGAAGCATAGCCGAGCAATGTTTGAGAGACGAGGCGGAAGCCATCTTGCAACTTGTCCCTCAGCTCGACGAACAATTTGATAAAGCCGTCGAACTCATTATCGCGTGCAAGGGCAAGGTGCTCCTTACCGGTGTAGGTAAGAGTGGTCATGTTGCGGCCAAGATTGCAGCCACCCTCAGCAGTACGGGCACGCCTGCATTCTATCTCAATCCTCTCGATATCTATCATGGCGATTTGGGTGTCATCACGCCCGACGATGTGGTGATAGCCTTGTCCAACTCCGGCCAGACCGATGAGTTGCTTCGCTTTGTTCCCTTTCTTCAGGAGCAGAATATTCCCCTGATAGGTATCAGTGGAAATGCCGATTCGCTTCTTGCCAAGCACAGCGTATGCCACATCCTGGCGAGTGTGGCTCATGAAGCCTTTCCGCTCAATCTGGCACCCACATGTAGCACTACAGCAGCAATGGCCATAGGCGATGCCTTGGCTTGTGCCTTGGTAGAGTGCCGTCATTTCAAGGAGCGCGATTTTGCCCGTTTCCATCCAGGTGGTTCTTTGGGACGACGCCTGCTGAGCACGGCCAAGGATGTGATGCGCACCGACGACCTACCCGTCATTCCGCCAACCATGCCTCTGGGCGAAGCCATCATCAAGGTGAGCCGAGGTAAGTTGGGACTTTGTGTGGCACAGGACGAAGAAGGCCGTGTAGCCGGAATCATCACCGATGGTGATGTGCGTCGTGCCACCGAACATCTGCGTGAGCGCTTCTTCTATGTGACTGTGGAGGAAGTCATGACCCGCAAACCTGTATGCGTTTCTCCCGATACGAAGATAGATACCATACTCAATTTGATCAACAGTCGCCTCATCCATGCCGTGCTTGTGGTTGACGAACAAAACCACTTGTTAGGCATTGTAGATAACTTCAGTTGTATGGTATGAGACGCCCCAGTATTCTAATTATAATACTTTTTCTTACCACCATGACGCTTTCCACTATCAAGGCCCAAGATGTTCCAAGCGCTTCAGGCGTGAAGGTAGCAGAGGTTTTGCATGGGTTGAAAGTGCCTTTCTACGAAGGCAGTAGCGTGGCGCTTCTGCCCAGTGGTCAGGAGAAGTTTGAGGATATGTTCAAGGCCATACGCCAGGCACGCCGATATGTTCATCTCGACTATTTCAATTTCAGGAACGACAGTATCGGTTGGGCTCTGTTTGGCGTATTGGGCGAGAAGGCCAGGGAGGGCGTGCAAGTAAGAGTGCTCTGCGATGATTTCGGCAATAGGAGCAACGACCAACCTCTCACGCGCCACCACTTGGACAGCCTCCGTCAGATGGGCATCCAGATACATTTATTCGATCCTATGACTTTTCCTTGGATCAATCATTTCTACCATCGTGACCACCGAAAGATTGTGGTGATCGATGGAGAGATGGCCTATAGCGGAGGTATGAATGTGGCCGACTACTACATCCACGGCAAACCCGAAATAGGGGAGTGGCACGATATGCACATGCGCCTCGAAGGACCTGTCGTGGCACGCTATGAGCAGATCTTTGAGGAGACATGGCGCCAGCAGACCAAAGAGCGCCTGGTGGCAGAGGAGTATCAGGGGTCGGGTGCCAAGGTTAGCGATTTCTATTACGACCTGCGTCCTGACACCACGGCCGATACCATGCAGAAAAACATTGCTGTGGTCAACCGTCTGCCGGGTAAGCGAAGCAAGGACATGCGTAGATCCTATGTGGCAGCCATCGATGCCGCACAGCATCACATACAGATAGTAAACCCTTATCCCACAGGTGTATATAGCATCCGAAAGGCACTCTATCGCGCCTTGAAGCGAGGTGTGAAGGTAGAGTTCATGGTGTCTGCCACTTGCGATGTGCCCATCACCCCCGATGTGGTAGGCATACAGATGCGCAGACTGATGAACAGAGGTTGTGAGGTGTACTATTATGAGAACGGTTTCCACCACAGCAAGTATATGGTGGTCGATGGCCAGTTTTGCACCATCGGTTCGGCCAATCTCGATGCCCGTAGCATGCTCTTCGACTATGAGGTCAATGCGTTTATCTTCTCCGAGGAGACCTCACACGAACTTCAGCGTATCTTTGAGCGCGACAAGCAACAGAGCACCCTGCTCACACCCGAGGGATGGAAGCAACGCTTCTCCATGGGGCATCGCATCATAGGTCGTGTGTTTGGTGCTTTCAAGGGATTCTTTTAAGCGTTGAGGCTATGCCATGCCTCGAGCCTTTTCTCGCTCGGGGCGGGGTCCAAGCAACTACTTTTGTCCCATAGGCAAGAGTGGCTCTGTTCTCGCTTATTCGCCACCTTTATCGCTCAAGGATATCGTGCATGATGTCTATCTCATGTTGCGTCTTGCCCAGTGAGAGTAGGAGTGCATTGTCCTCATTGAAGGGAGTGAGCGAATCCGTTATTTTAGGATCGTCGGTGAGGTAACGGCGGATGTAGTTGCGATAGAGTTCTATGGCCTCTTTCGTGTCACCCTGTACCCATGCGGCATGACCGGCGCGCAGGTAGTCCTGCCAGCGAGCATTGGGTGAATCAAACAGTTTGTGATAGTATTTGAGTGCCTGCTCATGCTTGCCTTGGTGCAAGGCACACCATGCGATGGCCCTCCACGATGGAGCGACGCGTCGTCCTTCCAGTTCGAGTTTGAAGAAACGCTGTGCGGCATCCTGCCAGCGTTGCAGTTGCATGAGGCAAAGTCCCGTCTCGGCCACCACCTTGGCATTGTCCGGTTCGAGTTGTTCCAGTTGCAAGAGGCAGTCAAGGCGCTGTTCGTGCTTGTCCAATTGGGCATAGCAGAACTGCATCTGTGCCAGTGTCCAACTATGTTCAGGAGCAAGGATGTCGGCCTGCGTATAGAGCGTAAGAGCCGAACCGAAGTGTCCCTGTTGCTGTTTGCAGTAGGCTGCCGACCGCAGTGTGTCCGCATCGCTTCCCTCCAGTTGTACGAGTCGGTTGAGATACGCTTCGGCCGCTTTGTAGTTCTTGTATTTGATCAGAAAATCCGTGAGCAGATGGAGCGACTCGTTGTTGTTGGCCAAGGCCAGCGACAGGATAGGATTGCGGAGCCAGTTGGTAGAGAAGAGGAAGGGGTTGGTCCATTCCTTGCAGTGAGGCGACATGGTGAACACGCGGTAGAGTTGCTGAAGGTACTTCCGGCAGAGGTCGCGTGTGTCGTCGCTGATCATCCTGCCCAGTTTGGAGAGGTCGGGCAACATCTGTCCCTCGCTTCCGTCCTCGCTCTTCATCTGCATCATGGCAAGCAGATTGTCGCGTATCTCCTTGCCCATGTGCTTCATCACAAACATCACGGTAGCGTAGCGGTCCGTATCGCAGTCGCCGTGACCCACGATGCTGGTCATGTTGCCCAGGAAGTCGAGTTGGTCTATCTTGTCTCCCAGACACTCGCGTATCTCCGTGCGTTCCTTGTCGAAGGGGAGAAACCAGTGAGCCAGTTCCTGGAAGAAGGGCAGGTTGCGAGTGGAGAGCATATTACTGGCGTTCAGGTCTATCCCGTCCCTCTGCATGTCGATGAACTGCATCACCTTGCTTCTTATGCCGTTGGGTTGCTTGTTCTCCTCCTCGGGCAAGTCGATGTGAAGGTCGCCATCTTCGTTGAATCCCAGTTCGATGCGTCCGTCCTTGGCTATCTTCATGAATTCGGGCAATATCTCCTTCTCCATCTTCTCCCGGGCCGACTGCGTCTGCAGGCAGATGAGGAAAGCCAGGTTGAGCGACGCCACAATCGTCTGTACCTCAGTGTCCTGCTCGAGGATGGTGCGTATGAGTTGCACGCTGTCGGAGAGTAGCATTATGTCTTCAGGGTGTCGCAGTATGCAGAGCACGATGCCCGTGAGTGCCCTCACCTTCACCGAAGGTTGTACATTGCCCAGTTCGTTGACGAGCAACATCAGTTTGCGATCGTCCACATACTCCTGGAGAGACAAGGTGAGAGCCGACACGAGTGTACATTGCTCCGTGGTGGTGGACTGCTCAATGAGCTGTCTGACGCAATCCCCGTCCTTGTCCGTAAGTGGGGCGCTGGTCCAGATGATGTTGAACAGGCTGTCGAGCATCGTCTCGCGCTCCTTGGTGGCGGGTTCGGCTTCCAGATAGTTGTCCGTAAGCACTTGAAGCGAACAGTCCTGTTCGCAGAGTCTGTTGTAGGTTGTGGTATAGAGTCCTTCGTCGTGCTGTAGTCGGAAGGCCCGTTCGGCTACGAGGAGCAGGCGAAGCGAGGTGGCCAGCATCTGTCCCCTCATCCTCTCGCTGTTGTCGTCCCTGCCTCCCGAACCGATAAACTCCAGCATGTGAGCATAGTTGTCCTTCAGTTGCTGGCAGTCGTCCAGGGCCGATGAGAGTTGCACCTCCTTGAGCAACATGTCAATGAGGTATAAGGCATCGTGCAAGTGATGCCGGTGAAGTGCCTTGTGGGCCTCTTCTGCCAGTTGTATGAACACTTCGGAGGTCACTCTTGTATTTTTTTGTAATGGTTAATAGAAATGTCTTTGGAAATAGAGTTGTCTGTTAACCACTTGTTATAAGAAGTTATCCTTTTAGAGTTTATAGTCCCCGCCTTTTAATCATTGCCAAACCTCTTGCGCTCCACATTGAGCCATTCCTTTGCCTCGCCTTGCGCTTCAGGTATGATGGTGTCCAGAGGTGCGGGCTTCCATTCGTACCAGTGACTGCGTCGCAGATGGCGGTCGGGGATGAGAAACTCATCGCGGTAGATGAGGTGAAGCAATGCCGTGTCGGGGCGTGCAATGATGCGGTTGACGGCGTTCTCGTAAACCTTCTTCAGCACCTCCATCTGCTTGGTTCGTGCGCTGTCCTTCTGTAGGCGTGTAGGTATGGCCAACACGGTCCAGCTCTTGCTCTCCTCGGGTTGTTGCCAGAGGCAGTTCACCAGAGAGGTGTCGCAGAGCGAAGCATAAGGTTGTGGGAGGAAGGCAGCGTCGATGAGTCCGCTCATCAGCATGTCGTAGCGTAGGTGAGTGGACCCCACCTGCACGCGGAAGATGTCGAGTGTGGTCAGGTCCGTACCTTTCAGTATATAGTCGCTCCAGTAGTCGCTCCGGCTATGTCGTTCCATGCCTATGGTGCGCTCCTTGAGCTGTTCTATGTGCGTGATTTTTCTTTCCTTGGGGGAGAAGAGTGCCAGTGTGCTGGCAGTGGTGGCTATCGGTGTGAGAGCCACGGTGTCCTCGTGCATCAGAGCGATGATACGAGCCACATCAGTGAAGGACACTTCAGCGTGTCCGCGGGTGAGGGCCGTGTCGCAGTCGGCCATCGATTCGTAGTGCACGAGTCGTATGTCGGTCTTGGCTTCGTCCAGCATACCGCTACGCTCGGCATAGTAGAGTGGGAGCGTCTCCAGGGTAGGGAACACCGCCACATGAAGGGCCATCGAGTCTTGTCTCGCCAGCTCTTCTTGAGAAAAAGTCTCCTCTGCCTGTCGGCAAGAACTGACGAGGCAGAGGAGTATGGATATGATTGTAAATTTACGCATTAACCCTTGATGGCAGCTACACCGGGGAGTACCTTACCCTCGATAGCCTCAAGCAGAGCACCACCACCAGTAGAGATGTAAGAAACCTTGTCGGTCAGACCGAACTTGGTGCAGCAAGCTACAGAGTCACCACCACCGATGAGTGAGAATGCACCCTCAGCAGTTGCCTCAGCGATAGCGTCACCTACAGCACGGCTACCAGCGCAGAAGTCGTCGCACTCGAAGCATCCGGCAGGACCGTTCCACAGGATGGTCTTAGCACCCTTGATAGCCTCAACGAACTTCTCGCGGCTTGCAGGACCTGCATCCAGACCCTCGAACTCAGCGGGAATCTCGTTAGAGTTGAACACCTCAATCTTAGCACCCTCCTTTACAGAGAAGGTAGAGAAGTCATAACCGGTACAGCATACAGAGTCGGTACCCAGTACGAGCTCTACGCCGTTCTCCTTAGCCTTAGCCTCAACGCCGAGAGCTACATCCAGCTTGTCCATCTCAACGATAGAACCACCGATCTCACCACCGTGAGCCTTAGAGAAGGTATAGGTCATACCACCGCAAAGGATCAGCTTGTCAACCTTGCCGAGCAGGTTCTCGATGATACCGATCTTAGAAGATACCTTAGAGCCACCCATGATAGCTACGAAGGGACGCTTGATGTTAGAGAGTACATTGTCAACAGCCTGTACCTCCTTCTCCATCAGGTAGCCGAGCATCTTGTTGTCAGCATCGAAGTAGTCAGCGATAACTGCGGTAGAAGCGTGCTTACGGTGTGCGGTACCGAATGCATCCATCACATAGCAGTCAGCATAGCTTGCGAGAGTCTTAGCGAACTCCTTCTGGCTTGCCTTCATAGCCTTCTTAGCCTCCTCGTATGCAGGATCCTCCTTGTCGATACCTACGGGCTTACCCTCCTCCTCGGGATAGTAGCGGAGGTTCTCGAGCAACAGTACCTCACCGGGCTTCAAGGCAGCAGCAGCCTCCTGAGCCTTAGCGCAGTCGGGAGCAAACTGAACCTCTGCTACGCCGAGAGCCTTAGCAACAGCCTCCTTGATCTGACCCAGAGAAAGCTCGGGCTTAACCTTACCCTTGGGCTTACCCATGTGGCTCATGATGATCAGAGCACCGCCCTCATCGAGGATGTGCTTCAGAGTGGGAACTGCACCGCGGATACGGGTATCATCGGTGATAACACCCTCCTTCAAGGGTACATTGAAGTCAACACGAACGATTGCCTTCTTACCGGCAAACTTGTAATCGTTGATAGTCATTGTTTTGTTGTTTTTATTAAGTTAATAAATCGATTTGTTTCTTCTTCAGGTCCTATGCCATACGGGCCAGCATAGGTGCCGTTTTCCCCTTAAAAAGGGGATTTCCGATTTTTCGACTACAAAATTACTATTTTTTGGCGTCTTGAGCAAATTTTCGGGCACAAAAATCAAGCAATCCGCATCCCTCGCATTTTGGCTTTCGTGCCGTGCACACATATCGGCCGTGCAATATGAGCCAGTGGTGAGCCGTGTGGACCAGTTTGGCAGGCAGATTCTTCACCAGTTCCTTCTCCACGCTCAGTGGTGTGGTGCAACTCTTCGGCACCAGTCCTATGCGATGGCTGAGGCGGAACACATGGGTGTCCACGGGCATGCACGATTTCTGAAAGATGACGGCCTGTATCACATTGGCCGTCTTGCGCCCTACGCCCGGCAGGCGTTCCAGTTGTTCCCCAGTGCTGGGCACTTCGCCCTGATAGTCGCTCATCAGCATCTTGGCCATCCCCACGAGGTGCTGTGCCTTGTTGTTGGGGTAGCTCACGCTCTTCACATAGGGTAGCACCTCTTCCGCTGTGGCCTTGGCCAGTGCCTCTGGGGTGGGGTACGCCTCAAAGAGGCGGGGCGTCACCATGTTGACCCTCTTGTCCGTACACTGTGCGCTGAGCATCACCGCCACGAGCAGTTCGTAGGGGTTGGAGTAGTGCAGTTCAGTTTCGGCCACGGGCATCGCTTCCTGAAAGTAGGCGATGAGCCTTTCGTATCGTTCTTTTTTTCTCATCGATAAGTTTTAAATATTAACTAGAATGAACGGAAATGATATTTTTTTATTAAAGTCAAGCTGAGTGCGTGACCTTAAATATATTCCGTTCATTCTAGTTTCTTATAATTTATTTTCGTTTATTTTCGTTTATTTTCGTTTCAGCATTTCACTTGCAAAGTTACTATTTTTCGCTTGTATGATGACAAAATCATGCAGTTTTCTTGCATCATTTTGCAAAACGGCTTAACTTTGTCCTCCGATCAAAGCATTTCCTATGAAACAACACGCACACCATAGTCCTTTCCGCCTCTCCCTTGGCCGTATTCTGGGCCTGCTGGCACTCTTCGTCTGTGCCCCTGCCGTGCATGCCCAGGAGTGGATGAACATCCATCAGCACAACGATGTGCTGGAGTGGACCGTGCCTATGCGCATGGACCACATGGGCGACATGAACACCACCTCTTCCGTCTTCTCCTTTCCTTATCTGCGCGATATCGAAGGCGAGGCGCAGAATCTCCTTTTCAGTTTGTCGCGTGTGGACAGCATCATCTTCTCCCGCAGTCTTTCCGATGAGGAGAAGGGGCACGACAAGTATCGCGTCTTCACCCTCCACATACGCACGGAGCATGTGAAGTCCATTGCCGACAAGGAGACCTGGGTGAACTGCCACATCGCTGTCGATGGCATGGGCGAATACAGTCCCTTCAGTGGCATGGCGAAGATACGCGGACGAGGCAACAGTACCTGGGAATGGTATGATAAAAAACCTTACAAATTCAAGTTGGATGAGAAGAGCAAGTTGCTCGGTATGGAGAAGGCGCGCAACTGGAATCTCCTGGCCAACTTCCGCGACATGACCGACCTTATGAATGTGGTAGCCTTCGAGGGGGCACGCTGTATGGGTATGCCCTTCACCAACCACTCGCGCTTCGTGGAGGTGATACTCAACGATGAGTACATCGGTCTGTATCAGTTGACCGAGAAGATTGAAGTGGGTTCTAATCGTGTGGATATCAGTAAGGAAGATGGCATACTTTTAAGTTTTGATAGAGACGACGGTCCCTCGCTCAGTCCCGGTGCCACCAACAATTTTTCATCGCGCATCTACGGCCTTCCCATCAGCGTGAAGCATCCCGATGAGGTGTCGCCGGAGAAGTTGGACAGTGTACGCGAAGAACTGGCCGTGATAGAGCGAGCCATCAAGGCCCACAACTATCCCTTGGTCGATTCCTTGGTCGACATACCCAGTTTGATCAGTCTGCTTCAGTTGCACGAATATCTTTACAATGTAGAGATTGATGCCCCTCGTAGCATCTATGCCTTCCGCGACAAGGGAGGCAAACTCACCTTCGGTCCCGTGTGGGACTGGGATGCGGCCTTCGACTTCGATTGGGGCACCATGTACACCGGTCACAAGTATTTCAGCGACTATCGCGAACTCATCTACGGCACCTCCCCAGCCACCGGTGATGGAGCGTCGTACCGTGTCAGTGGATTCTGGACCGACATGTTCAAGGATGCCAGTTTTGTCACCCGCTACAAGGAGCAGTGGAGGAGTGTGAAGGACTCGCTCTACACCTCCCTTCGCACGGAGATATACCGCTATCTCAATGTGTTGAAGAAAGGGCCCTACCAGCGCGACACCCAGCGTTGGGGCATCAAGACCCACAATCCTGAGGTGGAGGTGGGCAAGATGATCACCTGGCTGGAGCGCCGTATGAACTATCTCACGCCCATCATCGAGGCCTATCCTGCCGGCACACCCTCCGTGCCTGTCGATCCCTCTGAGGGCGATGGGGGAGAGGACGGCGGTTATACGGAGGAAGGGGGCAACATCGTTGTCACTCGCACGCTTGACATAGCAAGAGGATATACTCAGACCGGCACCATCAGCCTGTCCAAGGACGATGTGTCGCGCCTGCTCGGTGCCACGCCCAACGAACTCTATCCGCTCAATGCCAATCTCTCCGTAGGCGAGAATACGGCTGCAGGAAGGTATGGGGCATGGTTTGATGCCAACGGCAACACCAATGGCTGGAATGCAGGTCATGTCTATGTGGAGAGCGACGACCTCTACACCTGGCACTACGGTTGCCATCCCGACAACTGTAGGGCGGGCCACACCCACACCGTTCGTATGCGCTATGCCCGTGGCAAGCGTACCCTCGATGTCATCATCCATTTCATAGTGCGTTGAGCGAAAACACAAAAGGGTGGCTCTCCGATGAGAACCACCCTTTCTGCTTATGTTGTGTGTGGATGAGCATTACTGCTGTTCGCGCTGACGACGCTGACCGCCACCGAAGCCCTGGCCGGGACCACCCTGGCCACCCTGGCGCTGACCCATACGAGCGCGACGCTCCTCCTGAGCCTTGGTGTAAGCAGCCATCTGCTCCTCGGTGAGGATACCCTTCAGCACCTTCAGCTGTGCCTCCTGGCGCTTCTGCGTGTCCTCGCGGTTGAAGCCCTGACGCTGACCCTGAGCCTGCTGGCCACCTTCCTGCATAGCCTTGCGGATGCTGTCCATGCGAGCCACCTGGATCTTGCTCTCGCCCAGGAAGTAGTCGTAGAGTTTCTTATACTGATCGTCATTGACCTTGCAAGTCTCCTTGATCTGGTCAGCCTGACGCTTAGCCATGTCTTCGGGATTCATCTGACGCATGCCACCACCCTGGAACTGAGCAGAAGCAGTCATTGTCACAAACAGTGCCACGAGGGCAAAAAACAACTTCTTCATGATTGTATAGTTTTAAGTTAAACAATAATTTTTCTTTTCTTCTGAAACGGATTTTTTCTTGTAACCGTTTATCTTATAGACCCTTTTTCTCTCCTTTGGTTTAATAGCCGGCACGAAAAAAAAGCGTATTATTTGTACCTTATTTTATTTATTGCTAATTTTGCATCGTATAAATAGTATAAACATACCTCAATAAATCATACACCCGTGAAACGAATCGCATTCTTCTTTGCCCTACTGGCAATCTCGTCGCTCGGCCTTGTGCGCGCCCAGCGTTTCGACGACCATTTTGAGGACCGCACCTTGCGTCTCGACTACAATTTCTGTGGCGACAACCGCACCCAGATCATCTCGCTCGACGAACTCTCGCAGAGCCCCGGCTGGTATGGTCGCCGTGTCAACCTCGATAGTCTCTTGCTTCAGGGCAACGGACAGATCACCGTCACCGACCCCGCCACAAGCAAGGTCATCTATCGCTATTCCTTCAGCACGCTCTTCCAGGAGTGGCAGAGTAGCGAGGAGGCCACCAAGGTGAGGAAGTCGTTTGAGAATGTCTTTCTCATCCCCTTCCCCAAGCATCCCGTCGATGTCACCGTCACCTTGAGCGACACGCACAACAAGGAGACCTCGCGCCTCACGCATCGTGTCGATCCCAAGGACATCCTCATTCGCCAGATAGGCAAGGAGGGCGTCACCCCCTGGAAGTATGTGCATCAGGGTGGCGACAGCAAGGAGGTGATCGATGTGGCCATCCTGGCCGAAGGTTACACGGAGCGTGAGATGGACCTCTTCTGGGCCGACTGTCAGAAGAGCGTCGATGCTTTCCTCTCCCACGAGCCTTTCAAGTCGCTCGCCAACCAGTTCAACTTCACCGCCGTCTTCTCCCCCTCGGCCGAGAGTGGCATCAGCATCCCCCACCAGGGACTCTGGGTCAACACCGTGCTGGGTAGCAACTACGACACCTTCTACAGCCAGCGCTATCTCACCACGCTCAAGCTCAAGCGCGTACACGATGCCCTTGCCGGCACCCCCTACGAGCACATCATCATCCTGGCCAACACCGAGAACTACGGCGGAGGTGGCATCTACAACAGTTACATGATGTCGTCGGCCCACCACGCCACTATGCGCCCCGTCATCGTGCATGAGTTCGGTCACAGCTTCGGCGGACTGGGCGACGAGTATTTCTACGACGACCAGTATGAGACGATGTACCCCGCCGATGCCGAGCCCTGGGAGCCCAACCTCACCACGCTCGTCGATTTCGACAGCAAGTGGAAGGATATGCTTCCCGCTCCCGCCACCGACAAGAAGGCCAAGAAAGCCAGCAAGGACGCCCAGCCCCGCATCGTCAGCGGTGTCGCCATCAGCGAGCCCGACGGCAAGGACATCTACACCAAGGTAGGAGTCTACGAAGGTGGTGGCTATCAGTCGAAAGGCGTCTACCGTCCCGTGCAGGAGTGCCGTATGAAGATCAACGAAGCCCCCGTCTTCTGTCCCGTCTGCGACCGTGCCATCCGTCGCATCGTGAAGTACTACACGGAAGAAAGGGGAAAAAATTGAAAATTAAAAATTGAACCGAGCGTGAGCGCTTTTGCAGTCGTGCAAAATGCAGTCGAGGCATAGCCTCAAAATTGAAAATTTTCGTTCATTTTCGTTCATTTTCGTTTCATAACCAATGAAGTCACGCAATCATGCCTTTGATCTCCTCTGCGGACTGTGCATCCTACGCATGGTCAGCCTGCATGTCATGACCTTCTGTGACTTCAATCACACGCCATGGTGGGAGGAGGTGATGCACTGGACCTACTTCTTCATGAGCTTCTTCTTCTTCAAGGCAGGCTATTTCAACAAGGGAGTGCAGGGCGACACCCTGGACTACCTGAAGGACCGCTTTCGCCGTCTCCTCGTGCCCTACATCACCACCGGCCTCATCGGTGGAGCCATCTACTTCGCCTTCCTGCCCTTCATGCTCCATCGCTACCACAACCCCGTGGAGCCCCTCGCATGGTCGCACATCTGGACCACCAGTTCCTTCTACGGCAACCAGCCCACCTGGTTCCTCTTCTCCTTCTTCGTGGCCTACATCGTGGTGCACCTCATCGAGAAGGTGCGCGGTCTGCACTGGGTCATCCTCATCTTCCCCGCCATCAGCTACGGTCTCTTCCGCCTCGGCAATCCCCTCTGGCTCAACCTCAACAATGTGGCCATGGGCGTCTTCTTCTTCGAGTTGGGTAGGGTATGGCATCAGCTCATGCGCCTCATGGGCCGTCGTCGCACCGTCATCGTGTCGGCCCTCCTCTGCCTCCTCTTCGTGGTGGGCAATGCATGGTTCCACGACACCTCCTATGCCATGAGTTCCAACCGCTTCACGGGCCATCCCCTCGTCACCGTCATCGACATCACCTTCATCCTCTGTGGCCTTGCCGGACTCCTCATCGCCCTCCGCATCCCCCGTATCCCCGTCATCAGTTACATCGGCGAGCACTCCATGGTCTATTTCGTGGGTCACTATCCCATCCTCTACATCTTCAAGTTCACCCACCTCGCCTTCGGTCGCTCCCTCTTCCACAAGCCCGACGAGGTGCTCCTCCTCATCCCCGTCATCTTCATCATCTGCACCTGGCTCGTGCCCTACATCGAGCGCACCCCCTGGTTGAGCGGAAGAAGACCCCCCTGCCCCCCTGTTTAGGGGGATCCTCATTGCAAAGTGAGGCGAAAGGAGAGCGTTGAGAGTATCATAATATTCTTCTGCCCCTTCGGAGCGAACTACTTTTGTCCCGTAGGCAAAAGTCGGTCTTCGACACGCTGAGCGCCGTTCATTCTAGTTTCTTATAATTTCCATTTTCGTTCATTTTCGTTCATTTTTGTTTCATAATATTCCGTCATGAAAAAGCAGATATTCCTCCTCCTTATCAGTTTCCTCCTTCCCCTCTCGCTCTTTGCCCAGCAGAAGGAGATGCCCTCCAAGTGGAAGGCCGACATTGACTACATGCAACCCCTCAAGTACGGCTCTCGCTCGGTGTCCGACTTCGGCTTCACCATCCAGGGCGACACAGCCTCCATCTGCCTCCCCTATATGGGTGAGGTCTTCATGCCCTCCATGCACACCGACGGGCTCAACTTCAAGGCACCCATGCAGAAGATACAGCGAGGCTACACGAAGAAAGGCGACCATGTCCTCCTCTTCGAGCTCCGCCACACCAACATCGTCTATTCCTTCCGCATCACCGCCTATCGCAACGGTAAGCTCGATCTCCACCTCTATCCCTCCAACGCACAGCCCTGCTCCTACATCGGCACATGGGAGGGGCTGTAGGCTTTAATGCCCAATTGAGGATTGAAACAAAAATGAACGAAAATAAACGAAAATATAAAAGATAATTTATCTCGCAAATCATGAGACATAAAAGGTTAAAACCGTTGTTTTCGTTGTGGTTTTAAATAATATCTCATTTTTGTTCATTTCTGTTCATTTCTGTTTCACCTTATTCCGTTTATTCTTCTGCCCCTTCGGAGCGAACTACTTTTGTCCCGTAGGCAAAAGTCGGTCTTCGACACGCTGAGCGCCGTTCATTCTAGTTTTAAAAATTTCCATTTTCAATTTTCAATTTTCAATTCCCCATAAGGGTTTTCCCGTATATTTTCGTCATATAGGTGAGTAAAGTTAAATTGAGTACAGAAGACTTGAAAAACGAGAGTACCGACATAAGTGCCCTGTTCAGGCAGTATTATCGCGAGCTTTGCCTCTGCGCCCTTCATTATGTGAAGGATACGGGCATGGCAGAGGATATCGTGATGGACTGCTTCCTCAAGTTCTACGACCGTCAGCGTAGTGGAGAGACCTTTGCCTCTGCCAGGAGCTACCTCTACATGATGGTTCGCCATGCCTGTGTCGACCAGCTCCGCAAGGGTGGGGTGGCGGTCATCTCGGCCGAGCTACCCGACATCCCCGACGAACCTCTCGACGACGCCATGGCGCGTAGCGAACTCGAGGCGCAACTCTGGACCGCCATCGACAGTCTGCCCAGCGGATGTCGCAACATCCTGCTCTTGAGCAAGCGCGACGGACTGAAAAACAAGGAGATAGCCAGCCGGCTCGGCATCTCCGTCAAGACCGTAGAGGCACAGATGACCAAGGCTTTCAAGGTTCTTCGCAAACTCCAAACACGACGAAAATGAAAGACATCAACGAAAAGGAACTGCAATTTGTGGCGGATCGCTACGAGCCCGATGCACTGGATGTGGAGAAGGCACTCCGCCGTTTTCAGGAGCGTGCCGGCATAGCCCCCGCCCGTAGTTGGCGACACATAGTGGCCGTGGTCTCCATGGTGATGCTGGTGGGCGGTGCCCTGGCCTGCGGACTGTGGTACAGTCAGCGCCAGCGTGCCGAAGTGCTCACCGAGAGCGTCGCTCCTGCACCCCGCTACCGCATACTCAAGGCTCAGGGCGAGCAGAGCGTCTTGCTCCAGTACGACAACGAACCCATTGGCAATGTGCTACGCGAACTCTCCGCCTACTACGGCAAGCGCCTCTCCACCAAGGAGTCGCACCGTCGCATCACGGGAGAGATAGAGGCCACATCGCTCGATGAGGTCATCGTGATACTTGAGACCACACTCCACATTAAGATTAGCGTCAAATGAGACAGTTCATCCTCTTCCTCTCGCTCCTGCTCTGGAGCGTCGGGGCACAGTCGCAGACCACCGTCCGACAGCAGATGCAACGCCTCCAGGCGCTTCACGGTCTGCACTTCGTGTATGCCTCCGACCTCAATCTCGACCTTCCTTATAGCGGTCTGCCCTTGGAGGGACTCGAGGTGAAGGAGGCGCTCCGCCATCTCTTCTACAATCAGGGCATACGCTTCACCAAGCGCAAGAACAACATCATCCTCAATGCCACGGGTATGGCGCCATCCGTCAGTCGCCTTGCGCCCCTCGGCACGGAAGGCATGGACAGCACCCAGGCCTATCGCCTCGACGAGGTGGTGGTCAACGGCCATCACGACGACCGTCAGTCGTCCTTCCACGGCAGGATGGGTATGCGCACCCTCAAGGCCGACCGTATAGGCCTGGGCTTCTCCACCTTGAGTTCGCCCGACCTCCTGAAGTCCATCCACCAGACATCGGGCGTGTCGGCCGGATATGAGTTGGGCACCGACTTCTATGTGCACGGTGGCAGTGGCGACGAAAACCTCGTGCTGGTCGATGGCACACCGCTCTACAGCACGGCCCATACCCTTGGCGTATTCTCTACCTTCAACACTGATATGATCGACAGTGTCAACTTCTACAAGAGCAACTTCCCCGCCCGCTACAGTGGTCGCCTCTCCTCGGTCACCGATGTCAGCATCCGCGACGGCAATGCCGAGCATTTCAGGGGTAGCTTCTCCATCGGTCTGCTCGAGGGCCGGCTCCAGGCCGAGGGTCCCATCGTGAAGGGTCGCACCTCCTACAATGTGGGTATCCGTCGCAGTTGGATGGATGTCTTCACGCGTCCCGCCCTCTTCATCTCCCGCAAGGTGTCCGATAAGTTCGACGGCTTCAAGCGTTTCAACTTCGACTATCACGACTTCAACGCCAAGCTCACCCACCTTGCCGATGAGCGCAACAAACTCTGGCTCAGCCTCTACTCCGGGCGCGACTATGTGGATGCGCTCTACAAGGATGAAATGTCTTGGGCCCACAACTACGAGGAGGACTTCACCCACCTCCAGTGGCGCAAGTGGAATGGCACGCTGGGCTGGCATCATCAGTTCACGCCCACGCTCTGCTCGGATGTGATGCTCGTTGGCACCTTCAACCACAATCAGATGTCCATCGACAACAAGAGTTACTACATGGAGGGTGGTGAGATATATCGCTGGGCATTGTCCAACCACAAGCACAACAACACGAAGATGTACGATCTCGGTGCCAAGGCACACTTCGACTGGCAGGCGGGTTATCGCCACAGGGTGCAGTTTGGTGCCCAACTGATGCACCACGGTTTCCGTCCGCAGAGTTCGGAGCTCACCTACTACTATGGCGATGCCAGCGAGGTGGACACCACCAGTAGCCGGCAGACCTACCGCACCCATTCGCAGGAGCTCACTGCCTACATCGAGGATGCCATCAACCTCTCGCCCCGTCTCTCGGCCAGCGTGGGCACCAGCCTCACCCTGCTCAAGGTGAAGCACCGCCTCTATCCCATGTTCGATCCCCGCTTCTCGCTCGACTACCGCTGGTCCAAGCAGTGGACGGCACGCCTCTCCTGCACCCACATGTCGCAGTCCATCCATCGCCTCGCTCCCTCCCTGCTGGCGCTCCCCACGGAGTTCTGGGTGCCCAGCACGGCCAAGGTGCGCCCTGCCAGTTCGTGGCAGATGACGGCCGGCATCCACGGTGTGGCGCCCTCGGGTGTGATGAGATACGGCATAGAGGGATTCTACAAGCAGAGCCAGGGCCTGCTCACCTATCGCGACTGGTCGGGCATACAGCCTGTGGCTTCGCGCTGGGAGAGTGAGGTCACATCGGGGCGCGGTCGCTCGTGGGGCTTTGAGGCCGACCTCTTCTTCGATGTCTTCAATGGCTGGGGCCGTTCTCATCCACGCCACTGGATACTGCCCGACAACTACCTGCAGATATCCTACACCCTCTCGTGGAGTCAGCGCCACTTCGGCGACATCTTCGACGGATGGTATCCCGACCAGTTCGACAACCGTCATAAGATCGACATCGTCACCCACATCAAGTTGAGGGAGCATATCACCTTCACGGCCAACTGGACCTACCACACGGGCAATCGCCTCACACTGCCCGAGCAGTTTGGTTTCAGTCCCATCGTTCCCGGGCACGACTGGTCGCTGGGCCACAGTTTCATCTACGGCAAGCCCAACAACTATGCCCTCCCTGCCTACCACCGTCTCGACCTCGGCATGGACTTCCACCACATCACCAAGCGAGGCTTTGAGCGTATATGGAATGTGAGTGTGCAGAATGCCTACTGCCACCTCAATGCCCTCTTCGTGGAGATGCGCTACAATCCGTGGTACAACAATACCTCCCAGTCGCAACTCTCTGCCCGTAGCTTTGGCTACATCCCCATCATCCCCTCATTCAGTTACACCCTCAAGTTCTAAGTAAGTGACCAAACGATAATCACTTGCTGAAACATACTTAGAATATGGTTACATGCTTTTATAACTTAGAATATGATTACATACTTTTATAAATCCACGACCTCCCGTCTGTCCCTCGCACGCCTGCAGTCGATACTCCTCTTTGCTGTCCTTCTTCTCGCCTCCTGTTCCAAGGACATCTCGCTCGATCTCCATGAGCAACAGTCCCGCCTGCAGGTCTATGCCTTCCCTTCGCTCCAGGACACCTTCCTCATCAATGTGTCGCTCACGCACCCCATCTTCGGTCCCGTTGGCGAGCTCCGCATCACCGACATCACCTGCACCACCAACGGCGTGCCCGACAAGGTCCAGCTCCTTCACCAGGAGGAGCACTACGGCCTCCCCATGGCCATCTACCAGGCTGTGGGCCACCATCGTCCGGGCGATGAGATATGCATCCGTGTGAGCGATGCCTCCGCGCCCTCTGTCACGGCCACCACCGCCATCCCCCTCGATGTGCCTCCCACAGCCGTCGTCTGCGACTCGGCCTATGTGCCTGGGCTCAACATCCACTATGGCCTCACGCTGACCGACCCCTCCGATGCCGACAACTACTATGCCGTGCGTGTGCTCCATCGCAACCTGTGGGTCCACGACAGCCACTACTGGGACGGGCCTTCCAATACCGACCCGAGCGACGACCTCTACTTCGTGCCCAGCGACTTCTATTACGGTCCCTACAACCCCAACCACGACGAGCCTCAGTTCGCCTATACCCAGTGCGACATCGACCTCGCGCTGGAGCACAAGCTCAATCACTACACCGACACCAATTTCGATCCGTGGAACGAATACTACAGGTCCATCTACTTCTTCTCCGACCGGGACTTCACCTCGCCCACCGACCAATTCCACCTCTATGTCCCCTCCAAGCACTATGGCGATGCCTACCTCCTCCAGTACCTCATCCTCTCGCCCGACTACTACAAGATGCTCCGTCGCATCAACGATCAGCTGAGCAACGAGCTGGCCGAGTCGGGCCTCACCATCACCTCCACCACCTACAACAATGTCCAGGGTGGCTACGGATGCGTAGCCGGCTACATCTGCCACGAGTACCTCAAATTGCTGAAGTAGTCACAATGCACAATTGAGGCTACGCCTCGACCTTCGCCCGTTTGGCAAAGCCAATAGGAAGCCCACCGAAAAGAAAAGAGCATGCCGGGATGGCATGCTCTTGTGATATAGAAGGGGGGAGGGGATTACTTGACGGGGGTGAGGGTGACGGTGTTGTAGCTTGCGGTGGGCCAGCTACCGTCATCGCCCAGGCCGTAGAAGTACCAGGGGGAGGTGTTCTTGAGGGCTACTACATTGCCGTTCTCGTCGAACTCAACGGTGAACTTGATGTCGTAGGTGTAGAACCACTGCTCGAGCTCGTCGCTCCACTCGTAGCTACCGGTTGATGCGGAACCGTTGACGAAGTAGAGGGTGCCATCCTCCTCGTTGTACTTACCTGTATAGTAAGTCTGTGCCTCACCGTTTGAGTCGTAGGCTGTACCTACAATACCTGAGAGGCGGATCTCGCCGTCGATGATGGTGATCTCAACGGTGTTGGTGGTGGGAGGAACGAGGTCGGCGTTGTCGCATGCGGGGCTGGTACCGGTCATGGTGTAGGTGCCTTCGAACATGGCTACAGCATCCTCGTCGACTACGATAGGTTCGGGTTCGCTATAGTCGAAGCCGTCGTTGTCGGGGTTGTCCTCGAGTATCCAGTTGAGGTTGAGCCAGTTGTACTCCTTGTCGGTCTCCTTCTCATTGTTCCAGAAACCAATCTTGGAGAGGAGCATGATACCGCTCTTGCCCTCGGGGTTGTAGACGCTTGCCATGTAGCCATCGTGGCTTACATAGAAGGTCATGTAGTCGATGATGTTGCGAGCGTCCTTGCCGTGAGGATAGAACTGGGTCCAGATGCCGTTCTCGTCGTCCTCAACCTCCTGCCAGCAAGAGAGGTAGTAGCAACCAGGGTTGTCGTTGTCGTTTTCCTGGAAATAGGGCGTGGTGGCGAGGTCGCACTCGTGGGTCTCGGAGAGAGACTTGTCGTAGCGTACGGTGACAGCGGTACCGCTCTCGAGGAAGTTGGGGAAGAGGTAGCTTCCGTCGAGCTCATACACCTCGTTGAGGAAGTAGCCGTAGTCTGCTACGAGACCGGTGAACCACATGCGAGCATAGTGCTTGATGGGGAACGAGATGGTGGCAGAGAAGCGGGTGGCACCCTGTGCGAACTCATCGGCATTTACGATGCTCACCTCAAACGAGTAAGTGTCGCCCTCCTTGGCCGATGCGGGAGCAGACACTACATACTGGGCAGTGGCCGAACCGTTGGCGAAGGTGATGCTGGTGGGTACATTCAGGCCCTCGGTGGCGCTGATCACCTCGAGATCGATGGTGAGGTCGCCCTCGCTGGTGTTGCGGGTGAGGGTGTAGATGACTTCGCGACCTGCCTCGCTTGCGATGAGGATGGCGCTGGTCTCGTTGGTCTCATCGAAATGAGCGCCCTGGGTGTCGGGCACCACGATGGGATCGGGACCGTTGCCGGGCTGGTCCTCGCCATTGTCGTCGCTACAAGAAGCCATAGCCAGTGCGGCCACGAGCGACATTGCGCCGAGACGCAAATACTTCATGAAATCTTTCATAATGCTTTTTTTTTATTAGTTAATAATATGTATTGAGGTAAATATGCTGTAAAAGGTCTTGCAGGAAAGCGCAGGGGGGCTAATACTCCATGCCGTCTACATACGAGGGGTCAGGGTTGCGCTCGAGTGCCTTGTTGTAGAGATACTCGTTGCTGGGTATGTAGGCGTTCATCCAGCGAGCCACGACGCCCGAGGGCGAGTTGTGCTGGTAGGACGAGGGATGATTGCTACCCGAGTAGGCACGCTTCACACCGATGCGCAGACGCTTGTAGTCCCAGAATACGATGCCCTCGCCCCAGAACTCGATGCGCTTCTGGAGTATGATCTCCTTCTGCAGTTCGTCCATCGTGGTGGCGCTAACGGTGTAGAGGCCGGTGTTGCGATACATGTTGGTGAAGTCGGACAGCACCTTTGCACCTGCCGACACGCCCTCGGTGTGGCCCTTGGCTTCGGCCAGGATGTAGAACATCTCCTCCACGCGGATGATGGGCAGGTCGATGGCGGCAGCCTCCTTGAAGGCCGTGCGATTGCCGTCGGCGGGGTGGAACTTCATGCTGGCCAGGGCGGGCAACTCGCTCCACTCGGCAGCGGTGAGCGTGGTGGCATACTTCTCATAGGCAGAGGTCTTGCCGGCATCCTCGGGATCTATCCACGAGCGTCGGCGCCAGTCGTTCTTGTCGATATGCTTGTAGAGGTCGGCATCGCAGAGACGCATGGCTTGATAGGTGGTGTTGGCCACACCGAAGTCGGCCTCTGATGACATGAACGACACGAAGTTCTTCCACGAGGCGGCGCTGTTGTCGTCGGCCACCATCTGTATGCCGAAGATCCATGAAGGGATGACGGTGTTGAATCCCGTCTTGGCATCCATCCACTGCTGACGGGTGGTGGGTGTGCCACTCAGGGAGATGGCCTTCAGGGCAAAGTCCTGGGCATGCTTGAAGCAGTCCTGTGCCGACTTGATGCCGAGAGGCAGATAGCCGTCGTTGTCGCTCTCGTGTGCGAGCTGTGTCTTGAGGTCGGCCTCGCTCTCCTCAAACCTACTGCCCAGCATGAGCCAGAAACGGGCAGAGAGGGCGCTGATGACGGCCTCGTTCATCTCGTTGACCTGACTGCGCTCGTAGCCTTCCAGATAGGTGAGAGCCTCGGTGAGGTCCTTGTGGAGGAAGCGGTACATGGTGTAGAATGGTGCGCGCCCGTTCTGTCGGGCCTGCTCCATGGTGGTCTTGTCGGTGACGATGGGTACGGTCAGCCCCCAAAGGCCGTTGGCATCGGCCTGCTCGTCGAGCTGGCTTACACCCGTACGCTTGTATTCCCACACCTGACTGGCCTCCATGTAGCACCAGGCACGGTAGCCCAGGGCATTGCCCAGGTAGCGCAGCGTGGCCTGGCTGGCTGTAGAGGGGTTGACCAATCCCACCAGCGCATTGGCTTGGTGTATGGTGTTGTAGTACTGATACCACCAGTCGTAGAAGAGCTGTCCGTCGCCCAGGTATGAGGTGCTGTTGCCAAAATAGTCGTAGGTGGAACTGTACACGGGCAACTGGTCGCAGTACACCTCGCGCCATATCATCAGGGCAGGGTAGGCCGCATGAGAGTAGGTGCTACCATAGTTCATCACGCTGGCCGCCATGGCGTTGTTCTGTCCCTCCAGCGACGACTCCGACTGCTGCATCTGTCCTGCCGTGATGGTGCTTGTGGGGAATGTCTCCTCCAAGCAGGAAGAGAGCATCAGCACGCCCGCACCCAGGCAGAGTATCTTGGAAATATGCTTGTTCATATCTTTAATTTTTTGTATAATTTTTCTTCTTTCTTATTCCCCCTCGGGGGTAAGGGGGGCTAGAACTGCACGCTCACGCCACCCGAGATGACACGCATGGGCGAATAGCCTGCACCGCTGGCACTGCCCGACATAGAGTTGCGTGGGTCGAGACCCTTGCGTGCGGTCCAGTAGAACACATTGTCGGCCGAAGCGTAGAAGCGACACTTGGTGAGGCGGAGCTTGCTGATCACCTTCTTGGGCAGTGAGTAGCCGAGGGAGATGTTCTTGAGTGTGAGGTGGTTGCCACTGACGAGCCAACGGTCGGACATGCTCGAGGTGTTCATGTCGCCATACTGCCAGCGAGGTATGTCGCTACCCGTGTTTTCGGGGCTCCAGGCATTGAGCAGGTCCTTGTGGTAGGCATAGCCTGTCCATCCGCTGTAGGGGTTGCACATCAGGTCGGCATAGCCCGAGTCGTTGACCTTGCCACCCAGTCGGTACACGAAGTTGCATGTGAAGTCGAAGCCGTAGGCCGAGAGGTTGGTGCCAAAACCGCCATATACCTTGGCATTGGCATCACCGCAGAGGTAGTAGTCGCCCTGGTCCCACGAGGTGGTGGTCTTCAGTTCGCCGGAGCTCTTGTCGGTGTAGTACCACATGGAGCGTCCGTCGGTGGGGTTGACGCCGGCATACTTCTTCACGCGCCAGGTGTAGAGAGGCAGACCCTCGCCGATGAACTTCGTACCGCTGTTGTAGCCGGCATGACCGTCCATCACGGCACCCTTGTTGTCGTCGTTGAGATAAGCCACCTCGTTGTGGTTGTGTGAGAGGTTCATGTTGATGCTCCAGTTGATGTTCTTCGTACGGACTACATCGGCGTTGAGCGTCAGTTCCACACCCTGGTTCATCATGTCGCCCACATTGTCGTAGTAGCCACTGCTACCGTAGCTCAAGGGCAGGTACACCCAGAGGAGCATGTCGGTGGTGTTGCGTCGGTAGTACTCCACGCTACCGGTGAGTCGCTTCTTGAAGAGCTCAAACTCGAAGCCGGCGTTGAAGTTGCCATTGGTCTCCCAGGTGATGTCCTCGGTACCGAGGCTCGAGAAGGTGTAGGCAGGCCGACCGCCAGCCGAGGCATAGTTGTACACATCGGTGTAGCGGTACGAACCGATACCGTCGTTGCCCTGACTACCGTAGCTGGCCTTCACCTTCAGCATGTCGAGCCAGCCCTTGGTGCCCTCCATCCATGCCTCCTTGCTCACGATCCATGCTCCACCGAGGCTCCAGAAGTTACCCCAGCGATACTTGGGTGCAAAGGTACTGCTACCATCCCTTCGGTAGCTCACATTGGCAAAATACTTGCCTGCATAGTCGTAGAGTCCGCGCAGGAAGTAGCCCTCCACATTGTAGATGCTCTTGTAGCTACCTGCGCTGTTGGTGGTGAGCAGGCCGCCCAGTTCGACATTGGTGTCGTAGTCGTAGAATACCGTCTTGCTACCGTCCACGCCAGTCTGCTGGTTGCGGTAGTACTCGTGTCCGGCCAGCACGCTCACATTGTGCTGTCCGAAGGCATGGTCCCAGTTGAGGAGTTGCTGGGTGTTGAGGTCGAAGGTGCGGTAGTGTGCCACGCTCGACCCGCCGCCCGTCTGGGCATAGAAGCCATAGTAGGGATAGCTGGTGCTCACGGTGCGGTTCTCCGTGTCGTTCACACCCGCATTGATGGTCAGCTTGAAGTCGTTGAGGAAGGATATGTCGGCGTAGCCGGAGAAGTTGAAGGCATTGCTATTGTTGCTATACTTCGTCTCCAGGTCCTCCTGAATGCTGTTTTGTGAGTCGTAGAGGGCGCGTGCGATGCCGGTCACCAGTCCGTCGCCATAGTCGTAGCGCTTGCCGTGCGAGTCGTAGAGTATGTTGCCCTCGGCATCGCGGATGTACACGGGGTAGATGGGAGCAATGTCGTGTGCCACGACGAAGGTGCTGTTGAGACCGTCGTAGTCGTTGTGCGTATAGCTTCCGGTGGCTCCTATGCGAAGCCACTCGCGAGCCTGGTAGTTCATCTTCAGACGGCCCGAGGTACGGTCGTAGTAGTTGTTCATGGCCAGACCCTCGTTCTTGAGATAGCCGAGCGAGGCCATCACATCAAACTGCTCCGTGCCACCGTTGATGTTCACATTGTATTCCTGTCGTGCACCCGTGCGGAGACCTTCCTTGGCCCAGTCGTCGGGGACGATGAGGTACTTGTTGCCATCACGACCGGTGATGACACGGCCGAGCGTGGCATTGGGATTGAGCTTGCCACTCTGGCCTATGAGCGACTGGCCGGCAGGCACATCCATGCACACATAGGCTATACCACCCTCGTCGGAGAGGCCCAGCATGGACTGATTGGCATTCTTCCAAGCCGTATAGGCATCCTGCTGCTGACTGTTGCGGAAGTAGTTGTAGAGGGCGCCATAGTGCAACTCGTAGTACTGTCCGGCGTCGTTCACCTTCTCATAGTCCACCTTGGCGTCCTGGTTGGCACCCCAGCGTGCATCGAGCGAGATGGTAGCCCTGCCACGCTTGGCGCTCTTGGTGGTGATGAAGATCACACCGTTGGCACCACGGGCTCCGTAGAGGGCATTGCTGGCTGCGTCCTTCTGCACCGTGACGCTCTCGATGTCGGCAGGGTTGATGTCGGCATAGTAGCCGTTGTAGGGCACGCCGTCGAGGATGATGAGAGGCGAATTGCTCGCGTTGATCGATCCCACACCGCGGATACGGATGGTAGGTTCGCTACCGGGACCGTTACCCTCTATCATCTGCACACCGGCCACCTGGCCGTTGAGTGCCACGAGGGCATTCTCCACCTGGCGCTCGCTGATCTTCTCGCTATTGATGGCACCTGCCGAACCGGTAAACGACTCTCGCGTCTGTCGGCCGAAGGCCACCACCACGAGGTCGTCCATGGTCTGCGAGTCCTCCACCAACTTGATGACAACCTTACCGCCACGCACGGCGACCGTCTGCGACTTGAAACCTACATAGGTCACCACGAGCTGGGGTTGCTTGCTACGGGTGGTGATGGCAAACTGGCCATTGGCATCGGTCACCACGGCACTCTGCCTGTTGCCTTTCTCTTCTACGCGAGCACCGATGAGGGGCTCACCGTCCTGGTCGGTCACCACACCCGTCACCCTTGTCTCGGGATCGGCAGGCAGGGCACTTCCTGCCACCGAGGGATGGGCCACGGTGGCCTTCATCTCCTGCGCACCCGTGAGGGACAGCAACAGGAGCATTGCTGGAATGAGTTTTTTCATTATTCTTATATGTGTTGTTTTTGTTTTCAAGGATTCGAGGGGGGAGCGGGGATTTGGGAAATTATCGTACGACAATCTTCTTGCCACCCTTGATGTAGAGTGTGCCGGGGAGCTGACGAGTCACGCGACGGCCCTGGAGGTCGTAGAGCGGAGCATCGGCAGGGGTAGGGAAGGGTGTCTGCCCGATGGCGTCGGTCAGCATCTCGAAGTCGAAGCTTACGGTCTTGTCGGCGTTGACGGTGATGTTTCGCACACGCATCGTCTCAAAGAGAGGGCTCACCTCGGGAGTGATCTCCGTGTGGCCATTGGTACCGTAGGGCACAGCCTTCTGCGAGGTGCTGAGGTAGGTCTCGTTGGGTATCTTGAGCCCCTTGCCGGTGTTGGCATCGATCACCTGGATATTGGGCGTCTTGCCATGGTTGACGGTGTGGCTGTTGAAGGTGGCGCGTGAGTAGTGCACCTCCGTGAGTATGAGTCCGGAAGCGGGAAGGTGGGCATCCCACGACTTGGAGATGCGGGCCCTGTTCTCGAGCAGGAAGAAGTGGTTGGCGTTGGCAGGATCACTGATGATGTAGGCATCGGCCTCCTTGCTCAAGGGCTGGAGGGTGTAGTGGCCCGAGGTGGTGAGTTCCTTGGGCGTGAGCCAACCGAGATACATGCGGTTGAAGGCTGTCATGTCGCAACTGTGGTTGTCGGCAGCACTGTAGTTGGTCTGGCGGAATCCGTAGCACATGAGGTCGTACTGTCCGAGGTACGACTTCAAGTCGTAGTAGTAGTCGTTGAGGTCGAAGATGCCGTGTCCCAACTCATGGCAGGCGGTGTGGATGGCTGCCACATGGTTGGTGTTGTCGCGAAGGTCGTTCATGAACACATAGCTCTCCACATAGTGGTTGGCCACCTTGGCTCTCGAGCCAGCGAACGACTGCCAGCTCCTGTGAGGATAGATGCTCTTCACCTCGATGCCACTCTGCGTGAAGTTGCCGTCGCAATGACCGGCATAGATGAGCAGGAGGCAGTCCACCTCGCCATCGCCGTTCTTGTCGTAGCGCGACCAGTCGGCATCGGTCATGGCTTGCGCCGCCTTGCGGACCAACTGACGGCTCTGGCTCGTCTCGGCATAGTCGGCAGCCTTGCCCGTGGCTACATACTCGCCAATGGCCTCGAAGCTCACATGGGTCTTGCCGTAGGACTGTGCCAGGAAATAGTCGCTGACCGAACCGTCGGCGCCCATATGATTGGCATTGCACACATCGTTGAGTCGCTTCATCCACGACTCCTGGTTGTCCTTGCTCACGGTCGTCTCATTGTCGCCGTTCTTCTGCTCAAAGCCTACAAATATCACGGGAATCACGAAGTTGCCACTCATGTCCTCCAGCGAGAGATGACTCCAGTCGTGTTGCTCGTGGCGGGGGAACTCCCTTGCCTGGCTGGGTACACAGCAGAGCATACCCAATAGCAACATCAAGGTTACATACTTCGTGTGAACTGTCTTTTTTACCTTCTCAAACACCTTAAAATGGATGTGCTAAATGATTGAACTACATTTCTTTTGAAAGTGCAAAAGTATAAAAAATATGTCACAATAGAGCGATAAACAGCCATAAAAGTGCCATGAAATGTTCAAATTCACCCTTTTTACACCTAATTATTGAAATATATGTCACCATAACGCATGCTTTTCAGGAAAAAACACTACCTTCGCAGATGGTATTCATCACAACTTTTCCATATATGAAAATTCCATACATCGCTAAAGATATAAATGCAAAAGAGGTGGCACAGGAGATGGACCAGCTCGGTCTCGCCTTCACACCTATCGACAAGGCCAACTGGCAGACAGTCTTCCCCTACACACCCGAGGTGGGCGTGCGAATGGCCTACACCGACAGCGCCCTGCTACTCCACTATAAGGTGAGGGAGGCAAGTGTGCGTGCTCATTACAAGGAAGATAATGGAAATGTTTGGACAGATAGTTGTGTGGAATTTTTCTGCATCCCGGCCAACGATGGTATCTACTACAACCTGGAATGCAACTGCATTGGCACCATCCTCCTTGGTGCAGGCAAGGAGAAAAAGGACAGACAGCGTGCCTCACAAGACATACTCAACCTCATAGACCGATGGAGCTCACTGGGCACTTCTCCTTTTGAAGAATGCTTACAGGACACCATGTGGGAGGTAGCCTTGGTTGTGCCCTTCACAGCCTTCTATCAGCACCACATCACCTCCCTCAAGGATCAGCGCATCAAGGCCAACTTCTACAAGTGTGGCGACGACCTCTCCCAACCACATTTCCTCTCCTGGTCACCCATCAGTCTCCCCAAGCCCAACTTCCACTGTCCCGCCTTCTTCGGTGAACTGGAATTTGCCTAAATTCAATTCTCAATTTTCAATTCCCCCGAGGGGATGGTGTGTTGTCCATTGTCCAATGTCCAATGTCCAACATTGCGAGAGCAGAGCATCAAGCTCGCTTGTATGCTATGCCGAGCGTGAGCGCTTTTGCAGTCGTGCAAAATGCAGTCGAGATGAAGGCCTCAAATGTCAAAACACATCTACCTCATCTCCTTTTGAAGAAATGCACAATTGAGACTATGGGAGAACAGCCGTTCCCCACAATCCCTCTTTTACCATATGCTCTTGACATAAAAAGTGTGGAGAAAGTCAAATTCTGTACCAGTCCCCGAATTTGAAAAAAGTGTGGAGAAAAGAGGCGATGATCATCATCCGTTCAGCGCAGGTGTTGTCTAAAACAAATCTACCTCATCTCCTTTCGAAGACGAGGTAGATGAGGAAGAGTAGTGCAAAGAACAATAGAAAGGTCCTGATGTCGGGAGGCTCATAAACAGCCTGCTTATCCACTTTATTCTCTACGAATGTCGTGTCCCGGATATGTAGCGAGGTGGTGTCCTCAATGGCAACCTTGCTCTTGCTCTCCTTGATCATACTCTTGCGAGCAGTGACTTTGAGTCCCTGTGCCACAAGATGTGTACTTTGGTCGGGAAGAGATATCATGCAGACCGTGTCTGCGCTGATGAACATCTCCTTTATGAGCGAATCCACAAAGAAGGATTGCACCTCCGTCTTATGGATCTGTAGCGAGTCCACCTCGGTCTTTTTCTCTTCAACTGCGCTTCGCTGTGTGTGGCAACTCACGAGCAGAAGAAGAGTGATGATGAATAATACTTTCTTTGTCATTTGCGTGTCAGTCGTTTTGCTTGTACCTGTAGTGATAGTCGATGCCTATGAGCGAGCCTGCGAAGGTGAGTATCTCACCGAATGCGGTTAGTACCGTGGGGTCGATGACCCCGGTAGGAGGTACGAAAAAGGCAGTGGTGATGAGACCTACACCGAAGGCAACGAGAAGGATGGAAAGGATGATCTGTGTTTTCATAAGAGCCCTACCCCCGCCTTGACACATACTCGTAGTGACATTTAGTCACTCCGACTTCCCCCGAACACTTCGTTGGGGGAGGAGCTCCGTTACTGATGGGGGCAAATCGGATGGTTAATTACATGTTTGCGAGTCTCCAACCCTCAACCATCTGCTCTCTCAGCCACTCCTCGGTGTAAGGTTGAGGGGTCTCTGGGGCTCTTCCCCCAGCGTAGCGGTGGGGGGAAGTCGGGAATGACTGAATGTCATTCGCGAGTATGTGCTTAGGGAGAGGGCTTTCCATCCTTGTCATCGCCGATACGATGGCGATGTAGGTGTTGGCATCGTGACCGGCTATGGGCTTGTCGGGATCGAGACCCGACCACTTGGAGACATTGGCGAGATAGCGCTCGGTGTTGTTCTCACTGGGAGGTGCCCAACGACCGATGATCTTGCGGAGTGTGTTGTAGCCGTACTTCTGACGGTAGGTGCGGAGCAGAACGAAAGCTGCTCGGTAGCCGTAGGCCATGCTGACGAACTGCACGAAGGCGGGATCGGTCTGCGTCTTGGCCCTGCCTTGCCACTTGTCGCTCGAGTGACGGATGTTAAGGGGGTTGTTGTTACGAAGTCCTCTGGGTAACATAAGCGTTGAGTGTTTAGCGTTTAGCGTTTAGCGGATTTTTCATTGGGCAACG
>JAZQQX010000048.1:0-65260 GCA_045629325.1 Bacteroidaceae bacterium | reverse complement strand
TCGCCGATTGTGACACCTTGCAGAATAGTTACATTTGCTCCAAGCCAGACCTTATCTTCAATACGGATAGGTTTGAAGGTCATATCACCCCGATGCTCAGGATCGGGATTATGGTTGATAGTACAGAGTGTGGCATTATGACCTATCAGACAATCATTGCCGATGTAGATGCCACCCTGATCCTGGAACTTACAACCCATGTTGATGAATGTACGTTCGCCAACCCAAGTGTTCTTACCGCAATCCGTACCAAAAGGAGGGAACATGCCAATGCTATCTGGAACCTCATGCCCCCAAAGTTCAGCAAGGAGTTTGCGAAGTTCGGCAGGTTCGTGGTACTTGCCGTTAATCTCTGCTGTGATGCGAAGTGCCTGTTGTGACATTTCGTGCATCAACAGATGAGCCTCCGAGCCGTTTTCTACCGGAAGCCCATCTGCCATGTGTTGTCTGAATTGTTCTATTGTCATACTTTTCCTTACATTATTTCTTAATTGTATAACGTGCCCAGATAATGTCATCAAGTTTCTCTACACTCTCTAGATTCAGGCGAATCGGCTCACAATCTTTACTTCTTCCGTCAAAAGAAGCAGCAAATCCTTCGCGAGCATCAACACCGGAAGCATACATCATGCTGATTTCGTCAATCAATCCAAGGTCTAAGAATGAACCGTTGAGATGACCGCCTCCGACTACAGCGAGGCGCTTTACTCCGAACTCTCGTGCGAGTACATCCATGGCTTCCTTCAAATCAACCTTCAAATCTGAGGTTGTAATGTATGAAATACCTTTCTCTTTGAGATAGTCAAGATAATAGGTAGGCGTGAACTCACACAAGATCATTACCAGAGGACAATCGAACTGAGATTCAACGTCGTCGCCCCAAGCAAGGCTTCCCTGGGTGTCAACGCCAACAGCCCATTTGTCTGATTCCTTTGCCTTATAAAATTGTACTCCAGCAGGTTTGTATTCTTTATTGCCTTTCAGGTTAAAGACTTCAAGTTGAGCCTCTACACCTTGTTTAGCATAATGCTTTTCGAGCGTTACACGTCCTTCTATGCTTGCGTCACAATTAAGTTTTGCCAGCACATCATAGTAATGTTCTGTGTCATCAATCTTTTCAGTCATATCACAGTCAATGCGACCGTCAATAGACTGAATCATGTGGCAAATTATGTATGGTTTCATCGATGATATTTATTTGCTATTTATTACTGTAACTCCATGCGTCACTTGGCTTTTATTCCTTATGTCATTTAATTAGATGAATAATTCATTCTGCTTGCGCTCTGCGCATCCTTTCTTGATGGCAAGGGCAATCATGGTGTGCATAATTTTTCCGATGGAGCGTGCTCCGTTAGGACAGATGCTGACGCAACGCATACAAGAGACACAAAGGTCTTTGTTTACTTTTCTCAGGTCAGTCAAAGGAATAGCACCAGCAGGACATTGCTTAGCGCACAAGCCACAACCAGTACACTTCTTGTTTGCCGTCGGATTAGGACCTGCCATTGCCTTCTTGTAAGGACGGCCCTCTTCCAACTCCCCCGAGGGTGAGAGAATACTCCCGTTGGAGAAAGCCTTGCTGATCTGTTCGCCAAAGGACTTCAATTCTTTAAGATCATCTGCGTCAGGACGACCAGCGCCATATTTGCGGATGATACTATGCTCTGCAACGGCTCCTGCTGCAGCAATAACATTGAAGCCCATCTCTTTGCAAGTCGTATAGAGTTCAAGCAAAGCATCATCGTATGCTCTGTTACCATAGACAGCCACCACAGCACATTTTGCACCGTTAGCTTTAACCATGGATTTCAATCGCTCAATGGCGAGAGCCGGAATACGACCACCATAAACGGGTGCTGCTATGATGGCTAAATCATCCTTGCTCAGATTGGTTGTTGTAATCTCAGAAGCTGGTGCGCATAGTTCGATTCGTTCAACTTCGCCAGAAATGCCCGATGAAATAGCATCAGCCACTTTTCTTGTTCCTCCTGTAGGAGAGAATGTTATCTGTTTTATCATATCTTTCGTCAGTATTTATTCAAAAGCGATTATTGTACAAGTTCCTCGCTCGCATTTCAGTTCTACGAAATACTTCCCATCCTCAGCATAGAGTAAGGGAGTAAGTGTTTCGTCCATACGTGCTGCTACCTTATATTCTACCCTCACTCGCTTGATGCTGAAATCTGACGGAATAAGTTCCTGAGCTATACGGATGTAGCAACAGTTGTTCATGTGATGATTGTAGTCAATGTCATCGTGGGTGACAACCACAGGAGAGCATACCATAGGCTCAATCTTTGGCAAACATACGCGACGGTCGCAGTATTCCATCGGGTACTTCTCGTCCATGGTCAGCGAGTCAATCATCTCTTTTGTGGCAGAGGACTGAGTTTGGCGGTCTCCAGGTCGATGAATGCTCCCATGCTGTAGCTCACATAGCATGGTTCACCTTGTTCATCACGAATGATGTCGTTACGGAATCCGAAGAGTGGCTTGTACTCATAGATGCTTGTGGATATTGTTAGCTTCTCGCGGAGCTTCGGCACACGGATGATGTCCACCTGGCGTGCAGCCAATAACTGAGCACGATGTTCCCGCTCAAACACCTCCTGGGCGAATGGCTCAGAGTCAATCCAGAGATCATCGCAATCGTGCATCATCTGGAATGCAGAATACAACTTCAATCGCTTGTTCTCATCTACCCTCGTTGGGGTACATTTTTCTTCTATCTTATACATTGACTGTTATTTGTTGATATGGTATGTTGCGAACGAATAATTTTGATTATAATGTCGTTTGCGGCTGCTGCAAAATTACTAATCAGGACAATTATTTTATTTCTTCCATCATACTATTTTTGTTTATACCTATTTATATTGTATAAGAATTAGTTGAATTGATACACATACTCACAATTATATTTCTGAATAAATCAGTTGACCTTTCGGTCTTCTTCCTTCGCACCTCGGTAATTCAAGTGAGCTTGATTGCTCTCGGTTTGGCGTCAGTTCGCTATTTACTCTTTCGGATTTCATAACGAATATCTTTTCAACTCGTATGGTAGCATCGGGTACAGGAATATCTGTGATGACAGTCGATGGATGCTGAACCAAAGAAATGTGAGGGACAAATGCGAGTCCACTGAATGTCACTCCATTTGCCGTAAGTCGTTCTCGTAACTTGTTGGCAAGGGAAGTCGCAGATGTTCCATCCTTCACTCCACACCATATTACTCCTGCCTTTGTCGGGAATGTGCCGAGAGCACCTAAAGACAATTCAAATGGCTCAAACTTTACCTCGCTTACAGCCTTTCGTATAGCAGGCAAGTCGTACTGCTCGCCAATGAAAGCGAGAGTCATGTGCAGGTTGCCGTATGAGCAATAGTTTCCAGTGACTCCTCGTGATTTCAAGGAGTCCTGTATTTCAATGAGCTTCCGCTTGAAATTATCGTTGAACCTAATTGCTATGAATATACGAGCCATTGCTTATTTTTCAATTTGACTTCGTCGAATATCGGCTACACTCGGCATAGCTCAAGAGAAACTTGGCTCTGCTCTCATTTGCACGATATTTCCGTGAATCTGCTGAATGTCTTTCCGTCCCTTGTAACCTTTTCAAAGAACATCTTTTCTGGACGTACCCAGTAGTTTTGTTCGCCGTAGAGTGCCTGATAGACAACCATACGCTCCTTTGTCTCAGAGTCGAAAGCACTACGGACAAAACGGTACTTACCGCCCTTAAAGTGTTGAAAGTAACGTTCTGTAGGACGTTCGTAGGTCATGAGCATCTTCTCAATCAGAGGCACATGCCATGTCTTGACCTCTTCTGCTGTTGGCGTATGACCGCCAGGGAAGTCGAAGGCATTGTTCTTCTGCCCTTCGAGCGAAGCGTCTCCTGACGTCGCCGAGCTGTAGTGCTCCAAGAACAGAGGCTTGTAATGTGCCAACGGGTCCTGTTCACCGAATATGCCCCAAATCTTATCTTTCCAATAAGGATTACAGTAGTTGAACTGCTCCTGCTGAACCTCCTCAAACTCCTTAATAAGCTCTTTGTCAATAATGAAATCCTGCTTGCCATCCATTCGTGGAGCCTTATACTGATGCTCTCCGATTCTTGGCTTCAGGAACTCCGTCATCTTGAAATGGGGATTGCCGAGCAAGGCAGGAACACCAACTATCGGAGCGATGATCTGTGCCAGGAACGAACCATTACTATTGCCTACCAACAGGTCAGGTTTCTCTTTGTCGCAAAGCTGATGGATAAACTCCAATGCTTCCTTTGGATGCAACGGAAGGTCGGGAGTGAGTACACGAACTCTTCCATTGGCTATCGCCTTCCTCTGTCGCGACTCGGCCAAGTCGGAGCATACTCCACTCTGCTCTCGCTGCTCCATCGGTTCAAACGCTTCCTTCAAAGCATTTGCAGGTACGCAACTTCCACTTGCAAAAAATCCGTGTAGGAACAGAATTGTTTTCATTAACCTCTGAGAAGTTGGGCTGTTTTACAAATTACTTTGTGTAAACGCTTTCAATCTCGACGACATAAACGGTGTGCATACCGCCATGTGCGCCATACTGCTTTTCAAGTATGCTGCGGTCAATGAAGTTTGCCTCTGTCATTTCGGTTTTGAAGAGCTTACGGCAGTCGAGTGTCATGCGTGCTTCTGCGAATGTCATAGCACCTGACTCCAACTTCAAAGGAGTTATGCCACATTCCTTTACCTTGTCCGTGTCACGTCCTGACTTAGTACCACAAATCTGTAATGCCTTGCGGTACTCTTCGCCATAGAAGGACAAAGTTACACGGTCGTTCTCTTCCAGGAAACCATGAGTGTAACGCTCAGGACGGATGAAAAGGAATGCCACAGGCTTGTTCCAAAGGATTCCCACGCCACCCCAAGATGCCGTCATAGTGTTGAACTTGTCTTCTGTCCCAACGGTAACGAGCATCCACTCATCACCTATAAGCTTAAAGGTTCGTGCCAACGAGCGCAAATCGAAACTTGTTTCGTCTTTGCCGAGTGCAGCCGAAGCTCGACCGAAGGTCAATGCGTTCTCTTTGCCTAGTACGCTGATGTCTTGCTTTGTCATATCTAATTGTATTTATTTCAACTTATATCCATTCAAAATTTTCCTTGCCAGCACCAATCTCAAAGTGATACTTGGCAATGCCTAAGTCCATCTTGGTGTAGCCGATAAGTGAGAATCCCTTCTCTGCCTTGACTCTGTGAACGCCATCCCCATGAGGACTGACGTACTCAAAATGGAATTTCTGCTGATTGACAGCAGTGGGGGCGAGTAGTGCAGCAGCCACTCCGTCATGGAACCATTTAGGCGTGATGTCGCTTGCATTGCTTACCTGTTTGGGTGTCTTGCGTTTCAGATTTCTTCCTGGATCGTCCCCATAACCAAGGGCAATCATGCAGCAAAGCTTTTCACCTTCGTCCACAGAATATGCCTCTTTCACTTTATTGTAGGTCAAACCGACCCAACAAGTGTTGAGCCCAAGAGTTTCTGCAAGGAGCACCAACTGCTCGCCATAGTAACCTATACGTTCTGACAGGTCATCAGACTTCTTTCCAATCATAGCGAAGTAGTTGCTGACTCCGCTGAATACGCCGTAAGCCATCTTGCCCTTGAACGCCTTAGGCTCATTGGTTACAAGCTGAATGTGAAGAATACCTTCATCATTCACCTCGTTCACCTTCTCTTGTAGTGTGCGGACAAGGTTCTCTTCTATTGGTTTGTCGATGTATTTTCTTACCGAATGGCGTGATTGTATAGCCTCTAATAGTGTCATTTGATTCTGTAAATTTTAGATTATACAAAATTACAAATTAATTTGAAATAACTATTATTTACAGCAATCTTTTATGGATTATTATGCTTTCTTGATGCCAAATCGCCGTTTTTGACTTCCCATTGTCTGCTATCTATTCCAACTGTCACACATGAAGGTTTTATCAAGTTTTGCAAGCCTTGCTGAACCTCCAGCATTCCCTTGCTTATGAAAAGTTTTTCCGTCCAGCACGGAAATGTTTTCTGCCCGGTACAGAACAGTCGTGATATAATTGGCGTTTGAACGAGGCAGTGACGTTATCGAAACTTTGTATATGCCGATGGGCAGGCTCTCCTTTTCTCCTCATATACGCAAAATCCTTCGCTCGGCTTGCCGCTTAGCGAAGTCTGCATAAAAAAACCTCAACCCTCCACTATATCCTCTGAAACCCAAGTAAATACTATGGATTTAGTGGTGTTGAGGGTTTCTCCAACCCTCAACTTACCTTCCACTAAGCTGCTCGTCTGCATAAGAACTGAGCTTCCACTTAACATTGAAGTCCGCACACGAACTGTGTATCAACGAAGATGAGGGATTAAGCCATCCTGGAAATAGGTTGTTAATTGAGGGTTAGTTGAGGCTTAGTTGAGGGTTATGCCAACCCTCAACTGGTGTAAAGTGCTGTATTACTGATTGATATATTGTATTAGTTGAGGGTTGAGGCTTTTTGTGTAACAAGTTGGTGATTGCCAAACAAAGCATGCGAAACATGAATAAATTGTTTATAACATCCTTATCTTTTCCGATGCAAAATGTAATTTCCCGATTCAAAATTTTCACTTTCCGATGCAAAAGTTTTTGAAAATATTTTGCAAAACATTGTCGGAGGAAATATGCTGACCCGTGACATCCTGGGTGTGCTGAATACATAGGCGCAGGTCTTCGGCAATAAGGTCGCCGGATAGATTGATCTGAAGGGCATCAATACATCGATGGATGTCGTTGAGTGCTAGGGTGAGGGATTGTTGTTGGCGGACATTAGAGATGATGACATCCTCCTCCTTAACCTTGGGTGTGGCATCAAGTAGTTGAGTGGTAAGTTTGTCAAGACCTTTGCCGTTTATTGCCTGGAACTCCTCGCTCTTGTTGGTGATGCGAATTACATGTTGTGTTGGTGTGGTTTCAATTTGTGGATAAGGCACACCGGGTTCGGTCATGAGTATGATGATGCTGGCTTGCTGTACAGCCTTAAGCGAACGCTCGATACCAAGTCGCTCCACCTTGTCGTCTGTATGGCGAATACCAGCGGTGTCGATGAAGCGAAACATCACACCTTCAATCTGTATCGTGTCCTCTATCGTGTCACGCGTAGTACCCTGAACATCAGATACTATAGCCTTGTCTTCTTGAAGCAAAAGGTTAAGTAGGGTAGACTTGCCCACATTGGGTGCTCCGATGATGGCAACAGGTATTCCATTCTTGAGCGCATTGCCCGTGTCGAAACTCTTAACGAGGCGTGACAGTTCCTTCTCTATTTCATCTGCAAGTGCAATCAGTTTTTGCCTGTCTGCAAATTCGACATCTTCTTCGGAGAAGTCCAGTTCGAGTTCAAGAAGCGAGGTGAGTGTGAGCAGTTGTTCCGACAGTTCTGACAGCCGTTTGGATATGCCTCCCCTCATCTGTTGCATGGCGATATGGTGAGATGCCGTACTGTTGCTTGCTATAAGATCGGCCACAGCTTCAGCCTGACTCAAATCCATTTTTCCATTGAGAAATGCTCTTTGTGTGAATTCTCCCGGTTGAGCCATCGTACATCCTTCAGCCATCAGCAACTTGAGTATCTCCGACTGGATGTAAGAGGATCCATGGTGAGAAATCTCTACCGTGTCTTCTCCTGTATAACTGTGTGGCGAACGAGAAATGTTTACAATCACATCATCAATGACAGCATTTTCCTTATTTGCTATCTTTCCATAATGCATGGTATATCCCTTTGCCTGTGAGATATCCTTGCTGAATAAGGCATTGGCAAATGGTATGGCTTGTGGACCAGATATTCGTATGATACCTATTGCACCACCTGCAGTAGTTGCCGGTGCACAGATGGTAGTTGATGTAATGGGTGGTATGTTGTTATCTTGCATCTTTCTTATAAATACTTTTGCTACGAATTAGATGCGATTAAGTACAAGTTTGATGAGATCTTCAATCTGATTCTTATAATTTGTCTTCATCTCTTGTGCATATCGGTTGGCCAAGACGATACAGCATGTCATTGCCTTGTGTCCCAAGAGCGAAGCCAATCCTGCAAGAGCAGATGATTCCATTTCAAAATTGCAGATTTTCAGTTCGTTAATCTCACTATTGATTCCTTTGCGAGATGTATCTGCCGGATAGCGGAAAGTCCTAATCTTTTCGTTCTGCTCTGGGTCTTGCACTTTTAGTCGGAGTTGTCTTCCTTGTGGTCCATAGAAACCTCCGCAAGCAATAGTGATTCCTCTGACCATATCCGTTCCTGCTATTCGGTCAATGAGTTCCTCGTTGGCTGTTGCCACATAGGGCGCTCCTTTCTGTGCTGACCAGTTCATGTGTTTGCGAAACGCTTCCTCTAAAGGTAGATCGCAAATCTCATCTCGTCCGTCATAATAGTTGAGAAGGCCGTCAAATCCAATGCTTTTCAGACTCGCAACATAAGAACCAATGGGTATATCAGGCTGAAGTCCGCCACAAGTGCCAATTCGAACTAATGAAAGAGAGCGTATTTGGTCGTTAACGGTTCGCGTATTGTAATCGATATTGACCAAAGAATCAATTTCGTTTACCACAATGTCGATATTGTCGCAACCAATACCTGTAGAAATGACCGTGATACGCTTGTTTTGATACAATCCCGTGACAGTATGAAACTCGCGGTTTGATACTTCACACTCTATACTGTCAAACTCTTTGGCAACAAGTTGTACTCGTCCAGGGTCGCCTACGAGAATCACACGATCTGCTACCTGTTCGGGACGGAGATGAAGATGGAAACAAGTGCCATCCTCATTGATTATCAACTCGCTGGCTGGTATTACCTTCTTCATGGTAAGATGTTGTTTTGAGGTTAATGTTATTTGGATTCCTGTGCTCTTATCTCCTTTTCTTGTTGATGTAGGGTTGAACGGAGTTTGCGAAGCTGTTGCTCAAGAGATAGTATCTGTGTTTTTGTATCTTGAGCCGAAGCATCATTCTTTAGTGCCAGTTGTGAACGAAGATTATCGAGTTGTTGCTCGAGAGCGTTCAACTGTGTCTTGCCTTCATACCAATACTTGTATAGGCTTTTTGCACTTTCACTGCTTAATTCCTCTGCTGAGGAAACGATCTTATTGTCGTTAATCACCAACTGAAGAGTACCTTTCGTAGAAGTAGCATTTGCAGAAGACTGCTTGATTTGTTGTAGTCTCTCAACGGCTTCGTTTACTTTTTGCTTGTCATGCCATGTGTCGCGAATGCTGTTGAGGCGTGCATAAGAACGAAGTTTGTTGATACCTACTGATGATGCCGTATAGACCTTTCGTGTCACATTGGGAATAAAAGTGTAGATACATACCTTTCCTTCAGGCTGGTTGCGATCAGTAACAAACCAACCTAAGTTCAAAAAGTCGTCTTCTATGTAAAGGTAATCATTGGCAGGCGAGTTGAAAGGCATGCCGATATTCTCAGGTGTGAGGAAAGAATGATTGTCGGCATCATAACGGGTCATAAAGATGTCGTATCCTCCTATGCTTTCCGGTCCTTTTGCGGCATAGTAAAGTGTCAGTCCATCGGAAAGCATGAAAGGATAGTTTTGATGTAAGTCATCCTGTTCGTCAAGTCCCGCGAGAGGTGTAGGCTCACTCCAGGTATTTCCTTCTTTGTCTTTTGTGAAGAGTTGGATATGGCCCTCTGCATTCTTCTCCGAATAATACATCTTGTCTTTCATTTGTGAGATGTAGACAGACGATTCAGGATTACTGCTGTTGTTGAAGAAGTCAGCATATGAAGATACATTGCCAACCTCTTCACTAAGACGAATATGCTGAAACAATTCGTCCCGACTAACTACTATACTATCAATGAACATGACCTGTTCGGTAGCATTTAGTCTATTCTGCGCTTTTTCTATGGCATGCAGTTTTTCTTCTGCTTCATCCGTGTTCAGGTCCTTCTTATGCAGGTTTTCTATTTCTGACAGAAGAAGTTGCTCGGCGTCGTCAAAGCGATACTGTTGAATAGCTTCTGCTAATGTGATGGTGGGAAGGGCTGGTGTGTTGTTACGCTTCTTTTGAGCAGCCGTAGGATTTACGGCTGCCAAAAGAAAGCATAATATGAAAGGAATGTATCTTCTCATCAATGATTTTTAATTATTGGATTCTGTATACCTTTTTATTTAGAAAGGTACTCATGCATTGCAGCAGCGGCACGACGACCGTCACCCATAGCAAGGATTACAGTTGCACCACCACGAACGATGTCGCCACCTGCAAAGATTGTAGGAATGTTGGTCTGCATGCCTTCGTTGACTACGATGGTGTTCTTGCGACCCAGTTCCAGTCCCTCGATAGAGGTGGGAACGATGGGGTTGGGCGATACACCTACAGCCACGATAGCCTGATCGATAGCAATGGTCTCTACAGCACCGGGTATGGGCTGAGGACTGCGACGACCTGAAGCATCAGGCTCGCCAAGCTCCATCTTCTGGAGTACTACCTCGCATACATTACCCTTCTCGTCAGCATGATACTCAATGGGGTTATGAAGCGTGAGGAACTCGATGCCCTCCTCCTTGGCGTGCTTAACCTCCTCAAGACGGGCGGGCATCTCCTGCTCGCTACGACGATAAGCGATGAATACACGGTCAGCACCAAGGCGTTTTGCTGTACGGCATGAGTCCATAGCGGTGTTACCACCACCGACAACCATCACGCTCTTACCACGACGAATAGGAGTGTCGTACTCAGCGTTGCTTGCATCCATCAAGTTAACACGGGTAAGGTACTCGTTTGACGACATGATGCCATTGCTGTTCTCACCGGGGATACCCATGAAGTTGGGAAGACCTGCACCAGAACCTACGAAGATACCCTGGAAGCCTTCTTCCTCCAACTCCTTAGTAGTAACAGTCTTACCGATGATGCAGTCCTTAACGAACTTCACACCAATCTTCTCAAGATTTTGAATCTCAACATCAACAATCTTGTTAGGCAGACGGAACTCAGGAATACCATACTTCAATACACCACCGATCTCGTGAAGTGCTTCAAAGACAGTTACATCATAACCCAATTTTGCCATATCACCAGCAAAGCTAAGTCCTGAAGGACCAGAACCTACAACGGCAATCTTCTTGCCATTGTTTTCTGCAACCTCGGGAAGAGCCATCTTGCCACTCTCACGCTCGTAGTCGGCAGCAAAACGCTCCAGATAACCAATAGCAACGGGCTGACCATTCATCTTCAGATGCATACACTGGCTCTCACACTGCTTCTCCTGAGGACATACACGACCGCATACAGCTGGCAGAGCAGAAGTGCTTTTCAATACGCGAGCAGCGTTGAGGAACTCGCCACGCTCGATGTTCTTGATGAATGAAGGAATGTTGATGTTGACGGGGCAGCCCTGCATACAAGTAGGATTAGCACAGTCGAGACAGCGCTTAGCCTCGGTCATTGCCTGCTCCTTGGTGAGACCCATGTTGACCTCCTCCACACGAGTAGTAGCACGGTAAATGGGGTCGAGTTCGGGCATCTTCACGCGCTCTATCTGAGTGCGCTCCTTTGCCTTCATGCTCTTACGAATCTCCTCACGCCATTCTGCCTTGCGATCAATCAGTTCAGAAAGTGGGGTTGTAGTATCCATACCTTCAGCACTGGGTGCATCAGAAGCTTTCTCCTCCTTCTTACATGCGCATGCACATTCGCTCTTGCCCTCAAGTGCAGCCTGATATGCAGCCATTGACTCTGCCTCTTCAGGCTTGAAGGCGCCACCACGCTGAAGCATCTCGTTGAAATCAACCTGGTGACCGTCGAACTCGGGACCGTCAACACAGACAAACTTGGTCTTGCCACCAACGCTGATACGGCATGCACCACACATACCCGTACCGTCTACCATGATGGTATTGAGCGATACATCGGTAGGAATCTCATATTTCTTAGTCAGCAAACAGCAGAACTTCATCATGATAGCGGGACCGATGGCAAATACCTTGTCCACCTTCTCACGCTGGATGACCTCTTCCATACCCACGGTTACAACACCCTGCTTACCGTATGAACCGTCATCGGTCATGATGATCACCTCGTCAGAGCTCTTACGAACCTCGTCCTCAAGTATGATCAGATCCTTGCTACGACCGGCGAGTACACTAATCACCTTGTTGCCTGCAGCCTTCAAAGCCTGGATGATGGGAAGCATAGGAGCTACACCTACACCACCACCTGCACAGATAACCGTACCGAAGTTGTCAATGTGAGTAGCCTTACCCAGAGGACCTACAACATCAGTAATGTAGTCACCCTCATTGAGAGAGCAAAGTTTGGTGGTGCTGGCACCAACGGTCTGAACAACCAAGGTGATCGTACCCTCTTCGGGGTTGCTACCAGCAATGGTCAGGGGCACACGCTCACCCTTCTCACCTACACGAATGATTACGAAATGGCCTGCTTTGCGAGCCTTTGCAATCAAAGGTGCTTCTACATCCAGACGGAATACCTTCTCGCTGAACTGAATCTTTCTAACAATCTTGTTCATTGTTCCAAGTGTTTTTTTACCTTAAAATAGTTATCCTATTAATAATGTTAATTGTTATTACTTGATGATGTCACAACCCATATAAGGAACCAAAGCTGCAGGTATCTTAATACCCTCTTCGGTCTGGTTGTTCTCCAAAAGTGCGGCAACGATGCGAGGAAGAGCCATAGCCGAACCGTTCAAGGTGTGGCAGAGCTCAGTCTTCTTTGTCTCACTGTTGCGATAACGGCACTTCAGGCGGTTTGCCTGATAGGTGTCGAAGTTTGATACAGACGAAACCTCAAGCCAACGCTTCTGAGCCTCGCTATACACCTCAAAGTCGTAGCAGATAGCAGAGGTGAAACTCTGGTCGCCACCACAGAGGCGAAGGATACGGTAGGGGAGTTCCAGCTTCTGGAGCAGACCCTCTACATGAGCAATCATCTCCTTGTGGCTCTCAGCTGAATGCTCGGGAGTATCGATGCGTACAATCTCAATCTTTGAGAACTCGTGCAGACGATTCAAACCACGAACATCCTTGCCATAGCTACCAGCCTCACGACGGAAGCACTGGGTGTATGCACAGTTCTTGATGGGCAATTCCTTCTCGTCGATGATCACATCACGATAGATGTTGGTCACGGGTACCTCTGCAGTAGGGATGAGGTAGAGGTCATCGAGATTGCAATGATACATCTGACCTTCCTTGTCGGGCAACTGTCCGGTTCCATAACCAGATGCAGCATTTACTACCGTAGGAGGCATAATCTCCTCATATCCGGCCTTGTTGGCTTCAGCAAGGAAGAAGTTGATCAGTGCACGCTGGAGTTGAGCACCCTTACCACGATATACGGGGAAACCTGCACCTGAGATCTTCACTCCGAGGTCAAAGTCAATCAGGTTGTACTTCTTGGCCAGTTCCCAATGAGGGAGCTTAGCAGTCTCAACAACAGGATTGGCATCCCAGTTGCCTACGGTGTCCTGTCCGAGTACACACTCCTTGAGGTTGGACTTTACCACCCAGTTGTCCTCAGCACATGAGCCTTCGGGTACCTCGTCGTAGGGAATGTTGGGAATCTGGCAAAGTTGGGTCGTAAGTTGCTGTTCAGCTTCTGCCTTCTTCTCTTCGAGAGCCTTGCTGGTCTCCTTGAGTTGAGCAACCTGAGCCTTGATGGCTTCAGCTTCTTCGCGCTTGCCCTGCTTCATGAGCATACCAATCTCGCCGGCCAACTTCTTGGCTTGTGCCAAGTTCTGGTCGAGTTCGGTTTGAGCTTCACGACGCTTCTTGTCAGTTGCCATTACTTCTTCAATAGCTTCCTTGGCGCCATTGAAATGCTTTTTCTCCAGACCTTTGATTACCTTCTCGGTCTGCTCTGTGATTTGTTTTAATGTAAGCATATTTAAGTGTGTATTTAATTTTCTGTTTCGCCAATATAGACATAGTCTATATATATTCGTACAAAGGTATAAAAAATAATTGAGTTTTGCCTACATTTTTATAGAAAAAAGTATTGTTTGATGCGTATTTGTCAAGTTTGTGCTTCCTGTAAGCGCGTAGTGTTTGTGTAGCGAGTGTTGTGGCTTTATGATAGTGATGGATAAGCGTTTTCCTATGGGTACAAAAAAAAGACCGCAAGTCACATTGTGACCTGCAGTCTTTATAGTTTGTTTGATTGTGTCTTGATTAAGCCTCTGCCTGAACAGATACGGTAGAGCGATCCAGACGACCACGCTTGAAGACTACGATTCCGTCCTTCAAAGCATAGAGGGTATTGTCCTTACCCATAGCTACATTCTCACCAGCATAGTGCTTTGTACCACGCTGACGAACGATAATGTTACCAGCTACGCACTTCTGACCACCGAAAATCTTAACACCTAATCTTTGAGCTGCTGATTCGCGGCCGATCTTAGAACAACCAACACCTTTTTTATGTGCCATTTCTTGTTCCTCCTAAAATTAAATGATTAAGCAATAACTTCTTTGATAGTCAACTCGGTGAACTGCTGACGGTGACCGTTCAGCTTGCGATAGCCCTTGCGGCGCTTCTTGTGGAACACCAATACCTTCTCGCCCTTTACCAGGGGAGAAACAACCTCGGTAACAACCTTGGCACCCTCAACAGTGGGAGCACCTACGGTGATCGTACCCTCGTTGTCTACCAACAACACTTTCTCAAACTCAACAGCCTGACCAGCCTCAGCATCAGCGATGTGATGCACGAACAGGGTCTTACCTGCCTCAGCCTTGAACTGCTGACCGTTAATCTCTACGATTGCGTACATTATTTTATATGTATTAAACGGGTTTTTCCGCAAGGCGAATGACACCATGTCATTGCTTGACTGAGCCTCCACGGACTAAATCGGGTGCAAAATTACAATATTTCTGCCAATTGGCAAAATCTTTTTATGTATTTTTTAGTCAACTTCGAAGTAATTCTCCAATTCGGCTTGTGCAGAACCATCTTCGTTGATGATATCGCGAATGATTACGCCATTTTCGAGCAAAGCTATACGATGGCTGATGTCCACGGTGTGGTTGAGATTGTGGCTGGAGATGAGTATGGTTGCTCCTGTCTCTTTGTTGTAGTCGGTGATGATATGCTTGAAGGCATTCTGCGAACTGGGATCGAGGAAGTTGAAAGGCTCATCAAGTATCAACACCTTGGGATGGAGTAGGAGAGCGGCGATGATACCCACCTTCTGCTTGTTACCCGCAGAGAGGTTGCGGATAAGTTTCTGCTGACCGAATATCTCACCTGATGTGAAATGCTCGTAATGAGCCAGTTCCTCTTTCATCTGCTCATCGTTGATGCCAGAGATACGGGCAATAAATTGCAGATATTCATCGGGCGTGAGGTAGTCGATGATAAACGATTCGTCGATGTATGCTCCCGTCCAGTCTTTCCATTCCTCGGTTTCGGCCACATTGACGCATTTATCAGCATTCCACATGGTCACCTTACCGTTGTCAGGTTTCAGCAAGTCGAGAATGATGCGAAACAAGGTACTCTTACCTGCACCGTTGTTGCCTACCAATCCAAGTATATCGCCCTTGTTGATTTCAAACGACTCAACATTAACTGCAACTTTCTCTCCAAATGTCTTCTTGACATTTTCTATCTTGATATTCATAATGATAAATGAATCTGAAGTGTATGATTATGCTTTGTTCTAAACTCGTTTTAGCCCTTCAGGGATGCACGGAATCCTTCCATGTTCTCATATCTGCGTGCCATGAATCGGTTGTAGGTCCACTTGAGCCATCTCTTGTGTGTGGCTATACCAATGATACCCATTGATATCAACAGGAGATATCCGTATACATCACCCAAGAGTATTACCGATATTCGTTCGATCAGTAGCGGACCAAACATCAGCACCATGGAGACAATGTTTTGCTTTGAATTGCCCTGCTTGCCAGTGAGTTTTGCGTTGAGGGGAAGCGTCTCCTTGTTGTATACAGCCATCTGGAATGTCACAGGATAGAGTACACCCACGGTGAAGAAGAGATAACCCAGGTCCATCCAGACGGAAATCTTGCCGATAAACATCAGCGGAGTGGTGAGCAGGAGAGGGATGAGCAGAAGCACGGAGTTGAGGTAGTACTTTGTAGTGAGCAAGTCGAGTATACCTTGCTTGCGACTCATAAGCAGGTCCATGTAATTTCCTTCATAAGCCATAATGGTGATGAGTGAGGTCATACCCAGTACGATGTAGTCGTACATGCAGATGAAACTTTTCATGAAGGTGTTGTCGTAGATATCTGTAAAATAGAGTAGTACGCTAAGCAAGACCATCATACACAGCAAGGTGATAAACTGCATCTTAGGCATCTTATTGCGCATACGCATTTTGATCTCCAGTTTCAGGTATTCGCCAAATACGCCATACTTGTTGAGGAAGTTCCACTGCTGTGACTTTGTGATCTTCACATCCTCCTTCTTTCCCACTTCCTCGTAGAGCATACGGCTTTGCAACTTCTCGTTGGCCACGAATCCTATTGCGAGAAGCACAAGCATTGCGATGTAAGGAATGGGTTTCCATAGCGCAAAGTCGTACATGAAGTAGGTACAGGGCATGTCCAGTATATTGTGGTCTGGAACGAATGCGATAAGCGATACACCGACATGGATGAGCAAGGGTAGGAGTATCCACCACATGCTTTTCATGCTCAATGCTCTAAAGAAGAGGTAGATATATCCATTGAGTATGAAGAGCAGCCACCATCCTATGAGCCAACCCATAGTGGCACCCAGCCCGAAGAGCGGGAATACACTTAGAAAGGCAAATGGAACGAGAAAGAAACCCCAGAAGAGATTACCCCACGACAGCCCTGCCCTGACCAAATATCTGCGCATCATAAACTTTCTGCTGATGGGCAACAAAGAATAGGGGCGGGCCTGGTTGGCCGGTGTGTCCTGTACTATAAAGCGCAACCAGAAGTCGGCAATGAGGAGTGTCCAGAAATATCCGTCAATCACATGGAAGGCAGGTACGCCTGCATATATCTCACTCATGGGAATGGGTAAAAGCACACCCATAAATATCATGATAGCAGCATAGTAGGCTATCATCAGGATGCCCAACCATTTCACAAATCGATTGCGCTCAAACATCGGGTTACGACTGTCCTTGAGCGACTCATGCTTACAGAGCAGTTTGTGTAGTTCGCGTGGTTTCACTTTTCTTCTTCTTTTTACCTTATTAGACGCACCGTGTAGCTCGTTTACTACACGGTGGTCCATATTTTTTGCTGTCCTCATATGTCTGTTGCAACAAGCGGTTTCAAGGACAGGCGTAAATGTCAGTATCTTACAGTGTTGCCAGATACTTCTCTGCCTCGATAGCGGCCTTTGCACCACTGGCAGCAGCCACTACAGCCTGACGGTAGTGAGGGTCTGCCACATCACCGGCTGCATAAACACCGGGGATGCCAGTGCGGGGAGAGTCGCCCTCGGTCATGATATAGCCGATCTCGTCGGTCTTCACCCAAGGCAAGAACACACTGCTGTTGGGGCGATGACCTATAGCGAGGAAGAATCCATCGATGGGAAGATCGTATTCGCGCTCGTCTTCGCCACCTTTATTATAAATAAGGTGTGCACCCTCAACGCCATTCTCACCATAGAGGCCAAGCGTGTTGGTGAGGAAGAGTACCTCGATCTTGGGATTGTTGAGTACACGCTCCTGCATGATCTTGCTTGCACGGAGGTAGTCCTTGCGTACGATGAGATAAACCTTGCTTGCCAAACCTGCTAGGTATGAAGCCTCTTCGCAGGCAGTGTCGCCACCACCAACCACGGCTACCACCTTCTTGCGGTAGAAGAAACCGTCACAGGTGGCACATGCTGATACACCCTGTCCTTGATACTTCTGCTCATCGGCCAGTCCAAGGAACTTCGCACTTGCGCCAGTAGCAATGATAAGAGTGTCGGTCTCAATCTCTGTATTATCGTCGAACCACAGATGATAGGGTGCTTTGCTGAGGTCGCTCTTCACGCATACTGCGCTACGGATCTCTGTGCCAAAGCGCTCACACTGTGCACGCATCTGGTCCATGAGTTCGTTGGCATCGATACCCTCGCTGAAGCCAGGGAAATTCTCTACCTCGGTAGTGATAGTAAGCTGACCACCAGGTTGCATACCTTCATAGATGACAGGTGAGAGATTGGCTCTTCCGGCATAGATCGCAGCTGTATATCCAGCAGGACCGCTACCAATAATGGTAAGTTTCAAATGTTCCATTTGTATTTCTGTTTTTAGGTTTTATTTTTGAAAGAGTGTTAGTTCCTTGTTATCGCATATCAATGATCTCCGCATTGGGATACTGCTGGGTAGGGAAGGTGAAGTTGGAGTCTGCAAACGACTTGCTGGTGCTGAACTTCAGTATGGTGATTCTACTCCAGTTCTTGCCTTGACGCATACGGATGCACATGGGCGTATAGTCCTTCGATATGGTGATGATAATCTCCTGTATCTCCGTCTTGGCACTCTGTGCTTTCAGCGTCACATCATACATCTCCTTGCCGTTGTAGGTCGCCTTCTTCATGGTGTAGTTATAACCTTGCTTGTAAAGCGAAACAAAAGCATAGGGATTCATGCTTTGCATCTCCTTCTTTGTGGGGTTGGTCACATTCACTTCCTCGATGTCGGCAGAGTAGTTCCAAAGGGTCTTTCCGTCAAACCATGTAGTCTGGTCGCCAGCAATTATCTTGTACTTCTTGCCTTTCAGTTGTATCTGTCCACCTCCGGCACCCTGCTCGGTGCTTCCTACAAAACTGGTCATCTTGAAGCTTGCTTCAATGCCACTTGCATTGTTTATCTTCTTGGCCGTCATGTCCAGTATCTGCTTTGCATGGTCGTCCTTCTTCTGGGCCATGATAGGAACAGTTACACACAGCGCTATGAGTAGAACAATGGTCTTGGACATCTTCTTTATAAGTTCACCATTCATAATTTCACAAATTTATGGTTTGTAATTCATTATCTTGCACTCATCCCATATCTTTCCTTTATCCCCTGATAGCGTCGAGCTTGAAGTTCAGTTCATCCTCTGTCTGGCAGAGCACCTCACGAGGTTTGCTGCCGTGAGCAGGACCAACGATACCTGCTACCTCCATCTGGTCCATGAGTCGTCCGGCACGGTTGTAACCGATAGAGAACTTACGCTGGATCATACTGGTGCTACCCTGTTGGGTCGAAACGATGAGTCGTGCTACATCCTCAAACATAGGATCCAGGTGGTTCATGTCCACATCGGGAGCATCACCCGTTTCACCCTCCATCTCTACATAAGGCAGGGGGAATGGGGCCATGTAGCTCTGCTGACAGGCTATGAAATGTGCGATTTTCTCCACCTCGGGTGTATCCACGAAGGCACATTGTACACGGGTGGGTTCTGTACCGCTTTGGAAAAGCATATCACCCTTACCTACGAGCTGATTGGCTCCTGGTCGGTCGAGGATGGTTCGGCTATCCACCATGGCTCCAACGCGGAAGGCCATTCGTGCGGGGAAGTTGGCCTTGATGGTACCTGTAATGATGTTGGTTGTGGGTCGCTGTGTGGCAATGATCATGTGGATACCTACGGCACGAGCCAACTGTGCAATACGAGCGATGGGAAGTTCAATCTCCTTGCCTGCTGTCATGATCAGGTCGCCAAACTCATCGATGATCACCACGATGTAGGGCATAAACTTATGACCATGTTGCGGACTCAGTCTGCGTGCCTTGAACTTCTCGTTGTATTCCTTTACATTTCTGGCTCCAGCCTTTTTCAGCAAGTCGTAGCGGGTGTCCATTTCCACACATAGACTCTTTAGGGTCTGTATCACCTTGGTTACATCCGTGATGATGGGTTCCTCTGTCTCCTCATTACCTTCCACTTGGGCCAGGAAATGGTTCACGATGGGCTTGTACACGCTAAACTCCACCTTCTTGGGGTCAACCATCACGATTTTCAGTTCGGCTGGATGCTTCTTGTAGAGAAGCGAGGTGATGATGGCGTTCAGACCAACCGACTTACCCTGTCCGGTAGCACCAGCCACGAGGAGGTGAGGCATCTTGGCCAGGTCGGCCATGTATATCTCGTTGGTGATGGTCTTGCCGAGAGCCATAGGCAGTTCCATGTCGCTTTCTTGGAACTTCTTGCTGTTGATGATGCTCTCCATGCTCACCATCTGAGGTTTGGCATTAGGCACCTCAATACCGATCGTTCCCTTTCCTGGTATAGGAGCAATGATACGGATACCCAGAGCGGCCAGGCTCAGGGCGATATCATCCTCCAGGTTGCGTATCTTGCTGATTCTCACACCGGGAGCAGGCGTTATCTCATAGAGCGTAATGGTAGGACCTACGGTTGCTTTGATGCTCGATATCTCCACTCCAAAGTTGCGAAGCACCGTGATGATCTTGTCCGAGTTCTTTTTTTGCTCGTCCATGTCCACAGCACGGGTATCCACATCGTAGCGTTTGAGCAGGTCGAGGGTGGGGTATCGGTAGTTCTCGAGGTCGAGTTTGGGATCGTAGGGCTCAAGTGCACCTTCGTCGGTCAGTTCTGCCTTCTCGGTTTCCTGTCCTATGGTTACGGTCATCTCAGCCTCATGCTTTTCTGCCTTTGGCGTCTCCTCTGTTGTCTCTTGTGCCTTCTCCTCTTCCTGTCCGCTTGTCACGGTCAGCAGATTGGGTTCAAAGAGATCCAACTGCTCCGACATGGGAGGCAACTCCACCTGGGCGCTTTCAGGCTTGCCCTGTGAGTCGGTCTTGCCATTCTCCACATTGAACACGATGGTTGTGGCCGTATGCTTGTCTATCTCGGTAGCAGGGGTGGGGTGGTCTGGACCGTCCTCTCCCCCTCGGAACTCCCATTCCAAGGGTTTTTCGCCTTCCTCATGTTCGCCTTCACCGTCTTTGCTGGGTTCCGAAACGATCTCTCCATCGGGTGTCACGATGGTACCGTCGGTAAGCAACACATTGCCATCCTCCAGTTTGACCCCTTTCTCATCGCCCACAAGCACCTCGTTCTCGTCCTTGTTCATGTGGTCCTGAATCATCTCCACAGGTTTCTGTATCATACGCCTGATGATGCGTATGGTCTCTGTGCTCAGGTAGCAAAGGTATGCAATGGCTGTTACGAGCAATACGATATAACGGAAGGGACCGATCTTCTCGTTCATGGTGTTCATGATCACTTGTCCACTGAGTCCACCGAGCTTGATCATCGAATGCTCTGTGGTCATGACAGCCAGCAGGCATGAGAACCAAGCGGCCAGGATGCCACAGTTCACAAACCATTTCCACAGGCGGATCTTGAAGAGGTCCATGATACGCAGACCGGCCATGAACAGGAAGATGATGATAAAGATGGAAGCAAATCCCAGAGTCTGCTCCACAAAGTAGTACGCTACTCGGGCTCCCATCGTGCCAAACCAATTCTCGGCAGGATAGTAGTCGGGCTGTCTTACAAAGTTGGCATCTGCCTTGTGCGTGAAGATATACGATATCACGGAGAATAGGAAGAAGAGCGCGAGCAGACACAGGATGCCACCTATAGAGAATCGTATCACTTCTTCTCTCGTAGCCTCTTCGTCCTTGTCCTTGCCTTTCTTTTTCTTGCTGGCTGGCTTCTTGGCAGGTGTAGCCTTTGAGGCAGTCGTTCGTTTGGGAGCAGGTTGGTTGTTATTGTTATTTTTCTTCGTTGTGGTCATATGTTCCTATAATAAATCGCTACAAAGTTAAGAAAAAAAAAGGATTTTTGCCTTACCACGAATAATTTTTTGTAACTTTGTCTCCCGTTTTTAAGCATTATAAACTTCTTTTAAGCTTAGTTCTTTAGAACTGTTGCTTTTTGAAGTGTCATTTTAGTCAAAATTCATGCCCCATAAAGTGTCAACATCCTCGTCCGAAAGTTCTGTTGTGTATCATCACGATGTGCTTGAGTTTGTTCAGGTAGCCGTGCAGTATTGCTCTTTTTTAGAGCAACTCCAGGGTCGTGAGCGCAATGAGATGGTTGAGACTCTGCTCAAGCTTATGCCTCTGCTCTATCTCAAGGCACAGCTGTTGCCTCGTGTGGAGAGCGACGGTTCGTTCGTACCCGATGCACAGGTTACTGAGGCCGACTACGACTTTGTCCGTCAGTCTGCCTATGCCATTCTGGGCAATGATGACCAATATCTCGATGTGTCGTACGATGAGATGATGCAGACCGACGAGACGCGTTGGAAGAGCCTTTCTGAGCATTTGGCGGACATCTATCAGCCTGTGCGCAATTTCCTCGCCACCTATCAGCAGGGAGTGGAGGATTGCATGTACGATGCCCTTTGGGAGTTGGTGGATCAGTTTGAACTCTATTGGGGTGAAGCCTTGGTCGATGCGCTCCGTCGCCTTCACCGCATTCGTTTTGCTGTGCGCGATGACATCGGGGCCGATGAGTTTTGATTTATAAAAATCGATTCAATGAAACAGATAAAGAGCAGATTTGACAAGCATCTTATCCCCGACCTGCCCAAGGAGGAGTTCGAAGGCCGTATCATTGTGGTTTTCGATGAGGGCGAGGCAGAGCGTGCTGTCAACTATCTTCTCTCACAGCCTATCCTGGGTCTTGATACGGAAACCAAACCCCGTTTTAAGTCGGGTAAGGGCATGAACAAGGTGGCTCTGTTGCAGGTTTCTACTCCCGACACTTGTTTCCTCTTCCGCCTCAACCTCATGGGTATCCCCAATTGTATCGTTCGTCTGCTTGAGGACAAGTCTGTCATCAAGGTGGGCCTCTCGTGGCACGATGATATCATGCAACTCTCTCGGCGTCGTTCTTTCGAGCCTGGTACTTTTGTGGAGTTGCAGGAACTGGTGCATGTGATTGGCGTGAAGGACCTCAGTCTGCAGAAGATATATGCCAACCTTTTTGGAAGGAAGATCTCTAAGACTCAGCGTCTTACCAACTGGGAAGCCGAGAAGTTTACTCCTGCTCAGCGTGTCTATGCTGCAACTGATGCTTGGGCGTGTATCAATATCTACAATGAGATTCAGCGCCTTGCCTCTACGGGCGATTACGAGTTGGAGGTGGTTCCCGAACCTGAACCTTCTGCACCTGTTCGTCCCACTGAATATGTTTATGCTCCAGATACTGCGTCTGGGTCCACTCCTTCTTCCAAGCAGAATGCAGAGCCTAAACCGAATTCTGGTAAAAAGTCAAAGTCTGGTTATAGGTCGAAATCTTCTTCTAAATCGAGGTCCGGTTCAAAACCGAAATCTCCGAGCGCAGAGTCTCGCCCGGAGAAGTCTGATACATCTCCAAAGCGTACCGAGCGTAAGCCAGGGCGTCGCAAACCTCGTGGACCTTATCGCAAACCTAAGCGTTCTGAGGACAACAACTCATCTACTCAATCTTAAATTCTCTAAATCTCTCATTCCTCTATAATGAAATCATTATATCTCAAATACGGTAAGGAAGACAGTCTTCGTAGATTTCACCCTTGGGTGTTTAGTGGTGCTGTCCATCATTTTGACGAAGAGCCTGTTGAAGGCGAGTTGGTTCGTGTCTGCAAAGGTGACGGCCAATTCATAGCTGTTGGTCATTGGCAGATTGGCAGTATTGCTGTCCGCGTGCTCTCTTTTGAGGATGTACCTGTTGATGAAAATTTTTGGCAGTCTCGCCTTCTCCGTGCCTATGAGACACGCGTTGCAATTGGTGTGGCCGACAATCCTCTCAACAATACTTATCGTCTGGTTCATGGTGAGGGTGACAATCTGCCTGGACTTGTGATAGACATCTATGGTAATACGGCAGTGATGCAGGCTCACAGTGTGGGTATGCATGTGTGTCGTCAGCAGATAGCTGATGCGCTTTCCAAGGTGATGAATGGTGTTATCACCAACATCTTCTATAAGAGTGAAACTACGCTTCCTTTCAAGGCTGCTTTGGGTCAGGAGAACGGATTCCTTTTGGGTGGTTCTGCCGACAATGTGGCAGTAGAGAATGGATTGAAATTCCACATCGACTGGTTGAAGGGACAGAAGACGGGATTCTTTGTAGATCAGCGCGATAACCGCTCTCTCTTGGAGCGTTACTCAAAGGGTCGTGCCGTACTCAATATGTTCTGCTACACAGGTGGATTTAGTGTCTATTCCATGCGTGGTGGTGCTCGCTTGGTTCATTCTGTGGATAGTAGTTCGAAGGCTGTTGATTTGGTTAATGCCAATATTGAACTCAATTTCCCTGGTGATACGCGTCATGCTGCCTATGCAGAGGATGCTTTCAAGTATCTTGATGAGATGGGTGATCAGTACGATCTCATCATTCTTGACCCTCCTGCCTTTGCCAAGCATAAGGATGCTCTCCGTCATGCTCTGAAGGGCTATACCAAGATCAATCAGAAAGCATTCGAGAAGATCCAGCCCGGAGGAATTCTCTTTACATTCTCATGCTCGCAGGCAGTCAACAAAGATCAGTTCCGCTTAGCCGTCTTCACAGCAGCAGCACAAGCTCATCGCAAGGTCCGCATCCTTCATCAGTTGCACCAACCTGCCGATCATCCTATCAACATCTATCATCCCGAGGGCGAATACCTCAAAGGTCTTGTTCTCTATGTAGAGTAATTGGCCTGCTCCTGCTATTTTTGACATTTGACATTTGACATTTGACAATAGAGTCTCCCAGGGAGGTTTTATAATTATAATATTTATAAAATAATAAATTTATATTAATCATTTTCACCACCTCGCGGTGTGTTGTCAAATGTCCAACATCCTAAAAATACTTTTCCCCAAAAGTGCCTTCACGCCTTCACACTTTAATGCATTCACTTTGTTGAGTGAATGTAGGTGGGGATTAATTTCCTACTCGCATAGCAGAATGTATTCAGTACAGAGAGCGCAAAAGACAAAAGAGTGGACGAGATGATATTGAGGTAAGCACCTTTGTGGGATGAAAATATAAGCCGATGTGAAGGCGTGAAGGCACTTTTCGAAAAAGTTTTTTTCAAAATCCTCGCATATTGCACTCAAAAAATAATAGCACTAGTAGGCTGTACCATTAGCCTGGTACAAAAAATCGCGTATAATGATGAGGGTTAGTCATAAGCGTGACTAAGCCTTGTCTTGCTTATGACTTCTCCTTGCCACTGTAGCAAACCAAACTCAAATTGAAAATGGAAAATTGAAAATTAGCGGAGATAGAGTTCGGAATAGAGTTTGACATAGTCGCAGTGGAGCGTGATGTGGCTGGCGAGGCGCTCGTAGATGTCGGCACACTCGGTGTAGTACTGCAGGGAGGTGAGTTGGCCTTGCTCCATGGCTTTGTTGAGCAGGGTGAGGGTTTCGCGAAGGAGCTGGGTGTCGCTATGATCGAGCACGGAGGCGAGTTGCTGGAGTTGGTCGTAGCGGGCCTGCTGTGCCAGTTGGGCCTCGTGCTGGGCAGAGAGGAGTTGGAGTTCGCTGGCCTTGGTGCGCGACTGGGCCGACTTCACCTTGCTCGATGTGCTGAAGAGTGGGAACGATGCACCCACGAGGAAGCCATTGAGGCGGAGCGACTCGTCGGTGTTACGACGATAGCCTACACTGATGGAGGGGAGCCACGACTGGCGCGCCACCTTCTCATTGTGCTGTGATGCCTCGAGTTGTCTCTCTGCCAGACTCACTTCCGGGAGTTGACCCACACCTCCTGCATGCTCCATAACTGAAGGCTTTCCCACATCTCCTGAAGGCGCCATAACTGAAGCATGGCCTTCAGGGCCGGAGTCGTGACCTGCGCTGTGCGAGGTGAGCGTGGGGAAGGTGGTCAGATTGACCTCGAGAGGCTGGCCTCCGTTGAGCAGAGCCAGTTGGGAGAGGAGGCCCTTGCGTGTGTTTTTCTCCTCGGTGAGTTGCTGGGTGGCCTGCATGAGGTCGAGACGGGCCTTGTTGACCTCGATGACATTGGCATCGCCAGCCTCGAGACGCTTCTGAAGGAGGCTCGCCACATCCTCGCCCTGATGCATACGCTCGGTGAGGAGGTTGATGAGTTGGTTCTGCCTGATGATATCCAGGCAGAGCAGACGAGCCTGAAGGGCAAGCTGACGACGCATCAGTTCGTAGGCAGAGATGGCCGACTTCATCTCCAGTTCGCCCTGTCTGCGACGCTGTGCGTAGCGCGTGGGGAAGTCAAACTCCTGCGATACGATGAGTTCGCTACTGGCCATGCCGTGATAGCTCTTGGTGTAGAATGGGCTGTACTCGACCGTAGGTCCGCTGATGGCGTTGTCCGACTTGAGGTCGTAGGATAGGGCATTGTTTTCTGCAGATAATGCTTTAAGTTCCAAATTGTTGGAGAGTACAACTTGAAGTAATGAGTCAATGCCCGATTGGGCGAAGCAGGGGAGGCTCAGGAGAGAGAAGAGGAGTATGAGGAAAGGCATGAATCGAATTGAAAATTGAAGGTTGCGATTAAGTGAGAGCAGAGCCAAGCTTGCTTGGTCAATGCCGAGCGTGAGCAAGCTCGAGGCGTAGCCTCAAAATGGAAAATTATATTAAACTAGAATGAACGGAATAAACGGAATATTTTATTAAAACTGGGAACGGAATATTTTATTAAATAATTATGCATTGTGAATTGTGCATTGTGAATTATCTTTTAGCGTTTCGTATACGGCGGGGATGATGTAGGCATTGAGGAAGGTGGAGGAGATGAGTCCGCCGAGGATAACTTTTGCCATGGGGCTTTGTATCTCGTTGCCGGGGAGGTCGCCACCAAGAGCGAGGGGGACGAGGGCGAGGGCTGAGGTGAGGGCTGTCATGAGGATGGGGTTGAGGCGTGAGAGGGAGCCTTCCACAATGACCTCACGGATGGAACGGCCACCTTGCCCGAGCAGATGGCCATACTCGGTGATGAGCAACATGCCGTTGCGCGTGGCGATGCCGAAGAGCGAGATGAAACCGATGATGGCAGGGATGCTCACTTCGCCCGTGGTGAGACGGATGGCAATGACACCACCGATGAGGGCGAGAGGGAGGTTGAGCAGGATGATGAGACTGATGGTGCTGTCCCTGAACTGCATGTAGAGCAGAACGAAGATGATGACGATGCTCGCCAGGCAGAGCCACGAGAGCGTACGGCTGGCTGAAGCCTGACTCTCAAACTGTCCGCCATACTCGATGCGATAGCCCTCGGGCAGGACAATCTGCTCGTCGATGCGCTCACGCAGTTCGCGAACCACGCTACCTACATCGCGCCCGTGTGTGTTGGCCGAGATGACAATCTTACGCTGTACATTCTCACGGTTGATGGTGTTGGGACCACTCGACGACACCACCTCGGCCACCGTGCTCAAGGGTACCAGCGTGCCCTCGGCCGAGGATATGAGGAAGTCGGTGAACGGTACCTCCTGCTGGGCAGAGCGAACCACGAGGTTGTAGCTCCTACCACCCTCATACACCTGCGACACCACCTCGCCAGCCATACCCACGCCTATGCACTCGTTGAACTCCGGCATGGTGATACCGTTGCGAGCCAGGAGTTCGCGACGGGGACGAATCTTAATCTCCGGACGCTCCACCTGCTGTTCGACATTGAGGTCCACCAGTCCGGGGATGTCTTTGATGCTCTCCTTGATCTCATTGCCCAGGTGGAACATACGGTTGAGGTCCGTACCGAAGAGTTTGATGGCAATGCTCGCCTGTGTGCCCGAAAGCATGGCATCGATACGGTGAGAGATGGGTTGGCCAATCTCAATGTTAGCCCCCACGATATTCGACAGTTTGCTACGGATATCCGCCAACAAAGCCTGATGACTGCGCCCCTCGAGCACGAACGGGCACTCCAGTTCGCTCACATTCACACCCAGGGCATGCTCATCCAGTTCGGCTCGGCCTGTCTTGCGCGCCACGGTCTTAATCTCAGGCACCTCAAGCAGAAGCATCTCCGCCCTACGCCCAATGGCATCGCTCTCCTCAAGCGAGATGCCCGGAAGCGAACTGATATTGATTGTGAAACTACCCTCGTTGAAGTTGGGCAGGAAACTGCTACCCAGCGTGAAGAACAAGCCCACAGAAGCCACGAGAAGCACCGCGGTGGTGCCCAGGAGGATACGCTTGTGCCTCAACACCAAGGCCAGCGAGCGAGCATAGCCCCCCTTGAGCATACGCGCCAAGTGACTCTCCGAAGCATCGCCGGAGTGCTCGCGAAGCAGGAAACTGCAGAGCACGGGCGTGAGCGTGAGTGCCACCACGGTAGAGGCAAAGAGCGCCGTGATGAAGGCTATGCCCAGGGGAATGAGCATACGACCCTCCATACCATCGAGGAAGAAGAGAGGCAGGAAACTCGTAACAATGATGAGCGTGGAGTAGAGTATGGGCATACGCACCTCGCGCGAAGCCTCGTAGATGACCTGCAACAGAGGAGCAGACTGCCCCGAGGGCGACTTCTTCAACTTACGCCACACATTCTCCACATCCACGATGGCATCGTCCACGAGCGAACCGATAGCAATGGCCAGTCCGCCAAGCGTCATCGTGTTGATGCCGATATGCAACAGATGGAGCACGATGACCGAGATGAGAAACGCCAGGGGAATGGTGATGACGGAAATGACCGTGGTACGCACATTGGCCAGGAAAAGGAAGAGGATAACGATGACGAAGAATGCACCCTCGATGAGACTCTTGCGCACATTGTTGATAGAGCCCGAGATGAAGTCGGACTGGCGGAAGATGTCGGTGCTCACATGCACATCGTGAGGCAGGTTGGCCTGCAGGGAAGCCAGGGTGCGATCGAGTTGCTCGGTGAGTTCGATGGTACCCGTGTTGGGTTGCTTGGTGACAGTGAGCAACACCGCAGGATGCCCTTTCTCCGAAGCCACACCCAGTTTGGGTTGCTGACTGCCCACACGGATCTCCGCAATGTCGGCCAGCGTGATCATGCTCTTCCCGTCCGTAGCGGGGCGCACGATGGAAGCCGAGAGTTGGTTGATGTCGTTGGTGGAACTGATACCCCTCACGATATACTCATTGCCGTAAGCTGAAGCCACACCGCCACTCTGATTGTCGTTCATGCCCTGCGTGGCCGACATTACCTCTTCGAGCGACACGCCATAATGGCGCATCTTCTGCGGGTTGAGCAGTATCTGATACTCCTTGATGTCGCCTCCGTGCACACTCACCTGTGCCACACCCCCTATGCCAAGCAGTTGAGGACGGATGGTCCAGTCGGCTAGCGTGCGAAGGTCGAGTAGGGAAGTGGTGTCGGAAGTGAGCGAAACGATGAGCATCTCGCCCAGGATGCTCGACTGCGGACCCATGACGGGAGAGCCCACCCCCTGGGGCAAGACATCGTTGATGCCCGAGAGTTTCTCATTCACAATCTGCCGGGCCAGGTAGATCTCCGTATCCCAGTCGAATTCCACCCACACCACACTAAATCCGTTGGTGCTCTGCGAGCGTACACGGCGCACACCCGTAGCCCCATTCACTGCCGTCTCGATGGGTGTGGTGACGAGTTGTTCGACCTCCTCCGAGGCCATGCCACCCGCTTCCGTCATCACCACCACGGTGGGTGCGTTGAGGTCGGGAAACACATCCACCTCGGTATGTAGCGTGCTGTAGATGCCCAGTCCCGTGAGGATGAGAGCCAACACGATGACCAGAAGGCGATTGGAGAGCGAGAATTTTATGATGCGGTCAAGCATGAGAATCGAATTGAAAATTATAAGAAACAAAAATGAATGAGGACCCCCCAACCCCCTAAAGGGGGAGACATAATAGATGGGGGATGATAAAAACTAGAATGAACGGAATATTTTATTAAAACTAGAATGAACGGATTATTAAATAAATATGAGTGAAAATGGAATAATTATGAATTGTGAATTATGAATTGTGAATTATCCACTAGTGGTTGTGCGTATGAGCAGGGATGGCATTGCTGGCAGAGGCCAGTTTGATTTGCATGGCGCCCTTCACCACAACCTGTTCGCCTCCCTTCAGTCCGTCGTTCACCTCCACGCGGACACCGTCGTTGGTGCCCAGGGTCACAGCTTGCTTGCGATAACCGTCCTCGTCCACGCGTATATATATAAAATGTATGCCCTGCTCCTCGGTGACGGCCGTGAGGGGAACGGTGATGGCCTCGTGACGATCCTCGGTGATGAGGAATATCTCCGCATAACTGCCCTGAACTACATCGCCCGTGTTGTTGAACTCAAAGATGATGGGCAGATAAGCATTGCCCTCGGTGGCCGAATGTGCATAACTCTGCACCTTTCCGCCCATGTCGGTGATGTCGTAGAGTTGGGGACTGTAACTCGTGCGGAACTTGGCACAGGTGATGCGTTGCAGTTCGCCCCAGTAGCGCTCAGGCACCTCGGCGCGGAGGTAGAGATGCTGATTCTGCGTGATGACCATGAGGAGTTGGCCCGCCTCTACATAGTCGCCCTCCTTCACCAGACTCTGCTTCACATATCCGCCACGGGGAGCCTTCACCACGAAGCCACCCTCCGAACGATTCTTGCGGATAGCCTCGTAAGTGAGTCGGGCCGTCTCATATTCGGTCTTGGCCAGCAGGAAATCCTTCTCGCTGATGATCTGGTCCTTCACCAGCATCTCGGCACGCTCATACTCACGCTTGGCCTGCTCGTAGGCAAGGAACGCATGCTGAACGGGGTCGCCCTCGGCCACCTGCATATCGGCCGAGGTGATGGAGAAGAGACGACTGCCACCCTCTATGCGCATACCCTCGGAGATGTGACCCGTCTGACCCACACGACCGCTGATGGTGGCCACCACGGAGGTCTCGTCGCACGAAGCACCCACCACACTACCGCTGGTGTGTATCACCCCGTGGAAGGAACCCACCTCCACCGTCTCCACCTCTACGCCAGCCAGTTTTGCCTTGCTCGCCTCGAGGATGATCTCATCGCTGTGATGCCCTTCATGTTCCGAGGCATCGTGGTCGTGACCCTCGTGGACCATACCTTCGTGGTCGTGGTCATGCCCTTCATGGTCATAGTCCTTGTGACCGCATGAAACAAGGCAGGTAGCACCTATAAGCCATAAAAGCAGGGATATAGATGCTACCTGTGAAGTGATGCGATGCGGTCTGAACAGAACCGCCTTATGTGATGGTTTGTTTTTCATTCTTCCTTACCTTAATTATTGATTGTGAGTGCAAAGGTAAGGACAATGGAGTGCAACCAAGTTGCAAACTAACGCTGGAAAGGCATGGGAGGAAATGCAGGCTTGGCCCAGATGAGAGGCAGAGCGTAGTAGAGATACTGGTTGATGTCGCCATAGAAGTGCTGGCCACCCTCCTTCATAGAGAAGCGGATGTTGGCATTGTTGCCACCATAGCGGAAGGTGGGGTCGAACTGACGGAGTGCGTTGATGACCTCCTTCTCGGGCTTGCCAGCCATATCCTCACTGCCCGAGTAGGCGTACACCTGGAAGTCCTTGGCATAGGCCGACTTCTCCACCTGCTCGTTCATCCACTTGGCAGAAGTCTCGTAGTCCTGCTTCTTGCCAGCCTCGTCGTACACCCAGATATCACCGCTCAAAGGAAGAAAATGTTTTACAGCAGAGATACCGTAGGCCAACTGATACCAAGTGCAGAGCGCACCCATTGAGAAACCACCGAAGGCACGATGCTCGCGCGTCTCGGCAATAGCCACGCTGTCGGTCTTGCCCTGCAGGAAGGTGTTGTACTTGGTCTCAACGGCAGGGATGAGGTCGTTCTGGAGTTCAGTGTGGAAGTTGCGACACTGTGCCGTAGCGTCGTCCATACGGTTGGCACCGATGTTCTTGTCGTCGTTGTAGAAAGTGGGGCAAACCACCAGTACGGGGTCCATCTTGCCGTCAGCAATCAGATGATCGAGCACCTGGCGCAGAGGCAACCAGTTGTTGGGAGGGGTGAGGAAGGAAGTAGTGTTGTCGCCACCACCGTGCATCAGATACACCACATTGTAGCGTTTGCTCTTGTCCTTCTTGTTGTAGCCATATGGCACATACACCTGTGCACGCTTCTGCATCTTCTGACCGTTGCGCAGAGCCGTATAGGTGAACTCCTCCATGGTGCCTTGCTTCTCTGCAGGCTTCCATATCTGCTCGGGGATGGGCTTTATCTTACTGATGCTCGCCTCATAGTCGAAGGGGTCGACCACCTTCCACACATTGAGCGCTATACCGCCGTTGAAGCCCTCGTTGGCCACACGGCACACGAAGATGGCATTGTTGAGCCAGTTGTACTTGCTGTCAACGGGGGCCTCGAAGTGAGGACTGGTGTAGAAGTAGAAACCACCCTGTGCCTGACTGATGAGTCCGTTGTTGCGGATGTGGATGGTCACACCGTCGTTGGTGCGAATATTGTAGATGGCATTCACCTCCGTACGACCTCCGTTGCTCAACTGATAGTCGGCACCGCCAGGGAGAATCGTACCCTCAATCTTCGGACCCTTGAAGGTTCCGCCAGTGATGGAAATACTTTGACGACTGCCGTGAGGAGTCTCGCCTACACGCTCCACACCACCAAGGGTGACGCGCAACTGCATCACAAACTCAAACCCAGGGGTAAAATCCTGTGCACGGCCCACCAACGAGAGACAGGTCAGTGCGAGAAGCAACATAACTTTTTTCATGATCTTCAGTATTTTAGTTGTTATATATTTTCTTTCATACGAGTTCGTCTTTTCCCATAAAAAAGCCACAAATCAGCCAAATCGGTAAATAGACTTGTCATTTGTAGGCAAAATTACAAAAAAAACACTTCATTAGCTACGATTTATCAATAATTTTTTATATCTTTGCTACCGTACTATAATGATGCGTCGCGTGTACATCACACATGTGAGTACAGCCAACATAGGAATACAATCAACCTATTATATAATAATACATGAAAAAAACTACTCTCTTTGCTGGGATGCTGTGTGCAATGATGCTCTTCGGAGGTCAGGCCAAAGCACAGTTGAACAAGAACCCGGACAAGTTTCTGGGTAACATCACCACACGAGGTTCGGTGAACGGTGGTGGTTATGAGTTTAAGTCGAAATGGAACCAGCTCACCTGTGAGAATGAGACCAAGTGGTCGTCCGTACAGGGTGGTGGTCCCAACAGTTGGAATTGGGGTGGTGCCGACAATGCTTACAACTACTGTAAGAACAACGGTCTGCTCTTCAAGTTCCATTGCCTGGCTTGGGGTTCGCAGTATCCCTCTTGGATTGAGGGTCTCACACCTGAGGAGCGCTACAAGGCCATTGTCAACTGGATGGATGCTGTGAAGAAGCGCTATCCCGACATCAAGATGTTTGATGTGGTCAACGAGGCCGTACAGGGTCACCAGTCGGGTACACACTTCTTCGAGGAGGCTCTCGGAGGCAAGGGCGTGTCTGGTTGGGATTGGATCATCAATGCCTTTGAGTTGGCTCACGAGCGCTGGCCGGATGCCATCCTCATCTACAATGACTTCAACACCTTCCAGTGGCAACACCAGCAGTTCATTGACCTCTGCGTTGCATTGCGCGACTACGGAGCACCCATCGATGCCTACGGTTGTCAGAGCCACGACCTGACGGGTTATGGACTGAACAGTTTCCGTCAGACCTGCGACAACCTGCACAATAAGATTCAGTTGCCTATGTACAGTACCGAGTATGATATCGGTACCGACGATGACAACCAGCAGCTTACCAACTACAAGGAGCAGATACCCTACATGTGGGAGAAGGACTACTTTGCTGGTCTCACCCTCTGGGGCTCTACCTATGGTGCAACATGGACCACCAACGGTAACTCGGGTATCCTCAACAAGAACGGTAAGAACCGTCCTGCCTACGACTGGCTCGTGGAGTATATGGCTTCGGAGAAGGCCCGTACGGCCAAGTCGCCCTTCCCCGGCATGAAGAAGCAGGTGGATCTCTACATCAAGCCTATGCAACCCCGTTTCTCTGTAGGTAGCACCGGTAAGATTGACCTCCGTGCCCGTATGGTGGACAAGAAGCGTAAGATAGAGCGTATCGACTTCTATGCCAACAACCAGCTCTACTGCACACTCACCGAGGCTCCCTGGGTAGTGGACTACACACCTGCCAAGCAGGGTACCATACCCTTGAAGGCTGTCCTTACGGCCGACGACGGTCAGACCTACGAGCGTGTGGGTAATGTAGTGGTTGTGGCTGCGCGTACGCCTTACGGTTCGTACAGCATGCCCGGTACCGTTCAAGCAGAGAACTTCGACAAGGGTGTGGAGGGTGATGCTTTCCACGATAGCGACTACAGCAACTCGGGCAACAAGGCCTACCGTAATGATACCGGTGTGGACTTCAGCAATGCTACGAGCGGTCAGTCTGTAAGCCACACCGTCACCGGTGAGTGGTTGGAGTACACCATCAATGTGAAGGAGGCTGGTCTCTACTCGTTTGAGATGACTGCCTCGGCTGGTGTTGAGGACGCACTCGTGAGTCTCTCTGTGAAGCAGGAGGATGGTACCTACAAGAAGGTGACCGACAACATCGCAGTGCCTTGTGCCAAGAAGGGTTCGTGGACCAAGTACTATGCTGTGTATGGCCGTATGACCGAGGAACTCTCTGCTGGCAAGCAGGTGTTCCGCCTGAATATCGAGAAGGGCGGTGCCTACATTGATAAGTTCGTATTCAAAAAGGCCGATCTCAACAACGACATCGTGCTCGATGTGAAACTCTCTGAAGAGAAGACCTTCACCACTGACACCGTAACCATCTCCGTTGATGCCGATGCCAAGGACAAGGCACTCAAGACAGTTGTGGTATATGTGGACAATGTGAAGCAGAAGACCTTCTCCGAGGCTCCCTATTCGTTTGAGTACATCCCCACCAAGGACGGTGAACTTGAGGTGATGGCCTTTGCTACCGATGAGGAGGACAAGGTTTCGCCTCTCTACAGCAAGATACTCAAGGTGGCCAAGAAGCGTATCCCCTACAAGGCTACACTGCCCGTCGTACCTGGTGATGTGATCCAGGCAGAGAACTTCGACAAGATGGGTGAGGGTTACTCATTCCACGATAGCGACGATGTGGATGAGGGTAAGACCACTTACCGAAGCGACAACGAAGGTGTGGACATCATGAAGGGCAACGGCGGCTATATCATCGGTTCGACCAAGGCCAACGAGTGGCTTGACTATACTGTCGATGTGAAAACCGAGGGCATCTATGATATCAGTCTCACCGTGTCGACCAACACCGAGCGTGGTCAGTATCAGGTGTTCCTGGTAGACGAGGAAGGCAATGAGACTGCCATCTCTGGTAAGAAGTACATCGCTGCCTACAAGAGTTGGGACACCTACAAGACTATCACTGCTACCCTCACGGGTGTCATCCCCGCAGGCAAGCAGGTGCTTCGTGTGAAGGTGCTTTCTCCCTTCAACTTCGATAAGTTTGAACTCACCATCAACCAGGAGAAGACCGACGAGGTGGGTATCGTCACTCTCCAGCCCGAGCGCATCTACACCTATACCGTCTACACCCTCGATGGTGCACAGGTGGGTCAGGTGAAGGCTACGGAGGCAGAAGTGAGCCAGAAGGTGGCTGACCTCACCAAGAAGGCTGGTGCCTATGTGGTGAAGAACGACAATACTGGCGAGAGCAAGACTCTCATGGTCAAGTAAGAGACATCAATCTGATATAAAGCAAAAGGAGCGAGGTATTGAACTTCGCTCCTTTTTTTATATTCTTTTTTTTGCGATTTGAGTGAGTATCTCGAGATTCTCCTTGGTGTTGCCCGCCAAGACTCCGGTGGGCTGGGTGAGTGGGAGAGGCATGCCCTGCAGGGTGCAAAGCGAACCGCCAGCCTCCTCGAGGATGATCGACGCTGCTGCATAGTCCCAGGGTGAGAGGATATACTCGAAATAGAGTTCGCACCGACCCATGGCGAGATAGCATAGCTCGGGCGCTGCTGCACCGAAACGGCGTATGTCGTTGCATTGCAGGAAGGCATCGGTGATGATGTCGGAACAGATACGGGTGTACTCCTTGTGATATACCGAGAGCGCTGTGCAGAGAATGGCATTGGCAAAGGGGCGGGATGAGACATGTATGGGACTGTCATTGAGGAAGGCACCCTTTCCACGCTCGGCAGAGAAGAGTTCGTCGGTGCGAGGCATATAAACCACGCCTAGTTGCATACTCTCATTGTGCTTCAGACCCACACAGATGGCACATTCGCGTATGCCACGACTGTAGTTGGCCGTTCCGTCGATGGGGTCGATGATCCAGGTGTAGGGATGGGAGAGGTCGTGCATATCCTCTTCCTCGCAGAGAAATCCGCTCCCCGGAAGCAGATGCGAGAGATGCTCCTTGAGATAGTCCTGTACAGCCACATCGCTCGAGGTGACGATATTGGCAAATCCATCCTTCTGGTTGATATGAAAAACATCCGTCAGCATCAGTGAAGATGCCTGACGGATGATATCGATGACTTGTTGTAACATCAGTTTTCGAATATGAAATCGTAAATATCACATATTGAGGTGTTTGGCTTATTGCTTTTAAAGTGGAAGTAGAGAGCCTGCTTGCCCTTCTTGCTACGCAGTTGACTCACGGGGATATCCACGGTGGTCAGTTCTTTCTTTTGGTTGGCACGCAGTGTGGTCTGTCCCACAACGATACCACCCTTGTCCTCATACGGACTGCCGAGCATCACGGTGATGGTGCCCTCCGTACCCGTAGGGATGAGGTTGAGATGAAGCGTACCCACACCCTTCTTGTTCATCTGTGCAAAGTTGAAATACTTGTAGCCCAGCACAGATCCGTCGGTACAGTTCACCACAGGTGTGAAGGGTTGCTTGAGGTTGAAAGGACCTTCGGCCGAGTTGGGGTCGAAGCGAACAGGTTGCATATAAGGACCTGTATGCTTGAAGTTGGGATATTCGTTCTGCGAAACGGTAGGACCCGTGTAGTAGCAGGCAATACCGGCCGAGGTGCGCACCAGAGGATTGAGACCCTCAATGGCAAAACCCTCGCTCGTGTATTCGGCCTCGCTGATGAAGACCTTGCCTCCCTTGCCTTTCTCCACCTTCACTTCGATGGGAGCAGACATGGCTTGGCGCGAATACTCGTTGAGACCCGTCTGGCGATGATATACCACCCACCACTGACCGTTGGCCTCGAAGATGCTACCGTGCGTGTTACCGCCTGAGGTTGCTGTGGGGCGCATCTTGCCTGTGGCGGGGTCAATCTCACGACCACGACCGTCAATGATGGTTCCACCATAGGTGAAGGGACCGAGAGGATTGTCGCTGTAGGCATATGCCAGGGTGTAGTTGGTCTTGGGAAGGTCGTTCTCACCATCGCGTGTCCAGCGACTGTAGATGAAGACATACTTATCCTGTATCTTACGCATACTTGATGCCTCAAAGAAGCGGTAGGTCTCGTCCTGCTTGTAGTTGGGTATCATGTCCTTCACTATCTCCGTGCCCGGCTTTACGGTACACATCGTGGTGGGATCCAGTTCGGCACCCAGTGACTCCTCAAAGCCCCAGTAGCCATACACACGACCGTCGTCGTCGATAAACACGGCAGGGTCAAAGCGAAGCACACCGTCGGTGGTGCGTGGATTGTCCTTGCTCCAGTTGGTCACCTTGAACGGACCGTCGGGTCGGCGTGACATGGCTATCATACCCTGTCGGCCACCCTCCTGATTGTTGGGGTAGAGCCAGTAGGTCTTGCTACCATCGGGCTCTATGCGCTCTGTGATGTCGGGAGCATAGAGCATATCGCCACGACCGTTGGCATGAAGTGGGTTGCCGTCACGGTCGAGGGCCGACTTGAAATTGATACCGTCGTAGCGCCAGTTGGTGAGGTTGTTGATGGGAGCCGACCACACCACCTGCTCATATCCGCAGTACTCCTTGATGGCCGAGTCGTGCGAACCATATATATATACGCGATATTCGCCCGGCTTGTCGGGGTCCTCAAACACATAGGGTTCACCGTCGGGTATATACTCCCAGAGAGGGAGGAAGGGATTCTGTGCGCTTGCAGAGAGCGAGCAAGCCGTAAGCAGGGAAAGGATGAGTTTCTTTTTCATATGCTGTTATTCTTCAAAGTCATAGCGGTCCAACTGTTTGCCACACTTGGAGCAGAACACTTCGTGACGATAGATGATGTTGCCACAATCGTTGCATCGGTAGGTTCGCTGGTTGTCTTTAGGTTCTTTCTTCTCGTTTTCCATAATATATAGAATGTATTTTTATGCATCCACAAGGGCATGCATTGCGTTTTTCTACTGCAAATATATGCATTTCGCTGAAATGAAACAATGATAATCACAACTTTTTATCGTTTTGGTTTCAGTTTTTCATTTTCAATGCGATAAGAATATGGCTGTTTCTTTGCACAAGTGGAAGAAAATTGCTAATTTCGCAAAGAAAAATAGGATGAGGAAGATATACATTATATTATTGTTACTCTGTACTTTGCACGCAGAGGCGAAGATCGACAGGAAGGCTTGGGTGACACGCCACAATCCGCATATCACGAAGGTGGACACGCTGGCATCGCTCTCCGTGGGCAATGGCGAGTTTGCCATGACCTGCGATGTGACAGGCTTGCAAACCTTTCACCGCCTCTACAGCAAGGGTGTGGCTCTAGGCACCATGGCACAGTGGGGTTGGCACTCGTTTGCCAATACGGAAGGCTACGAGCCCGGGGAGGTGCTCAAGGCCTACGATTTCGGGCGAGGGAGCGAGGAACTCTATTCCTGTCAACTGAAGGACGAGAGAGGCAAGAGGGCTTCAGATTTCCTCCGTGCCAATCCGCACAGACTGCACCTCGGCATTGTGGGCTTTGCCGATATGGAGGTGGAGGACATCAGGGACATCAACCAGACACTCGACCTCTGGAACGGACTGCTTCACTCCCAATACACTTGCAAGGGCCAACCGATGGAGGTGACCACCAGTTGTGCGCCCCACAGGGACAGGATAGTGGCCAGCATCAACGACCCTGCAAGGCATGCTGTGGAGATACTTTTCCCGTACCCAACGGGTAAGCACAGCGATGATGCGTGTGACTGGAGCGAAGGTCGGCCTCACAGTGTGAGGATGATTGGGGAGAGCGCAAACAGTGCCACCTTCTGCCATATCGTGGATGCCGATATCTATTACATTACGCTCACCTGGGACCATGCGAAGCGTCCTGTGCTGAAGGACAATGTGATACGCATCGAACCTCAAGGGGCACAGTGGGCTCTCGGTGTGGAGTTTACGAAGGAGCAACCCAAGACCTTGCTTGCGAAGGAGCAGGCTAAAACCTCATTGACGAAGGAGCAACCCAAGACTTCTGATACCGACTTCTCCACCTTGGCCACTCAGGCCTATTGGAACGACTTCTGGACCAAGGGTGGGGCTGTGGATTTCTCGCACTGTACCGATGTGAGGGCCAGGGAATTGGAGCGCCGTGTGGTGCTTTCGCAATACCTGCTTGCCATACAATGTGCCGGTTCTACACCTCCCCAGGAGACGGGTCTGACCTACAATTCGTGGTTTGGCAAGTTCCACCTGGAGATGATATGGTGGCATCAGGCTCACTTCGCCCTGTGGGGCCACGAGGATATGCTGGCCCGCACTCTGCCTTGGTATGAGAAGGCGCTCCCTATGGCGCAAGATATAGCCCAAAGACAGGGTCTCGATGGGGCTCGATGGATGAAGATGACCGACCCTTCGGCCAAGGAGGCTCCCTCCAACACGGGGTCTTTCCTGATATGGCAACAACCTCACCTCATCTACCTCTGCGAATTGCTCTATCGTTCTACGGGTGATAAAAAGGTGCTTCGACAGTATGCTCATCTGGTGGAGGAGACGGCTCGCTGTATGGCTTCGTTTGTGACTTACGACGAGGAGCATCACCGTTATATCCTCAAGGGTTGCATACCTGCACAGGAGACGCTGAAGGCTGGTGAGACGGTCAATCCGCCCTTCGAACTGTCGTACTGGCATTTTGCCTTACAGACGGCCCAGCAATGGCGCAAGAGACTGGGACAGAGGCCTGTGAGGAAGTGGGACGACATTCTGCGCCAACTCTCTCCCTTGAGCGAGAAGGATGGGGTGTATTCGGCTTCGGAGGACACACGGAGTTATCCTTCCCTCAAACCGCAGAGTACAGCGAGTGGGGACAGGCCTTTTGAGGCTTCCGAACTGCCTGAGAATATCAAACTCTACTCCGACCACATGGCGGTGCTGGCTTCGTGTGGCGTGCTTCCCGTGAACGGTCTCTTCAATCTCTCCACGATGCAGGCCACCCTGGAATGGGTGATGGCCAACTGGAACTGGGACAAGACCTGGGGATGGGATTTCCCCACCACCTGCATGACGGCTGTTCGCACCGGCCATCCTGAGATTGCACTCGAGGCTCTGCTCAAGGATTGCCGTACCAACACCTATCTGCCTAATGGGCACAACTACCAGGACTCACGCCTCCGTTGCTATCTGCCGGGAAACGGTGGACTGCTGACTGCCGTTGCACTGATGTGTGCGGGCTATGACGGGTGTGAGACTTCCCTCCCGGGATTCCCAAAGGACGGGAAGTGGAATGTGGAGTTTGAGAACATCAAGAAGTTGCCGTGATTTTACGGTATAGTGTGAGTGAGAAAGAGATTTGAAACAAAAATGAACAAAAATAATAACTTTAAAAGAGAACTGTAATTACGCAACGGGATGAATATTTTTATTTTCGTTCATTTTCGTTCCTATAATTTTCCGTATTATTAACTCTTAATTTTATATATATATGAAGAATTTATTTTTGCTTGCATCGGCATTGTTGATGCTCGGCGCAACAGAACTTGAAGCAAGCACGCCCAAGATGGCTAATGAGATGTCGATGTCACAACCTGCTCCCAAGGTCAAGAAGGCTGTGAAGCGTATCCAGTGGAATGAGGCTTATGCCAAGAACGGTGCTACCATAGAGAAGGGGAGCAAGATGGCTGTGCTCAACCTTGGTAGCAAGGACGGCTACTATGATCTGGCCGAGGAGACCAGCGAACTGGTTGCAGGACTGGAGGATTTCACCATCAGCGTTTATTTCAAGGTTGATGGGACAAACAAGCTCGACGGTTATGGCCACTTCCTTTTTGCTTTCTCCAAACTGGCAGAGAATAGTGCCAACGATGGTCCGTATGTGGCTATGCGTCTCAACGAACAGCGTTTTGAGACTTCTACGGGCGGTTATCAGCACGAGGAGATTGTGATGCAGGGCGTTAAGCCTGTTCGCGATGTGTGGGTACACGCTCTCTTCCGTCAGTCGGGTCATCATGGCGAACTGTACCTCGATGGCAAACTCATCGGCAAGAATGAGAAGATGCCTATCGTGAAGGAAATATTCAAGGAGGCTCCTGCGTGTTGCTGGATTGGCAAGGCTCCCTTCAAGGGTGACAAGTACCTCTCGCAGACCTGCGTGGCCGACTTTGCCATATACAACTATGCCGTGACGGACAAGGAACTGAACAAGTTGGTGTCGAAGAAAAGTCAGTTGAAGTAGGTTATGAATGGCAGTCTGAAAGAAACTCTGCAGAGGGTAGTCATACTGTTTGTCGGACTCACCATTGCCCACCTTGGTGTGACACTCTTCCTGCTGGCCAATCTGGGTTCGGATCCCTTCAATGTGATGATACAGGGATTGAGCCGTATGATGCAGTCCAACCTGGGTCTGTCATGGCTCACTCACGGAACGACGCATATTTCGGTCAGTGTGTTCATCATCATCGTACTGCTCTTTGTGGATAGGAGTTACATCAAGATTGGTACACTTATCTGTATGTTTTGTGGCGGTCCCATCATCGACTTTTTCACTTGGATGCTTGGCAGTCTCATCAATGAGGAGAGCGCCATGGCCTTCCGCGTTGTATGCAACGCCCTGGGTTGTGTCATCCTGGCTTTCGGTATGACCATTGTCATCAAGTCCGATGCGGGAACGGGTCCCAACGACCTCGTGGGTGTTGTGATCAGCGACAAGACGAAGAAGAAGTTCAGCATCGTCAGGATGATAGTGGACGGTTGCTTCCTCGTTTGCGGTTATCTGCTTGGTGGAGCCGTAGGTGTGGGCACCCTGATATGCCTCTTCCTCGTGGGTCCTGTTGCAGGGTTCTTCCTGCCCAAGAGCGAAAGGATTGTTAAGAAAATTGTGGGATAGGCAGACTTACCTCATCCGGCTATCCCAGAGGTAAGCGTATTATCTCATCCTACTCTCAGAAGTAAGCGTTTTATCTCATCCGGCTCTCCCAGAAGGCGAGATAGCGCTTGGCCACCTCGATGTGGTCGTGATGACGCTTCACATAAGTCACACTGTCGCGTTTGAGCGAATCGATATTTTCAGGATGGAGCACCAGTTGCTCCATCTTTTTGTATACATCTTCCTCATCGGGCTGAACATTGACGATGGGACGGAGTTCGTTCTCCCCAAGCAACTGATAGTGCTCCTCTTCACCGCCACCCACGAGGATGAGTCCCTTCGACATAGCCAGGAGTCCATTCATGGCAGGCGTATAACTGTAGAGTTGGTCGAGCAGTATGTCGCTTCGCCCTATCATCTGCTGATAGCGCTCGAAAGGCACATTCTCTGCCTTCTCCATCACCACGCACTCGGGATAGTCGTGTGCCAGTCTCTCCAGTGCACGAAGCATGATGTCCGTTCCCTTGTAGGCGCTTCGCGAAGGTTGTATGCCGATGAAAAAGTGGAGAGGCCCTTGTGAGGGGCGAGTCGTAACATCCTGCAATTCAACAGGTGACGAACTTTGTCTTGTTTCAGCAGTTGAGGGAGTGTCCTGCAATTCTATCGGGAAGGGGATGTATTGCAGTTTGTCGGCAAAGTAGGGACGGTAGCACATCTCATACTCATACAGTCCCGATACGATACCGTCACAGTCCTTGGCTATGATGTCGTTGAGTTCGCCTTTGGCCCCCTTGAGCCAGTCGCGTATGCAGATGTCGTTGTACTCGCTGTGCCTTATCTCATTGCCCAGGTTGTAGTCCGAGTAACGGAAAATCATGTCTAGACACCCCTTCACCCAATAGCGGTCCATGCCGAAGGCCCCCATAAACATACTGCGGTTCTGCTTCCGTAGTTGCCTGTAGTAGGGTAGGATGCGCTCTGCCCGTAGGTCGAGAAACACGGGATTGATGATTTGCACCACATCGTAGTCCTTCAACCGGGGCATCAGCCTATGTAGTTGCCACAGATAGCGAAGTGTGTCCACCTTGCCCAGCGAATGTCGGCGCAGGTCAATATCCCTTTTGTAGTTCTTCCACTGATCACCATCCGACACCACCGTCACCTCATGGCCCAATGCACGGAGCCCCTGACCCAGGGCCCAGTGTACATTGCTATATTCGCCAAATAGAAGGATTCGCATAAGAATTTAATAGTGAATAGTGAAAAGTTGATGAAACATAAATAAACGAAAATGAACGAAAATATTTAAGCTAAAATTTTAAGCAAGAATCCTCGCTCCACGCTCCTCGTTCCACGCTCAACGCTCTTCGCTCACCGCTTACCATCCCGTCTGGTCAAAACCAACGGCCTTGTACCACTCGTACTCGTGCAGATACGCATTGAAGTCGAATACATCGTACTTGGCATGGGGGAAGTGCATACTTATGGTGGAGATATGCTCCTTGTCGTAGATGTATGGGTAAAGACCTACTTCGTAGTATATGCTCATCCATCCGTTGGTGAAGTACTTGGAGGCCAATATCTTATTGAGTTCCTTCTCCCATTCGAGATAGGCCACATCGTTGCCCAGGAGTGCATGCATACCGCTTGACACATCGTAGAATTCCGTCTTCCATATGCTTCCGTAGTCGAATATGCCATACTTCTGCACCCCGTCCATGTCGTACTGACGATGGTTCTTGAAAATGGTCTGTACGAGTGGTTTGGTGGCCTGTGCAAATGCTTCCAGCTCGCTTGTGCGTACGGCAGAGATGATCAGGCCGTAGTTGTTCTTGTATGCGTCGTAGTAGCGTTCGCAGAGTTGTTCGGGGCCACCTTCGTCGGCAAAGAGGGCGGACATGATCTGCGCGTAGGGCGCACCGTCACCTGGTATCTCAGCAGGCGAACCGATGACATAGTCGCAGAGCTTGCGCAATTCATAGTCTACTTCCACGCATTGCATGAAGCAGGCATCGAAGAAGATGTAGTCCCAGTGTACTCCCAACTGCTCCAGCATCCTTCGCATGGCGGGTATCTCCAGTTCGGTGCCAAAGTTAAGTTTGAAATTATTCTGATTGTTATCTACGCCAATGGTCTTGTGCTGTGCAGGTACCTGCATCTCCTTGTCCTTACGCTGTGAGGTTGCACTCCTGCTCACTGGCGTTTGGGGGAGCCATCCACTTCCGTGGCTCCACATCACCAGTCCATAGTGCTCTGCGGGAAATGCCTTGATGATGTCGGCCAGATTTTTGCTGAAGGTGATGCTGTCACAGCTGTCGTGCTCGGGATAGATCTTCCAGGTGCTCTGTCCCGTCTGTGCACTGAAGGTATATACTGTAGGCATACTGGTGTTGTCTACATACACCACAAGGTTGCAGTCAAGAGGTATCTGTCCTTTTCCTAGCAACATCTCGTTGATGTCGTCTCTGTAATAGGCCGTGAGCGAGTTCTCTCCTGCCATGTAGATGATGACCGTACGCCGTGCCGTCTTCTCGGGTTCTTCGTAATGGTGGCACGATGTTAAAAAAATAGCCGATAAAAGCAGTATAAATATCTTCAAACGGGACATATCAATGGTTACTTTTGTGAAACATTATGCAAAATAACATCTTTTTCCCGAATAATCAAAATATTTTTAGTAACTTTGCAGTCCGTTATGAAGAAAGAGACTACGAATCGGCGTTTTACATCCACACATCAGGATACCACATACGACCATGTACTCAAGTACACGGGCGTGTTTGGTGGTGTGCAGGGACTGAAGATGCTCGTGATGTTGGTGCGCAACAAACTCACGGCCAAATTGCTCCTTCCTGTGGGAATGGGTCTCAATGCCGTGTATATGAATATCGCCGAACTCATCAACTCTGCCACCAACTTCGGTCTCTCTTTCAGTGCGGTGCGTCACATCAGCGAGATTTTCGAGGAGGGCACTCAGGAGCAGGTGGAGCGCTACATCATGGTGGTGCGCACCTGGTGTGTGTGGACGGCCATACTCGCCTCGGCTCTCTGTCTGCTGTTGTCACCGGTGTTGAGTTATTTCTTCTTCAATGAGAGTCTGTCCGAGACGCCTCTCATCATGCTCCTCTCTGTCATGCTTTTTGCCATGCCCATTGAGGCTGGCGAGTGTGCCATGCTGAAGGGTATGCGCAGGTTGAAGACGGTTGCCACCATTGAGAGCATCTCCGTTGTGACCACCTTGCTCACCACCATTCCTTTCTATCTTCTTTGGGGCATCAACAGCGTGGTCTATTCACTGGTACTGACTCAGGTTGTCATTGCGCTCATTCATCTTCATTTCTCGGTCAAGGTGTTGCCCTACAAGGTGGCGCTTTTCTCCAAGGAAATGCTCCACGAGGGTATGGGTCTGCTCAGACTGGGTATCCCTTATGTGCTTGCCGCTTTCGCGGGTGCCATGAGCACAGCCTTGATCTTCGGTTACCTGGAGGATCATGGGCAGATTGGTCTCTACAAGGCGGGCTACAGTCTCATGGTGACTTGCGCGGGCATGGTGTTTGTGGCTGTCGAGGCCGACTATTTCCCTCGCCTCTCGTCGGTCAACAATGACACGGTGAAGATGAACAAGACCATCAACCAGCAGATCGATGTATGTCTCATGCTGGTGTCGCCCTTGCTCATTGCCTTCATCCTGGCTTTGCCCATTGTCATTCCTCTCTTGCTCTCCAGTAAGTTCATGCCTATCGTGCCGATGTGTACCTGCGCGAGTTTCTATATGTTCTTGAGGGGTATTGCCGTTCCTCTCGAATATACGGCTCTGGCCAAGGGTGACAGCAAGATGTACCTGCTCATGGAGATTATGTACGATGTGCTGTGCGTGCTCCTGATGCGCGTGATGTTCGACTACTACGGACTCGTTGGTGCGGGTTGGGCTCTTTCCATTTCTGTGGCGCTCAACATCTTCATCGTCTATGCGGTCTATCATATCCGCTATGGTTGTGTGTTGAGTCTGCGCACCCTCCAACTCACCGTCTTTCAGTTGGCTTGCCTGGGTTGTGTCGTCATTCTTTGTTTCATTCCCAACCTCTGGGTGCGCTACATCCTGGGCGCTTTGCTCCTGGCTCTTTCCTCGTGGCGTTCGTTCCAGTTGTTGAGCAAGGAGTCCGATGTGGTGTCGCGCCTATTGAAGAAGTTCAGGCACAGTAACAATTGTGATTGCTGTTGATATGTCGTCCTCAATCATCACTCCAAGAGTCAGCATCTTAATGGCTGTATATCAGGCCGAAGCATTTCTCGTAAAGGCCTTGGAGAGTGTGTGCCGACAAACGATGCAGGAGTGGCAACTCATCTGTGTGGACGATGCCAGCACGGATCGCAGTTGGGACCTTCTTTCCGACTATGCCAAGCGTGACTCGCGTATCGTCTGTATCCACAAGGACCGTAACGAAGGGCAGGCTATTGCGCGCAACGAGGCTCTGAAGCGTGCAGAGGGGGATTTCATCACGATGCTCGATGCTGACGACTGGCTCTCGGACAACTGTCTGGAGAAAGCTCTCGAGGTGCTGACCGATGACACGGACTGTGCCGTGCTTCAACTCATGCAGGTGTATGAGGGTGGGAGCACAACGAGTCATGTGCATCGTCGAGAGGCACATGAAGGAGCATCGCAATCTAATATAGAAGGAGCGTCGCAAGAACATCTTGATGGAGCATCTTTCGAGGAGCTTTATGAGGTACCTTTTGACAAGAATGGCTGTCTTACGGGTTATGAGGCTTTTGTGGCCAGTCTGGACTGGTCGCTCCACGGTCTCTATGTGGTGAGGCGCGACATTCATCTTCGCTATCCCTACGACACTTCGTGCAAGTTGTACAGTGACGACAACACCACTCGCCTTCATTATCTTCATAGCCGTAAGGTGCGTATGTGCGAAGGCATCTACTATTATCGCAAGCACGATGAAAGTTGCACGAATGCCCTCACGCCCAGCCGTTTCCTTCTCATGGAGGCAAATGTCAGTATGCGCAATGCATTGTTGCAGGAACCGGGGCTGGGTCAGGATGTGCTGGACTACTACGAGAAGCACAGGTGGCTCAACTATATCGGTCAGATGTGGCAGTACAGCCAGTGCAAGCATCGCTTCACTGCTGACGACCGTAGGGTAATAGAAGATAGGTTCGCGCATGTGTACACGACCTTCTCTAAACGGCCCGTTCCCATCAAGTTCGGTTTCACCTGGTTGCCTCCCTGCACCTGCCTCTCTCGCACCTGCTTGTCATCCTATTCACTCTTCCTCCTCCAGGAGCGTCTCTATTTCTGCTTAAAACGCATAAAAGAAGGGCTTTAGCGCATTGCTAAGCCCTTCTTCTGTATTATAATTGTATCGTTTTCTTTATTTTGCAACAGGACGGATGTTCAGACCCGTCATGGTGTAGTAACTGCCCACTCTGGGTGTGGTCTTGTCATTGTAGTAGTACACGGCATAGTCTTCATTGGGTGCCTCTGCCTGCGTTGATGCCCAGAGCAGGAACTGTTGACTTGCATTGCGTATATGGGTCTCGTAGATTTGAGTGTCGGGGATGAACTCTGATATCTTATAACCTGCGCAGGGGATCACTATCTTACTGCCGTTGGGACCGGTGAAGGTATAGGTCTTATCAAAATAATCGTACTCCACCTTGCAGTATTTGTTGAGTTCCTCCATCTGCTCCTTGGTGGGCATCATCCACTTGCCTCCCCACCTCACATGGGCAGCGTCGTTCTCTGTACCTGCTATTTCGCCCAGCACCGTATATTTTGGATGGTAGGGGTCGCTCTTGTCATAGTACTTGTAGGTGCCCCAGGTGTAGGTTTGCTTTTCTGCCACCTCTCCATACGAGTAGTAGCCTCCAAAGGCTGTGGGGGTCTGAGCATCGAGGTTACAGCACGACCACTTGGTGCCCGAAGGCAAACCTAAATCGATGGCATGGGGATGGTGGTCGTCCGTACATGCTGTTACGCCCTTGCTACCATCGTTCACGGGTTTGCTGGGTGTGGGTACATCATCGTCTCCGCACGATGCAAGGAAGGGGATAAGAGCTAATGCGAAAAGTAATTTTTTCATGTCGAAATGAATTTATGGTGAGTAAATTGATTATTTCTTATAGTACTTCAGGGCCTCTGGCATACGCTTCTGGAGAGCGGCGATGCGCTTCTCATCACTGGGATGGTCGCTGAGGAGTTCCATCTTCTTGGAGGTGGAGGAGGCAGCCATGCGTTGCCAGAAGGGGATGGCCTGACGGGGATCGTAGCCTGCCATGGCAGCAAAGACGAGTCCCATATAGTCGGCCTCGGTCTCATTGTCGCGACTGTACTTCAGGTTGGCAAATGAGAATCCGGTCTGTGTAACGAGGTTGGAGAGCGAGGCTGCACCTTCACCCACAGTGGCGCTGAGCACCGAACTGATGATCTGCGAACCGTAACTCTGGCGCATCTTCTTGGACAACTGTTCGGCAGAGTGCTTGGCTACGGCGTGAGCTATCTCATGTCCCAGCACGATGGCCAGTGAGGTCTCGTCCTGTGTCACGGGGAGCATACCCTCATACACCACAATCTTTCCACCGGGCATGCAGAATGCATTCACGCTGTTGCTCTGTACGAGGTTGAATTCCCACTCGTAGTATTTCAGGTCGGTAGCGTTGCCGTGTGTCTTGAGGTACGACTCCACTGCATTGGCCAACTTCTGACCCACACGCTTCACCATCTGCGTGTTGGCCGCATTCTTGGAGAGAGTTGACTTCTTCAGCGTCTCGCTGTACTGCTGTTTGCTCAAGCTCAACACCTGTGCATCGCCCACCAGGAGCGAGTGCTTTCTGCCCGTGATGGGTACACGCGAGGTGGTACCGCACGATGTTGTGCAGAGCATGGTAAGGGCGAGGCATACTGCCCAAAGTATATTTTTGGGTTTTGTGACCAATGACTTCATAATTTTCAGTTTTGATAATTATTACATAATATTCGTACAAAATTACGATTTATTTGCGAAATAACCAAGATTCGTTACAAATTTGTATAAATTTAGGTAAATAGTTCGGAAAAAATTTGCTATGTTGTAAAAAAGATGTACATTTGCGATGCAACAGGCTACCTGCCGTAGTGGGGTCTGCGATGCAACAGGCTACTCATGGTGGTAGGGTCTGTGATGTAACAGAAATCTCACGGTGGTGAGTTTAGTGTACATGATTTTTCACCTAATAAATAATTTAATATTATGAAAAAGTTTTTTATGGCCATTGCATTGGCATTTGTTAGCATTTGTGCATCTGCACAGGGTTTCGGACAGTTCAATCCCGAGGATATGGCAAAGCGCCAGGCCACTCAGATCAAGGACTCTTGTGGTATCAACGATGAGCAGTACAAGAAGGTATTAGCACTCTACACCGAGCAGAGCAAGGAGATGCAGAAGCAGATGCAGGAAGCTATGCAGAATGGTGGCGGTATGGGTCCCGGCATGTTCAATATGGAGGAGATGCAGAAGCGTCAGGAAGCATTCGACAAGAAGCTGAAGGAAGTTCTCACCGAGGCACAGTACAAGAAGTACCAGACCATGCAGGAGAATCGCCGCAAGCGCATGATGCAGATGATGCAACAGCAGCAATAAGATAGTGTAGTATAGGTAGGTAAAACAAATTTTGATCACCTATTTATAAAAATCCATAATACAACAAAAGGGCATCCATAGCGGGATGCCCTTTTTTGCTTTTATACGCTGTTCGTTTATTTCTTTCCGAAGGTTATTTCTTTCCAAAGGTCACCTTCCCAAGATTATTTCTTCCAGAGGTTACGGAGGAAACTGTCGTAGAGGAGGTGACGCCAGGTGACGAGGTCGTGCGCATTGCCTGCCACAAAGTATTCGTGCTTCACACCCAACTGATCCAACTGCTCATGGAGACGGGTGTGGCGACCCATCATGCCGGTCTCGTAGGTGCCGCCTCCCACGAAGAAGTAGTCGAGTTTGCTATTGACATCCTTATCTCTCAACACTGGGGTCTCATCGATCTCGATGGCAGCGCTCAACAGTCCCACATTGCTGAACACATCGAGGTTGCGCAGACCCACATATTGCGACATACGGCCACCCATAGAAAGGCCCGCAATGGCACGCGAGTGCTTGTCCTTCTTCACGCTGTAGTTCTTCTCCACAAAGGGGATGACGCACTGTATGATCTCCTTCTCCACGAGAGGGAAGGCCAGTTCGGTGTGCTGGGGATGACTGCGTGTTACCATCTGATCGTTGGGGAAACATACGATCATCTCCTTGCACAGTCCCTCGTGGATCATATTGTCGAGGATCCAATTGGCACGACCATGCATCACCCAGGTCTCGGTGAGGTCGCCCGAGCCACCCATGAGATAGAGCACAGGATACTGCTTCTTGGGATTGTAGTTGGCTGGCGTATAGACCATCATATCGCGCAACCCGCCCGTGACGCTCGACTCATAGTAGTGCGTGGTGATGCTACCATGAGGCACTCCGGGCTTGGGATCGTACCAGGCTGGCTCGTCACCATGTACGAAGAGCATACTGAACGCGGGCATGGCGGCGTGACCGGTGAAGGTGTTGTTGGGGTCCACATTCTGCAAACCGTCCACGATGATGTAGTAGAAATAGATCTCAGGCTCGAGAGGACCGATCTTGAGCGTCCAGATACCGTCATCGCCCTTGGTGAAAGGTACCTGCTTACGGGCATTCTCACCCACAAACATCGAACCGGTCAGTTTGATTTCCTTGGCATTGGGGGCCTTCACCCTGAAGGTCACCGTGTGGTCGTCGTGTACCTCGGGCGAAATCAACTGTGCGCTGAAGGGAGTGATGTTATCCGTGTTGCGCTGTGGATCGTACTGAATGTTGACATGTGACTGCTGTGCATGAAGTGTCATTGTAGCCAGCAGTGCTAATGGTGCAAGAAGATGTTTCATAAGTGTATTTCAGAATTGAAAATTGAAAATGGAAAATTGAGAATTATATGAAACTAGAATGAACGAAAATAGTTTGCTCGTCAGCCCATGAGATATTTGCCAATCTTGGGAATACGGCGCATCAAGGTAGCGGCGCACGATACGATGGTGAAGGTGCAAGTGGCAGTGAGGAGGATCTGCACGGGGGTGGTCCAGATGCCCAGGTGACTCTCGAGGCCTGTGCCGAGGTTGTTGATCCACCAGGCAGAGATGACGGAGAGCACAAGCATGTGAATGAGGTACATGCCATAACTTGCCTTCGCACCAGCCACTACATAGGTCTGGTAGATAAAGCCGTGACATGATATCTTACGCATCATGAGGATGGCACCGATAGTCATTAGAACTACACCCAATGAGTCATAGTTCCAGGTAGTTTCCCACCACACAGCATGGGGCAAGTCAGTGCAGACGGGGAACTCGCCACCTTGCGTGAGAAGCACACGGCGAATGAAGCCACCGAAGGTGATGGCAAATCCAACAAGGTAGGTGGGGAGGGCAACGGGGAGCGTCTTGGCCCATGACTTGACAGGCACGAAACGACGCAGGTACAAGCCCAAGAGCAGATAGCCAATCATTCCGCTGATGTAGTAGAAGGTGCCATAAGCATTCCAACTGGCCTCACCCCAGAGCGGATAGACCGCCTGACGAGGCAGTCCCGTCTTTCCATAGATGAGATTGATATCGGCCGTAGCGAGGAAGTCGCGCAAGATGGGTAGGGTAGTGGTGAAGAGCCATATACCCAGGTAAACCTGCAATTCTCTCTTCGACACCTTCTCTGCCCAGGGTGAGAGCATAGGCATGATAATGTACACACCCACAATCATATAGACAAACCAGAGGTGGCCCGAAGAGTAGTTGAAGTTGTATGTCAGTCCCTGCAGATTCTCAACCGCATTGCCCCAATAGAACGCATAGGCTACCGACCAGATGGCAAAGGGAATGAGGATGCGAATGGCACGCCTGCGGAAAAACTCCGCCGTGGAGTAGTGTATGGGGAACTGAAGATAACTCGATGCAATGAGGAAGAGAGGCACGCACATACGAACGAGCGAGTCGAAGAATGCCGACCAATACATGTCGCTCTCACACAGTATCTGTCCACCATCACCGCCCAGGTAGAACGGTTCGGTACTGTGTACGATCATAACCATGAAGCATGCGATGACCCGAAGCCAGTCTATCCATACTTCTCTTGACTTGTTGTGTTTCATGGTGAGGTAAAAAAGGTATGAAAGAATGATGAGCTTAAAAAATGTACGCATATACATAAGTGCTATGTGTGACCCATGTATATGCGTACAGAGAAGGTATGTGTTACTTCAGCGTGTGAGCCGAAGAACCGTCGAAGCAGTGTGTGCAGATCTTGCACTTGGGCAGACCGATAGCCTTGACGATGGTCTCAAGTTTGGAGAACTGCAGAGAGTCGAGTTTGAGACGCTTGGCAATCTCCTCCACCATACGCTTGTACTCGGGCGAATCGGTAGTGGCATAAGCCTTGAGGCGCTCTTCGGGAATATGTACATTCTGTGCGCTGTTGGCATCAGCAAGCATGGTAGCCTCGTCCTTGCCCGTCTCGAAGTCCATGATGACACGGCGCGCAATCAGTTCGAGTTCGCTCTTCGATGCAGAAAAGTTGACAAAAGGACAAGCATAGATCAGAGGAGGACAAGCAATACGCATGTGAACCTCCTTGGCACCCAGTTCCTTCAGGATGGCTGTATTCTCACGAAGTTGCGTACCACGCACGATACTGTCGTCGCAGAAGAGGCAACGCTTGCCCTCGAGCATCTCCTTGTTGGGGATGAGCTTCATCTTTGCCACGAGGTTGCGCATATCCTGATTGGCAGGCATGAACGAGCGGGGCCATGTGGGCGTGTACTTGGAGATGCAACGCTGATAGGGCACCTTGTGACCAGCAGCGTAGCCCGTAGCCATACCCAGTCCAGAGTCGGGGATACCACCAGCCGAATCCACAACGGTGGGGTCCTCCTCGCCCATGATACGACCCGTCTCGTAGCGCATAGCCTCTACATTGCGACCCTCGTAGCACGAAGTGGGGAAACCGTAGTAAATCCAGAGGAAAGAGCAAATCTGCATCTCCTCGTTAGCAGGGCGAAGCACCTCCATGCCCGTAGAGCGGAGACGCACGATCTCACCAGGCCCCATGTAGTATTTCGTTTCGTATCCGAGGTTGGGGAATGCCGTGCTCTCGCTCGTTGCGGCCCAAGCCTCAACCTCACTGTTGACAGCATCCTTGGCATTGCCCGTGCGCTGACCCAGCACGATAGGCGTACGGCCCCACTTGTCGCGGGCACAGATGATACCATCCTCGGTAAGCAGGAGCAGTGAGCAACTACCCTTCACGCGGTTGAACACATTCTCAATGCCCTCAACGAAGTCCTTACCCTTAATAATAAGCAATCCCACCAGTTCGGTAGGATTTATCTTACCGCTGGAGAACTCACTCAAGTGCATGTTCTCTGCCAGCAGTTCGTTTGCAATTTCTTCTTGGTTGTTGATCTTGGCTACAGTTACCAGGGCAAATCGGCCAAGGTGTGAATTCATCAGTAGGGGCTGTGCGTCCGTGTCGCTGATGATGCCGATTCCGCTGTTGCCAGTAAACTTCTCCAGTTCGGGTTCGAAACGCGTACGGAAATAAGTGTTCTCGAGGTTGTGAATGGAGCGGAAGAAACCGTTATTCTCTTGATTGTAAGTTGCCATACCGCCACGACGAGTTCCGAGATGTGACTGGTAGTCAGTGCCATAGAACAGGTCTGCTATGCAACGCTTGCTTTGTATGGTGCCGAAGAAACCTCCCATTTGTGCAATCTTTTTAGAGTTAATACCTTAATTACGACACAAAGATACAAACTTTCTTGCTAAAATGAATCATTTTTAAGCCAAAAAGTGATAACTTTTTTTCAATTTATATACCTTATTTGTATTAGATATGAGTTAGTTCATAAAAAAATATTATCTTTGTAACTCATAAATAGTCATATAACACCATTTAAGATGAAACTCCATATCCGTCTGTCGCTGATTCTTGTCATTCTCACTGCTTGTTTCTGCCCAGCAGAGGCCCAGACCCTCCTGTCCTTCCCCGATGCCCAGGGGTGGGGTAGATACGCTACGGGAGGCCGAGGCGGAACGGTGTATCATGTGACCAATCTCAACGACTCGGGTGCAGGTTCCCTGCGCGATGCCGTGTCACAGCCCAACCGTATCATCGTGTTTGATGTGGCAGGAGTCATCAAGATCAATTCGCGCATCACCTTTGCCCGCAATCTCTATGTGGCAGGTCAGACCGCCCCGGGCGAAGGCATCACGGTGTATGGTGACGGTGTGTCGTTCTCCGGTGCCAACAATCTCATCTGCAGATACTTGCGAGTGAGAATGGGTCATGGCGGTTCGAGCGGTAAGGACTGTGCCGGCATAGCTAACGGTACCAACATGATCTTCGACCACTGTTCGTTTGCCTGGGGACTGGATGAGACCTTCAGCATCAACAGTGACGGAAAAGGCGCTCTGGGCGACATCACCATTCAGAACTGTATCATAGGTCAGGGACTGATGACGCACTCCGCAGGAGGACTGATACAGGCCGACAACATCACACTCTATCGCAACCTCTATGTGGACAACTCCACACGCAACAATAAGGTGAAGGGCAAGAATCAGTTTGCCAACTGCCTGGTGTACAACTGGAAAGACGGAGCCTACATCATGGGCGACAGTGACGGACAGTCGTACTGCAACATCCAGGGCAATCTCTTCATCAACGGTCCTTCGGGAGGAGGTAGTGCCTTCTCGAGAGGTAACGGCAATTTCCACTTCTATGCCGATGACAACTGGCAAGACGCCTCTCCTGATGGCTCTTTCAATCCACAGTCCATTACAGACTACTCTGCCTCCGACCGTCAGTCGAGCCCGTACAACTATCCCACGCTCAAGATTGTGAGTGCCAAGACCCTGGTGGACAACCTGCTCCCCACGGTAGGAGCATCCTTGCCATATCGCGATATGACCGACTGCTATATGGTGGACGAGGTGCTCACCTTCGGCAAGCGAGGCGAACTGATAGCCAACGAGGGCAGTCTGCCTTATGGCATACCCAGTGCGTGGAGCGTGTTCAAGGGCACAGGTAGGCAGGACAAGGACGGTGACGGCATGCCCGACTGGTGGGAAGAGGCCAATGGTACCAACCCCGCCAAGGACGATGCGATGACCATTGCCTCCAACGGATATGCCAACATCGAGAACTACATCAACAGTCTCACGCAAGAGCAGTCCGAATTCTTCCTGCGCCGCCCCATGTCGCTCACAGCCCCAGCCACATCCACCGGCACCATCACCCTCAACTGGGCCGACTATACCACAGGCGAGGAAGGTTTTGTGATAGAGAAGAAAGAGGCAGACGACACCTGGACAGAGGTGACACGCACCAAGGCCAACAGTATCTCCTACAAACTGACATCCTTGCTCCCCGGAACGGAATACACCTTGAGAATCAAGGCATTTGCCAATCATAACGGTTCGATGGTCTATTCAGACTACTCCGACCCTCTCGCCGTGAAGACACGCCCCGAGGAGGTAGGCATACTCGACATCGATGCCTTTGAGCCCAACTACACCTGGACCCCTCTGCTCACCCAATGGACCCTCACGGCCGATCAGTGGAAAGAGGCACTGCCCTGGAACAACAACGGAGAGAGTGGGGTGTTGTTCGACCTTGATGCAGAGCAGGACGCCACGCTTACCCTTGCCGACCAGGTCAACCCCTCGGCTGTGGTGGTAAAAGGTGACGGCAGTATGGCCATGAAGGGCGAGGGTAGCATCACGGGCAACAAGACCACCGTCAACAAGGGCGGAAATGGCACGCTGGTGCTCAACACGCTCAACACCTACAAGGGCGCCACCGTGCTTCACGAAGGCGTGCTGGAGTTCAACAGCCTCAAGAATGGCGGTCAGCCTTCGGCTATCGGTGCCTCGGAAGAGTTTGCACAAAACTGGGTGATGGACGGTGGAACATACAGATACACAGGTGGTTCGACACAGACCAACCGTTCGGCATCGCTCCTTTATCCCACCACACTGGAGATTGCGAGCAAGTCGGCTGTGGTACAGATGAACGGTAGCATAGAGGGCAAGAAATCCTTCACCGTGGCTGGTAAGGGAAAGATACAGATAGCCGGAACCGACTTCTTCAACTATACAGGTCAGACCATTATCGAAGGTGGCGAAATCTTCCTTTCCACCGTCAATGCCTCCAAGAACGGGCTGGGCAAGTCGAGCGGACTCGTACTGGCAGGAGGCAAACTATCCACCAAGGGCGAGAATGAGGCCTACGAAACCTACAGTTTCCCCATCAAGGTGCAGGATGGCACAAGTTCCGTCTTTGCCCCTCATCGCAACTGTTACATCTCGAGCACCGTGACCGGAGGTGGAAACATACAACTCGACATTCCCTATGTGCGCGAATATATAAAAGGTAACTGGACCGGATTCTCTGGACGACTCATTGCCAACGCCTTGGCAGGAGGCAACCTGATGCTGGCAGAGAAGAGCTTCAACATGCCCAGTGCCGTCATGGTACTGAAGAACGGTGCCCGTGCGTGCAACTGGGACACCAACGGCAATGCCATCCTGGGCGGTCTTTCAGGTGATGCCGGTACGCAGTTGTGCGGTTCGTCCAAGCAACAGAACGGTTTCACCTGTACCTGGCATATCGGTTCGGCTCACACCGACGAGGTCTTTGCGGGAGTCATCAACAACTATTCATGCTCTGGCTCGGGTCACCAAGGCACGGTGAGCATTGAGAAGGTAGGCAAGGGCTACTGGCGCCTCACGGGAAACAACGAATACAGTGGTACGACCACTGTCACTGCAGGCCGACTCATCGTGAACGGTACGCACACCGGCACAGGAGCCTACACCGTGGCGAGCAGTGCAACCTTGAGCGGTCAGGGCACGATCAACGGTGCTGTGACGGTGAAGAAAGGTGGCATACTCCAGCCTGGCGATTCGGTTATCAGCAGTAAGAAACTCATACTCCAGGGCGCCACCACACTGCAGGCTGGTGCCATCGTGCGTATCCCCATGCGTTTGGCTACAACAGGGTCGGTATTCAGCAACTATCTGGATGCCAAGAAGATAACTCTCGGCACATCAGCAACGCTGGAGTTCGACCTCGAACAAGTTGACTCCATTCCCAACGATGCCACCATCCGCGTCTTCACATCAGGTTCTGCCGTTACGGGCAAGTTCAGCAAGTTCATTCCTGCGCGTCCTTCCGACACCCAAGTGTGGGACGACGCCGATCTCTATACCAAGGGCATCATCTATGTACGCGAGGATCCCGATGCCATCCATGCTGTACATGCAACGGCCAATACGGACAGGAAACAGTCGTATAACCTTGCAGGTCAGAGAGTCACTGCCTCAACCTCCGGCATACAGATTGTGAAGCAGAACGACGGTTCGGCACGCAAGATCGTGAAGAGATAACACCCATTAAATAGCATAGTACGAGATAATAATCAATAACAGTTATGTTTAGTAGCATTGTTGTAATAAGTTGTTTCCTCGTTCTCCTTCAGGCCTGTTCGACAGATCACACAGACCTGCTCGAAGAAGGTGTGAGTTGGGAATTGGCCGAATATCGCAAGTCACAGATTGAGGATTTGCGCTATGCCTTGAGTTTCAGTATTCCTGCCGACAAGGAGGCAGATGTGGAGGCTGTGGAGGACATCACGCTCACACTGCAGACGCAGGACGATGTGATACTCGACTTCCGTGAGGATGCGGAGAAGATTCACAAGATTGAGGTGAACGGTAAGGTTTGCGACTATCTTTTTACGAACGAGCATCTGGTGATTCCTTCACGCTTTGTCACCAAGGGCGCAAATCACATACATATCGCCTTCACGGCTGGCACACAGTCGCTCAACCGCCGTGATGACTATGTCTATACTTTGTTTGTTCCCGACCGTGCCCGCACCGTCTTCCCTTGTTTTGAGCAACCCAATCTCAAGGCTTGCTTCTCGCTCAATCTTATCATCCCCGATGGTTGGAAGGCTGTGAGTAATGGTCCTAACGAGGCTATTTCCGGTGCTTGCGAACTGCCCATTCCGGAGGGCTACCAACTCATACATTCGGAAATCAACAATCCCATACCCACCTATCTCTTTGCCTTTGCTACGGGAGTGTTTGAGTATCAGCAGTTTGAGGAAGATGGTTATCGTGTCGGTGCCTATCATCGCGAGACGGACAGTCTCCGCATAGCACAGTTGCCCGACATCATTCATCAGGTGGTCTTCTCGCTCAAGTGGCAGGAGGATTTCACCGGTGTCAAGTATCCTTTCCCCAAGTACGACCTTGTGATATTGCCCGGTTTTCAGTTTGGCGGTATGGAACATGTGGGTGCCACCTTCTACAACGACAACATGCTCTTCCTGTCGGAGAATCCCACACCCGACGAACGCTTGAACCGCACCGAACTCATCAGTCACGAGACGAGCCACATGTGGTTTGGCGATGCGGTCACGATGAACTGGTTTGACGATGTGTGGACCAAAGAGGTCTTTGCCAACTATTTCGCCTCGGAGATCACCGAACCCTTGTTTCCCGACATCAACCATGGGCTCAACTGGCTCAAGACCTATGTCAATTCGGCCATCTCACAGGACCGCACGGAGGGTCGCACGAGTATTCGTCAGCCTCTTTCCAATATGCGATATGCTGGGTTGATATACAACAACATTATATATAATAAGGCACCCGTGATGATGCGCAAGATGGTGGACCTGATGGGCAAAGAGGCTTTCCGCCGAGGCATACAGCGCTATGTGAAGACCTATCTCTACCGCAATGCCACTTGGGATGACCTCATCGCCATACTCGACAGCGAGACGCCCGAGGACCTCAAGGCTTTCAGTCGTCACTGGGTGGACGAGGCACACTGGCCCCAACGGAAGGCACACAACTTCCTCGATGGCAGGGACGGCAAGGAGTATGGTTATATCGAACTCTCTACCTCACAGATAGATAGCCTCATGCACTATTGGCCTACAGAGACTGACGGCACGGCTCGTCAGGCTTTGCTGATGAATCTGCAGGAGAACTATCTGGCTTGCAAGATCGAGCCTGCCAAGTGGCTCTCGTTCCTCTGCGACATGATGCAGGAGTCGTTCGACGACGAACTCATCTACTCATCCCTCGTGGGTTATATGTACGAACCGCTGATGGAATTGGACAGCAAGAGTGCCCCGTTTGAGCAGAGGATATGGGGATTGGTGGCCGATGCCGGTCCTTCCACACAAACCTACCTGCTTCGCTTGCTGGCCAAGCGTGCACAGTCGCCCGAGGTTGTACAGCACATCTATAGTATCTGGGACGAGGGTAAGAGTCCGGTGCTTTCGGTCAATGACTACATGACCTTTGCCTACGAGCTGTCCATACGCCTCCCCCAACATGCTGACAGCATCGTGAGCAGGCAGAAGGCACGACTCACCAACCCCGACCGTCAGGCACAGTTCGACTTCATCTCGCGTGCCGTCTCGCCCGATCCTGCCTTGCGCGAATCGCTTTTCCAGTCGCTCTCACAGCCCGACAATCGCCGTATCGAACCGTGGACGCTCTCCGTGCTCTACTATCTCAACCATCCGCTCCGTCAGCAGGAGGCGCTTCAGTACATCGAGCCAGCCCTCGAACTTCTTCCCGAGATACAACGCACAGGCGACATCTTCTTTCCGGCCAACTGGTGTTCCAACCTCCTCTCCGGCCATCGTAGCCAAGAGGCTTCAACGCGTGTGGAGCATTTCCTTTCCACGCATCAGTCCTACCCCACGCTTCTCACATCTAAAATACTATATGCCAAGTATTTACTTGATAGAACTGCAAGAAACACTTTAACACATTAGACTTGGCACTGTTCCGGTTTCTGTTTTGGTTTATTTTCTTGTATGTTTTGGGTTTCAAACAAATCCTCTTCACTCGATAAAGAACAAATATTTAAATACATATAACAATGTTACACAAGTCAAACAAATTTTTATTTGCAAGTATGCTGGCACTCTCTTTCGGTGTCACATCTTGTATGATTGATTCCGACTACGACTTGGAGGATATCGATTTCACCTTTGGTATCGATACCGATCTCACCTTCCCTGCCTGTAGTACGGGTGACATCACGCTCAAGAATCTCTTCGACCTTGAGGACGAGGACATCGTACAGAACATTGACGGCGACTACTATCTGAAGCAGGATGGCCGTGCCGACCTCGATCCCATTCACATCGATCCTATCAGCATGAAGAGTCCCGACATCCATTTCACCGAGACCTTCATCGACTTGAGCGCTTCGAGCAAGGGTAGCAGTCAGACTACCTACCACTATCCCATCCTGGATACCGACAGTGCCTTCTACGATGCCGACCTCACCCGCTCCGAGCCCATCAGCGAGGACCTCGTGAGCATCGACAATATCACGCTCGAGGCAGGTACCTCCATCACCCTGGGCATGAGTGTGAAGTTGGATGAGCAGTACAGTTTCATCAAGACCATCCACTACGACAACTTCCTGCTCACCCTGCCTCGCGGTCTGCACATCTCCAATGCTTCGTGCATCTATGTGGACGAGTTGGGTACGCACAGACGCAACATCGAGCGTAGCGACATCGACAATGAGAAGGGCATCATCCGTGTGACACCAGCCACCGACCCCATACGCAACCGTATAGACCAGCCTATCCAGATACAGCTCACGCTCGACAAGATCTATGTGGGCGAGGACATCACCTTCATCGACCACATTGCCGGCATGAAGGGTCGCTTCCAGGTGGACGGTTCGTATCGTTTTGAGCGCAGTGAGATGACCATCCCCGAGGCCGTCCTCGATCAGTTCAACGCTACGGGCAAGGCTTCTCTGCTTCGTCCCGAGAGCGTTTGCATCCTCGGTAGTGCCGAGTTCGACTGCGAGGATATCGTGGTGAAGTCCTTCACGGGTCAGTTCCGCCACGAGGTGGAGGATGTGGCTCCCATCTCGCTCGAGGATGTGCCCGACTTCCTCAACGAGGAAGATGTGGTGCTCGACCTTGCCAATCCAGTCATCTTTGTCCGTGTGGTCAATCCCTTCCATGCCGATGCTCACACGAGTATCAGTCTCACCAGCCACTATGCCACAAGTGCCGACATCACACGACTGACGGGCGACATCACCATCCCTGCCGACAAGGAGACCGTGTACTATGTGAGCGAGTCCAACGAGGGTGTGAAGATACCCGAGGAGTATCGTGGCAAGACTCTGCAGTGGATTCAGGTGAAGGACCTCAAGGGTCTGCTCCGCAAGGTGCCCCAGTCTATCCTCGTGGATGTGGCTGACATCACGATGAACTGCATCGACATGCCTATTGCCGGTGATTATCAGATCGAACTCGATTACAAAATCTTCACTCCCATTGCCTTTGGTCCCGACTTCCGACTGGTGTTTGTGGAGACCGAGCGCAACCTCTCTATGGACCTGGAGAATATCGACAAGGTGGACTTCACCATCCTGTCGTTGTCGGCCAATGTGTTTAGCGACATGCCTCTCGACTTCACCTTCACCATCACTCCCCTCGATGAGGATGGCAATGTGCTCCGTGGACTGGCTGTGGAGCAGATGGGTACCATCAAGGCCAACTCCAAGGGTACGCCCGTCAGCTTCAGTCTGCAGGCCGAGCCGGGCCACACCATCAATGAGTTCATCAGTGGCTACAATGCACAGGGACAGCGCGTGCCTCAATTCGACGGCATCAAGTTCCGCGCAGAGGCTGTGAGCAACAATGGCGGTGTGCTCAATGAGAATACCAAGATTCGTCTGGAGGACATCAAACTGCGTGTGGCTGGCAAGGTGACCGTAGATGAGAGCGACCTGTCGGACGATGATGACGACGATTACCTTTATTATTAATAATGTGTAAATAAGATGAAGAAGATATATATCGTTGCGCTGACGCTTTTGGCGCTGACACTTCCCAAGTTCGCCTTTGCGCAGAACCTCACAAGTGCTTATTTTGCAGATGGTTATGCCTACGGACACCAACTCAATCCTGCCAAGGAATATGACCGCAAGGGCTATTTCAGTATGCCTATCCTTCTGGGACAGGTCAATGCAGGTATGAAAGGCAATCTGGGTCTGGGTGACCTCGTGTACAAGAATCCCAATGGTAGCGGACTGGTGACCTACCTCCACCCCAGCCTCTCGAAGGACAAGGCTTTGAGTGGATTCAATCGCAACAACAAGTTGCTCGAGGATACACGCTACAACCTCCTGAGCTTTGGTTTCCACAGTGGCCGTAGTGGCTATCAGACCTTCACCCTGGGCGTTCGTGAGCACGCCGGTATCAACATTCCCGGTGCGCTGTTCTCCATGACGCGCGAACTCACCAACAAGGACTACAACTTCTCAAGTTTTGGTGCTACAGCCAATGCCTGGGCAGAGGTGGGTTGGAGCTACAGCCGTGAGGCCATGGAGGGCTTGCGTGTGGGTGGTAAACTCAATTTCCTCATCGGTGGTGCCTATGTTGACCTTCACATGGACCGCCTCGATCTCAACCTCGCCGATGAGAATCGCTGGACCGCCATTGCCAATGCTACCATGGAGGTTGCCGTGCCCGGTTTCAGTTGGGGCGAACCCGAGATCAAGGAGTATTCGGAGGCTTATCGCAAGCGCTATGAGGAGTTGCATCCCGGTCAGAAGACTCCTACTCACTACGAGGCTCTCTCTTTCGACAATGCCGATTTTGAGGAAGATTTCAAAGGTAGCCAGGTTATGGGCAACTACGGTATCGGTATCGACCTCGGTGCAGAGGCCGACCTGGGCAAGATGGGCATTGTGCCCGGTCTCAAGGTGGGTGCCTCTCTGCTCGACCTCGGTTTCATCCGCTATAAGAATGTGGCTATTGCGCGCAATCGTGGTGAGGAGTTTGAGTTTGAGGGTTTCAAGGATATCCCCGTTGGCGACGGTGAGGGATATGACTTCGACGATCAGCTCGATGACCTGGGCGACCGTTTTGAGAATCTCATCTGCCTGCAGGATGGTGGTACGGGTGCACGAGGCAAGGGTCTCGGCTCTACGCTCAACTTGAGCGCCGAATACACCCCTGTTCGCTGTCCCAAGATTTCTCTCGGTTTCTTGAGCACCACACGCATCCAGGGTCAGTACAGTTGGAACGAGGAGCGCCTCTCGGTCAACCTCCATCCTCTCAAGGCCTTTGAGTTCATCCTCACCGGCGGTGTCGGCACTCTCGGTCCCAGCGTAGGTTGGATGTTCAACTTCCACCCCCGTGTGTTCAACTTCTACATCGGTAGCGACCACCTCATCGGCAAACTCACCAAGCAGGGCATCCCCTTGCGTAGCAATGCCGACCTGGAGATGGGTATCAACTTCCCCATCGGTAAGTCGCATGTGGATCGCAAGCGTGCCAAGAAGAACGACTGACAATTAAACCATTTCACTTTGTTCGTGTCATAATTATAGTTCACAAAATTAATTTTACAACTAAAACATTATGAAGAAGATTGCTATTCAGATGCTCATGCTCGTTATGGCATTGGTTATGAGTCAAACCGCTTGGGCAGACAGTAAGGAGAAGCGTAACAACGACAAGGTGAAGCCCAATGTGGAGCATCGCGGAAGAGGTTTCAATCAGGCCAAGTGGGACTCTATCAAGGCTTTGCACCCCAACTTAGGTCATCGTCCCACCTTCGATAAGGCAAAGATGGAGACTCTGAAGGCAAAGATGGACTCTCTTAAGGCCAAGCATCCCAATATGGGTCATCGCCCCACCTTCGATAAGGCAAAGTGGGATTCTATCAAGGCATTGCACTCCAATATGGGTCACAAGATGGACTCTCTCAAGGCCAAGCATCCCAACTTCGGTCGTTTTGGTTTCGGTCCTCGCCCCGGTTTCGGCCGTCCCTTCTTCGGTCACCGTCCTCCCTTCGGCCATCACTTCGGTCACCGTCCCAAGGGCTTCCACAAGCATCAGGATGAGGAGGTTGTCGTAACAGAAGAGCAGGCAAAGGCACCCACTATGGATGCAACAGCTATCAGCCAGACCCGCAAGAGCGACGATGCACCCACATACGATCTCAATGGTCGTCTCGTACAAGGCCAGACCAAGGGTATCACCATCCGCAACGGAAAGAAGTACATCAAGTAAAAGCAATCTTAGCACATACTGATATACAATTCAAGCGCAAATGCTGACAACGATAAGAGGGCATCAACCGATGCCCTCTTTTTTTGACCACAATCTGCGACCTCCTGAATGGCAATTCATAATTCTTCTGCAGGCACTTTTGCCAACGGGACGAAAGTAGTGCGAAGCGTCACTGCTATGCAGATGCCGAGTGCTCAATGCACAATTGAAGCCTCGCATCCCTCTAATTTTCAATTTTCCATTTTCAATTCGACCTCGGTTTGCTATAGTGGCAAGGCAAAGTCATAAGCAAGACGAGGCTTAGTCACGCTTATGGCAAAGCTTAGTCATTATACGCGATTATTTGTACCATGCTTATGGTATAAACTACCATGCTTATGGTACAACCTTGAGTGTAATTATTTTTTTTGAGTGAAATATGCGGGAATTCTGAAAAAAACTTTTCCGAAAAGTGCCTTCACGCCTTCACATCGGCTTATATTCTCATCCTACAAATGATGCTTACCTCAATATCATCTCGTCCACTCTTTTGTCTTTTACGCTCTCTTTACTGAATACATTCTGCTATGTGAGTAGAAAATTAATCCCTACCTACATTCACACAACAAAGTGAATGCATTAAAGTGTGAAGGCGTGAAGGCACTTTTGGGGAAAAGTATTTTCAGGATGTTGGACATTTGACATTTGACATTTGACAATAGAGCCTCCCCCATCGGGGAGTATTATTATAATTATAATATTTATAAAATAATAAATTTATTATTAATCATTTTACCCACCTCTCGGTGTGTTGTCAAATGTCAAATGTCAAATGTCCAAAATGAATTTACGGTATAAGCACCTCGCTACACATCCGGGACACGACATTCGTACAGAATAAAGTGGATAAGCAGGCTGTATATGAGCCTCCCGGCGTCAGGTCC
>JAZQQX010000047.1:0-52394 GCA_045629325.1 Bacteroidaceae bacterium | reverse complement strand
AATCTCCGGCAGATGCTTAATCTCATCTAAACCGTCTGCATACTCATAGAGTTTAGGATCGGCAGCACGCAGGAACTCTCGGAATGTAAGAGGGTACATTCGGAATACATTCACCTTGCCAACAGGCATCTTCATGTGTTTCTTCTTGACTGCAACACCAAGCAAACTACCTGCAGCAATGATGTGGTATTCTGGAGCATTCTCGCAGAAATACTTCAAACTGTTCAGCGCTTCCTCGCACTCCTGTATTTCATCAAAGATGATAAGCGTCTTCTCTGGCAAAAGGGGAACATCACAGAATAACTCCAATTCCTTGATGATACGATATGGATCCTTTGTCGTTTGAAAAATAGATGTCAGTTCCTGCTGCTCATCAAAGTCGAACTTGACATAATGCTCGTAGCATTGTCGACCAAATTCCTCCATCACCCAAGTTTTGCCAATCTGGCGAGCGCCTTTGATGAGGATTGGCTTTCTATCAGCCGAGGTCTTCCACTTCTTGAAAGCCTCAAGTATGTCTCGTGTAATTATCATAGATATACGTTATTTACTATGTTAAGTTCCGAAAAGTGTACCAAAATAACACTAATCGGAAGTTGTGACTGCAAAATTACACTTTTTTCTTTGATTACCAAAGTTTCTTGAAGAGATTTAACACATTATTATATCTATTATGCGTAAATACATATAAAAATGGCATAAAAAGCGCATTTAACGTTTTTTTAGCCAATAAATCCCAAATAACTCCAAATATTTCCTCCAACAACGAAAAATATTGTAATTTTGCAAAACCATAAAACGATGTAAAAAAGAAGATTTGGATAGAAAAACTGGATGGACAGTAGTAGAGGCTGAGCATGTCAATGCGCCAATATTTGAGCCTCTGACTCTGGAATGTAAGGTAGTTAAGAAACTCGATGTGAGCGAGACGGGCTACTATCTCATCGGTGAAATCGTGAACGTCCGTGCAGACAACTCCATCCTTGGCGAGGATGGCAATCCTGACCTGACAAAGCTTCAGCCGATCATCTATGACCCAATTCATAATCATTATTATAATATAGGTGAAAAGGTGGGCTTAGCATTCCATGACGGATTACAACTGAAAAATAACAAATAATAAACGACTATTGACCTATGGGATTTTTTGATTTCTTCAAAAGCGCTTCTTTCGAAAGTAACGAAGTGAGCGTAAGAAAGGACTATAACGGCAATCAGCTTGTTCTTGTATTTTCTACATGCAAAGGGCATGCTACTGTTGTCGTTGACACTGCGCCAGAACCGGGTGGACGTAGAGGTGTGATGTATGACTGTTTTATGGTTGCCCTTAATAGATGGATGCAACAAGGCATGGAGGAAAACGAGTTCATTGACGACATGAAAAAAGTAATGGGGTATGTTGCAAGCGGAAAAACTTCGCAAGAGACCATGAACTTATTGCTCAGAGAACATATTTCTGATAAGGGAAGGCTCATTGATTCTGACTTGTGTACCTACATCTCGGAACTTTATCTTGCCACTATAGCATTAAATGGTTCATGCAACCGTCAGGTTTTACTTGATGAGATGATGCAGGTCGCCGAAAGGAATTTTGGCAATAGTCTTTATATAACTCAGTATCGACGTGCAGGAATGGGCATACAACCATACCTGGTGTCATTCAGTGATTTTGTAAGAAACGTAGGTAGATAATTTAAATACCACCTATAACAAACTTAAAGGCATCCTCTTCATTGCGAAGGTGGATGCCTTTTATTGGTATTGACGTTGAAAATCCTTTTATCCAACGTTGAAATGAATAGCCCAACCGGATGTAGATATACTTGCAAATGAAACCATGGGGTTCATACGTGCCATAGGATTGCTATCACTTGCGAAGAGGAAACGAAACTCTTCTCCATGTAATTTTCCAATGTAAGTTTCTGTAAGAAAATCTCTTTCGTAGAATTTGAGAGGAGTTCTAAACACTGTTCCATCAGGTTTCTGAACTGTTAGATCATCTGCTGAAGCAAATGCCATACCACCATCAAAGGTAAGTATTTCATCAAACATTCTTTTCTGATCAGGATGGGTGATTTTGTACATAGGAGAGATTGTCTTCTGGTACAATGTCATTCTTAAAGCTGGCATGATTCTATTGTTTTTAATTTGGGAATTGAGTTTGATCTAATTCTACGTTAATGTAATTTCCTTCGTGGGTGATTTCTGATACTCTAAGTCCGAAAATCTCCATTGAGCCAGAGATTATTCGATAATGGCTATCTAGCATTGTGCCGTATATTGCGATAGAGTCAATCCATCCTTCAGAGTTAGGATAGAAATCGAAATTGTTTACTAATCTTCCGTTTTCTTCTTGGTGAATCCTAATAATTCCTTCCGAGAAAGCTCTGATAGATGTGTCAACCCCTTTGTAGATGGGTGAACTTGCCATTTGTTGGCATAGTTGAGCCAATACATTCCTGCATGATTGATTCATGCTTTTTCTTGAAAATCCAAACATATCTATTGATGACGTTTTATCTTTAGTTGTTCTCTTGTTATTCCAGTTATTACCCTTGGCAATTTTTCTTTGTCGAAAAGTAGTTCATCGATTATTGAACAGTATTTTTTGTTGTTGTACAGCATTTCGAGATAGCCAAGTTGACAATCATTGAGATCAGGATAGTCTAAGCCAATCCTCAACATGAAATTGGAGATTTCCATAGTTTCCTGCTCTGCAAACAACATGATGTCTCGGTTGTCTTCAATAAAGAACTCGAAATCTCTTATTTCGTCAATCCTTCCATATAAGAAAGACAAAGCAATCAAATCCTCACCATTTGCCCTAACTCCATATTTTTTGAAGTCGTAACTAAAAATATCAATCATGCCAAGAATGTTTTTATCCTTGGCGCATTTTTGACGTTCTTGGTAACGCTCTTCTATGGACATCGTCCTGAGCTCATCGTCGTTATATCTTCTTGATCTGTCTATGCGGTAATCAGCTGGATTCCCGAAAACTTCCACGAAGGGATCGTCTCGAATGATTTGATCGTCCTCGAACTCTTCTTCACTTGACAAATCATCAAATTCTCTTAGTTTCATACATTATACGAAGACAATATCTCCTTTTTGAAGTTTTCTATCGGCATATTCATACACTGTCTTTCTTATCTCCAGTCCCTTCTCGTAAAGTTCGTTTCGCGAACATATACCATCAAAGAATCCTGTTTGAACGAAATGCTTCAAAATATCATAGCGTCTGTTCAGTCCCATGTCATCTGACACTCTCATGCCAATAATCCTCAGTGCTTTTTCAAACTCTATGAAATAGCTGTATTCAACAAGCAAGACTTCTCTAACGTAATTAGGCAGTCTGTTCAAATTGTTGAAGTTGACATAGTCGCGAGGAGTCATTCCTTGAGCCTGAGCGAATGTGCGGCAGATAGTCTGTGCGCCAAGGTTCATGATGATTAGTGCATCATTCAAAATCTGCACTTTCATTACGTCCTCATAGCTTGAAAGACCATATCGGATGGCTTTTTCTGTATAGTAGAAACTTATGGTTGAATATATTTGGAATACACTTGAATCTTCTGTGAGATCAAGGATATTCATATAGGCAAATCCGACATATCCAGCATCTTCGGCAGGAATCTGTCCCATCAGTTCGCGATTGGTTATGCAGAGATGGGAAACGGCGTATAGGTACGGATTTGTTTTGGTGATGCGCTCTATATTCTGTTTTTCGAAAAGTAAGCGTGCATTTTGTCCAATGCGTTCGATGATGGGATTCATATCTTCAATTATATTATGCAGTTAGAATGAAATAATGTGCAAAAATAACAAAAATAATTAAAAAAGAAGAATAATCAAAAAACTAAATTGCGATATTATCATAAATTAACTTTAATTCTATCAGAATTAAAAAGATTTTTGCTAACTTTGCAGAACAAAAAGCTTACATAACGTTTCTCTATGGATTTACGCTCCGATTTCACAGATGCTTTAAATGCAAGAAATAATTGGAAAAACAATTATGACTTGCCCACATATGTTCACAGAAGACTCTTGATTAATTTGATGTATCGTGCAGAGTGTACATCAAAGGTTTTTGACGATTTCTTAAAAGGGGAACTTATGATCTGGGACGATTTGTGTGATGCGGAGGATTATGTCGAAAGTTATTATGACGAGGTCGCATTGAAAGTGAAACAATACCTCATTGAACTTTTGAGAAGTAATGACCACTACAATGTTGGTACTGTTGATTATTTCATATACAAAAGACTTGCATACGAAGCGGAGCATCAAAGACATTCTCTTGAAGAACTGGAGTTTGTTTACGTGTTTGAACATCTTTGTGACCTTTGTGTTTTGTATTATATAGCGCACAGATTGACAGGGTTGTCAAAGTCGGATGCAATTCAAGCTATTACAAGATGCCCAATAGATGAAATGCCAAAAGACAATTTAGAATCTCTAAAGGAATGCTTCCAGCCTATGTTGGCGACCTTTATGGAGGAAAATTATCCTAACCATCCAGGATTATGAGAAAATGGTGCAATTGCATACCAAATGAAGATTTAGGATGGTTTGAAAAACCTATTTCATCGTTACCTCATTTTGTTGATTTTGAAGAGAATCACCAGAATGTTGATTTGAATGTATTGCTTGATGAATACATTGACTATCTAAAAGAAAGGCAAGCATATTCAACTGGTATTGCTGCAACAATAAAAGTGCTGAAGAAACGCTATGATAAGGTAAAAATCCAGACTGAGGACACCGTACAACTTACTCCTTTTTCCATTGATAACTTTATGACTTGGAGTCCCCTGCCTATGTGGGCAGTGAATCTTTCCAAGGAAGAACTTGTTTATATTGATAGTCTTGCTATACGTGTTAATGGATTGCATGAATTTGTTTATAGACATCCCCTTAATGCGGATTTGTCTGAAACAATAGCAGAGTATGCTAGGACACATCAGGAATATATTGAAAATTGTCGCGAATGTGAGTTTGCCCTAGAATCTATTGATAGGTGGTATCTCCATTTCCAAGGTAAACATCCTGACGCTCTTCATTATGTAAATTCACAGAACAGAGTTGATGACTCTGAAGTTATACGCAGATTCCAATGTGATGAACCTATTCTCAATGATATGAGGGTGTACAAGGTTGATAATTCTGATGTCCTGACTCGATATGTAAATCTTTATAACCCTTATGTCGATTATAAGTTAGCAGAACGGTTTAAGGATATAAACATCAATATCACCTACACATTTATTCCGCATGTTCTTAGATTCGTATTCTCTTCACCTAACGTCTTCTGGCATAATGCAGAATCTATTTATGGATGTGCTGCGGCAACGGACTTGGTTCTCGAACAAGCCAGAAACAAGAATGTTGGTGACAGAACAATGGTTCATGACAAGTTAATACAGATGTCCTTCCTTCTTTCATCGCGAGTTATATATTGGAAAGACAAAGTTACGGATTCATTGCAAGAAAATAATAGCGAGCTACCTATTAGAATTTCCGAGAAACGTAAAGGCTATCGTATGCGTTCAGATCTTCTGTCGAGCAATCCTGAACTTTTTATGATTGACGGAATCTCGTTAGATGACGTTAATGCTATGCGTTATGCAAACTTGCGAGAAGCTGATATTGCATGTTTCAAGAGCGGAGAAGTAGGTGAAAATTCATTGTTCAAGAAAGAATCCAACCAAGTTTGGGGATCATGTTTGCTTCAGGAACACTATTCTAGCCAAGACCAAGCATACGAATCTGGCAGACTTCTTCTTGAAAGGCTGTCTCAGATTCTATACAGAAAATATCTTAATGGTGATTTCTTGGTTAAGTATGATAATATCCTTATATATATAAATAAGGTGTTTAAGTCGTTAGCGCCCAATACTGAAATAAATACGGATGTGACGGTCTTGAAATCAACCATCTCAACTTTTCCGAGCATTTCTTACAAAAAAGATAGAGAAAAGATTGCTGAATATCTTAGGGATAACAATATCGAATGTTTCTATCACTTTACTGAGAAAAAGAATATCCCTTCTATTAAAGCTAATGGTGGTCTATTGTCCTACAAACGGGCATTTGACAAAGGTGTCAAAATCACTCATTCAAAAGATATGCAATCATCAAGAGATATTGATTCGAAATTGGACTTAGAGGATTATGCCAGAGCAAGCTTTTGTAAGTATCTTCCTAAAATTGAAGAGAGAAAAATGGCAGGACATGAACTTGTTTTGCTAAAAATCAGTACGGAAGTGGCAGAATTTGAGACAACCATGTTTACTGACATAGAAGCAACACACCTTCCGCTGAACCGTGGCCCATTGTTGGAAGATCTTATGAAAGTGAATATTAAAGCAACTCAAAAAGACTACTGTTCTTCTGATGACTCAGATTATCTTGCGTACCAAGCTGAGGTGCTAATAAAGGGAATTATACCCCTAAAATACATAAAAAACATAGAAAAACCGGAAATTTTATAGCTTTGAGTAAAAAATACTCAATAAAATTTGGTAGTTTGAAAAATAGTTTATACCTTTGCGGAGTAAAAATTACTCAATGAAGATATGAAGTACAATAAAGACACCAAAATGTGGGAATCAAAATACTGGCATCCAGCTCTTACAACAGATGCTGTAGTATTTGGTTTTGACAAGAATGAAACCACTCTTAACATCCTTCTTGTTAAGCGTGGAAAGGCTAAACCTGGTGAAACTCCTGCCTTCGAAGGTTGTTGGGCACTTCCCGGAGGATTCCTTCAGAAGGATGAAACTACCGATGAATGTGTTTTGCGTGAACTTTCAGAAGAAACCTATGTGAAGCTCTTCGACAAGGAAGATGGTATTGAACCTGTTTTCAAGGAGCAGCTTAAAACTTTCTCTAAAAGAGATCGTGACCCACGTGAGTTCGTTGTTACAGTAGCATACTATGCTTTGGTTAAGAAGAATGCATATAGAATCCATGGTGGCGACGATGCAGTTGAAGCGAAATGGTTCTCTATTGACAACCTGCCACAAAATCTGGCATTCGACCATTCTGAAATCATTGATTTGGCAATCTCGACTTTAAGAGAGAAGGTTCACTTTAGTCCAATATGTTTTGACCTCCTCGACGAGACATTTACACTTGCAGAGCTGAAGAGTGTTTATGACATAATCCTTGGAACAGAACTTGACAGAGGCAATTTCAGAAGCAAGATGATCAGACTTGCCTATATAAAACCAACAGGCAAGAAGGATAATGGACATCCTTATAGGTCTGCAAACTTCTACACCTTTGACAAAGAAAAGTATCTCCAGGAAAAACAGAAGGACAGACTTCTGATATTCTAAATGAATACTTCACCTCCCATACCGGGAGGTTCTTTAGGCGCAAAATTCCAATGAGTAAATACTACTCATTGAAGAGCCTTATTTTTTTACCCAATTTTCCAATGAGTAAATATTACACAATGAATACAAATGAAAATGGATGGCATAACTTAGCCGATGTTCAAGTTCAGAGGATATGCGACAACTCAATAGTTTCGCTTCCCCTTTACATGAAGAAAATTGAGAACGAGCATTTCTACAAAGTAAATGGCGAACATGTAAGACTTCTCGAATCAACAGAATACGTAAATGGTTTCGGTTATAACGCAGTTACCGCATCATACAGAATCTTATTGTAAAAACAACAAACAAAATAAAAAACAATTATGAAGTTATTTAATTTTTTCAGCAGCAAGAATGAGAGCACCCCAACAATGGCTATCTCTCTTCCAGTATCAGAACAGTCAGCTCCAGTGGCAGAGCCTGTAGTAGAGTCTAATGTTACTGCAACAGCAGAAACAGAGCAGGACAAGACCTTGACCGTATCAAATCTCACAGGATGGCCTATTGACATGATCTACGGCTACCTTCAGAAGAACTACGAGACTAAGGGATTTGAGGATGCCATGGTAAAAAGCGATTTGGCTTTCCGTGACATGAACATGAAGATCATCAGAAACAAAATCCTCATGGTATTCCGTGAAATCAATCTTGACTATGATGTACGCAAACATGATCTGGAGAACAGAATCGAACAGTGCCGTGCAGCAGGTCTTCTTTCGATAGTAGCAGAGATTGAGAAGCACATGACAATCATCAACACTCACAAAGAGGAGCTTCGCCAGTTGGAGGAAGACTTCAGAAACAATGCTAACGAGGCATCAGTACCTCTTCAGTCTTATGATTGTGGTTTCCTTCGTGGAATAGCAACCCTGGCTTTAAGCGCCACAACAAAGGCTACAGCACCTGTTCCTAACATGACAACACCTAATGGCATTAAATTGACTGCATAAAGATAAAACTCAAATAAGTATAACCTATAAAAAAGAATATAATATGAATATGTGGATAAAGTTCGGTTGTATGTTGACCGGTTGGAGCTCAGAAGTTTTGTCACAGTGCTCACAGGCAAGCCGTTGCCAGTTGAGTAAATATACCTCTGCTTTGCTGATCCTTATGATGATATGGGGAGTAACAGGATTCTGCTTTGCTCAAAGATATATCGATCTCCCAGTATGGGCTTGTGGTATAGTTTCCCTTTTCTTCATCACTATCGTCATAATGATCGAGAGACAGATAATCCTAACCACAGAAAAGTCTTTCTCAATGTTAGCGTTCCGTGCTATGATAGCCTTTATTATGGCAATTGTAGGCTCTACAATATTTGACCAGACAATGTTCGGAAAAGACATTGATAAGCAGATGGCATCGACGATCGAGGTTCAGGCTGCAGAACTCACAGCGCAGAGAGTACACATTATCGAAGATAAGATTGCAGCTTTGAAAACCGAGAAGGATTCTATCGAGCAGGTAAACATTTTGCTTCAAAACGATGTCAATGCTCATCCAATGATCAAGCAGACAGGAACAACTCAGGTGCCAGTACCTCAACAGAATGCAGATGGAACAACAAGAACAATTATGAAAACCGTGGTTTCTACATCAGAGGTTCCTAATCCTAAGCAGGATGTTATTGAAGCAAATAACGCTAAAATGGCACAACTTGCCAAGCAAGAACAAACATGGAGTGAAAAGAAACAGAGCGTGGAAGAAGATACACGAGTAGAATGCAGAGAGAATGTCGGATTCCTTGAAGAGCTTGAAGCTATGTGGTCAATCGTTACTACAAGAACACTTGCTGGTGCTTTTTATGCAGTATTCTTCCTCCTCCTAATGAGCCTTGAATTGTTTGTGGTAGTCAGCAAAATGGTAGATAACGACTGTGATTACGATGCTGCAATCAAAGGTGGCCAGAAAGTAAAGGCTGCTCAGTTCAATAAGGCTTTCAGCCAAATTTCAATGCCAAGAATAGACTAATAACATACATCAAAAACCGATAATAGAATTATGAATACAATAGTTGCTAATAACAATTCACTCTCAATGGCTTGTGTTAATGGTACGAGTTCTTCCACAAGTGTGTTAGAATCTCTTTGTATAGACAATATCGAAGATGATAGCCTTGATCTGATTCTGGAAGACGAGGACGACTCACTCGACATCTGTATGTTGGATGACGATCTCGATGATGACAGCCTGACCCTGATTCTGGAAGACGAGGATGACTCACTCGACATCTGCCTGTTGGATGATGATGTCGAAGATGTCGAGGATGACTACGATGAGGATTACGAAGATGACTATGACGATTATGATTCTGGCTATGAATGGACTGACGAAGATGCTTGGGATGCAATGACCGATGGTCAATATGGCGATTACCCTGGTTCAGGCTGGGATCCAGAAATGTTTGGTTACTAATTTGTCTAACTTCAAAGTTGCAGAATTATGAGATTGGAAAAGTGGTTTATCTCAAACCTTGATGATTCACAGAGAAATATCATCGTTCAGAATATCGACAAGAGTATTGCTGTTCAAGGAGCTGCTGGCAGTGGAAAAACCAACTTGGCTATCCACCGTGCTCTTCAGGCAAAAGACAAGGGCTCATACGCCATCGTGATTTTTACCGTTGCTTTGAAGAGAATGATTTCATACGGTATGGCAGCGCTTGGTCTTGACAGGGATCGTATAGCCTACGACTGGGCGTGGACTCACAGAGGCTTTGATATGACTGGTGACGTATATTGGAAGATAAATAATCGTAACACACTTTACCTCGTTAATGATACTGAGGTAAGAAAATTCACTCGTACCAGTTATAACAAAGATGCGTATGGCATAGACTTCGGTACATGGGTTGATGATCGCTTCTATTATGCTTTCGGAAGAAGAACAAGCTGGTTTGAGGAAGTAGAGACCGATGATGAGTTCGATGTGGAGAACAAGAATTATGAACTGCTACCAAGCGGAACCATGTTCAAGCAGTCAGAGGAAATAATTGATTACCTAATTGTGGATGAAGCACAGGATTTCAATGTCTCTGATTACAAGAACCGAATTGCTGCAAAAGCAGGCAAAAGCCTTTCGCTTTTCGGTGATTCTGCCCAGCAAATGAACAAGGACGGCAGCAACATCGATGAAATTGCTTATAACCTCGGTTACGACAAGCTTTCTCTGGACTACAATTATCGTCTTCCAAAAGCTATAGCAAAGGTTGCAGAGCAGATACAGGACAACAATGTTGACCTTACGACTTCCAATCTCAAAGATGGCGGCAATACTGACTATCCCAACTACCCAAAACCGGTAATCTCTAAGTATGACAACAGGGAAAAGGAACTGGAGGGCATCTTGAACAGAATACAGATGGAGGATCTTGATGATGTTGCTATCCTGGTACCAGAAGAGTCGGACGTGATGGAGGTGAACAAATATCTCAATGACCACGGTGTACAGACTCAGGTGTATTACCATACGGGCAAGGTGGTTCCGTTCAAGACTGTCAACACGCTTGATTTCTCAAATAGCGATCTTCCTTGTATTCTGACATACTATGCAGCAAAAGGCTCAGAATTTGACAATGTATTCGTTCCGTTCTCAAACTCTGCGAATCCGAAGAGCAAGAACTCTTTCTACGTTGCTTGCACTCGTTCCTCACGCAACCTGTATATATCATATTCAGGCAAGCGTACTCCTTACCTCGATAAAGTGAATAGTGATTACGTTACAAATCTGGATTATACAACGAAATAATATGAAATACTATCTTGAAATAAGTTCTTGGAACCTGCTGGAGTCATTTGTTACCGAAAGCATTTCTCCGTTCTTTTTCTATAAGGAAAGGAACTTTGGCAATAACCTTAGTCGTTATCTTGGCAGTAAGAGCGAGAAGATAAACTTTCTTATATTGTCAGAAAAGGATCAGGGTGGTGAATATACTATCGAAATTGACGAGTCCCTTCTTGATGCAAACTGTCTCAAGCGAATCAAAGGACTGACAAGTACCTATACATATAATAAGACCATATTTTACAAGAAAGGATTGGTACGATTCCGTTTTGACAACTCTGACCTGAAGGATGCTCTTATTGCTGAATCTCAGATTCTCTTTGAAGTAAAGTGCATCGACAAATATAAGGGAGATTTCTACTGTGCTCCAGTTAAGAAGAAGGCAGAGAAGGTCACAATTCAAAAGCTTGGAGAGTCTTTCTCATTTGAAATGGCTAACTATATTGCCAATGACAATCGGTATAATGCTGTCAAGGGAGCTATAGTAGGATATGCCAGAGGTGCAATGACAATGTCAAATCCCGAATCCCAGAAGTTGATAGCAATGGTGCGTGACATCAAAAACGATTTCGCAGGTCTGAACACCCAGATTATGGTTAATGAGTCTAAGATAAACAATCCGGAACATTACATCTATGCCATTCAACAGTGCAAATACCTCTACCATAGGGTAAACGTAGAGAAAACAAATCTGTTCGATATACTTCTTCATCAATTCAGCAGTATTCAGTCTATGGCTACAGACCGGGCAAAGGAACTGGCTTCGTATAAGAGTTGGTCACATGGCGATAGTCAAAGCTCGCTTATCGAAGAGAAAAGAAGGCTTGAAGAGGAGATTATGGAGATCGAGCTTTCATCAAACCTCTCAAATCTCAAAAAGGAACTTGCATATATCAAGAACCAGGAAGTCGAGAATGGTAAGAAGGTCGGCAAGTCGCGTGTCTATTTCAAACAGGACACTCCTGAGTACGCAAGGAAGCAGGAATTGAAAGAAGAGATTAAGAAATTTGAGGAGGACAACAGTGAATACAAGCATTTGAAAGCATCATTGAATGATGTAAACCAGAGAATGATGAACGCTCAAATGGGTAAGTCGAGCATGGATGATACCATTGCCTCTGTTTTTGCAAGAGTCAGTGACATCACGATGGAACTCCAAAAGAAGGTGTCAGCAGCAGCCACGCAGGATTCTATCTCCCTCAATTCAATAGAATACTCCTTAGAGGATGGAATGCAACTACTTCAGAGTAATAAAGCAGAGAATGAGTATTTCAATGTCCTTCTCAATCTTTTGTTGGATCGGGATTACAAAGAAAACATCTCTGAAGCTCTCATCATGAATATCATAGAGGTCTCATGCAACAACTTCAAGTCATGTGAGTCTTACAATACTAACGACGGTCAGAGAATCATCAGCTGCCTTCGTGAGTACTGGAAGTATAAGAATCAAAAGGCTATGAGATTTGACATTCCAGAGGATATGCCTGTTCTTCAGGCTATAATGTCTTTCTTCATCAAGCCTTTCGGCTTTGATCAGATTGAAAGATACATGCTTAACAAGAAATTCAGTTATAAGTCTCATGCCTTCATGCTATGGGGTGCATCACGCGGATTCGCTGACCTTCCAAAGACTTTCACAAACATCATATACGAGAATAATCAAACAACCTTGCTTGTTGAAGAGAAACTCAGTGACATAGCAGGAATCATTAATCAGTAATAAACTTTTATATGGAAAAATTAAATCAAATTCTGAGCAAATTCAAGATTGCTCATTACGGTGCATGGACACCAGAGGACATTGAAGAGTGCAAGAACCTTCTCGAAGAGTTAACCCATGAAGAATTGTTCAGCCTGAGAATGTCAAAGTGGTTCAAGGCAAATGCAAAAGAAAATCCACTTTACGAAAGAGTTGTGGAACTTCTTCACAAAGATTACTTTGCAAAGGTCTTTGAAGAGTTCGAGACCATGTCAACGACAGACCTCCTTACACGCTACAAAGAGCTGAAGGCTCCTAACTGCAAGCAGAAGATTCAGGAGATCTTCCTTGCCAGATATGATGAAATGTCTGATGACGAGCAGAAGAAGGTAAAACCGATCTTGGTCAAATCCGGTTTGATGGAGGAAGATAAGGCAGAAAACGACAAATCTTCTAAAGAGTAAACAATATGAGTATCATCGATTCAATCACCGGGATTTTTTCTTCTAAGAAGAGTACGGAAGATAACAACAAGACAGCTGTACAAGGCAACCAGACAATCTCTTCAAATGCGGACAAAGAGAATGTTGCATCAAGTTCAAAATCAGGCGAACCACAGCCTAATAAATCTTCCAACAACAAAGGAAAGGCTCCTATAAAGAAGATGAAGATTTACAATCTCATTGTCATTGACGAGAGCGGTTCCATGTATAATCTGGCACATTCTACAATCTCTGGCGTTAACGAAGTCATCAATACCATTAAGGCTTCACAGGATGAATTTTCTGAGACCCAAGAGCATTTCCTTTCAATCGTAACTTTTGATTCACCAGGTCCAAATAATCAAAGTGTGCGCTTTGTTGTCGATTGTCTGCCTGTCAAGGAGGTTGGAGATTTCAAGGATTACAGACCACAAGGTTGCACTCCTTTATATGACGCTATGGGCATATCTTTGACCAGAATACACAAAATCACTAAAGGCGACCCTCGTCGTCTTGGGTCTGTTACAGTTGTTACTGACGGGTTGGAGAATGCCTCTCGTGAGTGGAACGCAAAGAAACTGCGTGACTTTATCTGCCAACTGAAAGAAGAGGGCTGGACATTCTCATATATGGGCTCGGCTCATGACGTGAAGGATGTGACTGACCTACTGTCCATCGAGAACTTTGTGGAGTTCAGTCATGATGTTAGGGGAACTTCTGGCGCATGGGGACGCGAACGATCTGCCAAGGAGAAGTATTTCCGCCAAATGGAAAAGGTGTGTTACGAATGCACTGATGACTATGACATAATGGAAAGAAAAAAACAATTGGCTTCTCATTATTACGAGGATCGTGTTACTCCAGACTATATTGACCATCTTGAAGAGAATGAGATATTCGTATTTGGCAGTAACATTGCTGGAAAGCATGATGGGGGTGCTTCGGGCATGGCTTTGAATAGATTTGGAGCCGAATATGGTAAGGCAGAAGGACTCCAGGGGCAAAGCTATGCCATCCCTACAGTTGGTGTTTCATATGATGAATTGTCAGAAGCCGTTGAACGATTCTTAGAGTTTGCAGAGGAGCACCGTGATTTGCATTTCCTTGTTACAAGAATAGGCACAGGAAACGCAGGACTGAGATATTCGCAAGTTGCTCGATTGTTTAGAAAGTGTATCTGGCTGGAGAACGTCTCGCTTCCTACGGAATTTTGGGCTGAGCTTGGCATAAGGATGTACAACAAATTCTAATCATCAGTTCGCTTATCCTAATAAAATGATTATCAATGAAAAGGATTCAATATATTCTAAGACTCGACCACCGTGATCACGATAAGGAACCTTTTTCACACACAGAATATCTGATGGCATATAGTATCATTGCAGGTATGTCCGATGAAGAGCATTCCTTGTTAAAGGATCAGTTGGTGTCGAATAGTCCCATACAGTCAATACGACAAGAAGTATTGGACAACAAAGAAGATCGGAATTATCATACACTGATAAGGCGAGAAGACTACGAGCCTCTACATAAAACAGAGTCTTTCGATTGTCTTCTCAAATGGACAGCTGAAAGAAAGAGGGGAAAGTTGACCTATGCAAAAGGTATTCTTACCGAGCATTTCGATGGATATTCTGATAGTCAACAAAAAAAAATCTGAAGGTTCTTCTACAACAAGCCCCAGGGGACAGAAGATTTGCTTGCAGGAAGCTGTACACAAGATGGGATGACCAAATGATACCTGACGTATTACAATGCTGGTCTTCTTTTCATGATGATGTATGCGGATGGCTTATTATAAGGACTTTTCCTCTTGATGTGGTAAAGGAAATGGCAATGGAACTGGCAACACCAAGAAATGTATATACTCTTTGCAAAAGAATGGGCACAGACATGCCATTCTATCCAGAAACGACATTGTTCTCGCCGAATATCAGTATTGTAGGCTATCTTGATGCAGTCTCGCATACTCAGTATGCTATCGCTGCTGAAAAAGCCGAAGAATTGCTGTATCGTATAGTAAGTGTTGCCATGTATGGACTTGTCAGTGATCATGAATTTATGGGGCGATATAATGGGTGGATAAAACAACTCCCCGATGGAACACCTGCGACAACGAAACACTTTTTCAAGATCAGAAAGTTTGATGTCACAGAGATTGGCGATATTAAAGATTCAATAGTGTACCTCTGCAAGATGGGGCATACCGAAGTGGTTGAGAGATTCTTGGTATGGAATGCATCGATAATTGAACACTATAACCGGTTGCTCAAACTCAGTGAGGATAAAGAAATGCCTTACCAAAGTGATGCTGTTGCCTTATTGCTCTATCTTTTCCCTGAGAAATATCGTGGTTTCCTGGATTATTCGGAATGGATGGAATATTCGTGGTTAAGCCTATCACGGTGGCATATCCTTCTGAATAAGCGTAAGCGTGAATTACAAGAATTTCCGACAACTGTGAACTTTGATTCCATTAGAAAACTGTCGCCAGAAGATTTTGCAGAACAACCTATCAGACATGTCGCTATCTCTAATGATGAAGGAAGTTGTTTACGGGAGCTAAGCGGTGAGGAAGCGTTGGGATTTCTCAGTAAGCATCCATCAATGGAACCTTTGGTAAATCACCTCGGCTTAGAAGTTATAAATGACAGTGAACCTTTTGATGTGCCGTTTTAGAAACATATAAAGAAACAACAATATGAAGAAGATTATCTTGTTGACACTTGCACTGATAGAGAGTGTATGTGTATTCCCTCAGTCGGGAATGAAGCGACCTGATTCCTACAATTACAATCGTGGTCTGGAAGAGTTCAAGAATGAGAACTATGATGAAGCTCTGGAGTATTTCCAGAAGGAAGTCGGGACTGATGCAAAGAATGGCTATGCATATTCATGGATGGCTCTCATATATCAGTCAAAGGAGGAATATGGAATGTCACTGACATCTGCTAATAATGCCCTGAAATACATTCCAAAGAAAGATGCCAACTTCCTGGCTGCAACCTATATCATTCGTGCGGACACCTACCTGGGTATAAAAGATACGCTTATGGCAATCAGTGACTATGGGAACGCTATTAGGATAGATCCTTCAAATGAGGACGCTTACGAGAACAGAGCACAGATTTACTATGTTCAAGGCAAGTATGACCTGGCAGACTCCGATTATCGTCAACTTATCAAACTTGATGAAGGCGGTGTCATGGGATATATGGGATTAGGCAGAAATCTCAATGCCCAGAAAAGATGGGATGAAGCTATAGCAAGGTTTAACCATGTCGCAGCCATGTACAGCGACTATTCCTCTGCATATTCCTTCAGAGCCGAAGCATATGTTGGCAAAAAACAATGGGCAGAAGCTACTGATGACATAGTGAAAGCCCTGGCTATAAATGGAGATAATAAGGCTTTCTATTTGATGCAAGAGCTGGAAGAACCTGCCTTTGGAATGCTGAAAGCAAAGTTGAAGATTCAAAGTACCAAAGAACCCAACAAAGCTTACTGGCCACACTGTATAGCCGTAATGCATGAGCATATGGATGAGTTCCTTAAAGCGATACCTTTCTATAAAGAAGCGCATTCAAAGGATGCCAACGACATTTTCCTCCGTCGAATAGCTCAGTGCTATTACGAAACAGGGAATTACAAGGAAGCACTTGCCTACATCGAAAGAGCCATCTCCATGGATTCTACGAAGAGCCAGTACATTCCTTTGAAAGCAAACATCCTCTATGAAATGGGTAATACCAAGGAAGCCATCGCAGAATGGGACAAACATCAGGCGTTATATCCAGAGTATGGTTTTGGATATTATAGACGTGGGTGGTTTAAGGAGATGAACGGTGACTATGATGGTGCTATAGAGGATCTGACTTTATCTGTAACACTTGATCCTGACGCAGCCTATTCATATGTAACACGCGGTGACATCTATCAGAAGATAGGCAAAGAAGAGCTGGCAAAAGAGGACTTCATGAAAGCAATAGAAATCGAAGACACTCCAGAGAAATATGATTTTATACATTATGCCTACCATGGGTTAGGGGACGATGCCAAGGCTGTTGCAGCGATGGACACTATCATTGCACGTGACCCGGATAATCGTAAAGGTAACTATTACGATGCTGCTTGTCTGTATTCAAGAATGAAGAACAAAGAGAAAGCTCTGGAATATCTTGAACTTTCATTGAAGAATGGGTACAAGAGATTCGCCCATATACGAAATGATTATGATATGGACTTCATTCGTAAAACACCTGAATTTAAGAGAATACTGGAAGAATATGAAAACCAAGCTGTAGAATCTTCAGAAGAAGATGTCACATCGTCAACTTCTAACCAGGTCATCACCTCGGAGATTCCGTTCACAAAAGAAAATGGTGTCTGTAACGTAAAATGCAAGATCAATGATCTCCCTTTGTATTTTGTCTTTGATACAGGAGCATCAACAGTCTCCCTTTCAATGGTAGAAGCCAACTTTATGATGAAAAACGGCTACCTCTCAAAAAAGGATGTTATCGGCAGTTCCCTATTTGAGGATGCTAATGGCAATATAAATGAAGGAACGACGTTGAATATACGCAAAGTTGAGTTCGGGGAGTTGAAGCTTGAAAATGTGAAAGCTTCTGTTGTCAAGAACCAACGTGCTCCTTTGCTTCTTGGGCAGTCCGTATTAAGCAGATTGGGAAAAATTGAAATAGACAATACCAAAGGTGTGCTGAAAATCTCTCATAACTTCAAGTGATTAAAAAAAGCGTCAGGAAGATTTGATTCCTGGCGCTTATCACTTTTTCGTAGATTATATACCCTTGGCGTATATAACACGCCCATGGTGCTTGATTTCACATGTCAATATCTCGCTTTCAGCTACTTCATGACGTAATCTTTGATGAAGAGCAGACAAAATCACCTTGAATGCTTCATCACCGTCTTCTGCTAATAGAGGATAAAATCTATGCATTCTGTAATCGTCAGTCATCACTATTCCTTCAAAAACTTCTGTGTTGTCATTGAATTGATTACGAGCATTGTCACGCATCTCTGTCTCTGAATACAATTCTGCTACAGGAGAAAGCATTTCACCCATTTGGGCTTTCATAGCATAATTGATTGATTTTCTCAATATGGATTCAATGTCGATGGTAACCAATTCTTCATGCCTTAATCCATTACCGGCAGGAGTAGTGAATGCATCCATGTCGACCTCCCAATATCCAAAACTGTTTAGTGCCTTTTCTTTGTACATTGAAGATGTGAGGTGGAACTGTGGGTAAATCACCTTTAGGTCTTGCATAGACCAGGACGCTGTTTGAGTCGTTTGGCTCAATGTGAACAACATAGAACTGTTTCATTTCTTTATTATTTTAGGGGTGGTTAATCGCTTCCTTTAAAAAATGCGCTCGGAGAGCATTTTTTATGAATTTGATGACTATCACGATTTAGGAGATGTTGAACTGTTGTTAGTTCCAACTAATTGCTTGTAATCTATTTGTCGAATAATTTCATTGCGTCAGCCTTCACTTTGTCAGCGACTGCAATGTATGGTTTCATTGCTTTGTAGTCGCTATGACCAGTCCACTTCATAACAACCTCTGGAGGGATGTTCATTGATAGTGCCTTGCAGATGAAAGTTCTTCTTCCGGCATGAGTGCTCATCAATGCATACTTTGGAGTGGTTATCTCATGGCGAACGCCACCTTTGTAGAAGACCTCGCTTATAGGGGTATCAATGCCAGCCAACTCGCACAACTCCTTCAGGTAGTCATTCATCTTTTGGTTTGTTATAACTGGCAATGCTTTATTGCCAGGGAAGTCGCAGTCTGCATACTTCTTCAGTAGAGCAGTGGTTGTCTTGTTCAACTCGATGGCAAGATCATCATGCGTCTTGATGGTTGTTATGAGCATCTTTCCACCCTGAACATCGCTACGTTTGAGGTTGTAAACATCAGAGTAACGAAGGGAAGAGTAACAACAGAAGAGGAATACATCGCGTACACGCTCCAGATACTTTTTGTTCTCGGGAATCTCGTAGGTTTCCAGTTGTTCCAGCTCATGCTCATCAAGGAAGATAACCTTCTTTGGTGTCGTTTTGAGTTTTGGGTCAAAGGATTGGTAGTCGCCACAATTGCAATATCCCTTCTCTTGACACCAACGGAAGAACCATTTCAAGTAGCCAAGTTGTTTCTTGACAGTGGAATTGCGCATATCTTTCTTATCAATGAGGAACTGGACGAACTTGGCGAGATTTGTTTTGTCGTAATCATCAAGCGCCAACTTAGCATTGAAGTCCTTGAAGTGATTCTCTATAGCATTGAACTTCTCGACTGTCCCCCATGTCCACTGATTGATTGTTTCGTTCTCGCTGATGAACTCTCTCATCACATCAGAAGGGCGAGGGCGTTTAGCTTTCTTTTCTTCAGCCTTGGCAGCTTCCTCTTTTGCCGTTTCAGAAATGTGCATTTTGTTAAAAGCATCCTTTACTTGCTCTTTGGTGGGAATTACCTCGGCAAGTTCAAATTTCTTGAAGATGCCACGCATCTCCGCTTCATATTGACGAAGATCGGTGTTGATGTCTGCGGCTGATTGTTTCAGTTTGTTGGTGCATCCGTTCTTTACCTGCTGGCGAACGTCGTCCCATTTGTCTGCATCAATACGATAGCCGGTAGCAAAATCTATACGTGTACCTTTATAATTTACGCGCATACGTATAGGTACATTGTCCACGATAGGGACTCCATTCTTTTTTCTGCTTTCGAGCGAAAAAATGATGTTGTATTTGAGTATCATAGAGTATTATGTTTGAAATTTACACCCAAAATTACACCCATTTTTTGAGATACGCAAATAATTCCTATGAAATTTTATGATATTAACATCATTTAAAACATCTATGTTTCAGCGGTTTATGTACTCTATGAGAGTGTATGACAACTAATAGGGTTCGAATCGTAGTTCCTCTCTCTCCGCAAGCTCTGAAAATCAGGCTTAAAGGAAGGAACTTATTTGAGTTCCTTCCTTTTTTTATGCTATTCTTTTGCCTGTTTTTTTGTCACCGCCCAGCGCTTGTATCATCTCGTCTATCTGGCGTTGGCGCTTTTTGATCTCTTTGGTTATGAAATATAAGCCTAGGGCAAATCCTACGATAAAACCGATGATTATTTTCGTCTGGGTATGGGCAGGGAAATATGCGAATCTTGGCCCGAAGACGGTTTCGTAGAACAGCCATGTTACGAATGCCAACAGCAACGGGTATTCTATCGGCTCGGCCTTCTTCATCAGCTTCTTCGTGCGTATGAGTTTGCTGACTATCTCCGAGAAACTGCATTCCTGGTAGTCCTTCTCCTGTACCATGTGCGACACATAGTAGCTGTAACAGCCATCTGCTATGAAACCGACAACCGTTGTCAGGAAGCAAGCCATGGACACGCCATACATTTGGCTGTAGACATACGCGGGGTAAACGCCTATGATACCGAGGATCAATGTCAGTGTTCCAAATTTGTTGAAAGATCGGATGTTTCCCTTGAGTTGCTTGATGACAAGTTCGTCGTTCACCTTCACCTGTTCATCCAGTTGCTCTCGCAGGGCCGTCATCTGCTGGCGCATCTCTTCCAGTTCGAGGCTTTCTATCTTATTTTCCATTGTTCATCTTTTTTAGTTGGTCCTTGATTCTGATAAGTCTCACGGAGACATTCTTGGTGGTGATGCCGATGATCTCGCCAATCTCCTCGTAGGGCATGCCCTCCAGCCACAGCATCACTATGGCACGGTCGAAGGGATTGAGCTGATGGATACGGTCGTAGAGCATCTGCACATTGGCATTGCGATTGCCAGCCTCGTTGCTTTGCATCACGCGCTCGATATCGGCCGACATCGGGCATTCGTCTTTGCGTCTCTTTCTTTTCCGGTCGATGCTGATGCACGAGTTCATCGTCACTCGCCATACCCACGACTTGCATACTTGGTCCGTATGCCCGAAGCCTTGCCAGAGGTGTATCAGTGCCTCCTGTATCAGATCGTCCGTGTCTTCTTTCCGCTCCGCAAACATCATACATACAGAGTATATCGTACTCTTGTACTCGTTGATGAGCCGGGTGAATTCTTTCTCTAAATCTGTCATTTTAGTTGTTGTTAAAAAATGGAATTCTACAGAAAGAAACGCAATGATTAAAGAAAAACTACATGAAATATAAGAAAAATATGATAATTATTGCTTGGTATGTTTTTTCCCATTGGCTATATATATGCCCCGGAAGGATTTCGGGTCCACATTTTTGCCCGTCAGGTCATAGACGGTGATTGATGCTGTGTGGGCCGATGGGATAGGGAGGATGGGAGTCTTGTCTTCACTCTCGGGAGCATCGATGAGGACGGTGAATGGCATTGGGCATTCCCTCCCGCCTTGGTTCACATAATGAGCCACGAGCACCGTGTCTCGGCTTGCCCTCAAGGTCTTCTCCCGGTCGGTACCCGCAGACTTGCCTCCAAGGGTTGTCCATTTGTAGGTACCAAAGCCGTCATTGGCAGTGATGGAGAGCGTCACATTGCTACCTTTCTTCACCGTGATGGTGTTGGTCTCGGTAGTCGTACCATTGTAGCTGACAGAGGGCACTATGGCACTCTCGTAGCAGTCACCCGCTACGGCTATGAAGAACGCCTGCTGGCTCTCTATGCCTTGTGCATTGGTATAGATGACGCGGTATATCTGTGACCTCTCCGCCACGATGGTCAGCTGGCGTGTCGTTTCGCCCGTGCTCCACTTCCATCGTCCTGTGTCCTCGCTTCCATCGAGTATCTCTGGCATCAGCACCACCTCCGTGCCCTTTGCCAGGGCTCTCTGCGCAAGCGCAGTAATGGCAAAGGTGTTGGTGGTACCTCCGGCATGGTTCATGTCGTAGGTCTTGTTCTTGTATCTTATCTTCCCTCCCAGTTCGGTAGGAGGAGTAGGGTTAAGCCAGAAGTCCTTCCCGTCCCCGTAGGTGTTCATCAGCACGGTGTAGCCCAGTTGGTCGTAGCCTCCGCTCGTACCGCCCGATCCGCCCCCGTCGATGCCCATTGCATTGTAAGCCATCTCCGCATATGGCATCTTAACGCCTTTCACACCCTCATAGTGACCGATCACCGTACCCCACATGGGGCGTATCTGCACACCCTCTACGGGAGCCGTCATCTCCCAGCATCGGCTGTCGGTGTAGTAGTATCCATTGGTGCCATATTTGTAGTTGGTCCAAGGCAGTCCTTTTACATTCTGCGACTGGGCGGCAATGTATTCAAGTCCGGCAGCCAGTCGGTGATCCATGTAGCTGAAGAGATCATCGCCCTGGTTCCAACCCTGATGCGCCACATCGGCGGCCAGTCCTGCAGCCATACCGGCATGCCCCGCATCGCGTCCGCTCTCCTGCATCTGTCCCAACTTGCCGTACGCACCCGTTTCCAGTTCGCTCTCTATGGTGGTGACGATCAGGTTGCCCCAGAACTCCGTGAGGCCGTCGTTGAGTATGGGCGATGCCACACGGGGATCCTTGAATGTGCCGCATTGATCATATTTGATGAAAGACATACCCTGGTTGTATATGAACACATCGTCGCACAGCACACCGATGCTTATCACGCCGAGCGCATTGCACAGTCCCCAGTTGCTCCAGTAGTGCCCTGGTGCCTGCCACCATTTGCTACTGTTCTCCCAGGTGCCGTTCCTTCCCCTCAGAAATCCTATCTGCTTCGGGTACCATACATCGAGCATCCACTTCTGGAACTTCTCAAAGTCCTCCCTCTTCCATCCCTCATAGTCGCGCATCAGTTCGGCAGCCTGTGCAAACTGGTAACCATAGAGCCCGGCAGCGAGTGCATAGTTGGAGTCGCCACTGATGTCCTTGGTTTTGTTGGCCCAGGCCATCAGTATTCGTACGGCAGCCTTGGCATTAGCAGCCGTTCCGCCGATCTTCCACCGCAAGGCATTTTGGTAGGCCATCGTAGCCCCTCGGGCAGCATTCATATAGTTCTCACCGCTCCCGCCTCTCACTATGATTTCCACGGGATAGGTTGCTACGGTCGACTGGCTGTATTCGGCCTTCTTCAGCAGGTTCCAGGCCTTTGTCACCGTCACATTTCCATCGGCTAACTGCTGCTTCACTCGGTCAAAATCAGCCTGCGTGTGCAGCCCGCCAGGGTGGATGAATCCTCGTTCCGATACCGTTTGTGCCTTGGCACATGTGATACCCAGCACGCATACAGCCGTCATGCAGAGAGTCCTAAATACAGTAGAAAGCCTTTTGCTCATGTTGTTGGGAGTCTGTGGCCACCTCTTTCAGATGGCAAGTTAGTTTTTGTGGAGTGTTTGGTTTGCTTGTCGTCTGCAAAGATACAAATAAATCAGATAGATATCTACACCTTCCCCCCTTTTTTATATCAAAATCGCCGTCAGCATAAAAGAAAATAGGAACCAGCCCACATGCTGATTCCTATTTTTTTGTTCTTGTCTTGTCTTGTCAGGTTATTCCGTAGGCTTGAGGAGCTCGTCCACGATGGCGCGTATCTCCTCTGCGGTGTATCCACCCTTCTGTGCCATCTGGATGATAGCCGTGAGTTCGCCGAGCGACCAGAGGTTGTAGTAGCGAGCCTCGGTGTCGCTGTACATCACCTTGGGACCTGCAAATGAGGGATGAGCATCGTGACCCATCATCTGGCGCCACACATGGTCCTGCTCATCGTTGAGCGTTGTGCAGAGCAAGCCCCCTTCAAAATCTTCAGGAGTCATTATCTGCGAAGCCTCATCGCCATCACCCATGGTTCGCATCACATGAGTCTCATCGCGAAGCGCATAGCAGTTGGAGTACCTGCCCTTCGACTGATTGGTCACTATGATGGCTCCATGAGTAGGCGAATTGATGTTGGGTTCCTGGGTCAGATCCTTTTTAAAGTTACCCATGTTGAAGCAGTTGGTGATGGTGCCCGAGTTGGTTACGGCTATGCCTCCTCCGTTTCCGTGAGCATCGATGAAGCCCAGGTTGAAGCAGTTGGTGATGGTGCCCGAATTCGAAGCGACTATGCCACCAGCCTTGGAGCCTGAAAGCTTGCCTTCAAAACTGCAGCACTCTATCCTTCCGCCATCATTTATACCAGCTATGCCACCCACCATGTCCGTGCTAGTGACGGAGAAATTGCAGTTGCGCAGGTGGAGGTTCTTCACCGTACCCTTCAGTCGGCCACAGAAGCCATATCCGGGGTTCTCCGCAGAGTACGCGCTGCATTTCAGTCCGCTGATGGTATGTCCTTGTCCGTCGAAGGTGCCGGTGTAAGGTTTCATGTAGTTCATGTTGTCGTAGCCACACAGTCCCAGCCATCTGTGATTGTGACTCACGCCGTCTTCGGTGACGGTGGTATATGGGAAGTCAATGTCGGCCTCCAGATAACCCGTGAGGCCCCACGATCCACCCTGTACAGCCGTATAGAAGTACCAGAGTTGGCCCGCGTTGTAGATGTGATACTTATTGTCTATAGATACCGGTCGCTGAGGGTCGTCGCAGAAGGTGCAGAAGCCAGCCTCGCTGTATCGGTGTGGCTCACCGGGGATGGAGGTGCTACCCTCATAGGCCTGAGTACAGTCACTGTCTTTAAAATATATTTCACATCTACTGCAATACCAGCTCTCTATCCTGCCATTCACTCCATGACTCGGTTCCTTTGCCTCTAAGTGTATCAGGTCGTGCCCCAGGGCAGGGCGTACCACATTGTCCCTCAGTTGCGAGGGCAGAGCCTGAGGCCAGTCAAAGTTATCCCCACAGCGCTCACAGTGCCAGTGCCCTATGATTCCCGTCTCCGTACAGGTAGGGGCAACGCCCGCCACCTGTACCACGCTATGTCCGAGTGCAGGCTTGGAGAGATTGTACTCCCGTGTACACGCTTCGTCAAGGAAGTACTTCTCACAACGATTGCAATGATAGCGGTTATAATGCCCCTCTTCCATGCAGGTCGGTTCCGTAGCGGGCAGGAAGACGATGTCATGACCAAGTACCGGGATAGTGGGACTGGCGATTAACTCGCTCATCGTCTCATCCTTGCCATACTTGTGGCAATTCTGGCAGTAGTAGCACTTCTCTTGTCCTATGCTGGTACAAGTAGCGGCGATCGCCGACAGGTATAGAAGTTTATGCCCGGTAGGAAGGAGCACCACATCCTCAATCATGGTTTCTCCCTTCTCATCCTCATAGTCTATGCCACACACATCACAGTGATAGTGTCTTTCGATGCCCGCTTCCGTACAACTTTGGTCCTTCCTGTTCACGAAGGTAAGGCTATGCCCGTTGGCAGGTATCGTCAGTTGAGTGGTCGCCGTGGTGCAAGCCTCGTCGGTGAAGTCCGTGTCACACCGTGAGCAGTGCCAGAACTCTATCGCACCCGTCTCCGTGCAGGTAGCCTCCACACGCCCGTGGTGTGCCAGGTCGTGCCCCAGGGCACCCAGGAATGTGCCTTCCAGCTTCTCCGTGCATGCCTCGTCGCCGAAGTCGAGTTCGCATCGTGAGCAGTGCCAGTATTCAAGGTTGCCGGCAGTGAGGCAGGTGGGTGCTATGTGGTCCGTGTGAGTCGTTTTGTGTCCGAGGGCTTTGTCCTCCAGTGCCGACCCCGCTTCTTCCACACTTGCGAAGACATGGGGAGAAGACTTGAAACCAGCTACGAGAGACACCTTGTGACATCCCGAGCAAGTGTAGTAGGTCTTTCTTCCCGCCTCCGTACAGGTAGGCGCAATAGCTCCTACCTCCTGCTCGTCCATATGTGCGCGGGTCAGTTTCAGTTCCTGCTGGAGTCCACTTGGAGAGGCGATAAATTTTTCGGTTCTGCTGTTGAGATTCGTGTGAGCCCAACTGCTAGGAGCCACCATGATGGTCAGTAGCGATGGAAGCGAATTGCCGTCGATCATGAATGCCGTGGTGCTGGCACCCGTAAGCGTACAGGGCAGACTCAGCGATACGGCTCCCGTATAGGCAATAGGCATAAAGAAGTCACCAATATATGTGATACCATCCTCCACCACAATTTCAGATACCATCGGCATCACCCTGCCAACCACGGTACCTGTCTCCATGAAAGGCGAGAGTTTTTTGCCCCTTGTGTAGTTGGGCAACGCTCCCGTACCCGAAATGGTGACCTTTGCCGTTCCGTCGCTTTTCTCCGATACCACATAAGACGCATTCGTACCCAGCGCACCTTTCAGGTCCAGGGCAAATCCTGCGAGCGACACCCACAGTGTTAGGGTGAGCAACATCAATCTTTTCATAATTCCCTTGTATTTGTGTTTTGTATTAAATGATTTCAGATCAAAGTTTTTGCAAATATAGGAAAAAAAGCGTTACCATCCCCTTCCTCCTCCCGCACGAGAGCGCAATTACCCCCAAATGGGGTATCCCCGAAGGTCCCATCGTCCCATGTCGGGGTAGGGAGATGCAATTCACAATGCACAATTCATAATTCACAATGCACAATTCACAATGCACAATTCACAATGCACAATTCATAATTCACAATGCACAATTCTTCTGCAGGCAAGCAATCCCACATCGTTCTGAAACAGTTTGAACGGGTTGCGCTGTTCGTTCAGTTTCAGAGGTATGCGAGGCTCTGTTATGTTGTAGGCCGGAATTGCTACGCCGGCATCCTTCAGCCAGAGGAAGCTATCCTCATACTTTGAGAAGCGAGCATGTTCATTGAGGTTCTTCAGGATGAAACGCTTGTTCTTTGCATCCAGTTCAGAAGGTATCAGTTCGAATATCTCATTAATTTCCAGTTTCTTCTCCGGGTAGCCTATTTTATGACATTTTTCAAGATTTTGCAAAGTTGCAATATTTTCTGATTTAACAAGAATGTGGAACGCCCTTTTTCATCTATCGGGCAAAAAAGCGACTTATAAAACAGACATCAAGTGAAACAATCAACCTAATGTCTGCTTTCGTAACTCAATGGATGGGAAATTAAGTTCATATTATCATACTAACCATCAGCATGTATTGTAATTCTCGTTCTGTGCTAATAATCAGCAAAGTCGTTTTTACTGATTATTAGCATATCAAACTCTTATTAGTACAACAAGCCGAAGCTCCACAAAGGCAGGAACTGTCCGCTTGCGTATTCCGTATCATCACGGACGATGTAAGCGTTCTCCACGCCCTTCACCTGCTTCAGCCCTTTCTTCTTGCCACCTACCTCAAAGGTGTATTCGCCAATCTGGAAGTCTGATACCTTTGAAGAGATCACATCCAGGTTGAGTCTTGTCTGATTGAAGAAGAAGGTCTCGCGGACATTACCGATGTTGGCGTTCTCACCGGTCATGGTATATATCATGTTGGTATTGTCGAGATATACCTTCTCGGTTTTGCCCAGCCCACGCATACCACCTGTGCAATCACGGAGCTGTCCGATCATTCCTGTTTTCTCCATAAACAATAGGTAATTCGGAATATCGTTGCGACTTACCTTTATCTCATTGGCAAGGGATGATGCTTCTGGCTTGTAAGGAACATTGCTTGCGATGATGCCAAGCATACGGCGAAGCTTTCTGCCTGTTGCAGGGGTCATGTTGGCATACTGCGGTATGTCAACCTCCATAGTCAGACGGATTACCTGCTGAAGACGCTGCTGGAAGTAGCCTTCGAGTGAGAAAGGATAATATCCCTTACGAAGATACTGCTCGAACAAAGGAAGAGGATGCTCGACACCTTCTATCTGTACCTTGCCCTCCAGGACTTCCTTTAAGGAAAGTACTGGAGTTTTTATTCCATGGAACAGTTCAAGGAACTCACGGAACGAAAGACCTTGCATGTTGTTGAGAAGAACTCGACGGCTAAGGTCGGCTTCACCTTCCAGAATATCCAGAACTGAAGAACCTGTGAAGAACACATGAAGCTTTGGATGGGAGTCATAGATCTGCTTCAGTTCTGTCGACCATCCCTCGTACTTGTGTACCTCGTCGATATAAAGCCATTCTCCACCCTCACGCACAAACTGGGCTGCAGTATCGATGAGCGTGTGGGTAGAGAAATAGCTGTGGTCAGCCGAAACATACAGACTTTTGCCCTGTATGTCCTCGTCTTGCTCCTTGATATGCTGGAGTACCATCGTGGACTTTCCGACACCACTAGGTCCCATCAGACCGACAAGTCTTGCCTCCCAAGGTAGCTTGTCGTACATATATCGCTTGAAGTCAGTTGAAACAAGGTTCAGCTGTTCCTTCATAAATTCAGTCAATGTCAAATCCATAGTAGAAAAGTATTTATATGCACCTTGGAAAGTGCAAATGTAATCTTAATATGCACGATGGAAAGTGCAGTTGGTGGCACAATATGCACTCTCCAAGGTGCAAATTTAGTACTTTTGGATTAAATGACCAAGAAAGATCATGTCAAAACACTATGTTTTATAGAAAATTAGCATAGAAACTGTCAATACAGGTTGACAACAGCCGGATATGAAACATCTGATTCCCTTGTCATAGGCTTCAAGGATAGTGGCAGTCAGTCGTGCCACTATCTTGTCATGAAGCCTGTACTCATAGAAGCGATGTCCTGTAAAAGCCAGAGTCTTGTCTTTTGTGAACATCATCATCATCTTACCTTCTCTTGTATTTCGACACTCCATTCTGGGTGTTCTTCGAGTTTTTTGTTCTAGGTTAACTTTCATGTGAATTTTATTTTCAAAAGTTAACTTTGTATAATGCTGAATTACAACAGATTAGACAAGACAGGTTATTTATAGGGTCTTTTTTCTCACGAAACCCCTATATCGTGCGCACGATAAGGAGTTTATAGAAATAAAAACACCCTAAAAGTAACAAACCCTATCTAAGTTTCTAATATACAGAAGCTTACGAAGTTATCTTTTTCTTCAAAAAATCTTTTAGAAACTAACTCAATGGAAATCGTCCTCGTGTATGCCCAGCTCCTCGCAGATGTACATCACAGCCTTGGGAGGCAGGAGGCGGGCATTGGGATTGACACCAAGTTTGATGATCTCATCCTTGTGCTGGGCATACCAGCGCCCGAAGGTGTTGCGACTCATGCCACAGGCATAGGCAATTTCTGATTTAAGTTTTGCTTTCATAGTCTTTTAGGTTTATAAAAAAACTCCTAATAAAGAAACCCTTCAGGATGCCGAGCGGTTTCTTTAGTAGGAGTTTCTTATTCTTTTGCAAAGGTACGAAATATTTACGAAATATGCAAATATAAGTGCGCCTTATTGCACCATATTGAACCTTATTATACCTCATATCCCAGAGCGTACCAATGTGCATCAACGGGCTCCCTGAATGTTGTAACTTTGCGTTATCATAAATGATACCGCGAGTCTCGGCTGCGCTCGGGATAAGAAGCGAGCTCCTTCTCCTCTCACTGGCACGAGACTTGCATTAAAAAAAGCATGCATATTGACCCGTTTTCGTCATAACTATGACAACGGCCGATCATAAGTAAGACAACGACGAGTCATAAGCATGACAAAGGCATGCCACCTGAAAGAGAAGAAACAACAACAAAAACAACGCAAACAACGAAAAATTAATGAATAGCGAGTGGGCAGGATGAAGACATATTTAAGTCACGAATTACCATAAATGACCCATGAATTGTCAAAAATAAAAATGTCGTTTTCATAGTTTTATTTGTTGTTTCAAAGTAAAATTAATTAACAAAATAATATAGCTTTTTCATGCCGTAAAACGAGGCGTACAAAGTATGTTGTCTTGGTACTTTCCTCTCGGGCCAGTCTCTATATTTATTTATAAGAAAAACTACTGGCAAGATTATTTTGGGGAAATCGTCAAAAATATGTATCTTTGCGCCCGAAAAATAAATAGGATAACAACATGGCCCCTACGACATTCAGTATATTTAGCGGATTTGCCTGTGGCGCACTTCTCATCAATGCGCTACTGCTCTTCCTCCTGCATGTGCCCTTGCATAGTGAGTGGCGGAGTTTCCGCTCTGCGCGTATGTGTGTCACCATAGCCTGCCTGCTGCTGGCCATAGTCTATGGGGCAGATGCCATATCCGAACATCATTCGGGACAGATAGAGCAGATAGCGTGGTATGGCGTGTCGTCGCTCCAGGCTATACTCTTCACAAGCACATGCGTGGTATTCGTGGCTCCCAACCGGCGACTGAGGAACATCATCGTGACCCATCTTGCCATCACCGTGGCAGTACTGCTCATCAGCGTGGCGCTGTATGTACAGCAACAGGGCGAGGGAGGAATGCCTACGGCACCGGTGTCGCTCCCGGTGTATGCCTTGCAGATAGCCTATTTCGTGGTGTTCTTCCACCGTGCCTATGGCAGTGGTCTGCGCCACTTGGAGGATGTGTACGATGACGAGTTGGCAGGACGCCTCTTCTGGGTGAAGCGCCTGTTCTATGTGGCTCTCAGCGTGGGTCTGATAGCCTCTGTGGGAATGGTCAGTTTCGGATATCTCTATGCCACATGCTTCGAGGGCAGTGTGATAGTGGTGTATAGCATGATAGTGTGCAGTTTTATGAACTACCATAGCAATGCGCTCTTTGTGGTAAAGGCCAGCAAGGCGATGCCAGAACAGAAGCATGATGCCACCGAGGGTGGGGTGGAGGCCACCGACACGCTGTCGGCCCAGGATGCCGACGAGGTACAGCGCCATCTCGATGCATGGGTGGAGTGCCGTGGTTTCGTCAAGGCCGACCTCTCCGTGGACGAGATCGTGCAGGAGCTCGGCGTGAGCAGGGACAGCTTCAATGCCTACTTCAAGTACAGGCTCGGCACCCAGTTTCGCAGTTGGCGCCGGGAGCTCCGTCTGCGTGAAGCCATGCGTCTGCTACGCGACAATCCTTCCCTCCCCGTGCCCGACCTCATGGAGGCCGTAGGCTACAACGACCGTAGCAATTTCCATAAAGATTTCCAGCGCTTTACGGGCCACTCCCTCAACGAATTTCGGTATCAGTACCGATAATTCCACCCCTGTTTTTTAGTTTCATTTGAAACATACCCTGTCATATTTGTAACATTCGGTGTGTTTCTTCTGTGGTATTTTGCGGTTTCAGACGAAATACCACTTGTGCTGTTCATACTTATGTATGTTGTATTTATTAACTTTGTATGACAATTGCGAACAGGCAAAAATCAACAAACAAAATACAACAACATGAAAAGAATGCTTTCACTTCTGCAAGCGGTCTGTGTGACAGCTGTGATTTTCTGCTCCACGGCCATGCAGTTTGTCTATGCACAGTCGTCGACCGACTTCGGGCGCGGCGCAAAGTTGCACTACACGACCGACCTGAATTGGGCCGACATCTTCGACGGGAAGACGACCATGAATTTCTGCTATCTTACCAAGTACGAGCCTGACTCAGTAGGGAGTCTCATGGAAAATGCCTTAATCTTCAAGGTAGATCATCCGGTGGAGGTCAAGGGGTACAGACTGTTCCCAGAAGAATATGTCTATTGTACGCCCAAGTCGTGGGTGTTTATGGCCAGTGATGACGACGGCGAGACCTGGGACCTTCTGGATGAGAGGGTGGACGATGAGACGCTGCCCTTAGACCCCTATTCATTTCACGCATTTGCCTTGGCAAATCCCACCTCCAAGAAGTACGGCATGTTCCTGATGGCCTGTTCGGAGACCCATGACGACTATTACTGGAAGTTGAATGAGCTGGAACTGGTCTATGCACGCTGCGATGCTTTCGGTCATCGTGATGCGCTGGTGAAGCACGACCAGTGTGAGTCCACCTGTACGCAGTATGGATATACGGTGACCTGCTATGAGTGTATCAACTGCGGCGGTTTCTTCTATGATAAAAATGGTCATAAGAAACTCGACACCGACCCCACTATCCTGCCTACACGCCACAATTTTGCAAATGGCACATGTAGCATCTGTCACAGTACGGACAATCGTCTGTCCGCATTCAACAGTCAGGGCGTGGAGATCACCTTCCCTGAGAAAGATGCCGATGTGTGGGCAGTGTTTGAGAACGATGCCGTTCACGGAGCAGGCCTTCACTCTAAACTCGATGCCCAACTAGATTGGGACGGGGGAGGAAACAGTGCCCAGTGGACGATCGGTCTGAGAAGCGACCACCCCTTTGAGATGAGCTTCAAGGCTACCCACAAGATACTTATCCCACAGGCTGAACCGGAGAGCCACTACTTTAGAGTCTCTATATGGAAGGACGGTATGGAAACCCTGTTGAATTCTCAGGATGAGGATGAGGTGGATCCAAGCGAAGCACAGACCTATACCCTGACTTTTGGTGAAGGATATCATGAACTGATATTCGATGTAACTGACGATCAGTATGGTGACGAGTGGGACAACCACCAAAGACCCTGCGCACAGTTGAACCTTTGGGACATCAAGGTGCAATCCACCTGCAACCATGTGGCACAGGAAAGAGAACTGGTGAAGACCTTGGCTGCCAGTTGTGTGATGCCCGAGCGCAAAGTCTACCGTTGTCTCAACTGTAACGAGGAGTATGAGGTGAGAGTCGGTGAGGTGGACAGCCACGGTCACAAGCATCTGGTACACGGTCATCCCGGTACGGAATCCACCTGTACGGACTTCGGTTTCACGGACGAGTGCTGGTTCTGCAAGGACTGTAACTCTTGTTTCTCTGACGCTGCCGCTACGGTGGAGATACCATCGGACTACCTCGTCAACCCCCAGGGTCACAACTATGTAGACAATGTATGTACACGCTGTGGTGGCTATGAAGACCCCCGCCTCAGCTACTTCCGTCTGAATGGCGTGAAGGCCACCATGACAAGTCTTGAGGGCTCGGAGGCCGACTTCGGATGCAAGCCTACCGACATGGAGGGCGACTACACCTTCGTTGATCCCTTCGGTGTGACCCGTACTCTCCCTGCCAATGCCATTGTGTCACAGGGTCAGGGCATGGAGATGAGCCGAGCAGCCATCGACCTGGAGAGCGAGGAGGACTTCTACCTCACCTTCAAGTTGGACTACTCCGTAAAGTCGGATCACCACTATGGCAAGGCGATGAAAGTACTCGTTGACGGTGATGAAGAGCTTATGTTTGAGACCGACGATGCGTATGAAGATGACGAGCATGCATACGAACCCGCAGTCTGCAGCATCATGCTGCCTGCCGGTAAGCACAGGCTGACCTTGCAGTACGGATACGAATTCTACGAATGGAATCCCACGGAGCAGCCCACGGGTGCCGACTATGGTTACCTCTACGACTTCGCAGCCTGTTCGCACAAAGGCACCATGGCTTCGACCATGTATTTCGATGGCGACTGCGTCTCACCCAGTCTCACACAGCGACTCTGCCACAACTGCGAATGGTGTGACACCATACCCGGCGAACTTCGCCCTGACATACACCACGGCACCCTGGTACACAGCTCCGATGAGCTCAACGGCCTTTGCTGCGTGAAGCCCGTAGCTCAGGCATTCTACCACTGCCTGGACTGCGAGAACCTGTACAAGGATGCTTTGGGCAAGGTGGCGCTCGAGGGAGAACCCTTCGGCGAGATGAGAGAGCACGAATGGGGGGCAGATGGCAACTGCGTGCATTGTCATGTTTCACGATATGCAGCCACCCCCACCACGCCCAGGCAGATCACGGAGCAAAACTATGTGGCCTACGGTCTGCCACGCGACTTTGTGGGCTACTATGCCATCTCTACCACCGGTGAGCTCTATGGCTATGCCAAGATGATCAACGATGCCTTGATATCTGTCAAGGAAGCTTATGATAATGACGAAAAAATAGCCGAAGAAGATTCGTGCATCGTTTGTAGCAACGCCGTACTCCTTTGCGATATCGATGTCAATCCCAGCGTGCTGGACGGAGACCATCTGCGAAGCGATGTGGCAGGACTGAATGTGTGGACCAGGATAGGAGGATTTGGTTATGTGGGAGCAAGTATTGAAGGCGTGTTTGACGGTCGCGGACATACCATCAGCGGTCTCTACCGTCCTTACAGCGAAGGCGACCGAGATGATAATCTGTCGGTGGGACTGTTTTCAAGTCATTATGGAACAATACGCAATGTCAAGATTGCAGACAGCTACTTCAAGGGCAATACCTGGGTAGGAGCTTTGGCAGGCCACAGCTACGGCACCATTGAGAACTGTCAGGTACAGGCCATGGTGGAGGTGCCTATGGAGGAGGTTATAGAAAACTATAGATCTGGTTATGCAGGCCTTATAGCCGGTGAATCACGCAATAAGATCATCAACTGCTATGCAGAGGGAATACTCAAGGGTCAGAAGACCTTGGGCGGTATCTGCGGAGAGAATAGTGAAGGCAATGTGATGAACTGTCTGGCCAATGTTAAGTTTGAAACAGCAGAAGAAAACTCAGTCGGTGGAATTGCCGCCATCAATTTCTGGGGCAATCTGAGCAACTGCTACTATGTGCAGCACAACACGGAGGGCGGTGTGGCAAGCGACGGAAGTAACAAATGGGAAAACTGTGCTACCCAGGCAGACCCTGTCACCCTCGACATGCTCGCTTCGGGTGAGGTGGCTTACAGTCTGAGCTGCGGTGCCCACTTTGAGATCGACAGATGGTGGGATGTGGATGTATATGACTTCCCCGGCACATCGTGGGGTCAGACACTCGGCACCGATCTCCGTCCTGTCAATACCGGAGACGGGGCAAAGGTGTACAAGCTCTACCTGGACTGTGAGGGAGACGAAGTGGCATACTCCAACACCTATTCGCCCATGGCAGCAGAGGGCCATTTCTATGACTCAAAGGGTGTTTGCCTGAAGTCGAAGAACCGTGTACACTACGAACCCTGTCCGATAGACGAGGAGGACGGCACCTATTTGATAAGCAACTACGGACAGCTCTACAACTACATGGCTCAGGTCAATGCCGGCAATCCCGAGCTCAATGCACGCTTGCTGGCCGACATCACCATCAACGACAGCATCGAGACTAAGGGACAGCGCCTTTGGACACCTATCGCCCAACTGAAAGGTAGCGATGGAAAAGCTACAGGCTTCAAGGGACATTTCGACGGTCAGGGACATCGTATAAATGGTATTTACTGCGAGGTGCCTAACGGTTCGGGTGTAGCTCTCTTCAGCCGATTGGAAGACGGCGCTGAGGTGAAGAATGTCATCCTGGAGAATAGTACCATTAAGGCACATTACGATATAGCTGGTATTGCAGGTAATGTACGCTCTGGTGCAACCGTGGACCACTGTGCTGTGATTGATTGTAATATCATTGGTGACCAGGATGCCCAGTACATCGGAGGTATTGTTGGTTCGAACCGTGGTTTGCTCAATGCTTGTTTCACCACATTTGAACGCGTTTACGGCTTCAACGAACCCGGTTCCGGAGAAGTGACCCGCTCGTTCTATCAGGCCAGCAGCGCTTCTGCTGTCAGCGAGGCGAGCTTTGCGGCAGACGAACTGAAGTCGGGTAGCCTCTGCTACCGTCTGAATGGCAAGACCGTAGATGAGAACACCAGATGGCGCCAGTCGCTTCCCGGTGACGATCATCCCGTGCTGGCCGACACAGCCGGCTATGTGTACTATGGTATTGACGACTGCGTCAATCCCAACCACCTGGCCTACTCCAATTTTGAGGTGTGGCCCGACCGAGCAGCTCACTTGTACGACAACGGTGTCTGTGATCGATGCCATCAAAACGAGCCTGCTGTACAGCATGAAGGATGGTATGAGATAGGCAATAAGGGTCAGCTCTACTGGGCAGCCCAGATGGCCAACGAGGCTAAGTCCGGGACAGCATTCCTCTTCAGGATTGTGGACGACATCACCGTCAACTCCGACATCTTCGACGAGGAGGGCAACCTGAAGAAAGGCCAGTATGACAACTGGACGCCCATCGGCACTGCAGAAAAGCCCTTCATGGGTATCATTGACGGTCAGGGACATACCATCAGCGGGCTCTATTGTGAGCAAAACGAGATAGCTGCACTCGTTGGTTATATGAATGGCCAGCCCATGCAGGAGGGCACACCTCTCGACAGCTACTATGGCATCCGCAACCTGACTATCTCTGACAGTTACTTCAGTGCAAAGGAAGGTGTCAAGATAAACAAGAATGTATACGAAGCATACAGTGCGGCCTTTGTCTCAAGAGCAAACTCTCATCTGCGTTTCAAAGGTCTGTTGAACAAGAGCAAGATTACTACCGAGGCAGACTATGCAGCCGGTGTGGTAGGTCTGTTGTCAGACGAGTGTATCGTGGATAGCTGTTCAAATCAGGGCAATGTTTACGGTTATACATACGCCGGTGGCGTTGTGTCACGCGTGGCAGGTACGAGCCGTGTGCTCTATTCTACCAACAACGGAAGAGTAGCAGCTAATGATACTAAATATGGAAAGTATGCCGGCGGTGTGGTAGCCGTAGCAGAGAGTACTACGGTGCGTAAAAGCGACGGAACCGGTGAGAATGCCATTGTGGGCTGTGTGAACCTTGTGAATGGCCATGTCTCTGGCTACCAGGGTATTGGCGGCGTAGTAGGATATATTCACGAAGGCACGGGTGTAGAGTCGTCGTACAACCTGGGTAGGGTAGAAGGCGCGTCAAAAGTTTCCGGTGTAGTAGGCCAGGCCATTGGTACCGGTGCGGGTGATACCCAGAAGTGTGGTGTTTACCAGTGCTACAATGCGGGAGAAGTTGTTTCTACCAGTGCAACGGAAATCACCAATTACATAGCGAATGCTTCGAGCTGTGAGATAATAGGATGTTTCGCCCTGAACGACCAGAGTACGAACTTGGCTTCTGCTCCATCCAAGGTTAAGGCAAGGACTCGCAGTCTTGCAGCTGCAACACCCTCAAAAACTATTGGCGATGTGACTATCTATGAGATTGGCGGTGGAGACCTCTGCTATGCACTCAACAAATCAGCAGGCAAGCAGATATTCCGTCAGCGTCTGGGTGAAGATACATATCCCGTACTTGTAGGTCCGCGTGTCTATAAGCACTCGGACGACAACACCTCAGATCTCCTCTACAGAAACTTTGAGGACGGCGACCTGAATGGTGACGGAATGGTGGATGAGGAGGATGTCTACTTCCTGGGTAAGGTTCTTACCGGCGAGGAGACAGACTACTATGGTGTGACACTGGAAGAGGGCGAGACCGAGGTCAGCATCTCTTCAGTTACTCGCAAGATTGAGCAAATGAAAAAACAGTAAGGTTTACCCCCCCCCCATAAATCTTACTCAAAGCAAACAGGGAGTGCAGGCAAGTCCTGCCTCCCAATTAAAAACACTACACTGAAATATGCGATACTGTCTAAGTTTATTTTTGATGCTGTGTCTCTCCTTGACAGGTTGGGCCCAGTCCAGTCGCAGTTCCTCGTTTGGAGAGGTGGACTTGAACAAATACAGCGACAACATGACCGTGATATGTCAGGTGAAGCAAGGCAGCACCATTGTATCCGATTGCGAACTGGCAGCCTTCGACGATAAGGGAGAACTGCGTGGCAAGGTGTTCAGTCATCCCGAAGCCGATGGCCTCATCTTCCTGACCATACAAGGCGAAGGAAACGGAGTGACCCCGCTTCAGTTCAAGGTGGCAATGGGGAATGGAAACATCGTCGACATCAAGGAGACGATGGCATTCTCCGCCAATCAGGTTCTCGGCACGATGGAGGATCCTCAGATATTTACCCCGTCGGGGCAGATAAAGGGCGATGTGAACGGTGACGGCGATGTCACCATAGCCGACCTGGCAAAGCTCATCGACATCATCCTGAACAAGACCCCCTCGTCGGCAGCCGACATTGACGGCAATGGCAAGGTAGACCTGGCCGATGTCATGGCACTCAGAAAACTAATCCTTAAACAATAAACTATACTGTCAGAGACTATATCTGAAGCTAAAACTATACTTGAAACTATAATACTATATAATAATAATTAATCACAATGCGTATGAGAACAAAAACGACTCAACGAAACAGATGGTTGCGCTTGCTGCAACTGTTTGTTGTGCTGCAACTCATCGGCACATCTGCGGCGTTTGCCAAGCACAATCCGTGGTGGCGAAGCGTAGATTACAAATGGCGTATCCCGCGCGTCTACGGCGAAGGCAACTTGCAGCCTAAGCTCACCGGCGAGAGCCATCTGTATTTCAGTTTTATCTGGTACAACTTCGATGGCGACAATGCTTATTACGACAATTCGGAACCCGTATGGCTGATCATCGATGATGAGAAGGTGCTCAACCTCACTGCACTCATGGCCGACCAACTCCCCAACTGGTCGTGCAAGATCTTTGGAGGTTCACGAGGTGAAGGTGCTGCCGAATCATGCTGCAACCACGATGAGCAGATAGCGTATTCACGATTCAATTCGTCGAAAGTAGGCGGTGGTAGCATCTGCTTCGTCGACCCTTTCAGAGGCGAGGAGAAGACCTACTGCCTGAACTGTGACATGACCTTCGACCAACTGGGAGATGGAAGAATCCACAAGATTCAGATCTGGGGTAAGTGGCGCCATAAGAATGGAAGTCGCGAAATGATGGGCCCTGAGGTTAAGGTCAAGGCTCCCGTAGTGACCTTCCCCTCCAATGCGGGTACGATAGTCAACAGTGGTAACCGCAAGGCAAGGCATAGCATCAACGGACTTGATCCCCAATACGGACAGAGCTCCATCTGGCACTATGCACTCGTAGACTTCAAGGCGAAGCCTTCAAGCAAGGACGAGGTGGAGTATCAGAGACAGAACTTCTACGGTGAGAATGTCCTTGCTGACAACACCCAGAATGGTAGTGGCGAGATAACGATTCCCAGCAACTACATCCCCACCACAATCTATCCTCGCGTGCGTCGTTTCCGCGCCTATAGCTGGAAGCCCGGTGGAGGCAAGAATACGGAGCGTACCAATGAGATAAGTTACAATAAGGACTACGATACGATCGTGATTCCCGGATTCGTTCGCCCCACCAACATCTTGCTTGCTCCCGAGCAATGGTCGCGCAACATGACGATAACCTGGAGTAGCGAAGGCTATAACAAAGCTGCCATCAAGAATGGTAAGTGGGTCATCTTCCGAGAGAGTCCTGACGGTACTGTGGTCAATCTCGGTTCGACAGATGCCGGTACGATGAAGTTCACCCACAAGCACAACGATGAACCCAACTACTACGATGTGCGCTATAAGTACTATGTATGTTTCCTCCCTAAGGCGTGGGATATCACCGACATCTCTTCACTAAAGAGTCCCGACGAGATGAGCGACCTCTATGCCTCGAAGGATACCGCCATCAATCGTGCGTTCAACATGAGCTTCATCACCTCGGGTGACGATGCCTGTGTGGGAAAGGAAAATACGATCAAGCTCAACTGGAAGTACTCCACCACTTTTGCCGATGCGACAACAAGCAATCCGTACGAAGTACAACTCATGCACAAGCTGAACGGTGGTGAAGAAGAAATGCTTCAGACCTACAAGATCACCAACAACAAGGTGAAAACAGGCACCTATGAGATGCCCAGCAACTTGGTACACTCATCGTATGATGTACACACCTTCTACCTGAAGGTTGAAGCCATGGATTCTACCTTTGCGAGCTCGCCTATCGATTTGTCGATTTCGGGTAAGTCGCAGGTGACCAAGGTTGAGGCCACCCGTGGTAACCACACCGGTATGGTGAAGCTCTACTGGAATGCGGTGCAGATGGGTGGTGACCTGACCTACTACGATGTATATCGCCGTCCGTTGGGTAGCACCGACGAGGACGACTATGTCAAGGTATACTCTACCTCCGGTACGGCTACCAGCTACTCTTACGACGATAATTCTGCCCAGGCAGGAGAGTACTATGAGTACAAGGTGGCGAGCTACATCTACCACGAGTTTGCTGACGGTCGCAAGTACACCGATCCCATCAGTGCCACATGCGACGGATTCAGCCTCTCTACCGGTGTAGTGAGCGGACGCGTGTCGTTTGGTACAGGTACGGCTGTGGACAGCGTGCGTGTGACGCTTACCAGTGATGGCGGTGATGTGGTTCAGCAGATGCGCTCTATGTACTTCCACGATAGCGGTTCGTCTATTGTTTACAATGATACCTCCGAGCTTAAGAAGCTCTTCTCGGAGAAGAACTTTGCCGTGCAGATGTATGTCAATCCTTCCGACGACATGATTGGCACCTCTGCTTCGTATCCTCTCTTGCGTATCCCCGGTAGCGCTGACCTGAGTCTCGGATTCTATGATGAGAATGCCAAAGGATTCAATCTCTTTTATGGTACGACTTTCACCGGACTTGTACTTGAGGCCAATGTGTTCTCTCACATCACGCTCTCTTATGACAACAACAAGAAGGCCGTTACGCTGACCGTCATCGATAAGGCCAATAATGCACATGAGGCAGTAGTCGCCCTCGAAAATGCTATCAGCCTGAAAGGCAACAAGAATCCATTTGTGCTCGGTGGAGCAAAGGATGCCAACGAGGCCAACTTCTTCAAGGGCTACATCGATGAGTTCCGTGTGTTTAGCAATCAGATACTGGACCGCAAGAACATCCTGGCCAACTACAATCATCCCCTCGCCGGAACAGAGCCAGGCTTGAGCCTGTACTGGCCTTTCGACGAAGGTGTACCCGGACAGCAGACTGCTTACGACTATAGCAAGAAGAGCGGTGTACTCAATGCCCGACATGGCGACATCCTCAACAACACCATCCCCTCTGCTATCATCCCCAACAAGGACCAGCTGGGTCTCTTGGCTATCACTGACAGCCTGGGTAACTATGTGATACGCGGTGTGCCCTTCACTGCAGAGGGTACCAACTATATCGTGACACCCACCAAGGGCGTGCATGAGTTCAGTCCTTCAAGTTCGACCCGCGTGGTGAGCGGCAACTCGCTTGTACACTCGGGAGTGGACTTTACCGATGTCAGCTCGTTCAAGGTTTCGGGTTTCATGTATTATGAGAACACTACCTACCCCGTAGAAGGTGCAACGATTTCGGTTGACGGAACGGTATGTACCCGCGACGGTAACATCGTATATACCGATGACAATGGTTGGTTTGAGATAGATGTACCCATCGGTAAGCACTACCTGACGGCGGCAAAGGACGGTCACACTTTCGTCAACAACGGACGATTCCCCAACCCCGACGACTATGAGGGCAAGACATCGTACACCTTTACCACCAACATGATTGATAAACTTACATTCTACGACAATACCCTCGTGCCTATAGCCGGTCGTATCAGTGCCGGACCCAACGACGAAGATAAGCCTCTCGGATTCGGTCTGAGTGAGAATCTCCTCGGTCAGGCTCGCATCACGCTCAATGCCGGGAAGAGCATTCTCAATGCCGTTCGCAAGGTCGAAGGGTCGAGCGTGTACTATGAGGCTGCCACCACAGAGCGCACCTTTGACATACCTACCAGCAGTCATGGCATAGTAAGCCATACCACCGTAGGTGCGGGTGAAGACGGTGCAACCACCATCACCATCACCACCGACCCCAACACGGGTGAGTTTGCAGCCATGGTTCCTCCTCTGCTCTATACGGTGACCAATGTATCGGTGATCAACAATCCCAACATCTCATGGACCGATGCTGCCGACATCGATGCAACAAATGTGCTGGTGACTACCACCGACTCAGCCATCGTAGACGGTACGGATCTGGGCTTTGAGTATGTGGCTTCCTTCAAGCGCAGCTACCGCTCAACTCCTGTGATGAAGGTGACACAGGACGGTGCGCTGGTTGACGGTGCTTTCGGTGAGGCTACCTATACCTATACCGACTATGCAGGCAAGGAGCAGGAACTCGAACTGTATGATACATCAGACGAGGAGAGCTTCGCAGAACCTCCTGTATACGACAGTTACGGACGATACAACCCCTCACCTTATACATTTGAATATCCTATCTTCGTAGAAGGTGCTTGGTACGACTTCCGCATCAAGGTGTATGAACCTTATAAGAATGCAGATACAGGCGAAGAGTATTTGGTTCCTCTCCAGGGTGTAACCGTCGATATCGAGGGTTCTCTCGGAAGTGGTACTCAGGTATTGCTCGAGGATACAGGCAATTTCTCTAAGGGCGATGTTGATACAGAAGACGGTGGATATGTGGAGCTTGATGAGAATGGTGAGGCTGTATATCACTGGATGGCAGGTCTTCCCAATATCTCTGAGGATGGCGAATATGTACGCACACTCTCTATGTCGTTCTACGCAGGTGCCGTCAACTACGACTGGGAAGGCAGCGGATTTGCCGGTATCATCCTTGGTAGTCTGCCTGGTGGCAACAACTTCGTAACGGGTGGTCCCGACCGCGTTCTGATGATTCTGCGTGATCCTCCAGGTTCGGCATCTTCTGCCTATATCGAGGAAGGTACTTCCGTTACCACTACTCGTTCGTCAAACACTTCGGTGACTCTCGACAACAACAATGAGATGGTCATCTCTATTGGTACGACCCGACAGATGATCACTGGTGCTGTTACCGGAGGTCCAGTAGGATCGCTTGTAGCTACCTCTATTGAGCTGGAGACAGAGTCTTCTGTCACCACAGGTATGGAGATTGCCAACTCTACCAACACAGGCGGATCGCAGTCAACTGAAACTACATTTACCAAGCGTATCTCTACAAGTGCCGAACCGGAGTATGTAGGTGCACTGGGCGATGTGTTCATCGGTGCTGCTACCAACTACACTTATGGTACAGGTACTGAGGTATATATCAATGGAGCAGGTGAGCTTGACAGCCGTGAGACCATAGAGCGATCGGATGTGTTCGGCACAGAGTTCCAGTACACTCAGTTCTACATCGAAAATGTACTTATCCCTCGATTCCAGGAACATCGCGACAACATGATCCGTGTGGTATCTGAGGCTGACTATGTGCGTGCTGATTATCCCAATCCTACTGAGCAACCCATCTACATCACTACCTTGCCCAAGGATCATGAAAACTTTGGTTCTGACAACTCTGATGAGGAGATATGGGGTGTGAAGGCTGTAGATGCTTCATCTCTGATGGGTCCCTCTTACCGTATGGTTACGCCCGACTCATATCGTCGCAACTTCGCTACAGATAAGCGTGTCTTTGCTGATACCATCAAGTGGTTCAACCAGCAGGTGAAGAACTGGGAGCGTATCCTGGCTGCCAATGAGGATGCTAAGGTTAAGGCTATCCAGAACCGCAGCGACTTCTTGCAGACCAACCTCTCATTCGACTCTGGTACGACCATTGAGATGTCTTCAAGTAAGACTACATCTGATGCTACTGTGCTTGAGAATACTTTCAGCACAGCTGTCACCATCGGTGGTGCAACCAACATGGATCTCTTTGGTAGTGGTACGGCTACTTCTAACTTCTTGGTTACTACAGTTGAAACCACGGATGTATTCGAAAACAGTACCTCTAAGACTCGTGAGATAGGTTTCACACTGGCAGAGACAGGTGACGACGATGCACTTACTGTCGATGTCTTTACTGCACCCGATGGTTTTGGTACCATCTTCTATACTGCCGGTGGTCAGACTTGTTGTCCTTACGAGGATGAGGTGGTTGCCAAGTATAGCACAAAGTACAAGGGTGCTGTGTTGAGCAACAAGACCCAGCAGATAGAGCGTCCTCGCATCGAGGCTGAGAAGAACATCGTCAGCGGTGTGCCTTCGGGTAAGGGTGCTACCTTCAATGTATGGCTCTATAACGACAGCGAGACGAAGGAAGACTGCTACTTCAACCTCAATGTGCCCGACATCGAGAATCAGCATGGTGCTAATGTCTTGATGGATGGCGTAAGTCTTAACTACGGACGAACCATCCTCGTGCCCGCAGGTACGCGTATGAATAAGGTGGTACAGATATTCCAGACTGATGAGAATGTTACAGACTTTGTTGATGTTCCTGTCCGTATCAGTAGTATCTGTCAGCCCGACAATACTTCAACATTCCCCGAGATTGCTGATGTGGTCTACCTCACAGCCCATTATCAGCCCGCTGTTTCGGATGTGACATTGGAGACTCAGCAGAGTGCCGTCACTACTTCGACGGGTACAACGGTCAACTTCACAATTAAGGACTTTGACTATAACTTCGAAAACTTCATCGACCTCCATCTCCAGTGCAAGCAGGAAGGAGCCGTTGACTGGAAGGACTTGAACATCTGGACTAAGGGCAAGGACAACGATGTGCTTCAGGCTGGTGTCATTAACGCTTCTGTTGATATGAGCAATAGCCGTACCTATCCTGATGGTACATGGATATTCCGTGCTATCACAACTAGCAACATTGGTACGAAGTATATCTATGCAAGCGAAGAGATTATGCTCATCAAGGATACTAATCGTCCTCAGCTCATTGCAATGCCAAGTCCTTCAGACGGTATTCTGGATGCTGGCGATGAGATTAGTCTGACCTTCAATGAGGATATTCGCAACGGTCAGCTGACTAAGCCCGATAATTTCTACATTCGTGGTGAACTCAATGCAGCCGATGTGGATCATGATGTTGCTTTGAACCTGTCGGGTGGCCAAGGTGCCAAGACTGATGCCCGCATCGATCTGGCTAACCGCTCATGGGCTATCAATTTCTGGGTGAAGTACACTTCTGCTGGTCATCTCTTCACACATGGTGTGACGGGTAATCAGTTTGACCTCTCTGTAAATGGAAGTGGCAAGGTTGTTGCCAAGATCAACAACAAGTCATTTGAATCTCTCAGCACCATCGCTCCGGATACCTGGACCTTCATGTCGCTTGTATACGACGGTGATGATTATAGCATCTCTGGTAATATTGCTTATGACGGTTATGAGGGTGTACTCTTCGCTAACCAGCCCGTAGGTGAATATACCGGTAATGGTAGTCTGGTTTTGGGTGACAATCTGAATGGTCAGATTCATGAGGTTTCACTCTGGGACAATGCTCGTCCATGGATTGAAGCTCTCAGCGAGAAGTCTGTTACCAAGAATCGTTACACGAACGGTCTTATCGGCTATTGGCGCTTCAATGAGGGTCATGGCATAAGTGCAACCGACAAAAGTCGCAGTCGCACTATGACCTTGCCTTCGGCAACGGCATGGTATATCAATGCAAAGAACTACTCTTTGGAACTTGATGGTAAGAAGGCTACCGCTGTGAGCCTGTCGAAGAACGGTACACGCAGTGGTGAGAGCTACTTGCTCGAGCTCTGGTTCCGTGCTGATGCGGGCAATAGCTCAACGGCATCTATCGTAAGTGTGGGAGAGAATGATCTTGACCTTCATCTTACATCGGCAGGTGCACTTGAGATGGTGGCTTCAGGCACCAACTATCTGGTTAGCTCTACTGACTATCGCGATGGCCAGTGGCACCACCTTGCACTCAATGCACTCAAGAGTTCATCGGGCAATGCTACGGTTTATGTAGACGGTGTTGCATTGAAGAGTGTTAGTGCTTCGGCAGTTCCTGTTCTTTCAGCTGACTACATGTTCCTGGGCTCACATCGAAAGACAACTGGTAGCACTGAGTACAATCAGATGCTGAAGGGTGGTATTGATGAGGTGCGTATCTGGAAGCAACGCTGTACGGCTGATGTTGTAAGAAGCAACATCTACAACCGTGTTGATCCTACAATCCCCGAACTGATTGCTTACTATCCCTTCGATCTGTCTACAGTGGATGATAACAATATTCCTGTTATCAAACTTACTGCGGAAGATCAGTCGGCAACGGCAGGTGGAACTGCAGTCATTCTGAACAATGGTGCTGCTACTCACAGTATCCTGGATACCAATGTTGTTGGTCTCAAGCCTGCTCCTACAAAGGTGAATGTGGCATTTGACTTTGTGGCAAGTGAGCGTAAGATTTTGATCAACTTGAACGAGTCGCCCGAACTCTTGGAAGGTTGTACCGTCAACCTTACTGTGAAGGGTGTCATGGACAAGCAGGACAATCGAGGCGAATCGGTGTCTTGGGATGTTTATGTCCGTCAGAATCAGTTGCGCTGGAGCAATGATGAGATTAGCATTCGTAAGGAGATGGCCAATAATGCTACCTTCACTGTTGACATCGTCAATACCGGTGGCAGCAATGAGAACTGGACTATTGAGAACATGCCTGTATGGCTGAGCGCAAGCGCAGAAAGCGGTACATTGCTTCCTCAGAGTTCTAAGACCATCACATTTACCGTTGATCCTGCTACTGCTCCCGGTCGCTATGAAGAGACGCTCCTTCTTACCGGTGCACTTGGCATCGCAGAACCTTTCGTTGTAAATCTTGTCAGCGCAGTTGAGGCTCCTGATTGGGCTGTCAACGGTGATGACTACGAATACAATATGAACATTGTGGGACGCATTCAGGTCAATGGTGCATACTCTGAGAACAGCGAGGATATTGTAGCTGCCTTTAATGGCACTGAGTGTGTGGGTGTGACTCATCCCATCTACTTCTCTCGCTACGATGGCTATTATGTAATGATGACCATCTACGGTAACGAAACCGATGACAACGCAAACATCACCTTCAAGCTCTTTGATGCTTCTACTGGTACTGTTTATCCTTCAGTTTCAGTTACACAGAATGGTAATGGCCTTGGCAAGGATGGTTCTACTCTCAATATGACATTCAAGCCCGATCTGCTTTATGGATCTCTCGAGAATCCTGTACTCTTCGCTCCTGAACAGACTATAGAACAGACTTTGGCTTTGCGTAAGGGATGGACATGGACATCACTTTATGTAACGCCTGTGAATCCAAGTCTCAACAATCTCTTCAAGGACTATGCTGAGGTGACATACTTCAAGAATAAGTCTGCCTTTAGTTCTGTAAATGCTTCTGGCTCATGGTTTGGTGAACTTTCTCAGGCAATGCCTAATCAGATGTATAAGATTAAGTCGAATGATAAGATTAATGTTAGTGTACTGGGTGAACCTATTGATCCTAAGACAACTAATGTTACTATCGCCCGCGACTGGAACTGGATAGGTTACAATTGTGGTGGATCGGCTAATCTGAATATTGCTTTTGCTGACCTTTCTCCTTCTGAGGGTGATATGGTTAAGAGCCAGAGCCAGTTCAGTATTTACACTGGTGGAGAGTGGGTAGGTACCCTTGCCATGTTGTCTCCTGGTATGGGATACTGTTATCTCTCGAAAGCTAATACGACAAAGACATTCCACTATCCTGCAGTAAGCAACCTCAACGCGATGCGCGCTCCTGCACGACAGAGTAGTAGCTATATCAATTCCGACTATGAGGGTAACATGTCTATGGTTATCCAAGTAAAGGATGGCGATGAAGTACTTGAGGGTGCTATGGTTGCAGTATATAGCGAGGATGAGTTGCGTGGTGTAAGCGAGAAGGACATTATGGTTGCCCAGGGTGATGATGCCGTGGCTACTCACTTCCTCACTGTATTTGGTAGAGGCAGTGGTGATCAACTCTTCTTCATCGTAACTTATGATGAGAAGGATTACATCATTCCTACCGATGAACTTTATCGCAACGATGCTGTTGTAGGTAGCATGGAAAGTCCCTTCGTTCTGGATCTTAACGGAACGACTGGTATCAAGTCTATCGAACAGGATGCCAACGAAACTATCTATGACCTGGCAGGACGCCGTCTGCCACAGATTCGTCAGCGTGGTGTCTATATCGTGAACGGAAAGAAGGCTACCAAATAACTTTGTTATCGGTAGAGTAATAAATCTCTGAATATTTTTAATCCGCAGGCACTCAAACGAGTGTCCTGCGGATTGTCTTTTATATTTTGAATGTCTCTAATCAGAAAAGACCACTTCCTCTTGATTCAAGGGAGTGGTCTTCTGTTGTTTAAGGCTTGATGGGCGGATTGCATTGCTTTGGCAAAGGATGTGCAATCGCAATGCATTATATCATTATCTCATCTCAGGGAGTGTTTGATTCCTTTGGTTGATTGTTTTGCTCAATCTCTGTCGTGCAGTACGGGGAACTTCTTGCGGAAGGCCTGGAGGGCGGGGAGGTCGAGGGTGAAGGTGAGGGTGGAGGCGGTGCCGTCGGGGCAGGCTTGGAGGGTACGGCCGTAGGGGTCGATGGCGGTGGTGCCTCCAGAGTAGTGGCAGGTGGGGTCGGTGCCTACACGGTTGACACCACACACATAGCACTGGTTCTCAATGGCACGGGCGAGGAGGAGAGTGCGCCAGGCCTCCACACGGGGTGTGGGCCATGAGGCTACATAGAGGGCACAGTCGTAGCCTCCCTCCTCACGGGGCATGTTGCGGGAGAAGATGGGGAAGCGGAGGTCGTAGCACACCATGAGGAGGAAGCGTACGCCTCGCCACTCCACGATGACACGGTCGGGACCGGCGGTGTAGCGATGGTGCTCGCCTCCGTAGGTGAAGAGGTGGTGCTTGTCGTAGTGGGTGACGCCCTGCGGGGTGACGAAATAGAAGCGGTTGCGATAGGTGCCGTCGGGGGCCTTGATGGCTACGCTACCTGCTATGGCGCTATCGAGCCGGATGGCCATGTGTTGCATCCATTGCAGTTCGGTGGCCCCATCGCCTATCTGGGCTTCGGCGGGGGAGGTGACAAAACCTGTGCTCCACATTTCGGGGAGCACATATACATCGCTCTTGGGGGCATCGAGGAGCAACGGCTCGTTGAGCTGTATGTTGGCCATGGGGTCGCCCCAGATGATATCGCGTTGGAAGAGAGTGAGAGTCAAGGGAATTGAAAATTAAAAATTGAAAATGGAAAATTGAGAATGGAAGGTTGCAATTAAGCGTTAGGGCATGAGGCTGTCGAAGGGGAAATCCTTGTTCAGGCGGTAGGCAAGGCCAGTCATCACGGCAATGAGCTGACCCTGCTGGTTGGTGATGCGTATGTCGCAGTAGGGGAGGCGACGGTGGTCCAGCAGTTCGGTACACTCTGCCGTGAGGTGATCGCCCAGCTGGGCTGACTTGAGGAAGGTGAGGGTGTTGGATATGCCCAGGGTGAGGATGCCGTGGCTGTTGGCCACGCCTGCAAAGGAGAGGTCGGCCAGGGTGTAGATCACGCCACCTTGGCATACGCCTGCCCCGTTGAGGTGGCGTGCCTCGACGGTGAGCTCAGCCTTGGCATAGCCTTCGCGAAGCTGGGTGAGCTGGGCGCCGATGCTCTGTGCAAAGCGGTCGTCGTTGTTCAGTTTTTCAAGTAGGGTCATGTTTTTTTGAGGTTTTGTTGAGGGCCTCGCGGAAAAACGCGAGGAACGGGGGACCGGGCGGAGAGAGGCCTGAAGGGCGGGCCGGGGGTGCGGGATGCGCGAGGAGGGATGGAGGCGCCCCTTCTCTAAAGGGGCGAGTGGTCTTCTCTGAATTGCTTCATGCGCTCTTCCAGCACGGGATAGAGCTCGTCGCGCATGCGTGAGGTGCAGGCTCTGACGCCGGGCTGGAGCGAACCGGTGGTGTCGAGGTTGATGGACGAGACACCGTACTTGATGAGCTCGGTGACCAGTTGGCCTCCCGTGAGTCCGGGGTATGAGAGGGAGAAGAAGAAACCGTGGCCGATGTCCTCGTGGATATCGCGAGGATAGGTGATGGTGAAACCGTTGTCGCAGAATATCTTCTTCATACGCTGAGCACGGATGGCATACTCGCGCGTGTCGTCCACGAAGTTGATCTTACCCTCGCAGGAGAGGCGGAGCATCTCGGCATAGCCATACTGGGTGGTGGCGGTGCATCCACTGGTGATCATGTACTGGATGGAGGCGATGAAGGTGGGACCGAACACGCCCTCATCGTGATAGCGCTCCGCAAAGGCAGGGAACTGACGGTCGAAGAGCTTGTCGGAGATGCATACGAGGGCCATGCGCTGACCTGCATACGAGAAGATCTTCGAACTGGAGAGCATGAGAAGATAGTTGTCGGTGTAGCGAGCCACGGTGCGCACATAGGGCTCCTGATAGGGGTGGCTCAGGTCGCGACGGCTCTCCATGGCGAAGTAGGCGAGGTCCTCCATCACGATGACATCGTACTGGGTGGCGAGCTCGCCGATGATCTGCAGTTCCTCCTCCTCGAGGGAGATCCATGCGGGGTTATTGGGATTGGAATAGACGATGGCATCGACATCGCCGTCGCGCAGTTCCTCCTCCAGCTTGCATCGCAGGGCCTCGCCACGGTAGGGGTAGATGTCGAACTCCTTCCACTCGATGCCCAGAATGCGCAACTGACTCTTCTGGATGGGGAATCCGGGGTCGATGAAGAGCACCTTACCCATCTGGGGGAAGCGCTTACGCTGGCAACAGGCTATGAAACTGCCAAACGAACCGGCCACGCTACCCACCGTGGGCAGGCAGGCACGAGGCGAGATGTCCACATTGATGAAGGCCTTGACAAACTCGGAGGCAGCCTCCTTGAGTTCCTTGACACCCGCAGCGGCAGGGTACTGACTACCCACGCCAGCATCGAGGGCGCGCTTCTCGGCCTCTACGCCATACTTGTTGGCAGGCAGACCGGGACTGCCCTGGTCCATGCGGATGAAGGGGATGCCCGTCTTCTGCTCCAGATATTGAGCTACTAAGAGTGTCTCGCCTATGGTGGCGTGGCTGAGGTCGGCTACATGATTCACGCGTACGGCCTCAGCGACCAGTTCGTTTGAAAAGATCTGCATTACATTAAGTTTGATGGCCTCGCAGAGAAGCGCGAGGGGTGGGGGTTATTTCCAGTCTTTGAGATGGGTTCGCTTGTCGTTGACATGCTTGGCCTTGCCCATGGAGCGTGCGATGGTGCCGGGGGCAAGGATGTGGATGTTGGGCTTGATACCACACACGGACACGAGGCGGTCGTAGAGGGGCTTGATGTAGGGCATCTGGTTGGCAGGATTGGGCGAGTAGAACTCTTCGCGCAACTCTACATCGAGATCGAAGGTGTCCTCGTTGTCGATACGATCCACGGTGATGAAATACTGTGGCGAATAGACGGTGAACTCCGACAGCACGGCCTCGATCTGGCTGGGGAAGACATTCACGCCACGGATGATGAGCATATCGTCGGAACGACCCAGGATCTTGCCGATACGGATGGCCGTACGACCACACTTACAGGGCTCGTAGATGAGGTGGGTGAGGTCGCGTGTGCGATAGCGCAGGATGGGCATGGCCTCCTTGGTGAGCGAGGTGAAGACCAGTTCGCCCTCCTCACCGGGAGCTACGGGTTCGAGTGTCTCGGGATTGATAATTTCGGGATAGAACATATCCTCCCAGATATGAGTGCCGTCCTGGCATTCGCATTCGCCACCCACACCAGGACCCGACATCTCGGTGAGTCCGTAGATATCGATGGCCTTGATGCCCATCTTCTCCTCCAACTCGCGACGGATGCCCCAGGTCCAGGGCTCTGCACCGAAGAAACCATAGCGAAGCTTGAGGTCCTCCTTCTTGATGCCCAGCTTGTCCATGGTCTCGCACAGATGCAAGGCATACGAGGGCGTGCAGCATAGGGCCGTGGTGCCGAAGTCCTTCATGAGCATCACCTGCTTCTCGCTATTGCCCGAAGAGGTGGGCAACTGAACAGCACCCAGACGGCCTGCTGCGTCGTGAGCACCCAGTCCACCGGTGAAGAGACCGTAGCCGTAGCTCACCTGCACCACATCGCCGGGTCCGACATCGCCAACGGCAAGGACGCGGGCTGCACCCTCTGCCCAGTTCTCAATGTCCTTCTGGGTGTAGGTGCCCACAACGGGCTTTCCGGTGGTGCCACTGGAGGCATGGATGCGGACAATCTTGTCCATAGGTACGGCATTGAGGCCGAAGGGATACTCGTCGCGCAAGTCGTACTTGGTGGTGAAGGGCAACTTGGTAATGTCGCTGAGCGACTTTATGTCTTCAGGCTTGAGACCCATCTCGTCGAATTTCTTACGGTAGAAGGGTACATTCTCATAACATCTCTTTACGGTTTGTTGCAGTCTTTCCAGTTGCAACTTCTTCATGGACTCACGGTCCATACACTCCATGGCGGGATTTAGTATCATATCTTTTTAGGTTTTTGGTTGTTATCTTTTAGGGAGCCTCGCGGAAAAGTGCGAGGGACGGGGACCTCTTCTTTTTGAGGTGGGTGCGGGAGAAGCGAGGAACTGGGACCTTGGGGGAGGGGGG
>JAZQQX010000046.1:0-150745 GCA_045629325.1 Bacteroidaceae bacterium | reverse complement strand
CTCGAAGAGAAATCTTCGGGGCTTTTCTCGTTATAGGCCGCTTCCTGCCCTCCCGCGCAGTGGGACTTCCGCAGCCGTGCGAAAGTAGTAGGTAGCCGCCGTCTTTAACGAAGAAGCCCGAGCATCACATGATGTCTCGGGCTTTTTCATATTTACTCTCCAAAGTATTTCTTAAGACCTTTTTTCGTCAGATATACTTTACCTACATCTGTACGACTTATTTCCCCCTCATTCATTAATTCTTGCAGTATTCCGCTTGCCACTTTCCTTTCTATTTCCTTGTAATCTAATGAGAAAGGCATAATCTCTCCTGCGTCCTTAATTTGTTTTAGGACCAGTTGCTTTGTTTCTTCTGGTGTTCTGTGGTATAGTGTTTGATTGCTCTTCCGTAAACACACATCACATTGGCCACAGTCTTCTTTTACCGTTTCACCAAAATAAGATAGTAATGACTTATTTCTACAGGTATCGTCTTTCTCCAGGAAGTCAATTACTGCATGAATTCTTTTGCTGTATTGCTCCTTCCTTTTTTCATAGACTTCTTCGGGAATGACTACTTTTGTCTTGTCAATTCTATTTGTTGCGAAACTGATATGTGGTATCTTTTTTCTGGGTATATAGTGGGCAATTCTATTGTGTGAAAGTGATTTCAATATTTCATATACCCTTCTTGGTCCTAACCCACTTTCTCTTCCGATCAATGCTTCGTCAATAAATGCATAGTCCACAAATAGCCCAGAGTATAACCTTAACATTGTACGAATAACTGCATCCGTTTCGGTATCCTGTTCTTTTAGAAGATATAGTTCTTCCCTTTTTAGGGTAAATACGAACTTACTTGTCTCCTCATCAGCATCAGTGTATTCTATATAGCCACTCTTAGCCAGTAATAGCAGGGCACTATGCGCTTGAGTTGGGAAATGTCTGAAGTAATGGCAAAACTCTCCAATATTAAACTCTTTTCTTATCCCTTTACCAAACCCTTCTGCTATTTGGTAATAGAAGCATATGTGCTCATATACGGTCTTGATATAATCTTTGTCGGGGAATGCATCTGAGATTCGTTTCTTGAGTTTTTTCTTGTCGGTCTCGCAGTAAAAAAGATAAGACTTAGCCGGTAATCCGTCACGACCGGCTCTTCCTGCTTCCTGATAATATGCTTCTAAGGAGTCGGGTACATCTATATGAATGACCTGGCGCACATCAGGTTTGTCAATACCCATTCCAAAGGCATTGGTTGCAACCATGATTCGTATCTCGTCATTCTGCCAGCGATTCTGTCTGATGTTTTTTTCATCGTCACTCAGTCCGGCATGATAGAATGTTGCAAAGAAACCATTGTTCTTGAGGTAGTCGCAAAAATCACGAGCATCGGTTCTGCTCCTTGTATATATGATGGTTGAACCAGTAGTGTTTTTGACGATTCTGTATAGCTCCTCGTACTTGATGTGGTCATCTTTAAGGATATAACTCAGGTTGGGACGCTCAAAACTCATGCGGTAGACATTCGGCTTACTAAACCCTAACTGGACCTGAATGTCTTCAATGACCTCAGGTGTTGCTGTCGCTGTCAGTGCAAGTATGGGCGTTTCGGGGAGGAGTTCTCTGATCTTTTTTATTTGAAGATAACTTGGGCGGAAATCATATCCCCATTGTGAGATACAGTGTGCTTCATCTACACAAATGAAATTTACATTCATGTGATGGAGTTTCTTCTCAAACAAATCAGATTGTATCCGCTCAGGTGATACATACAGAAATTTGTATGCACCGAAGACAGCATTGTCAAGTGTTGTGAGAATTTGTTCGTGCGACATCCCCGCATGTAGAGAAGCGGCCTTTATACCTCTCTCCTTTAGGTGGTTCACTTGATCCTTCATCAATGCGATAAGAGGAGTTATGACAATGCAAATACCCTCTTTTGCCAAGGAAGGAACTTGAAAAGTGATACTCTTTCCTCCTCCCGTTGGCATCAGTCCAAGTGTGTCGCATCCAGCACCAATACTCTCTATGATTTGGCGTTGGATACCACGAAAGTCATCGTATCCCCAGTATTGTTTTAGAATCTGCGAATAGATGTCTTTCATGATCTATAATGTTTATATGTTAGTTTTGGGTGTCAGGGAGAGGTATTGGCACTTCGGTCGGACGGATGTCTTCAATTTGCAGTTGGACTTCGCCATGTTTATGGGTATTCTCTTCTACTGTATAGGCAATGTCGAATGAACACTTGCTCTTGATGAAGCGAGCCTGAGAACTTTGTCCGAATGCAATACCGTTGACAACATTGTTGCTCTTATTGTCAACGAGTTCCAACTTAATGTGCTCCTGCTCTCTTCCAACCACTTTGCTCGTACCATAGTCGTAAACCTGGCATGAGCAGAATAACGGTTTTGGATTGTCAGGACCAAAAGGAGCAAATCGCTTCAGATCATTGTAGAATTTACGATTGATATCCTTAAAGTCAAGTTCTGCCTCAATGTCTAACTTGGCATCCGTCTGTTCCGTAGAGATATGCTTCTCAACATATTCTTCGAATCTTCTCTTGAATTCGGGAATATGCTCCACCTTAATTGATAATCCTGCGGCGTAGGTGTGGCCTCCGAAGTTTTCAAGGATGTCTCGACAACTCTCAATGGCACTATATATATCAAAACCATTGACAGAGCGCGCAGAACCAGTTGCTATATCGTCTGTTCGGGTGAGTACGACAGATGGGCGATAGTAAATCTCCGTCAACCTGGATGCAACAATGCCAATCAATCCCTTGTGCCATTCTTCGTTGTAAATCACAATAGAGCGTTTCTCGTGCTGGTGGTCAATGCGAGCAACGATGTTGTTGGCCTGCTCGGTCATACTCTTGTCAAGGTCCTTGCGTTGCTCATTGAACATGTTGATGAGAGTAGCCTGACGCTGTGCTGCTCGGTGATTTTTCTCAACTAAGAGTGTGACAGATTCTTTGCCATTCTGCATTCTGCCAGAAGCATTGATACGAGGACCAATCTTGAAGATAATATCGTTCATGGTTATCTCCTTACCGATGAGTCCGCAAATATCCAAAAGAGCTTTGATACCAACACTTGGATTGTTGTTTAGTTGTCTCAGGCCGTGGTAGGCCAGGATACGATTCTCACCAAGGATGGGTACGATATCAGAAGCGATGCTGACAGCGCACAGGTCGAGCAAGGGAATGAGCTGATTGAACTCAATGCCGTTGTCCATGGCAAAGGCCTGCATAAACTTAAAGCCAACGCCACAACCAGAAAGATCCTTGTATGGATAAGTGGCATCCTCTCTTTTTGCATTGAGGATGGCAATGGCAGGTGGCAGTTCTTTATCGGGGACATGGTGGTCACAGATGATAAAGTCGATACCTAAAGACTTTGCATAGGCAATCTCCTCTGTGGCCTTGATACCGCAGTCGAGTACGATGACAAGTTTGACTCCTGTTTCGTAGGCATAGTCCACGCCCTTGTGCGATACTCCGTAACCTTCCTCGTTTCTGTCGGGAATGTAATAGTCGATATTAGAATAGTACTGCTGAAGGAACTTGTATACAAGTGCCACGGCTGTACATCCATCAACATCATAGTCGCCGTAAACCAATATACGCTCTTTTCTTCCAAGGGCCTGGTTTAGGCGGTCGACGGCTTTCTTCATGTCTTTAAAGAGGAAAGGGTCGAGAAGTTCGTTGAGTTGAGGGCGAAAGAATCCACGCGCTTTGGAAACACTGTCGACACCTCTATGCATAAGCAACAATCCTAAAGCGGGATTGATGCCCATGTCTCGAGCAAGGGCTTTTGCCTTCTCCCTTTGCTCGTCAGTGGGAGGTTGATAGTTCCATTTGTGGTTCATTCTATATATTTTTTCTTTTATCGAGAGTCGGAGGCGGCAAGTGACTGAATAGTAACTTGTTACTATGAACTTTCTACATGCTTGTCAACTTGTAGGTACACATTACCGCATTATAGGGTGTAAAGGTACGAAAAAAAACGCAAAATGTGGCGTGTTTCAGCACATTTTGCGTTTTTTAACAATATGCGTGTCTTCTTCTAATGCCTTATTCAGTGAGTCCGGATAAAGCTGGAGAAGATTACTTGAGACGGTTAGATGCCAAGTTTCTTACGAATATCCTTGGGAACAGCGTTCTTGTTGATGATGATGTTCATGGTCTTGTAGGCAACATAAGGCTTGCTTACATACCAGAAACCCTTGTATGGGCCATACTCACCCCATGAGTTCTTCATCATGAAGTACTCCTTGCCGGTCTGATCCTTTGCGATACCATAGATCTGCATGCCGTGGTCGTCAGTTGTGGTCCAGTTGTCATAACCTTCCTGGCGCATCTCCTGAGTGATTGTCATCTCACCGGCAGCATCGTTGGCGGTAATCTTTGCACCAGCCTGTTCTCCGGTCCAACGGCTCTGGTCGCTACCTACTCCGGCAGTTGTCTTAACATCTGGAACAGTAGCTACGCACTGGTTCTTGGTGCCACGACGACTGAAACCGTCCTCGCTCACATCAGCACCCCATGCAAAGGTCCAACCATTCTTCACGCTCTCCTCCATTACTCGCATGAACTCATCGAGGGGAAGGTTGTAACTGCTTGCCCAACGCCAGTTGTCCTGAATCTCAAGGATAAACTGCTCGTAGAAGGGGTGGTGGGTGTAGCTGGTAAGGCTTACATAGTCATCGGGGTTGAGACCGAGGTAATCCTTTACGAAAGACTGGGGAGTATACTTCTTGCCCTTGTACTCAAACTCGGTGGGGCACTCTCCAAAATAGTCGTTGATCATACCCTGTACACTCTTCTTCCATGCGGGGTTGATCTTCTTTGCATCGCTCTTAGAGATGGTAGTGATGTAAGCCTCCATAGGAGGGAAGAAGTTGGTGAAGTTGTAAAGCGAGTCGCCATAACCAGTGATGGGGTAGGGCATGATACCTTCGGGGATAAGACCGTAGTTCTTCATACAGTAGATTGCATCGTAGAAGCTACCACCCTGGCTGAAACTTGCATCACCATGAGTGCGGATGTTGCGATCTGCGCGGTCAACATAAGTCTTGCTAACGAGGAATGACTCGCAAAGGTCAATGTCCTTCATCTCGGGGTGCTTCTTGATAACCTCGCTCTCAAGGAATGCCAAAGAAGAGTAGCTCCAGCAAGTTCCAGAGTTGTTCTGGTTCTTGATGCTGGTTACAGGGTTCTCAATGATAGTAGTGAAGACGAGTGAATCGTCCTTCTGCGCCATAGTGCTTGTGGGCATCAAGGCAAGTGTTGCTAAAGCAACAAAAAGAAATTTCTTCATTTTTTGTTTTATATTAATTTGTTTTTATTTCAAGTTGTGTGCCTCCTCGTATCGCCAATATGCATTGTTGGGCCACTTGCCATTGAGGCAAAAGAGTTACTTGTGAGTTTCGGCGTAATAAGCCTCGACATCGTCGATGTGATAAGGAATGCGGTCTTTGCCCAGGAATCGCTGACCCTCCTTTGTGATAAGGATGTCGTCTTCGATACGGATGCCACCGAAGTCTTTATAGGTCTCCAAAAGGTCAAAGTTAATGAAATCCTTGTTGACGCCTTTGCTTCTCCATTCGTCGATGAGTGCGGGAATGAAGTAGATACCAGGCTCGTCGGTCATCACCCAACCTTCCTGCAGGCGACGACCACATCGCAGACAATTGGTGCCAAATTGTTCCAGATTGGGCTGAGTCTCCTCGTCAAATCCTACATAGGTCTGACCTAATCCCTCCATGTCGTGAACATCCATACCCATCATGTGACCTAAGCCGTGAGGCATGAACATGGCATGAGCACCATTGCGTACAGCCTCCTCTGTGTCGCCCTTCATGAGACCCAGTTCTTTGAGGCGGTCTGTCATAAGGCGTGCCACACCGAAGTGTACATCCCACCAGCGAACACCAGGCTTCGCAATGTTTAGAGCATAGTCGTGGCATTCCTCAACGATGCTGTAAATCTCGCGCTGACGCTGGCTGAACTTACCGTTGATAGGTGTGGTACGAGTGTTGTCAGAGCAATAGTTCTCGTTGGTCTCAGCACCAGCATCACACAACATCAGTCTGCCTGCCTCAAGAGGACGGGGTGAAGGATATCCGTGCATGATCTCTCCGTGCATTGACAAAATGCTGGGGAAACTGGTGATGCAACCCTTTGCACTTGCTATACCGCCAATTACACCGGCGATGTACTGCTCCGTAACACCGGGACGACACAATTGCATGGCAGTTGTGTGCATCTCGTAACCGATAGCACAGGCACGCTCTATCTCTTCAATCTCCTCTGCAGATTTCACTGCACGCTGGTCCACAACGGCTTTGATAAGTTCTACGCTTGCCTGGGCGCGTTGCTGGGAAGGATGAATGCCGAGCAGGTCCATCAGTTGGATTTGAATGTCGTGACGGTAAGGGGGCAGGAAATGAATACGGCGTCCCTGAGCCTTAGCTTTGTCCACCAACACCTGGAGCTGACTCATGGGAGCACTGTTTGCAACACCCGTTTGGCATGCCATGTCAGCAACGCTGTCAACCTGTCCAAACCATACGATGTCCTCAATGTCAATGTCGTTTCCAATGAGATACTCCTTGTTCTCATCGGCGTCGATGACGCCCACAAGTCCTTCGCGGTGAAGACCGAAATAATAAAGGAAGCAACTGTCCTGGCGGAAACGATAAACATTAGCAGGATAATTCATGGGAGAATCGTTGTTGCCCATGATGATGATAAGTCCGCTTCCGATGCGTTTGCGCAACACTTCGCGGCGGTCGGTGTATGTCTGTTTGCTAAATAACATGACTTTTTGATTTTGTTAGGTGATTATTTCGTGCAAATTTACTAAAAATTATTGGAATGTTTGTATCTTTGCGATGAAAAAGTTGTTGGCGTGGCAGATTAATGCCAAAGCTCCGCCATATAAAGTCACAATGCAGGCACCCCTACGGTAGCAAAAAGAGATGCGGATACAATGGACTGATAGGATGGGACAAGTGAAAGTCTTGTTGGTGGTTATGGCAGTTATAATAGCCGTGACCTCTCTTGTCGTGTCTCATTATCTGGTGCGCGACCTCTCCCTTCAGGAACGCACCAATATGGAGGTATGGGCTGAAGCGATGCGAAGCTACAATGATGCGGATGAGAATGCCGACCTCGGACTTGTTCTTCGTGTGATGGAGGGTAATAACAACATACCAGTTGTTGTGCTTGGGTCGGACGGAGAAGTACAGACATTTCGCAACCTAAAACTTGAAGTCCGTACGCCCCAAGATACCTTGAAAGAAGCAAGGGATTTCGGGGAGAGAATGCGTCAACAGGGTAATGCTATCCGTATAGAACTCACTGGTGATGAGGATAATCCGTCAGATCATTTCTATGTATGTTTTGATGAAAGTTTGCTTATTCAGCGTTTGTCATTCTATCCGTATGTACAGTTGGGAATTGTCCTGATTTTTGTAATGGTGGCAATCTATGCGCTCCTGAGTAGTAAGCGGGCAGAACAAAACAAGGTATGGGTGGGCCTCTCAAAAGAAACAGCTCATCAGCTTGGTACGCCCATAAGTAGTTTGATGGCATGGGTCGAAGTGCTCCGCGAAACCTATCCCGATGATGAATTGATTCCAGAGATGAGGCAGGATGTGAATAGACTTCAGCTCATTGCTGAGCGTTTCTCTAAAATTGGTTCGTTGCCGGAGTGCAAACCTGAAGATTTGAAAGAGATAGTCTCTCATGTTGTGACTTATATCGGTAAGCGTACCAGTAACAATGTAAAACTTTCCACCGTATTGCCCGACGGTCCGCTGATGGTCAATGTCTGTGCTCCGCTATTTGAGTGGGTGATAGAAAACCTGTGTAAGAACGCCATTGATGCAATGGAGGGGAAGGGCAGTATCGTGTTGACGGCCAAAGATGAAGGAGGCTTGATTTCTATTGAGGTAAGCGATACGGGCAAGGGTATTCCCAAGGGTAATCTGCGTACAGTGTTCAAACCTGGATATACCACGAAGAAGCGTGGCTGGGGACTTGGCCTGGCACTCTGCAAGCGCATTGTAGAGGAATATCATCATGGCAGTATTTTTGTAAAATCATCGGAGCTGGGGCGTGGCACAACCTTCCGTATAGAACTGAAAAAGCGATAAAAAACGCACCGTACAGTCTGCTTTTCTGCTCAAAGATGCATTTTTTCCTTGCTAATTGTGCCTCCGTATTATATTTTTTCGTAACTTTGCACGCCAAATGGATAAACTGGACGCATATAAAATTGATTTGAAGGGCATGCAGACGGAGGTCGGAATGTACACCCTGCTTGCCGATGATGACTTTTTTACAGCCGTTCAAGGACCTGAGATACAGCACGGCCATGTGAATGTGGATCTCACCGTGCGAGCCACTTCGGGTGCCTTTGAATTGGATTTCCATCTTCAGGGCAGTGTGCAGACGATATGCGATCGCTGTCTCGAGGAGATGACACAACCCATAGAAGCCGACTGCAACTTAAAGGTGAAGTTCGGCGAAGAGTACATAGATGAGGGCGACGACCTTGTAGTCATACCTGAAGATGAGGGTGTGATCGACCTCTCTTGGCATGTCTATGAGTTTATAGCCTTGCAGATACCCATCCGTCATGTACATCCTGACGGAGAATGCAGTGAGACGATGCAAGAAGCACTCTCCGGACATTGGGCAGGCGAAGATATCCAGTCAGAGGAAGAAACTACAGCCACCGATCCCAGATGGGATGAGTTGAAGAAACTTCTGAAATAGAAACCTTCTGCGAAGAAGGAAAAAGGAATAGAGTTTGATAATTTAGAAAATATAATCGTAAAACCAATAAAATTTTAAAGCAAAATGGCACATCCTAAAAGAAGACAGTCCCACACCAGGACTCTGAAGAGAAGAACTCATGACAAGGCTGTAGCTCCCACTTTGGCAATTTGCCCTAACTGTGGCGAGTATTACATCTACCACACTGTATGCCCCGCTTGCGGCTACTATCGTGGTAAGGTTGCCATCGAGAAGGAAGCTTAATTCCTTTAGAACGCATATAGCCAGAGAGTCTCGTTTCCCCAATTTTACGGGAGAAGACTCTCCGGCTTATTTTTTTGATTTTTCACTCTATATATAAATAAGGTATGCCCATACAATTTAGGTTGAGTATGGTCATTACTTCCCCATTTAATTCACAAACACCTAATAAAGAGATATGGAAAAGATAAATGCTGTAATCACTGGCGTGGGCGGATATGTACCCACATACATCCTCGACAATGAGGAAATGTCGCATATCGTAGACACCAGCGATGAGTGGATCATGGAGCGCATTGGCGTCAAGACCCGCCATATCCTGAAGCCAGAACAGGGCTCGGGCACTTCATATATGATGACACGCGCAGTAAATCAGTTGCTGCAGAAGACACAGGCCGACCCAGATAGCATCGAGTTGGTCATCTGTGCCACTACTACCCCCGACTATCACTTCCCTTCTACTGCATCGCTCGTTATCGGCAATTGTGGTTTGAAGAATGCTTTTGGTTACGATATGGAGGCTGCCTGTGCCGGTTTCCTCTATGCTATGGAGGTTGGTGCTGCATATATTCGTAGCGGCCGTTATCATCGCATCATCGTTTGTGGTGGTGACCACATGAGTAGCATGACCAACTATACGGATCGCAACACATGTCCCATCTTCGGCGATGGTGCAGCATGCGTAATGATGGAGGCCACAACCGAAGATTTCGGTTTGATGGATGGATACTATCGTGTTGACGGTAAGGGTTTGCAGAATCTTCGCATGACTGCCGGTGGTAGCGCAAAGATGCCTACCCATCAGAGCGTTGATGATCTTGAACATACTGTATATCAGGAAGGTCGTCAGGTGTACAAGCATGCTGTGCTGGATATGAGCAATGCGGTAAAGACCATTGCAGAGCGTAATGGTTTGACCAAGGACAATATCGCATGGGTTGTTCCCCATCAGGCCAATATCAACATCGAGCTTTCCGTTGCCGGTCGTATCGGTATTGAGGAAGACCATATCATGGTAAATATCGACCACATGGCCAATACCAGCGGTGGTACACTTCCCTTGTGTCTTTGGGAGTACGAACCCAAGCTTAAGAAGGGCGATAAACTTATCTTCACAGCATTTGGTGCAGGTTTCACCTGGGGTGCAAGTTATATGGTTTGGGGCTATGATGGCGAGGCCGAAGCTGCCAAGTCTCCTGCTGAATTCTACAAAGAAGGTGAGATCTCTCGCGAGGAATGGTATGCCAAGCGTGGCGTGACAGAGGTTAAGCCCCTGGAACTCACCAATGGTGTATTGAGATAACGCGAGTTAATTCATAAGAATATATGCATAAGGCAGGATTCGTAAATATTGTAGGAAACCCCAATGTGGGCAAGAGTACGCTGATGAATCTCCTCGTAGGAGAGCGTATCAGCATAGCTACATTCAAGGCACAGACCACGCGTCATCGCATCATGGGTATACTCAACACCCCAGAGATGCAGATCGTATTCAGTGATACACCGGGTGTATTGAAGCCTAACTATAAACTGCAAGAGTCTATGCTTCAGTTTAGTGAGAGTGCTTTGACTGATGCCGATGTCCTGCTTTATGTCACCGATATGGTGGAGACACCCGATAAGAATCAGGAGTTTCTGAGCAAGGTTCAGCGTATGCAGGTGCCTGTTTTGGTGCTGATCAATAAGATCGACCTGAGCAATCAGAAGGCATTGGAGGAGAAGGTCGCCTTGTGGAAGGATGCCCTCCCACAATCAGAGATTTTCCCTATCAGTGCCCTGCATCGTTTCAATGTAGACAATGTATTGGAACGCATCAAGCAACTGCTTCCCGAGAGTCCTGCCTATTTCGACAAGGATCAGTGGACGGACAAACCCGCCCGTTTTTTTGTGACCGAAATCCTGCGTGAGAAGATCCTGCTGTACTACGACAAGGAAATCCCCTACAGCGTGGAGGCTGTCGTTGAGCAGTTCAAGGAAACGGAGAAGAATATTCACATCAATGCGGTGATTTATGTTGAGCGTGAAAGTCAGAAGGGCATCATCATCGGCCATCAGGGTGTAGCGCTGAAACGAGTGTCAACTGAGGCTCGCAAGAGTCTTGAAAAATTCTTTGGAAAGAGTATCTATCTTGAGGTGTTTGTCAAGGTTGACAAGGACTGGCGCAATAGCGACAGAGCCCTCAAGGCTTATGGATATAATCTGGACTAAGGACTCTCCCCCCGCCCTCCCTCTAGGGAGGGGGCTCTCTTTAGTTGATGCCAGTTCTATCAAGGCGCAAAGGATATAAAATAAATGTAATTAAAAATGCCCCCTCCCTAGAGGGCGGGTGGGGGGAGAGTCTTTTATGGCAAACTTAGTAGCAATAGTGGGTCGTCCCAATGTGGGCAAGAGCACCCTTTTCAATCGTCTTACCAATACTCGTCACGCCATCGTTAGTGATGAGGCCGGTACCACACGCGACCGTCAGTATGGCAAGTGCCTGTGGACGGGCCACGAGTTTTCTGTTGTAGATACAGGAGGCTGGGTGGTCAATAGCGACGATGTGTTTGAAGAAGAAATTCGCAAGCAGGTGACTCTCGCTACAGAAGAGGCAGATGTGATTCTCTTCCTGGTTGATATCGAGAATGGTGTGACCGATCTGGATGAGGCCGTGGCCAGTATCCTTCGCCGTACCAAGAAGCCCGTGGTGTTGGTTGCCAATAAGACCGACAACAATCAGGTGTACATGGCGGCAGAGTTCTACGGGTTGGGTTTGGGAGATCCTCATTGCATCTCAGCAGCAACCGGTAGTGGTACAGGTGACTTGCTCGACCTTGTCGTATCCCTCTTCCCTAAGAATAGCGATGAAATGCCTGATGAGAACATACCCCGCTTCGCTGTTGTGGGTCGTCCTAATGTGGGTAAGTCAAGTATTGTGAATGCCTTTATCGGTGAGGAGCGCAATATTGTGACGGATATTGCGGGTACCACTCGCGATAGCATCTATACACGCTACAATAAGTTCGGCTTCGACTTCTACCTGGTAGATACGGCAGGTATCCGTCGCAAAAGCAAGGTCAATGAAGACCTGGAGTTCTATAGTGTCATGCGTTCTATCCGCAGTATTGAGAACAGCGATGTCTGCATCCTCATGCTCGATGCTACGCGTGGTATTGAAGGTCAGGACTTGAACATCTTCCAGTTGATTCAGCGCAACAACAAGAGTTTGGTTGTGGTCGTCAACAAGTGGGATCTTGTGGAAGACAAGAGCCAGAAGGTGATGGATGAGTTTGAGTATGCTATTCGCAAGCGTATGGCTCCTTTTGATGATTTCCCTATCATCTATGGTTCTGCGCTCACCAAGCAACGCATTTTCAAGGTGCTTGAGACGGCAAAGGATGTCTATGAGAACCGTCGTCGCCGTGTCTCTACTACAAAGCTCAATGAGGAGATGCTTCCTCTTATTGAGGCCTATCCACCACCAAGCATGAAGGGTAAGTACATTAAGATTAAGTATTGCTCTCAGGTGCCAGATACACGCATCCCCACCTTCGTGTTCTATGCCAATCTTCCTCAGTATGTCAAGGAGCCTTATCGTCGTTTCCTTGAGAACAAGATTCGTGAGCGTTGGGACTTCTCTGGTTGTCCTATCAATGTGTTCATTCGTCAGAAGTAAGTAGTTCTTGATGGCAAAGAGAGCATATGTCATACTGCCGATGTTGCTTGCAGTTGGTCTTTTTTGTGCATGTCGCGACAAGAAAGGCTTGACTGCATCACAGCAGGCAGAGATGTACTATAACATGTTGCTCAAAGGGCAGTATGAAGACTTCATACTTGGCACATACGGTTGTGACTCATTGCCTGCAGAGTATTTGAGTCAGCGTGTTGACCTTTTGGCTCAGCATGTCAAGATAGAGCAGAAACGCCGTGGAGGATATGTTCGTTTTGAGGTGGTTAACGAAGAATTGCTCTCAGATTCCACACATCTGGTCTATCTGGATGTTCTTTTTGGTGATTCCAGTCACGAGCGCATCTCTTGTGCTTTGTTTCGAAAAGGAGACCGTTGGCTGATGAGGAATTAGCCGTTGCGTTCTTTACAGTAGATTCCAGAAAAAAGTTTGATTTTGTAGTTTCACAGTTTCACAGTTTCACAAGTTTCAGGAATTCGCCATAGTGGGGTGTATTATGTACTCACCAGACCTTAGAAGATGGAGGCAAAGTAATAAGCTTTACGCAAAAGGCACATTCTTGAACATACACATGTGTGTCTGTCAGTTATACTCTTGTGTGCTATTCTTCATTCACTTGTATTCTTGTTCGATCACACCTGTATGGGATAGAAAAAATATCATAGGATGTTGTCTGATTCCTATGAGTCCTTGTTTGTGAAACTGTGAAACTACAAAATCAAACTTTTTTTCTGGGTGGGGGAGATAGACTGCTCACTCGTGAGGATAGGTTTTTTGTTCCCTTTATATGGCAAGCCTTTTTTTGTTGTCCTCTCCTGCAGTTATTCTGCCACGCTATATTCTATAATAGGTATGGACAACTGCACAAAGCCTTGGGTGCGGACGGTCAGTTCTAGCTCACCTGTTTGCATAGGTGTGATGGTGATGGTGTAGAGGTTGCCTTCTTTTTTCCAGTCTTTCTCCGTATAGCGGTCCTTGCCGTTCTCGATGGAAAGCACACATTCCTTTTTCTTTTCCACACAGAAGGTATAGTTCCTGCCGGCAGAGAGGTGGAACTGCTGTGGTGCTTCGTGGATTGTGATATTGTCGCAGGCCACCATGCTTTGCGTAGGGATGTGAGGGAGGTCAATAGGACCGTTCTGCATATCCTTGCGTAGTTGTTCGGGATTGAGACCAAGGGTGGCAACCAGCGGTGTGGTATAATACAGCCGGTCAAATTCCTGCCTTGTCACTTTCTCCTTCAGGTACTGATACTTTTTCTGCAAAGGGAAGTGGGTAATGATGAACCATTGAGGATCGACATCAAACCATAGCAGTGAGGCGCCTTGGTGTCTGTTTTCTCCTTCCGTTACCATACCGGCTCCCCAGGTGGGATCGATGAGTATGTCTCGCTGTTCTGTCTCTATGCTCAGCCATGCATGTTCTTCCTGCTTGCCGTTTGCATTGCGACATTTGCCATAGACTATGGCGGTCTCAAGTCCTACGCATTCTGCAAGGCGATAAAACAATTCGCAATATCCTTGGCACACACCCTTCCGCTCTTTCCAGCATTGGTCTGCTTTTCGTATGCCGGTCTCTTCGTCATAGCGGATGTTCTGACACATCCATAGATAGATGGCCTGTGCTTTCTCGTAGGCAGTCTCTGCTCCTTCTGTCATATGCTCTGCCACCTCAGTGTAGTCAAGCGAAGACGGAGAAACATAATACCCTCTCCCTATCACCGCACGATGCCTGGCATGAGGCAGTGTTTGCTGTCCCCGTGAGACAGTTGCAAGAGCGAGAAAGAGCAGTAATACCCAGATTGTTCGTAGCATGTCAGTTTACCTTGATGGATTCTTCGTTTCCATTGTTATAGGTGACCTTAATGAGCGTGATGGCTTTGGGGGCGCGAAATGTCAGTTTGCCTCTCTCTGCAATCTGTCTGCCTGTAGCATCAAAAGCCTGCACCTTGGCGATGTCATTGCCCGTCACTGTGAGTTGGTCACCATGACGGGCTACGGTAAAACCCAGGCTCTGACTTGGAGGAAATGCATTGAGGGAGGTGGTCTGCTGGTTCATATCTATGGTATAGGTCATGCCCTTTTGGGTGGGGAAGGTGATATTGCTATCGTTTATCTTCTTATAGACAACCTCCTCGCCGTTCTGGTCCACCACCTTACGGTCGGCAATGCCTGGATAGCAAACATTACACTGTACGCCCTGCTTGCTTGTAATTGTAGCATTTTGCAGTTTGCCCGAAGTCCATTCCTGATTCACCTCAAAACCACCTACGGCGCACAGACCGTTAGCATGTCCGTTTTTCCATACAGAGGGTAGGGCGGGGAGCAACTGAAGCGTGTCCGTCTGGCTCTGGAGCAACATCTCTGCCATTCCAGCACATACACCGAAGTTGCCGTCAATCTGGAAGGGGGCGTGAGCGTCGTAGAGGTTGTAATATACACCTCCTGCACTTGCATTTGTACCATACGAGGTGCTATGCTTCAAGGCATTGTGGATGATCTGGTGTGCATGATTGCCATCCTGAGCGCGAGCCCAGAGGTTGACCTTCCACCCCATGCTCCATCCGGTAGCGATGTCGCCACGAAGTTTGAGGCTGTTCACAGCAGGTTGGAAATAGGGGCTGTTGGGACCGATAGCAGTAAGAGGATAGAGAGCCATGAGGTGGCTCATGTGGCGATGTCCGGGATCCTTGCTCACATCGTAAGGTGTGTATTTCCATTCGCGAAGTAGGAGGTCACCTTTCTTCACGCCATTGCGTGGGTTGGTCCAGGCATTGTGAAGTGTCGTGTTGGCGGTGTAAACCTCCGTGTGTAGACCTTGGTCCGTCTTCTGCAGGTACTCGTCAAGTTTCTGTATATCCTGATTGGTCAGTCCGCATACAGGTTGCCCGAGGATGTCCACAGCTTCCCGCACATTACAAAGCAGTTCGTATATGAGTTGCTGGGCGTGGGCTGTACCATCCTCCGAACTGTGATCGTTTTGTTCTGCGCTATACTCATTTGGCGCTACGAATGTACCATCGGGCTCGAATTTGTAGGTCGGTCCCTTGTAACTGCTGTTTTGCGTCTGGCTGTTGTAACCTCGGTCGGCAACCATGCGTTCCATCCAGAACTGTGCGGCACTCCACATCACGGGGAATGCACGGAGTAGGAATGCCTCGTCGCGTGTGTAGCGCCAATGCTGCCAGAGATGACTGGTGTACCATGCATTAGCAACGAAGTAGTTGCTACCCCATGTGCTCATGCCACCGAAGATGTTGCTTTCCGTGAACACCGTCCAACCATTCTTCACACCGGCATATTGGCGTGCTACGCGTTGCCAGTTGTTGTCTCCTGCGTTCTGTATGATGTAGTTGAGGAAAGGCATGTGTAGTTCACTTAGATTGGTTGGCTCGGCAGGCCAGTAGTTCATCTGCACATTGATGTTGGTATGGATATCGCTGTGCCAAGGAGCCTCAGCCTTGTCGTTCCATATACCCTGCAGGTTGCTTGGTACATCTACACCGCGACTGCTGGCAATCTCCAGGTAGCGACCATAGTAGAAGTAGAGTTGCTCCAGGAACAGATTGTCGGCTTCCATGCCAGTCTTGTTGTATGTGGTGTTGTTGTAACGGTCTACCAACTCGTTGGTTGGGCGTGAAGGAACAGCGGTGGTCAACTGAAGGCTGACACGCCCTGTGAGACTGCTGAAGTCTTTGATATGATCAGCCAATACTGCATCAAAGCCCTTGGCCTTAGCCTCTGTACAGCGATTGCGGATGCGTTTCACAAGGTCTGCTGCAACCTCACCGCTTTTTCGGGTGGCCGATGTGGAACAGAAATCGGTTCCACCTGTGAGTAAGATCACCACCTCCTTGGCATCTTTTACTTCAATGCCCTCACCTTTGACAGCTGTTGTCTTGGCCCCTTCATCTGCAATCACACGGAAATGACATGCATAGGTCACTGTGGTAAGCGTACCGCTGAATGCACCGAATGCGCCAAGAGCCTCTGTCTGGTTGTAAGTCACATTGGATGCATTGATCTGTTCTCCAGGTTTGCATTTGATCATGAAGTGGAGTTTGTCGTTGCCTTTTGCTTGGTAGCGAATGGCAATGACGCTGTCGGGATTTGAAGAAATATAGGTTCGCTCGTATTGGGTGTTCCCATCTGTGCTTGAGTAGGCCACACCAGCCACACCATCTTCAATGTCGAGATATCTTACATAGTCTTTTACGGTTTTCGCACTTGTATCGCCAAAGTTATCGGACAAGTCATTGACCAGCAGAGAACCGAAATTGCGATAATAACCATGATTGCCGAGATCGTTGGGGCCACCGGTCCACAGTGTCTTCTCGTTGAACTGTATCTCATCTGTCTTGATTCCACCGAACAGACTAGCTCCAAGGTAGCCGTTACCTATGGGGAGTGAATACTCCATCCAGATGTTGGATACTCCTGTGAGGGTGGCAGGCTTGTTGTACCACAGAGTCATAGGATGCTTTGGTTGAAAGCTTTTGATAGCTTGCACTGAGAAGTCGGGTGCTGTGGATTGCTCCTGAGCTTGAATGGTGAACGAACAGCCCAGCATCATTGCAAAGGCAAGAAGAAGCGAGGCAAGATGGTGTTGTTTTTTCATGAAAGCGATTGTCATTTTGTTTCTTTTGCAAAAGTATGCAATTTCGTGCGTATATGCAAGCGATAACAATAAAAAGCGCCCCGAGGCATGCCTCGGAGCGCCGATATTCTATTCCGTGTAGACGGAAATCTGTCTTACTTAACCAGTACTTGGCTTTGCCGAGCTGCTTTGCGTTCGGCTATGCTCAAGCGAGCTTGGCTTAGCTCTTACTTAACCAGCACCTTCTTACCGTTGACGATGTAGAGACCAGCCTTGTTCATGTTGTTAACGCGAACACCAGAGATGGTGTAGATAGCCTTAACAGCGTTGTTGGTCTTGATGATGTCGAGAGCGGTAGGCTCAGCCTTGCTGTCAGTACCGAGGTAGAACAGCTTGAAGTTGTCAACGAAGCACCAGTCGTTAGACTGACCCTTACGCTTAACACCAATGCGGAGAGTACCGTCAGCGGGAACATCAACAACGATAGTGTTGGCAGCGTACTTGCCTGACTGCATCCAGAGGTCAGCAGTGTAGAGCTGATCGGGGAAGTAGTATACAGTGCTTTCGGTAAGAGCCTCCATCTTACCAGTCTCCTCGTTCATGACGCTATCAACAACTACAGTGTTGGTGTAGGTAGATACATCAGCAGAGGTGGGAAGACCCAGGTCGTCGCACTGTTCAGCGGTAAGACCACCGGTAGCGATGTTGTGGAGAGCAACCTGTGCGGTCTCCTTAGAAGTAGTAGCATAGAAGAATGCCTCGTTGTCGGTAGTTGCATCGCCGTTGACGATCTTCCAGTCGTTAGAGAGAGAAGTACGATATGCACCGTCAACGGTCAGCATGTAGCGACCCTCGGGCAGACCCTTGATAGTGGTATGGGTGTTGAAACCGTTGCTCTGGTTCCAGCGCTCACCAACGGGACCTGCAGTACCACCACCGGTACCGAAGCCATTACCATTCCAACCAGGATAGTTAGCATTAGCACCAACCTCAGCATAGTCCTCGAAGTCTACATCAGCACCAGAGAGTGCGTGGATGTCGAGCTCAACGGGATTCTCATCAGAAGCATCAGCAACCTCAGCGGGAACCTTCATTGCGTCGATCAAGTAGTTGATCTTGTTAGTGAATTCCTTAACACCTTCGGTAGTGTAGTCCATGTAGTCCTCTGCATTGTAAGCAGCGTCAACATCGTCAGCCTCCTTCTTGATTGCGGGAGTACAGTAGGTCTCTTCGTCGTCGCAGAATTCACCGTAACCGTTGTAGAAGTTGTCGATAGCAGTCTGCATAGCCTTCATTGCATTAGCGTTAGCCATAGCATCGTCGAATGCAGCACCGAGCTTCTCGTTCATTTCAACACAAGCCTCGAGAGTGTAGTCGCTTGCGAGGAGAGCCTCACCTGCGCTGATACCATTCTGGATAGCATCCTCTGCGGGACCGGTCAATTCGATACCGTCGGTCTTGCGGAGTGCATCGAGACGCTTGATCTGGTTCTCAACAGCAGCAGCATAAGCCAACTTGTTGTCCAAGCTGTGGTAAACGATACGGAAGTTATCCATTACAACCCAGTTGGTAGAGTTAACCTCATCCTTGATACCTACGCGGAGGTCACCAGCCTCGTTCATGAGTACATTAACAGTATTCAGGTAGTAACCTGCATTCAAGTGGTAGTTTGCAGAACCCTTACCGTTGGGAATCCAACCATCACCATTGGGATTCTCGATTGAGGGCCACATACCGCTATTCTCCTGACCGTTAGCCATGATACCATCGGTATCGAAGAGCATGTGGTCAGCGGGATCGTCGTAAACGCTCATGATAAGCTGGTTAGACTCCTGACCTGCAACAACGGCATAGAGCACACCGCTCAGGTTAGAACCATCATCACCACGCTGGCAAGCGTTAACAGTCAGAGTGTAGAGACCTGCGGGCATAGTGGGCAGATCCTGATATGCATTGTAAGTACCATGCCATACCTCAGCCATACCGGTGGGGAGGAAGCCGTCCTTACCGTCCTCCATGTCGAGGATGTTACGGTTAGATGGTCCATAGTCGAGCCCCTTGCTACCACCATCACGGTTCCAACCAGAGGTATTGCCTGCGAAGCTTGGGTTCTCAATCATGATGGTGATATCGTCGCCGTCCTTCACATTCTCAGCAATGTAAGCAGCTATCTTCTTTCTCAAATCCTCCTTGTTGGTGTTGGCATTGATCTCTTCCTTGGTCCATTCCTCAGCAGAAACTGCGTCGTCAAGACCACCGGTGATATCGTCGATGATAGAAGCCAAGCCTTCGTAGTTCTCACCCATAGCGTTAGCCTCGTCCATCTTAGCCTTTGCCCAATCGATGTAGTTCAGAAGGTTCTGATAGTCCTTTGTGCTTGAGGTGAACTTGCTCTCTGCATTGATCAGCTCGTACATAGCATCTTCTGCATTCTCCTGATCGAGAGCAGCAACGATGTTCTGTGCGTTGTCGTATGCAGCCCTGAATGCCTCGCGAACTTCAGCATTTGCAGGCTTGTCAGATGACAAGTAAGCATCTTCTACATTATCAATAGTTCTCTGAAGAGCAAGGATTTCAGGAATGTCGCCTGGGCCTCCCTCTTTGAGGATCTCAATATAGATATTGTCGAAGTAGTAAGTGATTTCGTGGTCGTTTCTTGCCAAGTTGAATGCAATAGTCTGGAATGTCTTTTCTGAAGTAGACATGTCAGTAGAAACATTCACGGTACGCTGATAGGTGGTCCAATCAGTGGTGAAGGTAGGAGTACCGATACACTGATAGTAGATGTAGTTACCGGGAGTGGTGTGCGACTGAGTCTCGGGGTTGTTAGCGGGAGCCTCAGAAGCCTTGATGTCCATGCGTACACGGAAAGAAGTTCCTGAAGGCAGACCCTCGTTCAACTTGATGAAGAACTGGCTATCCCAATCGTTCTCAACCTTTGCGGGAACGACAATCTTAAGACAGCGGCTGTCATCAACACCCTCGCCTTCTGCGATCAAAGTCTCAATGTCAGAATCACCTTGCTGATAGATGCGTACAACATAGCTATCGAAGCCATCTCTTTCGAGATTGTTGTTGCCATTCAGTCTGTCCCAATATTGAACGATTTCTTCGCTCTTCTTGATACGCTGGATGGTAATGTTGTCGATGTAGAATGTTACATCGTCTTCAAAGTGACCCTCGCAAAGGTTGAATGCGATAGAGTAGGGGTTAGCATCGGGAGCCATGGTAGCTGTGTGGCGTGTCCACTCCTTCTTGAAACTAACGGTACCAACACCAGTGTTGTTGCGATAGTTACTAGGAGCATCGTGACCCTGAGTACCAATGTTTACCTCGTCAACTTCTTCTCCGGCGATGGTTTCCCAATCTGCGCGGCAGTCGAAACTGATCAATACCTGCTCACCAAACTCCAATACGCCCTTTTCGTCACTGAGCACATCATTAGGAATCTGGATCCAGAACTGTGAATCCCAAGCCTGTTTAGCACCAGCCTTGGCTACTACCTTAATACCCTTTGAACCATCAACACCCACACCTGCCACGGGAACAGCGGTGGTGATAGCTCCATCGGGATTTTCGAAGTTTGACTTGACATGGAACCAAGGATACTCAACATCAGCTTCGAGATCAGAGTTCTCGAACTCGTTGGGTCCCCATTCCACATCGTCCTGTGCAAATGTTGCACCGGCGACAAACATCATCGCAATGAGAGTAAAAAACTTCTTCATAAGAAATAATGTTTTTAAGTTATTAAATTAGGTTGATAAAAAATAATTTCTAAAGAATCTCATCTATACAGCGTATGTTTTCTCGGTCTCGTTTATGCGAGCCGTAACATATATTTTTGCAAAGGTAATGTTTCAATTGCAAATAACCTAATCTTTTCGATACAAAAACTGTCGAATTTGTAACATTGTGTATCGTTTTAACATTTCCTGGTCGGTTACAGGCTGAATTTCATGGGTTTATATATTGTTCCCTTTTTCTAATTCGTGCCTCTCTTTGATGGACTTCAGAAGGTCACTTGCAAAGATAAATGAGTTCAGTTTGTCGTTGGTTGCGTCCATGATCTGGTCCATCGAACCCTGCCATTCCTTCTTTCCTTCGCTGATGAAAACGATGTTTTCTCCAATACCCATCACCGAGTTCATGTCGTGTGTGTTGATGATGGTAGTCATGTTGAACTCATGCGTGATGCTGTGGATCAGTTCGTCGATGACCAGGCTCGTTTTAGGGTCGAGGCCGGAATTTGGTTCATCGCAGAAAAGATATTTTGGATTGAGCGATATGGCACGGGCAATGGCTGCACGCTTCTGCATGCCGCCACTGATCTCTCCTGGGAATTTTGAACCCGCGTCGCCGAGATTGACACGCTCCAGGCAGTATTGTGCGCGCTCGTTGCGCTCCCTTTCGTTCATGTTGCTGAACATATCGAGTGGAAAACGGACATTCTCCAACACCGTGAGTGAGTCGAAAAGTGCCGAAGCCTGGAAAAGCATACCTACTTCTCGGCGCAACATCTTCCATTCACGCTTACGCATCTTCACAAGGTCGCGGTCATCGTAGAGAATCTCGCCTCGTGTGGGACGCATGAGTCCCACGATACACGACATGAGTACGGTCTTGCCTGCGCCACTCTGACCGATTATCAGGTTGCACTTGCCATTCTCGAATTTGGTAGAGATGCCCTTTAGCACCTCCTTGTCCTCAAAGGACTTATAAAGATTTTTAACCTCAATCATGGTAATTCAAATGTCAACTCAATAATTTGGTTAGGAATATGTCGGCAAAGAGGATGAGCATGCTACTACTAACAACAGCATTGGTGCTCGCCTTGCCCACATTGATTGAACCGCCTTTGACAGTGTAACCGTAGAACGACGAGACACTTGTGATGATGAATGCAAAGAAAATGCTCTTGATGATACCCATCCAGACAAACCACTGGTTGAAGTCGTGAAGGAATCCCACCACAAGATCGTCACTCGTGATGACGCCCATCAAGGTGGTGGCCCATGCGCCAATCATACCGGTGGCATAACTGAAGATGACGAGGGCGGGAATAATGGTGACGAGACCCAATATCTTGGGAAGGATGAGGTAGGAGGCGGAGTTGACACCCATAATCTCCAGTGCATCAATCTGTTGTGTAACGCGCATGGCACCCAATTCGGAAGCAATGCTACTGCCCACCTTGCCTGCAAGGATCAGACACATGATGCTGGAAGAGAACTCCAAAAGCATAATCTCTCGTGAGGTATAACCCGTGACGAAGGTTGGCATCCAGGGAGACACTACATTCTTCTTCATCTGGATGCAGATAACGGCTCCGATGAAGAATGAGATGAGTAGGACGATACTGATAGAGTTGACGCCGAGGCTCTCCATCTCCTTGATATACTGTTTGAAAAACATTCTCATGCGTTCGGGGTGCTGGAATGTCTTACCCATTAATATTAGGTAATTGCCGAAGGTTTCTATTCCTGTGAACATTTCGTTTTTGTTTTTTTTAGTTCAACGAGTCGACAAGTCAACGATATAACAATACATCGGGTTGAATCGCCTGTAAGTTGACGGGTCGACAGATGTTGGAAATGCAAATTTAGTTTATTCTTCTTAAAAAAACAAGTGCTTGTGTGAATGTTTGACACTTTTTTCGTACTTTTGTACCATAATATTATAAAAGTATGGTAGAAGAATTCGATATAAATGCAGAAGAAGGTACCGCTTTGGACCCCGCTGTGGAAGAACAACCATTGGAGCCTGTGGCAGAGGAACAACCTTTGGATGCCGTCGAGGAGGAGCAGACTTCAGAGCCCGTTGAGGAAGAACAGCCTTTAGTGCTTCGTTCGGAAGGCTTGGTGAAGGTTTATGGCAAGCGAACGGTTGTGAACAATGTGTCCTTCAATGTGAAACAAGGTGAAATCGTAGGTTTGCTTGGTCCCAATGGAGCAGGTAAGACAACCTCGTTCTATATGACGACGGGTCTTGTGGTGCCTAATGCTGGACACATCTATATAGGTGACAGAGAGATAACGAAGGATCCCGTCTACAAGCGTGCTCGTCTGGGTATCGGATATCTGGCTCAAGAGGCAAGTGTTTTCCGCAAGATGTCGGTTGAAGATAATATCGCTTCGGTATTGGAGATGACAGGAAAACCACGCGAATACCAGAAGGAGAAACTTGAAAGCTTGATAGAAGAGTTCAGACTGGGACATGTCAGAAAGAACTATGGCGACCGTCTTTCCGGAGGAGAGCGTCGCCGTACGGAGATTGCACGCTGTCTGGCCATTGAACCTAAATTCATTATGCTCGACGAGCCCTTTGCTGGTGTCGATCCCATCGCGGTGGAAGACATCCAGTTTATTGTGTGGAAGTTGAAGCAGAAGAATATTGGTGTACTGATCACCGACCATAATGTAGAGGAAACTCTCTGTATTACCGACCGTGCCTATATGCTATTCGAAGGCAAAATACTCTTCAAGGGAAGTCCGCAGGAGTTGGCCGAGAATCCCATTGTGCGTCAGCGATACCTGACCAACAGTTTCGTGCTTCGCCCCAAGGACTTTGAGCAGATGGAGAAGGAGCGCGAGGCTGCTATTGTGGCCGAAGCCGAGAAAGAAAGCTGAAAAAATGGCAAAAATTTGAATATCTCGTAAAAAAGGCGTATCTTTGCACGCATTTTATGTAAAGTGGCATGGCTTTTGCTTATTTGACCTTGTGACATTGCTTGTCAAGAAGGTAGGTCGGGATGAGGCCCGCTTCTTTTTTGTGGGATGCAACTAGAAACAAAAAACAATAATATACACAATGAACGTAACATTTGAAAAGATTGATGCAGTGAACGGTTTGATCACTGTACAGTTGGTTGAGGCAGACTATGCCGAGAAAGTAGAGAAGGCACTGAAGGACCTTCGCAAGAAGGCAAACATGCCAGGTTTCCGTCCTGGTCAGGTACCTATGGGTATGCTGAAGAAGCGTTTCGGTGCTGAGGTCCTGGTTGAGCAGGTTAACAAGATCTTGGGTGAGCAGCTTTACGGTTACATCCGTGAGCAGAAGCTCAATGTTTTGGGTGAGCCTCTCCCAAGCGAGAATCAGGAGTCTATCGACTTCGAGAATCAGAAGGACTTCACTTTCAAGTTTGATGTAGCTTTGGCTCCCGAGTTCGATTCCAAGGTTTCTGATAAGGACACCATCGACTACTACACCATTCAGGTAACTGACGAGATGGTACAGAAGCAGGTTGAGATGTATGCAAGCCGTGCAGGTCAGTATGGCAAGGTTGAGGAGTTCCAGGCTCGCGACATGGTTAAGGGTCTGTTGGCTCAGCTCGATGCTGAAGGTAACACTCTCGAGGGTGGTATCCAGGTTGAGGGTGCAACCATGCTCCCCGACTACTTCAAGAACGATGACGAGAAGGCTAAGTTCAACGCTTGCCATGTTAATGATGTTCTTGTATTCAACCCCAGCAAGGCTTATGATGGCAATGAGGTTGAGTTGAGCTCACTCCTGAAGATTGAGAAGGATGCTGTAAAGGATATGACTTCTGACTTCAGCTTCCAGGTTGAGGAGATTACCCGATATACTCCCGCTGAGGTTAACCAGGAACTTTTCGACCAGGTTCTGGGCGAGGACGCTGTTAAGAGCGAGGATGAGTTCCGCGCAGCTATCAAGCAGACCATGGAGGCAGAGTTCGTTAACGATAGTGACTACAAGTTCGTATTGGATATCCGTAAGTATCTTGAGGACCGCATTGGTAGCTTGACTTATCCCGATGCAATCCTGAAGCGTGTGATGCGTCTCAACAACCAGGACAAGGATGAGCAGTATGTAGAGTCTAACTATCAGGCAAGCATCAATGAGCTGACCTGGCATTTGATCAAGGAGCAGCTCAGCGACCAGTTTGAGTTGAAGGTTGAGCAGGCAGATGTCTTGGAGACTGCCAAGATGGTTACCCGCATGCAGTTCGCTCAGTATGGCATGCAGAATGTTCCCGAGGAGGCACTTACCAACTATGCTAATCAGATGTTGCAGAACAAGCAGCAGGCTGAAGGCTTGGTAAACCGTACCGTAGAGAACAAGATCTGCGCTGCAGTTAAGGCTGCAGTTAAGTTGAACGAGAAGAGCGTAACGCTCGACGAGTTCAACGCTATGTTCAAGTAATCGATAATCTTGAATACGATAGTGGAGTCAATCTTAGCATTGGCTCCACTATACCTTATTTATATATATAATATATGCAGAACGATTTTCAGAAATTCGCAACCCGTCACTTGGGTATGAACAGCCAAGTGTTGCATGATGTAGTGTCAATGCAAAACCAGTATCTGAACCCCTACATTCTGGAAGAGCGCCAGCTGAATGTCACTCAGATGGATGTGTTCAGCCGTTTGATGATGGACCGTATCATCTTCCTTGGCACACAGATCGATGACTATACGGCCAACACTCTGCAGGCTCAGTTGCTCTACCTTGACAGCGTGGATCCCGGTAAGGATATCAGTATCTATATCAATAGTCCTGGTGGAAGCGTCTATGCTGGACTTGGTATCTACGATACTATGCAGTTCATCCAGAGCGATGTGGCAACTATCTGTACGGGTATGGCTGCATCTATGGCTGCAGTTCTGCTCGTAGCAGGTCAGGAAGGTAAGCGCTCAGCGCTGACCCACAGTCGTGTGATGATACACCAGCCGATGGGAGGTGCCCAGGGGCAGGCCAGCGACATTGAGATCACTGCTCGTGAGATTCAGAAGTTGAAGCAGGAACTCTACACTATTATTGCCAACCACTCTCATACGGAGTTTGACAAGGTGTGGGCAGACAGCGACCGTGACTACTGGATGACCGCAGCAGAGGCTCAGGAGTATGGCATGATCGACCGTGTGCTTAGCCGTAAGGCCTAAGACCGTACCATTTGTTCCCTGGAAATGGACTTCGGGGAACAAATGTTGATTCAACAAATATTACATATGGCAGGAAAAATAAAGAAAGAATGCTCGTTTTGTGGAAGGCCTGAAGGTAAGGTCGCTATGCTGATAACGGGTCTTCATGGATATATATGTAGCGACTGTGCGCAACAGGCCTATCGGATTGTGCGTGAGAATCTTCCTGATTTCGATGATTTCGAAGAGGAGGATGCGCATTCGTCGTTTGATGTGGACATGAAGAAGGTACCCAAGCCTCAGCAGATTAAGGAGTATCTTGACCAGTATGTCATCGGTCAGGATGATGCCAAACGCTACCTTGCCGTGAGTGTTTATAATCATTACAAAAGACTCTCTCAGCCCAAGGATGATGATGGTGTAGAAATCGAGAAGAGCAATATCATCATGGTGGGTAGTACCGGTACAGGTAAAACCCTTCTGGCACGCAGTATTGCCACCATGCTGAAGGTACCTTTCACCATCGTTGACGCAACTGTCTTCACTGAGGCAGGATATGTGGGCGAGGATGTGGAAAGTATTCTTTCCCGCCTTTTGCAGGTGGCTGATTTCGATGTAAAGGCAGCTGAACGAGGTATCGTCTTTATTGATGAGATAGACAAGACTGCCCGTAAGAGCGTCAATCCCAGTATCACGCGCGATGTTAGCGGTGAGGGTGTGCAACAGGGACTTCTCAAACTCCTTGAAGGAAGTATCGTCAATGTTCCTCCCAAGGGTGGACGAAAGCATCCCGATCAGGACTATATCCATGTTGATACCCGTAATATCCTCTTTATCTGTGGAGGTGCCTTCGACGGCATTGAACGCAAGATTGCTCAGCGCATGAATACTCATGTTGTGGGTTATGACTCTGTACAGAATGTGGCCAAGTTGGACAAGAAGAACTTGATGAGATACATCTTGCCTCAGGACTTGAAGAGCTTTGGTCTGATTCCCGAGATCATCGGTCGTCTGCCTGTGCTGACTTATCTCAATCCGCTCGACCGTGAAGCATTGCGCAATATCTTGACAGAACCTAAGAATTCTCTGGTCAAGCAACAAATCAAGTTGTTCGCCATGGATGGTATCAAATTGAGTTTTGCTCCGGAGGCACTTGAGTATATGGTCGATAAGGCCGTGGAGTACAAGTTGGGTGCACGAGGCTTGAGAAGTATCATGGAGGCTGTGATGATGGATGCTCAGTTTGAGGCACCTTCATGGCGCAAAAAGAGCTTTGAGGTAACATTGGACTATACTCGTAGCCAACTCGAAAAGTCCAATTTGCCTGGAATGGAGGCTGTATAATTCGTGTTGCAAGGTCTCGCAGAGGCCCTCAAAACCGTTGTTTTTGCCTTTTCTGATTAAAAAAATGCCTTTTTAATCAATTTTTACATAAAAAAAGTGGCCTTTGTTTGGTCTTTTATGAAGTTTTTGTTATAACTTTGTAGAGAGCAAGACAAAGGCCACTTTTGCTTTGTTAACCTTGCCGTACCCTAAGTAGATAGTACGCGTACCAATATGAAAGACATTAACCTGACGGAGAAACTGAAGCGCTATTTTGGATTTGATGCCTTTAAGGGAGACCAGGAGGCTATCATCCGTAACATCCTCGATGGGAATGACACTTTCGTGCTCATGCCCACAGGAGGTGGAAAATCCCTTTGCTATCAGTTGCCTGCACTTTTGATGGACGGTACCGCAATTATCATTTCTCCTTTGATTGCTTTGATGAAAAATCAAGTTGATGCAATTCGTCAGGTGAGTGAGCAGGATGGTATTGCTCATTGTATCAACTCGTCTTTGACTAAAACGGCTATCGATCAGGTAAAAGCTGATATTCAGGCTGGTGTAACGAAGTTGCTATATGTGGCTCCAGAGTCGCTCACCAAACCTGAATATGTGGAATTCTTGCGAAGTATCAAGATCTCATTCTATGCTGTAGATGAGGCCCATTGTATCTCAGAGTGGGGACATGATTTCCGGCCTGAATACCGCAACATCCGTCCTATAGTTCAAGACATTGGTGTTGCTCCTATCATTGCTCTTACAGCCACAGCGACGGCTAAGGTGAAAGGTGATATCAAGAAGAACTTGGGTATGATGGATGCTACGGAATTCTGTAGTTCATTCAATCGCCCCAACCTTTATTATGAAGTTCGCCCTAAGACAAAGGATATCGACAAGGACATTGTCAAATTCATTCGTCAGCATGCGGGGAAGAGCGGTATCGTGTATTGCCTCAGCCGTAAGCGTGTGGAGGATCTGGCAGAGATACTTCGTGCCAACGACATCAGTGCTCGTGCCTATCATGCAGGCATGGATAATGTGACAAGAAATGAGACTCAGGATGATTTCATCATGGAGCGTATAGATGTCATTGTTGCTACGATTGCTTTCGGAATGGGTATCGACAAGCCCGATGTACGCTATGTGATACACTATGACATTCCCAAGAGTCTGGAAGTTTATTATCAGGAGACGGGGCGTGCTGGCCGTGATGGTGGAGAGGGTATCTGCCTGACTTTCTATACAAGGAAAGATCTCCAAAAGTTGGAGAAATTCATGGAGGGAAAACCTGTTGCCGAGCAAGATATTGGACGCCAGTTGTTGCAAGAGACTGCCTCGTATGCAGAGACTACTGTTTGCCGAAGAAAGGTGCTTCTTCACTATTTCGGTGAGATATACGACAAGGACAACTGTTGCAATTGTGACAACTGCCTGCATCCTCGCGAACTTATTGAAGCACAAGACGAAATGACTCGTGCCTTGAGGGTGGTGAGTGAGGTAAAGGAGATGTTCAAGGTGGACTATATTGTCAACATGCTTATTGGTCGCGAAACGGAAGACATCCGCTCTCATCTGCACAACAATCTGGAATGTTTTGGTATCGGTGACGATCACACCATGTCGTTCTGGGGAGCTTTGATACGCCAGGGAATGCTTGCTGGCTATATGAAGAAGGATGTGGAGAGTTATGGTCTTATCAAACTTACTTCTAAAGGTAAGCGATTCATGAAGAATCCGGAGCCTTTTATGGTTTCAGAGGATTGCGAATTTGTTGATTATGAGCAACCTGACACGATGGTGGCAACCTCTGCTTTGGATGAGACTTTGTTGGCTATGTTGCGCGATCTTCGTCGCAAAAAGAGTCAGCAATTGGACATTCCACCTTATGTGATCTTCCAGGACAACTCTCTAGAGGATATGGCTACCCAGTATCCAGTGACACAGGCACAGCTGCTTAATGTCATTGGCGTAGGAGAAGGTAAGGCTGCTCGATATGGTAAGGACTTCTGCGAATTGATAGCTAGATATTGCGAGGAGAATGAGATTGAACGCCCGGATGAGTTGCGAGTGCGTACCGTTGCCAACAAGTCCAAGCTCAAGGTGGGTATCATTCAGCGCATCGACCGCAAGTTGGCTTTGACGGACATTGCTCGTTCTGAGGGACTTGATTATGACGATCTGTTGGCTGAGGTTTACGCTATTGTGAAGAGCGGAACCCGACTCAATATTGACTATTATATCGAGGAAGTGATGGATGAGGATCATATGTATGACATCTATGACTACTTCCAGGAGGAGTCGGAAACCGATAGCATAGATGAAGCTCTCGATGAATTGGGAAGCGATTATACCGAAGAGGAGGTAAAGTTAGTTCGTATCAAATTCATGAGCGAGAATGCCAATTAGACTTCAGTTTATTCCGTTTTAGATAGCAAAAAATGATATACAAGTGGCAGAGCCTCGTCATTATGCGTGATGATGCTCTGCCTCTCAGTTCTCCGACAACCTTAAAATAAGTAAAAACTGAAGGAGAAATGCAGTATTTTCGATTTTTTTTTGTACCTTTGCACGCAATAATTATAAAGGCACAATATTATGGCATCATTTATTGCAGACAAGATTGTAATGGAAGGTATTACCTTCGACGATGTGTTGCTGATTCCTGCTTACTCGGATGTTCTTCCTCGTGAGGTAAGCCTCAGCACCAAGTTCTCAAGAAATATAGACTTGAAGATTCCTTTCGTAACGGCAGCTATGGATACCGTTACCGAAGCACCTATGGCCATCGCCATTGCCCGTGAGGGCGGTATCGGTGTTATTCACAAGAACATGAGCATTGAAGAGCAGGCTCGTCAGGTTGCCATTGTGAAGCGTGCTGAAAACGGTATGATCTATGATCCCGTGACAATCATGCGTGGCAAGACCGTGAAGGATGCCCTCGACATCATGGCAGAATATCACATTGGTGGTATCCCCGTGGTTGACAAGGACAATAAGCTCGTTGGTATTGTTACCAATCGTGACCTTCGTTTCCAAACAGACCTTAATCGCAAGATTGATGAGGTGATGACGAAGGATAATCTCGTGGTCACTCATCAGCAGGCAGATTTGGAGAGCGCAAGTAAGATCTTGTTGGAGCATAAGATTGAGAAACTGCCCGTTGTAGATGACGAGAACCGTCTCATTGGTCTTATCACATACAAGGATATCACCAAGGCTGCCGACAAGCCTATGGCATGTAAGGATGCCAAGGGCCGTCTGCGCGTAGCTGCAGGTGTAGGAGTGACCGCTGATACCTTCCAGCGTATGGAAGCCCTGGTTAAGGCTGGTGTGGACGCTATCATCATCGATACTGCACATGGCCATTCAAAGGGTGTTATCGACAAGGTTCGTGAGGCTAAGGCTGCTTTCCCTGAGGTTGATATCGTAGTAGGTAACATTGCTACTGGTGAGGCTGCAAAGATGCTTGTTGAGGCAGGTGCTGATGCAGTGAAGGTTGGTATCGGTCCCGGTTCTATCTGTACCACTCGTGTGGTAGCTGGTGTGGGTGTGCCTCAGCTCAGTGCAATCTATGATGTTGCTTCTGCACTTGAGGGTACAGGTGTGCCCCTCATCGCTGATGGTGGTTTGCGCTATTCTGGTGATGTGGTAAAGGCTCTTGCCGCAGGTGGATACAGTGTAATGATGGGTTCTCTCGTAGCAGGTACTGAGGAGGCTCCAGGTGAGACCATCCTTTACAATGGTCGTAAGTTTAAGGCTTACCGTGGTATGGGTTCGCTGGAGGCGATGGAGAAGGGTAGCGCCGACCGTTACTTCCAGGGTGGCGTAAAGGAGACCAAGAAACTTGTGCCCGAGGGAATTGCTGGTCGTGTGCCTTATAAGGGTACCGTCCAGGAGGTTATCTATCAGATGGTAGGTGGTTTGCGTAGTGGTATGGGATATTGTGGTGCACACAGCATAGAAGAGCTACACAATGCTAAGTTTACCCGTATTACCAATGCAGGTATGCTGGAGAGCCATCCCCATGAGGTAATCATTACCAGCGAGGCTCCTAACTACAGCCGTCCTCAGTAATTTGAAGTAAGTCTCTATATTGGCGTGTGCGAGTGCTTAGACTAAAAAACTCGCACACGCTTATTTTCAAAAACATAGTGTAATTAAAAGGCTATCTAACGCAATAGAATGAAAAAGTCGGTAATTTCAGCACTTCTTTGTATGCTTTGTCTCTCTGGCATGGCTCAGAAGAAAGATCCTGTTGTGATGCGAATCAATGGCAAGGATGTCACCCGCTCGGAGTTTGAGTACAATTACAACAAGAACAATACAGAGGGTGTGTTGGACAAAAAGGATTTGTTGGAATATGTTGATCTCTTTATCAACTATAAGCTGAAGGTTCAAGCTGCAGAGGATGCCAAACTGGACACTTTGACCAGCTATCAGCAAGAGTTCCGACAGTATCGTGACCAGCAGATTCGTCCTCTGCTTGTGACTCCTGCTGCCGAGGAGGCTGAAATTCGTGATTACTACGACAATATGGTGAAGAGTCTGGAGGGTCATGACCTTTATCTTCCTGCTCACATCTTCGTTCACTTGCCTCAAGATGCTCCCAAGGAAACCCAGACAGCCGCCAAGGTGCGTATCGACAGCATTTATACGGCATTGAAGTCTGGCGCCTCTTTTGAACAGTTGGCACAACAGTGTTCTGACGATAAGCAAACGGGTGCTCGTGGTGGATTGATTCAGTGGATTGGGCCTCATCAGTTATTACCTGAATTGGAAGAGGCTATCTTTGCGATGAAGGACAGTGGTGAGGTGGCCGGTCCAGTGCTGTCAACTGTAGGTTACCATATCATTCAGTTGAAGGGCAGAAAGCCTATTGAAAGTTACAAGGAACTTCACGACCAGATACAGCGCTACCTTGAGCAGCGTGGCATGAAGGAGCAACTTGCAAGTAAGACAATTGATGCCTTGGCCGCAGAGAAGGGTAAGACTGTTGATCAGATTCTTGATGAGGAAACAGAGCGTCTTTGTGCTCTTGATGACGAGTTGAAGTATCTGGTAAAGGAGTATCATGATGGTTTGCTGTTATTTGAGATCTGCACTCGTGAGGTGTGGGATCCTGCTTCTAAGGATACCATGGGGTTGCAACAGTATTTCAAGGAACACAAGAAGGATTACAATTGGGACCAACCTCATTTCATGGGTATGGTTTACCATTGCCGCCAGAAGAGTGATGTGAATGCTGTGAAGAAGTTGTTGAAGGGTGTGGATGAATCACTTTGGACAAAGACGGTTCGTGAGCATTTCAACAAGGATAGCGTGACCGTTCGTATGGAGCAGAAATTGTTTGCCCAGGGTGATAATGCTTTGGCCGATTCGCTCGCACTGAAGGTAAAGCCTGTAAAGAAAGCGTCAATTCGCAAAGATTTCCCTTATATCGGAACTGTTGGTACTGTATTGAAGAAAGGCCCAAAGAAATGGACTGATGTAAGTGCTCAGGTCGTAGCTGATTACCAACAAGAGCGCGAGCGCCTTTATGTAGAGGAGTTGCGTAAGCGCTACAAGGTTGAGGTTTATGATGATGTGATCAATACGGTCAATAATCATTAATATTGAATCAATTAACCTACAGCCATCTACCAATCTCGCAGAATGATTTGTGTGTGGCTCAATGGTGTTTATTTAAATAATTCTTTAGATGAAACATTTCACCAATCGTATATGCAGTTTAGTTGCTTTGCTGTTTTGCGCTCTTAGCATCATGGCACAAAGCAATGTTGTCGATGAAGTTATCTGGGTAGTCGGAGATGAAGCCATCTTGAAAAGCGATGTGGAGAGTATGCGCACGGATCCTGACTGGAATAAGATTCAGGGTAATCCTTATTGTGTCATACCCGAGCGCATTGCAATTCAGAAGCTCTTCCTACATCAGGCTGAGATCGACAGTATTGAGGTCACCGATCAAGAGGTGAGCAGTATGGTAGAACAGCAGGTGAACGATTGGGTGATGCGTGCTGGTTCGAAGGAGAAATTGGAAGAGTATATGAACTCTACCATTACTCAGATTCGTGAGGAGATGTTTGAATCGTTGAAAAATCAGAGTCTTGTGGAGCGTATGCAACAGAAGTTGACCGATGATGTCAAGGTGACCCCGGCTGAGGTTCGTCGTTACTTCAAAGATCTTCCTGAAGACAGTCTTCCATTCATCAATACGCAGGTTGAAGTGGAGATATTGGTAAGACAACCCGAAATCCGCCAGGAGGAGATTGACCGTGTGAAGGATGAACTAAGAGGTTATTCAGAACGTATCAACAGTGGTGAGATCTCTTTTGCAAGTCTTGCTCGTTTGTATAGCCAGGATGATTCCCGTCGTCAGGGCGGTGAACTTCCTTATATCAGCAAGGCTGAGCTTGATCCTGCTTTTGCCAATGTTGCCTTTGCCTTGAACGACACGAAGAAGGTCAGCAAGGTTGTCGAGTCGGAATTTGGCTATCATATCATCCAGTTGATAGATAAGAATGGCGATAAGATCAAGGCTCGTCATATCTTGTTGAAGCCCGAAGTGCTTCAGGCCGACATTGATACTTGTATCAACAGACTTGATTCGTTGGCAGAGGATATCCGCAAGGGTATCATTCCGTTTGAGGTTGCTGCTTTTGAGATTAGTGACGATAAGGATACTCGCAACAATCATGGTTTGATGTCGAAGGTAATCCTGACAGAAAACGGAAGAGAGCGTACTTCTCGTTTCCAGATGAGCGAGTTGGCAGAAGAGTATTCTGAAGTTGCGCGTGTAATTGATGGTATGGAGACGGGTGAGATATCAAAGCCTTTCCAAATGATGAATTCAAAAGGTAAGGTGGTATGTGCAATCGTTAAGCTGAAAACACGCATCAAGGCTCATCGTGCTACTATGCAGGAGGATTTCCAGATTTTGCGTGATGTGGTTCTGGCCAAGAAAAAGCAGGAAGTAGTAGAGAACTGGATTCGTGAGAAGCAACGCACCACTTATGTCCGTATCAATGAAGAGTGGCGTGACTGTGAGTTTCAGTATCCCGGATGGGCCAAGTAATTCCTTCGATGTTTCTTGAGTCAAAGGTTTTTTTCCCCATGATGAGGCTGATTTGCTTGTAGTATTTATATTGTTATCTGTTTTCCATGCGTCGGTGCATTTATCTTTTGTTTGCGGTGTTCTTTGGGATGCTCACTTGGATGTGGGCTGTAGAACCTGTGTACAAACCAGAACCGATGCCCTTTGCAGTGGTGCTTGAAACAGAGACCCCGTCTGTTGCTCAACAGCCTGCTCCAAAGGGTAAAAAGGATGATCAGATTCATTTGTTGCATGCTGACAGACTCTACTATAACATCCGTATCAGACGCGATGCCCAGATTCTCGTTGGCAATGTGGCATTTGAGCATGATGGTACGCTGATGTATTGCGATAGTGCTCTCTATTATCAAGACACCAAATCTTTTGACGCTTTTGATAATGTGAGAATGAAACAGGGCGATACACTTTCCATTACTGGTGATATCCTCCGCTATGATGGTATCGAGCAGAAGGCAAGGGTCAGTGGCCATGAGGTATTGCTAAAGCATCACCAGACCAAACTGTACACTGATAGCCTGGTCTATGACAAGATGTATGGGGTTGGTTACTTTCCTGACAGAGGACGCTTGATAGACCAGGGCAATCAGTTGACGAGTGACTATGGCTCTTATACACCAAGTACTCGCGAGGCAGTATTCAACTTCAATGTTCGTTTGATCAATCCGTTACCCCCTGAGCCTGTAAAGTCAGAGCTGTTGAGTGATACGCTGTATTACAATACAGCCTCGGGTGTGGCTCATGTTGTTGGTCCTTCTAATATTACGCAGGGCACAACGCTTATCTATACCGAGAACGGTTACTATGATTCACAAAACGACTTCTCGTATTTGTTGAATCGCTCTCATGTCAACTATGTCTCTAAGCGTATTGAAGGTGATAGTTTGAACTATGATGGCAACACCAAGGTTAGTAAGGGTTATGGCCAGGTAGTGTATGACGACTTTGCCAACAAGACTCGTTTTTTGGGTAACTATCTCTTCTATAATGACAGTACGGGGTATGCAGAAGCTGCAGACAGTGCTCTGTGTGTGGATTATTCCCAGAGAGATACCTTATGGGCTCATGCCGATTCGGTGAAGATGTATACTTATTTTCTGGATACAGACAGCATGTATCGGGAAGTGCATGCATACAATAAAGTTAGAATCTTCCGTGAGGACATGCAGGCAGTCTGCGACTCTATGGTACACATTGGTAAAGACTCTTGCACAACGATGTACAAGGACCCCATACTCTGGCAACAAGGACAGCAGATTCTGGGTGAGGTTATCAAAGCTTGGACCAACGATTCTGTGATGGATAGTATCCATGTGATCAATCAGGCGTTACTTGTGGAGCGTATGGATAGTTTGCACTATAATCAGGTTTCCAGCAAGGAGATGTATTCCTATTTCGAGAATGGTGAGGTATATTTGAATCAGGCTGAAGGTAATGTGCTTGTCAACTATTATCCTTTGGATAATGACTCCCTGATGGTGGGTATGATACATGCAGAAAGCACCGAACTGAAATTGTTTATCAAAGAACAGCAAGTACAGTCTATCTGGATGCCTGCCACGAATGGTATGTTCTATCCTGTTGAGAAGACTCCGGCTAATGAGCGGTTCCTGCCGTCTTTTGCTTGGTTTGATTATATAAGACCTGTTGATAAAGACGATGTGTTCAATTGGCGCCCGAAGAAGGCTGGTACGGAGATGAAGGAAAGTGTGCTCCATGAAGCGCCCACACAGAAATTGGACGAACTGAAAAAGAAGAAACTGAAGCAGTAGTGAATCTGCTCCATATGCCTCTTGTTAGAGATTATGTTGCAAGATGGCGATGGATATATAAAGGCAAAGCATAGATATTAACCGATAACACCACAACTATGGGTATGTTTTCAAGCAGGATGCCCCGAAAATACCGTAGGGTATCTGTCTATTCGGATGAACGCAAGGAAAAACTGGACAAGTTGGTACAGGAAGTTAAACGCCAACAAGGCGAACTTCCCGAGCAGCCTTACGACCCTACTGACAAGTTCAAGGGACAATTTGCCAAGTATACGCCACATGCTCAGCGTGCAAGTGAAGGTGGTCGCAGGTTGGCTTGGCCAGTGATCATTATGCTTATCGGTGCTTTGCTCATGATTTGGTATTTCTTACAGACGGGCCATCTGTATGGTCGTCATTAAAAATATTGTCAATTAATTCTGTTGTTTATATTGTTCCATGGCTGATATTATTCGTCAACTACCAGAGTCAGTGGCCAATCAGATTGCTGCCGGTGAGGTCGTAAATCGACCTGCCAGCGTTATCAAGGAGTTGGTGGAGAACGCTGTGGATGCTGGTGCACAACATATTGACATCCGAGTAGTCGATGCTGGCAAGACACTACTTCAGGTGATAGACGACGGAAAGGGCATGAGCGAGACGGATGCCCGTATGGCCTTCGAACGCCATGCTACGAGTAAGATTACCCAGGCTTCCGATGTGTATGCCCTCCATACAATGGGTTTCCGTGGCGAGGCCTTACCCAGTATTGCTGCTGTTTCGCATGTGGTTTTGCGTACGCGTCAGGCTGACCAGCGTCTTGGTACAAAAATTGAGATTCAGGGTGATCGTATGCCTGAACAAGAGATTGACATGTGTCCCGTGGGCGCCAATTTCGCAGTGACGAATCTCTTTTTTAATGTACCTGCTCGTAGAGCTGGATTGTGTCATGAGAAGACGGAACTGAATTGTATTGTGCAGGAATTTGAGAAGTTGGCTTTGGTCAATCCAAGTATTTCCTTCACTTTCAATAATAATGGAGCGGAGGTGTACAATCTTCCTGGCTCCAATGTCCTGCAGCGTATTACCAACCTTTTTGGTAAACGCCTGAAAGGAGAACTGCTTCCCGTGGAAGTGGATACTTCTATATGTAAGATTACTGGTTATGTGGGTCGGCCAGATACGGCGCGCAAGAAAGGTGCACGCCAGTTCTTGTTTGTGAATGGCCGTTTCATGAACAACCCTTACTTTCAAAAGGCTGTGAGCGAGGCCTTTTCGGGATTGATAGCAGAAGGTGAACAAGTGTCTAACTTCTTGTATTTTGAAGTAGATCCCGCAACTATAGATGTTAACATCTCTCCCTCTAAAACCAAGATTGAGTTTCGCAACAGACAGGCAATCTGGCAAATTCTCGAATCCGCCATTAAGGAGTCTTTGGGAAAATTCAATGCTGTCCCTATGATTGAGTTTGACGCAGAGGGCGCTCCCAATGATATTCCTGTATATCGGGAGTCTTCGGTGAACCGCCCTGCACCAGAGGTGAGCTATGATAAGAACTTCAATCCCTTTAGTACATCTCAGTCCTTGGCTGATTCTGTTCCTCGCGCAAATGCTTTCCCTGTAGGTCTTCGACAGAGGCCGGGTGGTATTGGTAGTACTGATTCCGTTCATGAGTTTGTGTCGCATAACAGGGATAATGCTAATATTGTTCTCCCTGATGTGGAACCGGAACAGGAGCAACCTGTACTATATACCCCGGAGTCCTTGCTCGAAATGGAAAAGAGCACAGAGCATTTCCAGTATCGTGGACAGTATATCATAACAACCATGAGTGGAGGACTGGCTTTGATTGACCAGCATCGTGCGCATGTGCGTGTACTTTATAATAATTATAGAGTTACGATGGAAGGTCAGACTACGGCATCTCAAGGCTTGCTGTTCCCGGAACTCTTGCAACTTCCCGCTTCAGATGCAGTCTTGATGGATGTGATTATGGATGACCTTCACAATTTGGGCTTCGACTTAAGTCCACTTGGAGGGGGTGCATTCTCAGTTTTAGGCATTCCTCCTTCTTTGGGCGGGGCTGATCCGCTGACTTTGCTTACTGACATTGTTGCTTCTGTGCGTGACACGGGGAAATCTGCGAAGGAGGATGTGCAACATCGTTTGGCTCTCGCTATGGCTCGACATGCCGCTCTGCCTGTTGGCGAAGTGCTTAGTAAACAACAGATGGACAATCTTGTCAATGAACTCTTTGCAACAAACAGTCCGCGTATTACTCCAGATGGGAAAACAATTTTGACCATCATACCGCAGGATTATATCGACAAGTTGTTTCGTTAAAGGCCTGATAGGGAGATAGATATTTGGTATACTAACAATAATAGAAACATACATAGCTTAGGATGGGCAAAAAATGATGTTCGCTTTTGGCTTGACGCATTTTTTTGATTACCTTTGCAGTGGAAATAAAGACTATTTAAGATATGGAAGCTAAGGAAAAAGTTATTTTGACAGGTGACCGTCCAACCGGCAAACTGCACATTGGCCATTATGTGGGTTCTTTGCGTAGACGCGTGGAGTTGCAGAATTCAGGTCTCTATGATAAGATATTTGTGTTTGAGGCTGATGCTCAGGCACTGACAGATAATATTGACAATCCTGAAAAGGTTCGCCAAAATGTTATTGAGGTGGCTTTAGACTATCTGGCTTGTGGATTGGATCCAGAGAAGTCTACGCTTTTTATTCAAAGTCAGATCCCCGAACTTTGTGAGTTGTCATTCTACTTCATGGACATGGTCAGCGTGAGTCGTTTGCAACGCAATCCAACCGTAAAGACAGAAATTCAGATGCGTGGCTTTGCAGGTGAAAGCATACCTGTTGGATTCTTTACTTATCCTATCAGCCAGGCTGCCGACATCACTTTGTTCAAGGCAACGACGGTACCTGTAGGAGAGGATCAGGAGCCTATGTTGGAACAGGCTCGCGAGATTGTTCGCCGATTCAACAACATCTATGGAGACACTTTGATCGAACCTAATATCTTATTGCCTGATAACGCAGCATGTCTTCGTTTGCCAGGAACTGATGGCAAGGCTAAGATGAGTAAGAGTCTTGGTAACTGTATCTATTTGAGTGACAGTGCTGACGATGTCAACAAGAAGGTGAAGACAATGTACACCGACCCTACTCATTTGCAGGTGAGTGATCCTGGTCATTTGGAGGGCAATACCGTATTTACCTATTTGGATGCCTTCGCAACAGATGAGATGGTTGCGGCCTTTGCTCCCGACTATGCAACTCTTCAGGACATGAAGGACCATTATACCCGTGGAGGTCTGGGTGATATGAAGTGCAAGAAACTTCTGATGGCTGTATTGAATGAGACGCTCGAACCTATTCGTCAGCGCCGTGCAGAATATGAGAAAGACATCCCTGCTGTGTATGATATACTTCAGAAAGGATGCTTGAAAGCACGCGAAACGGCAGTACAAACGATGGATGAAGTGCGTCGTGCTATGAAGATAAATTACTTCGACGATGCTGCTCTTATTGCAGAGCAAGCAGCGCGTTTTGCACAAAAATAAACATTGAGAAGAAAAAATACTGCCGAAAGTTTGGCAATATCAAATTATTGACTTACCTTTGCACCCGCAAACGAAAGGAGAGCCTTCGGGCGTTTAGCTCAGCTGGTTCAGAGCATCTGCCTTACAAGCAGAGGGTCGGCGGGTCGAATCCGTCAACGCCCACAAGACTTCGGTCTCGCTCTCTTTTCAAATGTTTGCCTTCGGGCGTTTAGCTCAGCTGGTTCAGAGCATCTGCCTTACAAGCAGAGGGTCGGCGGTTCGAATCCGTCAACGCCCACAAAGGGACAAAGATAATATTTTCCCTATAATATATGATTTTGCCGAGGTCTCTGTTGAGATTTCGGTTTTTTGTTTTTCTTTTTGTTTATCACTTGTTTCGCCTCTTTTTCGTACTGTGAGATGATGCATGTCAAGCAATGAGGGATTGCGTGGTGGAATTATCCTTGTAAATTTGTTTATTCAAAGAATAAATAGTATATTTGCAACCTAATTTTAACAAGGTAGAAAATATTCTTTATGGAGTTATCATTATTGACGGCAGTATCTCCCGTAGATGGTCGATACAGAGGTAAGACGGAGTCTTTGGCAGCATATTTTTCAGAGTACGCTTTGGTGCGTTATCGTGTTCGTGTTGAGATAGAGTATTTCATTACTCTTTGCGAGTTGCCTTTACCCCAACTCGAATCTTTCCCAAAAGAACTTTTTGAGCGTTTGCGTGACATCTATCGCAATTTTAGCGTGGAAGACGCACAGCGCGTTAAGGATATTGAATCTGTAACCAACCACGATGTAAAGGCTGTTGAGTATTTTATCAAGGAGCAGTTTGATGCTATTGGTGGATTGGAGGCATACAAGGAATTCATTCATTTCGGTCTTACCAGTCAGGATATTAACAACACCAGTGTTCCCTTGAGCATTAAGGATGCTTTGAAGGAGGTGTATTATCCCATGATTGAGGAATTGATTGCTCAATTGCGTGAGTATGCAGAGGAGTGGAAGGATGTGCCTATGTTGGCTAAGACCCATGGCCAGCCCGCAAGTCCCACTCGTCTGGGCAAGGAGGTTATGGTGTTTGTATATCGTTTGGAGCGTCAGTTGGAGGCCCTCAAAGCACAGCCTTTGACAGCCAAATTTGGTGGTGCTACAGGTAACTATAACGCCCACAATGTTGCTTATCCTGGTTATAATTGGCGTTCATTCGGTAGCAAGTTTGTTGCTGAAAAACTTGGTTTGGAGCGTGAGGTGTACACCACTCAGATCAGCAATTACGATTGTCTGGCAGGTGTTTTTGATGCCATGAAGCGTATCAATACTATCATTATCGATCTCGACCGTGACTTCTGGCAGTATGTCAGCATGGAGTATTTCCGTCAGAAAGTGAAGGCTGGGGAGGTCGGCAGTAGTGCTATGCCCCACAAGGTTAATCCCATTGACTTTGAGAATTCTGAGGGCAATCTTGGTATTGCCAACGCAATCTTGGCACACTTGGCCCAGAAGTTGCCTATCAGTCGTTTGCAACGCGACTTGACAGATAGCACCGTGCTTCGTAATATCGGTGTGCCCATGGGTCATATGCTCATTAGCATCCAAAGTACCTTGAAGGGGTTGCGAAAACTGGTTCTCAACGAGGATGCCATCAATCGTGACTTGGATGGATGCTGGGCTGTAGTGGCTGAGGCTATTCAGACCATACTTCGTCGTGAGGCTTATCCTCATCCTTATGAGGCATTAAAGGCATTGACCCGTACGGGTGCCGGTATTTCTGAAAGTACAATTAAGGACTTTATAGAGACACTTAATGTCAGTGAAGAGGTGAAGGCCGAATTGAGAGTAATTACTCCACATACTTATACTGGTGTTTAAGTAATTGTCGGCGAGTATAAGCTCGTGATGAGTGTTAAATATTAAAATCAAATAAATTTTATTGTTAGAGAGAAAAAATTAAGGAGTTTAATTCAAACGCATTTACACAAAGAGTTACAATTACCCAAAAAAAGTTCGGCATTTTGTAATGCCATTTAAGAGAAACAATTAGGAATTAGTTAGAAAAACACAGTCTAAAAAACTAAACAGAAATGAGTACAGAAGACGAAAGCTGGAGAGAGCATTTCTCCGAAGAGAGCAATGGCGGCGACCGTGAGGGTTATCGCCCCAATAATGGACGCACCCCTCGTCCCCGTATAGCACGCCCCGCATACAGTGCAAACAATTCGGGCGAGTCGCGTGCTTACCGTCCACGCGTTAGCCGAGAGGGCAACGCAGGTGGTTATCAGCCTCGTGAGCAGCGTGGTGGCTATCAGTCAGGTGGTTATCAGCCCCGTGAGCAGCGTGGTGGCTATCAGTCAGGAGGTTACCAGCCCCGTGAGCAGCGTGGCGGCTATCAGTCAGGAGGTTACCAGCCTCGTGAGCAGCGTGGTGGCTATCAGTCTCGCGATGGTTACCAGCCTCGTGAGCAGCGTGGTGGTTATCAGCCTCGTGAGCAACGCGGCGGTTATCAGCCCCGTGAGCAGCGTGGCGGCTATCAGTCAGGAGGTTACCAGTCTCGTGAGCAACGCGGTGGTTATCAGCCTCGTGAGCAGCGTGGTGGCTATCAACAGGGTGGACAGGGATATGGTCAGCGACGCCCACAGCGTCCCAAAACAGGCAATTACGATCCCAATGCTAAATATAGTTTTAAGAAGCGTATTGAGTATCAGGAGACTCATATTGACCCCAATCAGCCTTTGCGTCTGAACAAGTTCCTTGCCAATGCAGGTGTTTGTAGCCGTCGTGAGGCAGACGATTTCATCCAGGCAGGTGTGGTTACTGTAAATGGACAGATCGTTACAGAATTGGGTACCAAGGTGTTGCGTAGTGATACCGTTCTTTTCCACGATCAACTTGTGACTATCGAAAAGAAGGTATATGTATTGCTCAATAAGCCAAAGGATTATGTAACTACCAGTGACGATCCTCAGAATCGTAAGACTGTAATGGATTTGGTTCAGGATGCTTGTCGTGAGCGTATCTATCCCGTGGGTCGTTTGGACCGCAATACAACGGGTGTACTTCTCTTGACCAACGACGGTGATCTTGCAAGCAAACTGACACATCCTCAGTATTTGAAGAAGAAAATCTACCATGTTTATCTTGACAAGAATGTTACTGCAGCCGATCTTCGACAGATAGCTGAAGGCATCCAACTTGAGGATGGCGAAATACATGCAGATGCAGTAGAGTATGCCAGCGAGACCGACAAGAAGCAGGTAGGTATTGAGATCCACAGTGGACGCAATCGTATTGTGCGTCGTATTTTTGAGCACTTAGGCTATCATGTAGTGAAGCTTGACCGTGTATTCTTCGCAGGTTTGACAAAGAAGAATCTGCGTCGTGGTGACTGGCGTTACCTTACAGAGAAGGAGGTCAATATGCTTCATATGGGAGCTTTCGAATAAAGAACAATTAAAATCATCCGCAGTGTTTTGATGACATTGCGGATGATAATATTAATGCTAAATGCAGAATTTAAGGTAAAATGAAAAGAACGAAAGTAATAGATGCATTGCAGCGTACCGATTTTGGTGCTGATATCTGTGTAAAGGGTTGGGTTCGCAGCAAGCGTGGTAGCAAAGGTATTTTCTTTGTTGCACTCAATGATGGTTCGACCATCAAGAATGTCCAGATTGTTGGCGACGAGACTGTTATTCCCGAGGAGGTAGTGAAGAATATCACCACTGGTGCTTGTCTCAGTGTAGAGGGTAAGTTGGTAGAGAGCCCAGCTGCAGGCCAGGCAAGTGAGATCCAGGCAACCAACATTGAAGTACTTGGTACTTGTGACAACACTTATCCCTTGCAGAAGAAGGGTGCTTCATGGGAGTATTTGCGCACTGTTGCACACCTGCGTCCCCGTACAAACACCTTTGGTGCTATCTTGCGTATCCGCCATAATATGGCAATGGCTATCCATACCTATTTCCACGAGCATGGTTATTTCTATTTCCATACTCCACTGATCACTGCGAGTGACTGTGAAGGAGCTGGTCAGATGTTCCAGGTTACAACCAAGAACCTCTACGATCTGAAGAAGGATGAGAATGGTAGCATCATTTATGACGATGATTTCTTTGGCAAACAGACTTCACTGACGGTATCAGGTCAGCTGGAGGGTGAACTTGGTGCAACAGCGTTGGGTTCTATTTATACCTTTGGTCCTACTTTCCGTGCAGAGAACAGTAATACTCCTCGTCATTTGGCAGAGTTCTGGATGGTTGAACCTGAGGTTGCATTCATGGATCTCGATGAACTGATGGCTTTGGAGGAAGATTTCATCAAGTATTGTGTTCGTTGGGCTTTGGACAACTGCAAGGATGATCTTGAGTTCCTTAATAAGATGGTTGACAAGGGCTTGATTGAGCGTCTTGAAGGTGTGTTGAAGGAGGAGTTTGTACATTTGCCCTACACTGAGGGTATCAAGATTCTGCAGGAAGCTATCAAGAACGGCAAGAAGTTTGAATTCCCTTGCGAGTGGGGCGATGACCTTGCCAGTGAGCATGAGCGCTATCTCGTAGAGGAGTACTTCAAGAAACCCGTTATCATGAACCACTATCCTAAGAAGATCAAAGCCTTCTATATGAAGATAGATGCTGAGAAACCCGTTTTGGATGGCAAAGAGATGGAGGAAACTGTACAGGGTACCGATGTTCTCTTCCCCTCAATAGGTGAGATTATTGGTGGTTCTGTTCGTGAGGAAAGCTATGAGAAACTGATGGGTGAGATTGAGTCGCGCAACATCCCAATGAAGGATATGACTTGGTATCTCGACACCCGCAAGTACGGAAGTTGTCCTCATGCTGGTTTCGGTCTCGGTTTCGAGCGTTTGATCCTTTTCGTTACGGGTATGCAGAATATCCGTGATGTGATACCTTTCCCCCGTACTCCCAAGAACGCTGAGTTCTAAAGATATTATATAGGAGAGTTAAAGCGGTCTGTATCAGATGCTTACCTGAAAAGACCCTTTAACTCTCTTGCTTTGTTTAAGCACCTTTACTATCTTCTTGTAAAAGACGATCGGTACTATCCTTTGAATTGCCCTAAAAAGAAAATAATGTTTAGATTTAGAAGTAATATCTTACTGGCAATACTTTTTTCTCTTTTTGCTTTGCATATGAATGCACAGGAGGTAGAGGTAAAAGGTACGGTAGTTGACCAAACCGGTGAGGTACTTGTTGGTGTGCAGATTATTCAGAAAGAGAACAATCGCTCAACAATCACTGACATTGATGGTAATTTCCTTATCAGCATAGACAAGAAGTTGGGTGACCAGCTCCTTTTCCGTTATGTGGGCATGGAGGAGAAGACTGTTCGTTATACTGGTAAAGTTCTCCGTGTGGTTATGCAGGAGAAATCCGGGGTGATGGACGAGGTCGTGGTCGTTGCTTACGGCACACGCAAGAAGGGTACTATTACAGGTTCCGTTTCAACCATCAACGGTGAGGCCGTTAGCGATGCCCCTGTTGCAAGTTTTGATCAGGCATTGCAAGGTAAGGCGACGGGTCTCACTGTGCTTCAGAACTCGGGAGATCCTTCTGCACCAGCATCGTTTTTTATCCGCGGTACCAATTCTATCAATGCAGATACAGAACCGCTTTTTATTGTTGATGGAGTACCTGTATCTGCCAGTGAGTTTTCTGCTATCAATCCTGGCGATATAGAGTCTTTTAGTGTTCTGAAAGATGCCTCTTCCACTTCTATTTATGGAGCCCGTGCTGCCAACGGTGTTATTGTTATTACCACTAAGCGAGGTAAGATGGGTGACAAAGCTCAGGTTAAGTTGCGTGGGCAATATGGTTTTTCTAACCTTGCCTTTGGTCACTGGAGCCAGATGAACACTCGTGAACGCCTCGACTTTGAGGAGATGGTGGGTGTTCGCATCCCAGGACAGTATGACCGTGAAACCTTGGAGAAGACTGATGTCAACTGGAAGGATATTGTCTTTCGTGACAATGCCCCCACGCAGACCTATGACTTAAGTGTGGCAGGTGCAACCAATCGTATCAACTATTTCTTCTCTGGTGGTTATATGGATCAGGTTGGCACAGCCATCAGCAGTCGTTTTACCCGCTATAGCCTACGCTCTAATTTAGAAGTGCACGCCAATGATTGGCTAACAATTGGTACCAATACCTCGTTGGCTTATTCCATCGCTAATGAAGCAGACTATGGCTCATATAGCATCATTACACCCATCTCTGCTTCGAAGTTCATGTTGCCTTATTGGGATCCCTTTAAAGGTGACGGATCCTATACCTCTCCCGTAGATGGCAGTTGGCGAGGTTCTTTTGAGAATCCTTTGGAGTGGTCCGATGCTAATCCCTTAGAGCGCAATCGTATGCATGTTCTTTCCAGTATCTATCTGGACATTGAACCTGTAAAGAATTTACATATTAAAACTTTACTGGGTGTCGATGGAGGGGATACGCGTACCAGTACATCTTCCAAGCCCTCCTATGTCGGCAATTACGGTATGGGTACGGTTGGCAAGAGTTTTGTTCGTACCTACAATCTGACCTGGACCAATACTGCTACCTATAAATATGACATAGAGGATAAGCATCATCTTAACTTCCTTTTGGGTCACGAGATGACGCGCAATGCCAGCGATGCTTTCAGTGTAGTATCCCGTGGTCAGAGCAATGACAAACTGCTGACCCTATCCACAGGTACGATTGCCAGTGGTTGGAGTGATGCATTGGCTTCCTCAACCTATCTTTCTATGTTTGGTAGGGCGGAGTATGACTACCGAAACCGTTATTATGCCGATCTCTCTATTCGTAGAGATGCCTCTTCCAAGTTTGGTAAGGATGCCCGTTGGGCAACCTTCTGGAGTCTTGGTGGAATGTGGGACATACGCAAAGAGTCCTTTATGAAACCTACGGCGGAATGGCTTACCAATCTCCAGCTGTCTGCGAGTGTAGGTACAAGTGGTAATTCCTCCATTCCCAATTACGACCATCTGTCGCTCTATGCTGCTGGTCCCCAGTATGCAGGTATGCCAGGCATTGCTCCTTACAGTCGTGGCAACGAGAATCTTACATGGGAGAAACTCACAACTTTCAATCTTGCTTTGAAGACAGGCTTTTGGAACCGGTTGGATTTCACTGTTGAGTTCTATAATAAGAAAACCACCGACATGCTGATGGAGGTACCCATTACTTTGGGCAATGGTTTCAGCATGCAGTGGGATAATATTGGTGGCATGCTAAATCGTGGCGTAGAACTTGACCTCCATGCCAATCTGCTAAATGTAGGAAGTTTCCACTGGAATGTCAATGGGAATGTATCCTACAACCACAATGAGATAACAGAATTGTATGCAGGATTGGATGAATATGAAATTCCTTCAACAGGGCTTCTCCTGAAGGTTGGACATGCCTATGGTGAGCACTATCTTGTGCGCTATGCGGGTGTCAATCCTGTCAATGGTGACGCCCTCTGGTATACCAAAGACGGTCAGGTGACCCATGTTTATAACGAAGAAGACAAGGTCCTCTCCGGCAAGAGCTATATGGCACCATGGCAGGGTGGTTTTGGTACATCGCTCTCATGGAATGGACTTTCGCTGGATGTACAGTTCTCCTGGGTAGCCAATCGTTGGATGCTCAACAATGACCGTTGGTTTGATGAGAGCAATGGCCTCTATTCCTCTGCTTACAATCAGAGCCGTGAATTGCTAAACTGTTGGAAGCATCCGGGTGACATCACCAATATCCCCCGTTATGGCGTCTCTCCTGAGATGGATAGCCATCTGCTGGAGGATGCCTCTTTCCTGCGTTTGAAAAATGTTATGCTGTCCTATGCATTGCCTCAGAAGTTGTTCGCTCGAAACAAGGTGGTAGAAAGTGCCCGATTCTTCTTGCAAGCACAAAACCTCTTTACTTTCACACACTTTACGGGAATGGACCCAGAGAGTAGTGTCAATGTTTACCAAGCTACTTATCCCATGAGTCGTCAGTTTACTGTTGGTGCAGAGATAAACTTCTGATGCGGTTGTCTGCATTATACCTAATTATAATACATGTGCACATTAAGATGAACAAATTTTCAACATATATCCTCCTCTTACTGATGACAGTGAGTGTCGCAGCTTGTCAGGATTTCCTGACGGAAACCCCGGCTACGGCGGTTCCCGAAAAGGAGGCTATGCAAACGCTTGCCGCGGCAGAGGAGGTTTGTATTGGTATTTATAGCAGTTTCAAGAATCCCGCACTCTATAGTGGAACACTGGTGCAGGCCACAGAGGTACAGTCCGACTTGTTTTATGCGGCCAAGGGCTATACCAATCGTTTTGGTAATTTCTATCGTTGGGAACTGAATGCCAATGAATCGTCGCTTCTTGATGTCTATGGTGGTTTGTATCAGATTGTTAGTCGATGCAATTTCTTCCTGGACCATGAAGAAGAGGTCCGCCAAACCTTGACCGACAAGGCAGATATAAAACTCATGGATAAGTATACGGCAGATGTATGTTTTATGCGTGCTTATGCCTATAGCGATCTTATCCGCGTTTTTTGCCAGGCCTATGATCCTGCTACTGCATCTTCTGTCATGGGAGTACCCCTCTATTTGCATTACCGCACGGGAGATGGTGCAGTTGAGGTGTTACCACGAGCCTCGTTGGAGGAATGCTATGCACAGGTTCTTGCTGACCTTAACCGTGCCGGTGAATTGGAGCCCCGTAAGGGATGTGATGCACCTTTTGTGACACAGGGTGCTATCTGGGCATTGAAGGCTCGTGTGCTACTCAATATGCAACGATGGGAAGAAGCAGAGGAAGCTGCCACAGAGGTTATAGAGGAAAAGAACGGAAGTGGACTGACTTATACTTTGGCAGATGCTTTCTATAAAGTTGCCACACCTGACGGTGGTGTCATGGACGAGTACAGTTGTATGTGGAAATACGACACAGCAGATGAGATTATCTGGAAGATATCCTTCTCTACCACCGACATGGGAGGTTCATTGGGTTCGCTTTATATGGGTATTACTTCGGGGCGATACAATCCCAATTATCTACCAGCCAACTGGTTGCTTGATGCCTATCAGAGTGGAGACTGGCGCTATACGGCCTTCTTTAGTCAAGTGACAACCATGCAAGGTGTTCAGTGGGAGGTTATGCTCAAGTTTCCCGGCAATCCTATGATTGACGGCACTTCTGGTGTCTACTACAGTAACATGCCTAAATTACTTCGTCTAAGCGAGACTTATCTTGTTCGTGCAGAGGCACGATGTATGCAGGGAAAGACGAGCAAGGCTTGCGAAGACCTCACCACCTTGCGCAAGGCTCGTATTTTAAACTATGGTACGGCAATGTACGATCAGGAACATCTGTTTTCCGCCATCCAGGATGAGCGCGCAAAGGAATTGGTGGGTGAAGGTTTCCGTCTCACCGACCTTAAGCGTTGGGGCTTGGGCTTCGAGCGTACACCCCAAACGGGTACCATCGATGGTTCCAACTATAATGCGTTGAAGGTTCCTGCAGGTAGCCCACGGTTCACTTGGCTTCTGCCCGAACATGAGATATCAGCTTCAAAGGGCGTTGTAAAACAAAATGTGTATTAATGCCTCATAAAATCAAGGTAATGAACAGTATGAAGACGATAAAGTTCCTACTTGCACTGGTAACTGTTGCGATGAGCGTGGCATGTACCAGTAGGGTAGAGGATATCAGATACGAGGGAGAGGGCTTCGTACTCTTCTCCGACTCCAGCTACATTATGCCTCTCACGGAGAAGAATGATGTGTTCGAGATTCCTGTTGGATTTGCTACGGTTGCAGGACATGATCGTACCATTGCTGTCATGGTGGATGTCCGTAAGAGCAATGCCATTGAAAATTACCATTTTACGGTAGAGAATCATAATGTAGCCATCCCCGCAGGCCAGTTGACGGGTATGCTCAGGCTTCGTGGTATCTATGATCATGTTGAGAGTGTCAACGATTCTCTTGCCGTCACTCTCCGTCTGCTCACGAAGGAGGCCGAAGCCAGTCCTGTCTATGGTAATACTACGCATGTACTCCTTCGTAAGGTGCGCCCTTTCCATATAGAGGATTATGTAGGCGATCTCCGCCTCACCTGCACTTTCCCGTTCAGCACCTCGAGCGTCACCAGTTTCAATGTTAAGAGTGAGAAGGTCAACGACTCCACCCTGGTTGTGCGCAAACCCTTTGAAGACACGCGCGACCTTGTGCTCCGTTTCCATACAGGCAAGGACAATCCCTTCGACCAGAATATTGATATGCGCGAACAAGTTGCTTTTACCGATGCCACTTTTGGTCAGGTATCCATGTCGACGATAGAAGGCTTGCCCAGTTATTACCTGCCTGAGGACCGTGCGTTCGTGCTCTATCTTGATGCCTATCTGGCACATTTGGGAAGCTTTGGCGCTTATTACTATATATTTGAGTGGATTAGTCCCGACCAGGCCCTGGCAGACAAGAATGGGCTGAATGGCTTATATTAGGTCTGGAAGTAAACTTCTATTTGAATTCTTACGATACAACATATGAGATATATCCTAAAAACGATACTCTTGCTCTTGGGCATTATCGCTGTCATGAATATGACCTCATGCTCGGAGAAGCTTGAAGACCCCGTCCTCCTGACCATCCCTGTCAGCGCAGAGACTGTCACCTTCGAAGGTGTTGCACAGGGTCAGCAACAGGTGATTACCTTTACTGCCCCTTATGCATGGATAGCTGAGATACATAGCATAGTAAGTTGGCTGAAGGCAGATGTAATGCATGGTGAGGCCGGCGAAGCAAGTATTGTGCTTACCGTACGCTCTGACAATTTCAGTATGGGTGTGCGTGAGGCTGAACTCCATTTGTTGGCCGACAATTGTCAGCCAACTGTGATACATGTCGTGCAGAAGTCTGCTTCTACAGGCGAAATCCAAGTGGAGGGCCTATCACCAGATGGTTCTTTGATTTTGGATGCCGATGAGACGGGTACAGAGTTTCGTGACACATTATGGGTGACCTCATCCAAGCGTTGGAGTCTTGCTGTAAGTGAGCCGGCAGATGGCGTGATTTCCTTTGAGACCAATGGAGATTCCCGTCAGGGAGAGGAAACCCGTGTGCAACTTATCGTTAAGGCCGACTATAGTAAGTTTGAGTCTACCAGTTATGAAGCTTTGTTCTATATTCGAACCGAAGATGGTATGGCCGTTCCCGTTCGGGTGAATGCAAGGGCGCAGGTGAGTGTCTACGACAAGGAATACTCCTTTGGAGAAGAGTTAGAACAAGTTAGTTTCAATCTGATCAACAGTGTGCAGAATGGAGTGTTCATGATCGACTGCTATATAGAGAGCAATATCCGCTGGACTGTTGGCAGTATGCCCGAATGGGTGGAGACGGGTGTTGCTATGGGTAGTGTGACCAATGTGCAAAGTTCCGGACTCATCAATGCTCAGCGCCAGCATATCGCCTTCCGTGTGAAAGAGAGCGAATTAAGCCGTGATGGACGCACTGGTTCTGTCACTTTGATAGATGTTAATGGGCGTATGATCAAGACCATCTATCTCACTTTTGCAGGTGTGGGTAGTGGATATATTGACAATCGTCTGTCTTTCCCTGCCATCGATCCTCAAGGCAATCCTTTTGGTTTCGAGGCAAAGGCAAGTAACATTAATCCTAATAATCCTGATGACAATTGGAAACAGGTGCGCAGGGAGTTTGATATTATAACCTCCAGTGATTATACCTCTCTTGTGAATGCTCCATTCCATCTGTTGTTGATTCGTGCAGACAATGGCATTGCCCGCAGACAAGAGGCACATTGGGCACAGTTGGAATATGTGGGTCGTAAGGAAAGTAATATGCAAGGGCTTTATCGTCATACCCTTGCCATCCGAGTAAGTGACCGTGGTGATGTAGATGACCAGAACGGTTTGTCCGACGAGACATTATGGCGCTATGCCATGGCAGTTATTGTGCCTCGCAATGTTATTTTTGAGGACTTGTGGGATAGCAATGGCGAATTGCGTGAGAAGTATGCCAGCATAGCAGTTTTGCTCGCACAGAAGAACAATGTAGATGCCGATTACAAGTTTGGTTTCGACGAGGTCGCAAATGGTGGTACCCTCATCGTCCCTTCTAAGGGTGGTTCGCTGAAACTGAATATCACTCCTGGTAGTTTCACCCAGTGTGGCATTGTTGTACAACAGCAAAATACGGCTGGCGAATGGGTGAATGTGGACGCGAAGACTTGCCAAATTGATATCAACATGGATAGTGATGGCCAACCCAAGTCTGTTCTCTTTACCCTCAATCAGAACAAGGGTGAACAGAATCCTTTCACAGGCCAGGTTGTTGGTGCCAATCGTCATCTACTTGTCAGTGTGCAGGCCTTCTTAGGCGATGCTGTTGGTAGCAGGACTGTATTCACTTTCTATATTGATCAGGATCTGGACCGTTGACTGGAGGTGGCAGAACGAAAAAGATGACGCGTGATAGAATAACAGATAGCATGAAAAGAATACAATATTATATTTTAGCCCTTTGTTTAGGTGTGTTATCATCCTTGTTGATGATAGGTTGTTCCGATGAGGAACTACAGCAGAGCCCTGGTTATGGTTATCTGCAGATGCATTTGACAAAGCAAGGGACGCGTACCCTTGCAGAAGGAAATCCTTTGGAGCATTTAGGGGATGCCCGTAAGATTAAACTCTCACTTAAGTTCAACGGGCGTTTTATTGAGCAGACGGTTGCTCTTAATGCGGTCAGCGAAGAAGCTTCTGAATATGGACTTTTTTCTGACGACATCACACTGCTGAGTGGGGATTACCAGTTGCTAGGCTATGCGCTCTATGGCGACTATAAGAGCGGTGATATGCCTGAGGTATTGCAGGTTGTAAGTTTGGATGAGGCATTGCCTTTCAGCATTCGTCGTGATGCTCTTACCCGTCAGGAACTTCAGGTTGAGGCCCGTGAATATGGTAAGTTCAGTGCCCAGCTCATACGCTTGGAACCAGAGATGGAGACGCGCGCCGGTTCTCCCATCTATAGTGAACTTTTTGCCTATCAGGATATTGATAGCGTACAACTTGTACTTGAGCGTAGTGTGGGGGGTGTAACCTACCGTGAAGATCATAGAGTCAAGGCTTATCGATATACTGACGGAGCGCCTGTATTCCGTACTGACAGTATCAGTCTGCAAGTAGGCGACTATACTATTTCTCATTTTGAGCTTTTCAATCGACAGGGTCGCTTCATGTATGCACAGGATGTTGAGATACCCTTTGAGGTACATCACTATGAACTGAGCCAGGCCAATGTCGGTGTTCAACTTTCGTCCACACAGGCTACCCACGATGGCATCGTGCTGAAACAGATTTGGGATGCTATGGATGGTCCCTCGTGGAAATTCCATGACCAGGGTGGCTATGGTGGCAATTGGATATTCACTCTCTCTGACGGTTCGCCTCGCCCCGTCTCGGCATGGACTAAGCAGATAGGTGTTGTCACGAATTCATATGGTCGTGTTATCAGTTTGAATCTTGGCGCTTTCAATCCTTTAGGTGAGGTGCCCGATGCTATCGGCGAACTTGATGCCTTGGAACGCTTGTATCTAGGTGAGCACACCGATGAGGTGTACTACACACTTGAAGGTGTAGGTGCCATACATTATACCATCTCTCCTTCTCAGTTGGCCCAGAGTGAAGACTGGCGTCAGCATCGTATGGATGTTGCTCGTGAGCGCAGTTTTATACGCAGTCTCAATGAACAGTCTGACTTGCAATATCGGATGTCACCTCTTGCCAACAATGACTTGGACAAGAAGTTGACAAGTATGCACTACGCCCAGTCTGCGATTACAGGTAGTTATGATCCTGCCAACCGTATCACGGGTATTAGCGAAAAGATAGGCCTGTTGGAGAATCTCCAGGAATTGTACATCGCCAATTCTTTGATCACGAAACTACCTGCCAGCATCAGCAACCTGACGAACATCACCGACCTTGAACTGTACAATAATCCTTTCACCGAACTCGATGGTGAGATATTCAGAGGTATGGAGTACCTGACCTCTGTCAATATCGATCGTCTGTTCAACCTCTCGGAGGAGAAACTTCTGTCGGCCTTAAATAAGATGTGTGAGTATTGTCCCAAGGTACAGTTGCTCTATATATGCAATCTCAGGTTGACCCAACTTCCCTCCAAACTCAATCGACTTACAGACCTTCGTCTGCTTGATGCCTCACACAATCGTATCTCTAGCATTTCTTCTCTGTTGCCAATGGCGCCTATTCAGGTCATTCTGGACCACAATCTCTTGACGAGTCTGCCTGCCGACCTTTGTAAGATCGACGATATCGAGTCCTTCTCATGTAGTGACAATCTGCTCAAAGAGTTCCCTGTGGTGTTGAGCAATCTTGAAGGACAGTATTCATTTGAGAAAGTCAACCTCTCTGGCAATCGCATGCATGGATTTCAACCCGGATTCAAAGGTATTCGTTGTGAGCAACTCAACCTTTCTGCCAATTATATGGGGCGTGCTCCTGGTGAGAGTATCAAGGGATTTATGCCAGAAGAGTTTGCGCGTACCGGTTCGGTCATCAACTACTTGGATCTCTCGTACAATAGGATCGATACCTTGCGCAATGCTTCCATCAGGGGACTCAAGAGTACGCAGGCATTGGATTTGAGTAAGAATGAGTTGCGCACATTGCCCTCTGCCTTCAGTGCAGAGACTTTCCCCTGGCTCACGGGTCTTGATATCAGCCACAATCGTTTCGATGGTTTCCCCAACAATGTGCTCAATGTGCTCTCTCTTCAGCAGTTGCTCATCTCCGACCAGGGCTATTTTCGCGATGAGGCTGAGACACAATGGGTACGCACCATGACTGAGTGGCCTGCTTATCTTCATGTGCATCCCTCGCTTTCGAATGTGAATATGAGTGGAAACGATTTCCGCACGGTTATCAACTTCCCCGCCAACCTTACTACACTCAATGTGGGCAACAATCCCAATATCAAGATGGTCATCCCACAGGATGTATGGTATCGAATGCAAAATGGTCTCTTCCTCCTCTATATGGATGATGGACAGGATATTACGATAGAATAATGAAATTATATAACGATAGAATGAAACTACGAAATATACTCTTGCTTCTTGCTTTTCTATCTTCCTTCTTTGTCTTTGTCTCATGTCGCGAAGAGGAGGTACCTGTAGACTTCACGCTGTCCGAGAGCGAACTGATGTTTGCAGCAGATGGAGGCATGCAGACGATTGGGCTTACTGCAGATGATGTGTGGAGTGTGTCCAGCGATTGTGACTGGTGCTTGGTCACCCCTGTTACAGGTGAGGGTAGTGTGCTGTGTGAGATTCGGGTGGACAGCAGTTATCTGTATGTAGAGCGTGAGGCACATGTCAGTTTCCGCAGTAAGGCCAGGAGCCGTATGCTCACCATCCGGCAATTGGGTTACGACAAGGTCATTCGTTTGAGCAAGGAAGAGGTCGATGTACCCGATTATTCCGACGATGGTCTCTTTGAGGAACTTAGTGTGGAGAGCAATATCGATTATGATATTTATGTGGAGTATGCCGATCCTTTGCGTGCGGGTTGGCTGAAAGTAAGTAGGAAGACTGCTACCGCTTCTGCATCAACGGCTCATCGCTCAGTGGCCATTCCTGCCAAGAGTTCCATTCGTATAGATTACGACATGTATACACAGAGCGATGCCGACCGTTTGGCAACAGTTGTTTTCCGCCAGCGAGATACCAAGGAGGGTGAAACTCCCGTAGAGAGTCGTCTGCTTTTCCGGCAGGTTCATGCTCAGGAGATTATACCCAGTCATGAGGGTGACTCGCTCGCTTTGCTTGCTGTGAGTCGTATTATGCGAGTGGGCACTAATTGGGACACTTCGTTGCCTATGATTTATTGGAATAATGTGAAGTTGGAGGATGTCACTTATTATAATGAGCGCATGCATAAGACTGTCACCGAACCTCGTGTGACGGGAGTCAACTTCTCTATGTTTGACACCAACGAGGGCATACCTTACCAGATTCGTTATCTGGACCAACTCCGCAGTCTTTCCTTTACCGCCAATGCCAATGCACACTACAAACGCATCCCATTGGGCGAACATGTAACGGCACTGAAGCATCTCAAATCCCTCTCTCTTATGGGATTTGGTATCAGCAGTTTGCCTGAAAGTATGAAGGACATGACCAATCTTGAGGTGTTGGAACTGAGTGGTAACAATCTGTTGGAGATACCCATGGATATCATCACGGCGCTCGACCGACATCATCTTTGGTATGTCAATTTGGCCAACAACCGTTGTCGCGACATCTTCGGTCGTTTGGACGAGTTTGCCGATGTACGCGACACCTTGGGTCTGCATGGCGAATTGCCAGTCTCCCTCTTCCAATTGAAGAATGTCAGTTATATTGGCCTATCCTACAATTATCTGGAGGGTAGCATCCCCGATTTGGGTTATGATGCCAGCCAGTATGCCACACTTGAGGAGAAGATTGCTCACAATCCCGTTATGCCTCAGTTGGAACAGTTGAGCATCAATCTCAACTTCCTAACAGGCAGCTTGCCCGACTGGATTCTCTACCATCCCAATCTGCGTTGTTGGGATCCCTACACCCTGCTCTTCAACCAGTACGAGGGCAGTCACGACTCTTACGGACAGAAGACGGGATTCACCAACGAACCTTCCAGCATCGACCAAATATGCCCGTTATGGTATGACGATGATGCAGAAGATACCAACGACAGTTACTCTGAAGCCCATCCCTACAATCGTAAGAATACATTCGACAAGAACTTTTGGTACAATACCTACTTCGGTCCTAAAAGCAGATAACCCCACCTCCCCCCCCAACAACCATCCTCCCTTCTATAAAAAGCCACCGTTCCCAACGGTTTTCCGTTGGGTCCCTAAAACCTCAAAACCTCATGAAACATAAAATCCTCCAACTGCTACTTCTGTTGCTATCCTTACCCCTTCTCTTTGCATGTAAAAGCGAAGAAGAGATGGACCAACCCTACGACCCTGCCACACAAGGACGGGTGTCTTTCGAATTGGTGCGTCGCAATGTTTATATTCTTTCGGATCTTACGGATGCACGCACCATCAAAGTGACCCTTCTCAGCTCCCAGGGCGACACTTTGTATTTGCCCAGTCTCGCCCTGAATGGCAACGAAGATATCATCTCTACTCCCTTCGTCCCCTTACCTGTGGGTGGGTACACGCTTCTCGGCTACCGTTGCTTCGATCTTCAGGCCAACCTTATAGAGGACCTTGACATTGTACTCACCAAGGACAACTATTTTGAGGTAGAGGCGGGTGAAGACATCCCCCTTTCACTTCCTATACAGGTTAAGCAAGTGCTGACCACCAGCAATCTCTACAATTCCCTTCGTGGTATCTGCTTGGAGATATTGGGCGATGACGAGAGTCTCTGGCCTGTGTCATGGGACTTTGAGAGTGGCGAGATTGATATCAATTGGGCCGGTTTGGAGTTTGATACAGACGCCAATAGCAATCCCACAGATGTCATCGGACTCGTCATCGATGGTTATCCTCAGTTTGTTATCAATAGTGACACATGGGAACAGCAGTTAGTCTCGTTGCCCGAGTTTTATGACATGACCGTATTGCCAAGTTGTGTGGCCAATCTTACAGGTTTGCAAAATCTTGTGATACGCAATTGTATGCTTGAGAAAATTCCTGCAGAGATTGCCAAGTCACATATCAACTCGCTTGCCATTGAGAACACTCAGCTCAAGCATCTTCCCGAAGAACTGGGTGAGATGCCTGATTTGACAGATGTCATCTTGCGTGGCAATGCCTTGACTCAGTTTCCTGAATGCCTTACCCACATCTCCACGATGGAATTTTTTGCAATAGAAGATGAAGCCATATCGGAGGTTCCCGCAAGTATCGCTGATTGGGGTGAGCATCTTGTGTCGCTTACCATTGCTGGCACTCAAGTAGAGGAAATCCCCGATGTGTTTGACCGCCTCTGGCATGTTTCCTCCTTGGATTTCAGTCGCAATGCTAACCTTTCCACCTTGCCTGCTACCATTGGCATGGAGAAGATACCCTATGGGGTAGGCGAGTATTTCTCGTACAGTGCCATTACGGGGCTCAACCTCCAGCGGTGTGCCTTTACGGGCATTCCTGCACAGGTACAGCGTGGTGGTATTCGCTACCTCAATATGGCTAATAATCGCATTACACGGGTTACGGCCGAACAACTTTCTGCCATGAGTGATCTTGAGACCCTTGTCCTCGATGGCAACAAGCTCTCACACTTCCCCCGCCTTACCAACCCTAATCTGACTATGCTCAGTTTGATAGGTACCGGACTTACACGCGAACAGGTGGACCTCTCGGGACTGCCCAAACTCAATACCCGCTATGTATTCTTCACTCAGGAGGAATACGATGCTGTGTTCAAATAATTTTCAATTTTCAACTTTCAATTCGTTTCCATGCATCGCTTTTACACCTTGCTTTTTATGCTTTGTTCTTTCCTCTTTGCTTTTGCACAGGGAGAGAGTCGGGAGAACCCTATACGAGTAGATTCCAACACCAGTTTCGAACTTCTTGGTGCTCCGGATGTCAATACCACCACATGGATACTTGTGCCTCAGGAGGCATTTGAGGCTACCGACTTGCTGACGATAAAGATAGGAGGATCAAACTATGGCGACATGACTTTTCTTCCTGTCAATCTGCCCGATCAGGCCCACACCGTTTTCATGACATCGGCAGACAATCGACTGGTAAAGCATTTGTGGAAGGAAGAACAGGGCGATCTCTATATTGCCATATCTCAAGACAATGCCGGGGGTACGGCAAGCCTGTCGTTCAGCAAGGCAAAGCTGGGCGAGGTGCGTCAGAATGCTTTGCAGGCACAGTTGGGTCTGAACCAGATTCCTGCTGATACTGCAGGCGAGGTGTGGTATACCTTCACTTCCGAGGTTGATACCATGGTGTATTTAAGCACCTCTGTTACTGGGAACATCTTGGATACCGACGGACATATCTTTGGAGGTGCATCACAGGCACTCAATGGTTTCCGTATGCGTGCAGGTAGCACCGTTTGCTTTAGTGTGAGCAAGACAGGTATAGGCTCGTTTACGATCAGTCAAGGGGCGATTCCCGAAGGTGAATATGCTGATCGTCCCATCGACATCACCTCCCAAAGTGCTTTCACCTTCGATATCCCTATTGATCCCAAAGCAACTACCGATGGTGCCGAGCAGAGCGAACGCTACTGGCTTTATCGGGCAGAAAAGAGTGGTCTGCTGATGTGGGGTACGGACGACAAGGCATGGATGGAAGGTATGTGGGGTGTGGCTGTCACCGATCAGACCACGGGTAAGCGCTTGGGTACTCCTCTCACTCATACTCAGGCAGGTATGCTTATCTATACCGTCAATATCGAGGCTGGACATGATTACCTCATCAGTCAGGTTATTGGTCATGCCAAGTCTTCTCGCACGGTGAATGTCTATGTCACCTTCAATGCGGGTCAGCAGGGCGACTCTAAAGACAATCCCATTCCCCTGACCTTGAACGAACTCTTGGATATGGGGCGCAATGCCTCTACTACGCATTACTATAGTTTTACAGCTACTGCAGATGGCGTCTATACTGCAGAGGTACATGCAGGTGGACAGGTGCGCGCTACCACTCCTCAGGACGGTTCATGGAATATCTCGCGCAACTATGACATACAGGATCGTCAGATGCATATTGATTCCAACATCCCCCTTGGTGCCGGTGAGACACTCTTGCTTGAGGTTACGCTTACTAGCGACATTGATATCCATACCAATGGTTCGGATGCAGGTATCCCCAACTATAGCATCCTGATAACGCTCAATGGCGAACAGCCCTCTCATGAGATACGCGAGGGTGAAGACATTGCACATGCCATTCTTGCTGTGGAGGGAGACAGCTATGCCGTTATGCAGAGTAGTGACGAGGCTTACTATCCCCGTTTCTATGCTCTTCAGGTACCGGCTGGGGCAACAGTTCTGCTCACCACCCAGCACGATGATGCCATCAGTAGTCCTGCGTGTCTCAACTTCACGCTCGACGGTCAGCATTGGAACGATGTGGCATATTCAGAGACCCTCCTCACCAACGAGTCAACCAACAAGAAGACGGGTCGCCTCTATACCCTTACCCCCACTGCGGAAGCACGCACCATCTATGTGTTGGTGGAAGGTGTCAGCTTTATCTATGAAGGTGCCGTGTGGGGTTATACCTTGCAGGGTGGGGGCAGTGAGAATACCATCCGCTCCATCCACCATCTCATGTCTGATGAGGGTCACAGGGCTACCTATACCCTCTCTGGACATCAAGCAGGCAGCGTACATACATCAGGCATTTATGTACGAAATGGGCGTAAGTTTGTTGTAAGATAATTCTGATTTCGCAAGCATAGCGAGTACTTGCGTAGAGTAAGATAAACAAAACGGACGGCATGATGAGAACTTCATGCCGTCCGTTGCCTTTCTGCAGGCTATATAGATTTACTGTTCCTTGTTCGTGGCTTTTATTTGATCTTGTAAGCTGCGAGCAGTTCGCCATGACGAACATACAGGATGCCTTTATCGATAGCCATGTGAGCCCAGTAGGGACCACTGCCCTTCTCAATGCGGAACTTGCTCACAACATCCAGTTTGGCAGGATTTGCATTGACCAGTCCCACCCATCCACGACGCTCATCGTAGATGAAGAGGCGATTGTCTGCAGCGATGATGCTACCCTTGCCAGCTCCATCGGTCCACTTCTCCTCATAGTTGGTCTCACCGGTCTCCCAATCGATGCAACACCAGTTGCCATCGTTGCCATTGATCCAGTTTGAACCGTAGATTTTGCCATTAACCAAGACATAGCCACCGTGGTGTGTGTCGAGGGTCTCGGTACGCCATGTACAGGTGACAGACTTCAGATCGTCAGCCAACTGAAGTTGGAAGCCGTTGATGTTGTAACCGTGGCAGAAGAAAATCTTGCCATCCTTGTAGAGTGCAGAGTTGGGTGCGATGTCGCCCCACTGGATGCGCTTGCCTGTGTAGCGCTCACCCCAGTTGTCGAAGGTCCATTCTATTTCGCCGTTCTCGGGATTTACACCAATGGCAGTGGTTGCAGTCGAGCCGACAATTTGCTTACGACCCTTATATTCGATCATGATAGGCGATACATAACCAGAATGGTTGTTGAGTGAGCGGGTCTTCCAGATCTCTTCTCCCGTGTTGCGGTTTAGGGCTACCATAGTGGTCTGTTCGCCACAGGGAGTGTAGATTACCTTGTCATCATAAACCAAAGGACACTCCGATGTACCCCAGTTTCCCGTTTTGCGACCATACTTGGTACCAGCATCTACCTGCCAGAGAATCTTACCGTCGGCGGTGTTGATACAAACCACTTCGCCCATACCACTGATGACATATGCCTTGCCGTCAACGATAGCAGGAGTGGTACGAGTCTCGGGGTATGACTGCTTCCAGGGATTACCATAAACTACGGTGTAAATCTTTTTCCCCTTCAGGTCATAGCAGTGGAACACCTCCTTGCTCTCGTCCTCGTTCATACCCGTCAGGTAAAGTCTGTCGCCCACAATGGTGGGAGTAGAGTAACCCTTACCGGCATCCAATGTCTCAAATACAAGTTGAGGACCATTTTCTGGCCATTGTTTCAACAGTCCCTTGTCGGGATAATAACCATTGTGCTCGGGACCTCTCCATCCATAAGGACTTACCTTCTGTGCAGATGCAGAGATAGCCATGCTACAGCATGCGAGAAGGCATAAAAGTTGTTTTCTCATGTGTTATATTTTTTTATGGTTTGATGATTTGATTTGTGTAGCCCTGTTATTAGGGCAGACAGTATTACCGGTGCAAATATAGTGAAAAAAAGTATAACCCTTTGACTTTTAGGCAAAAAAATGATTGATATAATTTTATTTGACTCTAAAATGCCTTACACTCTACCTCGGAATGCTAATGCTTTGATAGTCAGCGATGAAAGTCGGTAGAGTGTTAATGATTGGACTCTACCTGTTTAAGCCATTGATATTTTGTACGATATATGTATTGGGGTAGAGTGGTGGTCGTTTTTTTAATTCTTGCTTATTTCCTAAAGGTGAGTAAGATCTCGCCAAAAGCATGACAAGGTCAAGGCGCAAGCGTGGCGGAACTTGGTCACAAGCATGGCGAGGTTTAGTCACAAGTATGACGAGGCTTAATCATAAGTATGACGAGACTTAATCATAAGTATGACAAAGCGTTGCCACAAGTATGGCTAACTACGATTCGCTTGCATGGAAAATTTTAGCATTCTTGCTAAATTCCATCTCGCTCCATCTCAAGCGAAGCCCAGATGAAGGGGCCGATTCCCTTGGCATCATTGTCGCGTATGGGTTCGGACATGTAATACTCAAAAGAACCGTCGCGCCGAGGATTGCTAGCAGGACCGAGTCCACTAACGGAGCAACATTGTGTAAGTGAGATGGTTGCGTCGGGATTGATACGGATGAACTGGTCAAGGATGCCTTGATAGGCTTTTCGTCCAGCTTCACGATGAGCGTTGTCAAGATACCCCAGTCTGGCTCCCTTGAGCAGACAGTAGGCAAACATACAAGAAGCCGTGGATTCCAAGTAGTTGGAAGGTGACAGAACATCCAACACATCGTACCACACATGGCTCTTGACATCCTGATAGCGTACAACCGCATCCATGGTTTGGCGAAACATACTGATGAGTTCGGGGCGCTTGGGGTGCTCTGCAGGGAGTGCATCGAGCACTTCAACCATAGCCATGGTGAACCATCCCAAAGCACGGGCCCAGGTGTGGCGAGACAAGCCCGTTTGACTGTTCGCCCAAAAGATGGAATGCGTCTCGTCCCAGGCATGCTTCCAGAGTCCTGTAGAGGCATCGAATGTGCGTTGGAAGGTACTGGCAATCTGCTTGACGGCATCCTCATAAACACGGTTGGCCATCTTCTTGCCACGCAACTGCTCTGCCGAGAGCGTATAGTAGGGGAGACCCATAAAGATACCGTCGAGCCACACCTGGTGAGCATAGATAGCCTTGTGCCACCATACACCCTGCTTCGTGCGAGGTTGCTCTTCCAGTTGTCGGAACAGTGTGTTGAGGGCCGTTTCTCCTCCTGCAAACGGATAAAGTTGGAAGAGACGATAGAGGAAGTGTGCCGTACGCACATTGTCCAGATTGTAGTCTTCAAGTTTGTAGCCCGTGATGTTTCCGTTAGGAGCTACCATTTTGTCAGGATAGCGCTTAACATAATTAAATATAGAAGAGTCACCGTGAGCAAGATAAGTGTCGAGCATAGCCTCAAGTTCGATGCCCATCACATAGCTCCACTTGCCATCAGGACGCTTTGCACGATCCGTAAAATCGAGGTAAGCAGGATGAGGCTCGCGTTGCATCTCGCTGTGGGTCATCCACTCGCTATAGTGTACAAAAGGACGCTGGGCAAGAATAGTCTGGCCGTTGACAATGAGACTGTCGAAATGAATGTCGTGAGACAGTCCGGTATGGCGATAAGGCTGGTCGCTTACCCCGTTGAAAGTGCATCGCTTGACATGAATGCCATAGATGCGGTCCTGATCCTCAAGTCCGTTGAGCAAAATGCCATATTTGGATTTCTGACAAGTGACATCCTCCATGTACACATTGCGTACGGTAGGTATAAACCCTCTCTGCGAACGCTCATTGGGCTCATAGACAAGGTTGATACGCATTACAGCCTCTCGGCATTGCCCCACTTCGATGCGACGCATAAAGACATTCTCCACCACAGCCCCTCGGCAGGTGTTGGTCTTGATACGAAGCACACGGTCGAGGTTGGGCGAATCCATCTTGCAATCCTCTGCAAAGATGTTGCTTGCACCTCCCGATATCTCCGAACCGATCACCACACCTCCATGTCCGTCCTCCATTGTACAACGACGCACGATGATACCACGAGAGGGGCGGTTGGCCCTTCGTCCGTCAGCATTTCGGCCACTCTTGATAGCAATGCAGTCGTCTCCGGTGTGGAAGATGCAATCCTCAATCAGCACATCCTCACACGATTCAGGGTCGCATCCATCTCCGTTGGGGCCATTGTTGATGACCTTGCACCTGCGGATGGTGACATTGTGTGAAAGCACAGGATGAATCACCCAAAAAGGCGAGCGGAGAAGAGTAACATCCTCCATGAGCACATTCTGACAGCGGAAAAACTGCACCAACTGTGGACGCATACCATGTCCCATGCCAAAAATGCGTTCTTGTACAGGAATCCCACGGTCGGACATCTGAAGAAGAGTGTTACGGTTGGACAGCAGGTTGCCGACAGAGTCAGTACCGAGAGCCGGGGCTCCGGTCCATGGCATGGCCTGACTTTCAGGTGTTGATGAGGAGTCAAAACCATATTTCGTGGCACCACACCAAGGCCACCATGTCTCTTTCGTACCCTGTCCGTCGATGGTGCCCTTGCCACTAATGGCAATGTTCTGGGCATCACAGGCATAGATGCAAGGTGAATAGTTGAGCAAGTCGAGTCCCTCCCAGCGAGTCTGTACGAGCGGGTACAGTTCAGGTTCGTAAGCAAAAAGAAGTGTTGCCCCTTCCGCAAGATACAAGTTGACGCCCGACTGCAGACGGATGGCTCCCGTGTGCCATGTTCCTACGGGTATCACCACGCGTCCACCTCCCGCCTTGACACAGGCAGAGATGGCCTTGTTGATAGCCTTCTGGTTTTTCAGGGCAAGTGCCTTGAGTTGCTTGGGCTGAAGGGCGCCTTCTTTCTCTTCAGTTGTCTTTGCCCCATATTTTGTAACGAGAAAATCCTTTTCGGGGAAGGTAGGCGCCTGTATGCGCGAGGCAATCTCGTCGTAGAGTTGCTGGTTCCAACCGTCCGCATAGGAATTGTGAGGAAAAAGGAGCGTAGCAAGGAGTAACAGGATGATATGTAGTGATTTCATGCAGTAAAATGTTTTTGCAAAATTAAACAATCTAATGAAAACAGACAAACCATTTCGTTTTTTTCTTGACAAATACTTGGGCGTTTGGCAATTTATGTATAACTTTGCGAAAATCGGTTTGGCAATTCGATCCAAAAGCAAAGTGAACGAATAACCGGAAACTTATTTTATTAACCTTAAAACAAATAGATTATGAAGAAGTATTTGGCAGAGATGGTAGGCACCTTCGTACTTACCCTTCTGGGCTGTGGTACAGCCGTTAGTTTGAGTTGCGGCACGGACACCGCGAGCGTAGTAGGCACCGCCCTGGCCTTTGGCCTGGCTGTAGTAGCAATGGCCTACACCATTGGTGGCATCAGTGGTTGCCACATCAATCCCGCTATCACATTGGGTTGCCTGATCGACAAGCGCATCTCGTGCAAGGACGCAGGTATGTATATGCTGTTTCAGGTTATTGGTGCTGTTATTGCGGGCGCGCTCCTTACCTATATGTATGGTGCGAAGAGTGGTCTGGGCGCCAATGGTATAGGCGGTTGTGAGGGTGATGTGTGTCTCGCCCTTGTTGTAGAAATCGTTTTGACCGCATTGTTCGTACTCGTAGTTCTGGGTACAACTCATGGCAAGACAGGTGCAGGCAGCCTCGCAGGTTTGGCTATCGGTTTGTCGCTCGTTCTGATTCATTTGGTAGGCATTCATTTCACAGGTACCAGTGTCAATCCAGCCCGTTCTATAGGCCCCGCTTTGTTTGCCGGTGGCGATGCCTTGGCCAATCTCTGGATATTTATCGTAGGTCCTTTCGTAGGTGCAGTTCTTGCAGCAGGTATCTGGAAGGTGATTGAAGTCAAGGAATAATTTAGGCTTAAAGGGGGATTTACCTTTTCCTTTTTTGAATAAAAATAAGAGCCGTTGTGTGAGAAAATCTTGCATGACGGCTTTGTTTATGGGCAAAAAATACCGTTGCTGGACATATTTTATACAAATATTGTTCGTTTTTTACAGTTTTTTGCCATTCGTCTCATAAATATTTTGTATCTTTGCGCCCGAAATGCGTGTACTTTAATAAGCGAAAGCGAAGACGGGAAAGCATGAGAAAATATTAGGAAACAAATTTTAATTAACTTTATTTATTAACCTTTTTAATCATTAAAATGATGAAGAAGTTTTTAATTGCTGTTCTTGCTGTAGCTGGTTTCGCAGCTGCATATGCAGGAATCCAGTACGCAGGTTTTGCTGCTTCAAGCGAGCAGTCTGAGGCTACTGGTATCGCAATGGCTCCTCAGAATCCCAACGAGTGGGATCTGGTGAAGGCCGTTGATTATTCAGCAGCTGGTGCTACCATCCCTGGTGGTGGTAACTTCCAGGAGGCAACCGCTACCATCGAGGGCGGTGCTTTGAAGGTGGTTAACCCTGCTGCTACTTCTAACAACTGGGATCTTCAGTATCCCATTATCGATGGTCTCTCACTCGAGGGTGGCGTTGACTATCGCGTAGTTGTTACCATGTCTGCAGACAAGGATGGTAACATGTCTACATGGTTGGGTAACTGGGATGGCAACGATCCCAAGTACGGTGTTGGTTTCTCTGCTGCAAAGAAGGAGATCGTATTGGACCACACTGCTAAGAATACCATTACTGATGGTATCTACATCATGCAGACCGGTTCTTTCGTTGGTACTACCAATATCTACAAGGTTGAGGTTTACAAGCCCCATGTAAACGAGGATGCAGTTTACGACTGGGTTAATGTAACCGCTGATCAGCATGTTGTTAAGCTTTACAAGGATCAGTTCTCTAACCAGAGCGGCGCTATCACTGTAGTAAGCCAGGCTCAGAAGGAACAGGCTTGGGATACTCAGGTTTGGTTCGTAATGAACGAGACACTTGATGCTAAGACTAAGCTCAAGCTGACTCTCGACGCTAAGGCATCTTCAGCTCAGAGTGTAGGTTTCGGTGCTCACGGTACCCCCGACGGTAACAACTGGAAGGCTGGTGGCATCTGCAACGCTCTTGATCTTACCACTGAGTGGCAGACCTATGAGCGTGAGATCAATGGCCAGGCAGGTTGGCAGTCATTCGCTCTTGACCTGACTAAGGCTGCTGAGGTAACCTATGAGTTCAAGAACATCAAGATTGAGGCATGGCAGGAAGTTGAGATCGTTCCCAGCGTTGAGCCCGTATTGGTAAACGGTGAGGAGGAGATCGCTCTGAACACTCACTCTATCGTAACTGTTGAGACCGCTAACGCAATTGCTGCTAATGTAATCGACTGTCCTGAGGCTATCGGTGCTTCTTACAACATCAACGAGATGGTTATGGGCCAGGATGATGAAGGTATCTTCTGGAGTGTAGGTAAGGAAGTTGCTGCTGGCGAAATGTCAATGAACCGTGTTGCTTATGCTGAGTTTGAGGATGCTATCAACTTCGAGGCTGGTAAGAAGTATCAGTTGGCTGTAACTGTTTACGGTCAGCCCGCTACTGATCCCGTTGAGGTTGGTACCTACTACTTCGAGTTCGCAGGTTCTTACATCGCTCCCGAGCCCGTTGTTCCTGCATTCTCTGAGATTGCTACCGATGGTTCAAAGCAGTATCTCTACAATGTTGAGACTGGTTTGTTCGTATATGGTGCTAACGACTGGGGTACCCGCGCTTCTGTAGGTTCAGCAGCTATGGCTATCACCAACTCTGAGAAGGATGGTCTTTACAAGCTCGGTAACCTCGACTGCGACGGCAATGCTGACGCATGGATCGACGGTGGTGGCCGTGCCGGTGATGGCAAGTGGGTTGTAACTGCTCTTGGCAATGGTACTTATGAGCTCGCTAACACTGAGCCTTCTGCTGCTGGCAAGAAGTGGGGTGCTGACCTTACTTTGGCTGACACTCGTATCAAATTTACTACTGACTATGACAACTATGGTACCACTTGGGCATTCGTAAGCGAGAGCGACTATGCAGACTACAAGCAGGCTCTTAAGGATGCTATGGGTTACCTCGCAGTTGTTGAGTCTTCTGAGTGCAAGGATGGTGCTGATGAGCTCGATGGTAAGACCTTCGTAATCGTTGATGCTGCTACTTGCGACCAGTTGCTCTGCAACATCGGTGATGCTCACGATATGGCTTCTAAGTCTTTGGCTACTCTCGAGGGTACTGAGTACATCTACACCAAGTTCGCTAAGGTTGTGAAGGACGGTGTTGAGGGTAACCTCTATACCTTGCAGATGTTCAACGCTGATGGCAAGAACTTCTCTAAGTGGGGTAGCAATGGTTATGTAAACTTCCAGCCCAACACTGGTAATGTAGTATTCAGCCTCGGTTTGGGCAGTGCTGGCGTATATGGCCAGGATGCTGAGAACGGTGGTCTCTGGGATGTACAGAAGGAGGGTGACTCTTATGTAATCCGCAATGTAAACCGTGACACTTATCTGAACCCCAATGCAGCTGTATGTAACACTGCTGAGAAGGTTGCTGTTAAGCTCTTCGCTAAGGCTGACTTCGTTAAGCCCGAGCCCGTACCCGCTGAGATCGCTGTTGAGCCTAGCTTCCTCGCAGGTGAGGAGGAGATCGCTCTGAGCAACCACATTGAGGTAGCAGTTGAGAAGGCTGAGGCTATGACTGTCTCATTCGAGGGTATCGTTCCCTTCGGTGCTTCTTATGTTCTCTCTACCATGAAGCAGGTTGCTGGTGCTGAGGCTACCGAGTGGGTTGCAGACCAGACTATTGCTAAGGGTATGTTGAGCCTCAGTGGCAAGGCATATGCTGAGTTTGATCAGACTCTCGTATTCGAGCAGGGTACCAAGTATCAGCTTGAGGTTATCATGAGAGATGTAGAGGGTATCATCGTAGGTACTGGCTTGTTCGTATTCAACGGTGCTACTGTAAGCAGCCTCGCTGAGGGTGACTATGTAATTAAGAATGTAGCTACCGGTACTTATCTGAATGGTGGTAACGCTTGGGGTACTAAGGCTTCTGTAACAAAGCACGGCCAGTTCATGACTCTCGCTCAGCTTGAGGATGGCAAGTACACCATTGATTCACATATCTCTAATGGTGGTAATAGCCACTACCTGGGTACCAACGGTTATGTTGACGCAGGTGCAGCTGGTTATGTTATCGAGGCTGCTGGTGATGGTTCTTATTCTATCAAGAATGGTGATACCTATTTGGCAACCAATGCTAACAATACTGAGGCTAACTTCGATGCTACCGAGGTAACTGCTGCTGCTCAGTGGATCTTCATGAGCAAGGCTGATCTCATGGCTGAGATGTCTAATGCTACAATCGCTAATCCTGTTGATATCACTGCTTTGATTGGTGACGCTGCTTTCAGCCGTAACAATACTTACTTTGACCTCTGGCAGGGTGACAAGCCCGGCAAGGGTGGTCCAGACCAGGCAAATGGTAATGATGTGGCTGGTAAGAACGCAGAGAAGTGGGGTGGTAACAGTCAGATGTTTGACAGCTGGCAGGTGCTCACCAACCTTCCCGACGGTATGTACAACTTGAAGGTACAGGGTTTCTATCGTTACAACAATACAGACGGTAATACCAACGATATTGCTGCTGCTACCCACGCTGACGGTACTGAGCACATCAACTCATTCTTCTATGCTAATGCAGTTGAGATGCCTTTGACTTCAATTGCTGACGAAACTTCTTTGGCACTCTGTGGCGCAATGCCCTTCTCTCAGGGTGAGGCTGCTGTTGCATTCGGTAAGGGCGCTTATCAGAACGAGTTGAGCGTTGAGGTTACCAATGGTGAGTTGAAGCTCGGTGTGAAGAAGATTGCACACGAGGGTTGTGACTGGACCGTATGGGATAACTTCGAACTCTACTACCTCGGTGAGGTTCCTGCTGAGATGGCTGTTAACGCTACTCTCTTCGGTGGCTTCGAAGAGGTTGGTGATACTATCATCGGTATTGAGTACGCTCTCAACACCCACTCACTCGTAAGCGCTGATTGTGCTGAAGGTGTTCGTATCCAGATCGCTAACTGCCCCGAGGCTATCGGTGTAAGCTTCAACTTGAACGAGATGAACATGGGTCAGGACGAAGAGGGTACCTTCTGGACCGTTGGTAAGGAGCTCGCTGTAGGCGAAATCATGATGAACGCAGATTCTTATGCTGCATTCGAGGCTCCTATCCCCTTCTACTCAGGTAACAAGTATCAGTTGAGCGTAACCGTTTACGGTGAGGTAAATGGTGAGCCTTCAGAGATCGCTGTTTACACCTATGAGTTCAATGGTTCTTACGACGAGACCGCTGAGATGGCAGTTGAGCCCGCATTCATCGCTGGTGGTGAGGAGATCGCTCTGAACAGCCACATGGAGGCATCTGTTGAGACCGCTGAGGCTTTGATGGTAAATGTTATGAATGCTCCCGAGGCTCTTGGTGTAAGCTATACCATCTACGGTATGACTGCTACCACCGATGAGCAGGGTACTTCTTGGAATGTAAATGTTGCTGATGAGGTAGCTGCTGGTGAGATGTCAATGAGCCGCATTGCTTATGCTGAGTTCGACAAGGCTATCAGCTTTGCTGCTGGTAAGAAGTATCAGTTGGCTGTTACCGTATACCTGAACAATGGTACTGAGACTCCCGATGAGGTTGTTAGCTACTATGTATTCAACGGTGCTGCTATGGCATCTGAGATCGCATCAGTTGACCTGACCAAGGAGATGTTCTGCCAGTGGGATGGCTTCGGCGCTGAGAACAATGTTGTTAACGCTGGCGTAGGTGCTTACGACTTCGGTGTTTCTACCGGTCTTCCTTACGGTGACGGTAATGTAGCAGGTAGCTACTTTGCAAACTTGTCTGAGTACAGCGTTCTGGCTCTGACCGTAACTGAGGGTACTCCTCGTCTGTTGCTCAACCGTCAGGGTATGGACAACTCAGGTGACTACATTGAGATCAACAATGCTAACAGCGAGTATGTAGTTGTTGTTGGTAATGTATGGTTCATCAACCTCGCTGCTATCACTGCTAATGCAGGTTATGCTCACTTGAACTGTATCAAGGGTGCTAACTGGGCAAACACCACCATCACTGAGGCTAAGCTCTACACTGCTTCTATCGAGGAGGTAGCTGCTACCGCAACTGAGGTTAAGCCCGGTGCTGATGAGACCGCTATCAACGGTGTTTCTGCTACTGTTGCTAATGGCAAGTACATGAAGAACGGTAAGGTTGTTATCGTTAACAACGGTAAGACTTACAACATGAATGGTGTAATCGTTAAGTAATCCCTATAGTTTCGACTATACATTATTTAATATATATAGAGAAGCCTGGGCATTGTGCTCAGGCTTCTCTTTTTCTCCTATTTTTACCCATCATATCCCTTCTCAGACACTTAAAGGTTTAAATTGGAGATAATGTTTGGTTTTTTCGCAAAAATGTATTAATTTTGCGCGTTTTTTATTCGGGATTACTTTCAATTTATTATTTATTCATACTTTAAACATTTAACCAAGATGAACAAACTTCTTCGTTTATCGTTCATGTTGTTGTTAGCGTTGATTAGCAATTTTGCAATGGCTGATGCGTACAAGACTCTGTCTTTCCCCGATGACAATTCGGAGAATAATATGAAGAATGGCGTTGGCTACAATGTAAAATGGGATGCTAAGATCGGCGATGATTCGTGGGAAATTACGAATTTCAATAACAATGGCTGGAACGGTAATTGGACCTACATCAGATGTGGTAGTAAAAGTGGTGCATCTATGGCAACCATTGTTAATGGTGAAGCTTATGATGCAAAGGTTGCCAGTGTTGTTGTAACCATGGACAAGGTGGATGCCAACCTGACCAAAGCCTCTCTAGTTGTATCTTCTGATGCAGAAGGCATAAATGTTGTTGAGACTGTTACTCCGGCATCATTTGCAGCTGGTGATGTTGTATTTAATGTTACCACACCGACAGCAGGCTGTTACTACAAGCTTGTGTTTGATTGTGCGAAAGGCACAAACGGATTTAACCAAATCTCAAAAATCCAGTATTTTGAGGATGGCGATGCTCCTGTAATCGTTGACATCACCAATACCCCCGATGCAGCATATACTGTAACTGAAGCAAAGGCATTGATTGACGCTAACAAAGGTTTGGCGGCAAATGTTTATGTAGAGGGAAAGATTGTTTCGATAAAGGAAATCTCTACTCAGTTTGGCAATGCTACTTACGACATTACCGATGGTGAGAATACAATGACCGTGTATCGTGGTTACGACCTCGAAGGTGCTAAGTTCACTTCTGAAGATGCACTTCATGTAGGTGATGATGTAGTAGTATATGGTCAGCTTCTCTTGTACAATGGTACTTACGAACTTGCTACTGGCAACAAACTCTACTCTGTCAGCTGCAACGCTGTAGCAGAAACCGTCAGCATGACTGCTTCTTACGAGAATGGTCAGGTAGTATTGACCTACGAGGACTATGCCGATGGTGGTGTTGAACCCGGTGAAGGCACTATCGAGGTATGGAACGAAGTATCAAAGGTTGCTACTCTTGTGGATGGTGCATTGGGTGAAGGCTACAACCAGGTTGTTTATAGTCTCTCTAATGTATTGGAAGATGGTGTTTATACCATTAAGGTTCCTGCAGGCGCTGTTGTTGGTAACAAGGCAGATGGTTGGGGCGATATGGAGCCTATTGCTGCTGCTGAGGCAAATATAGAAATTACCACACAGCAGAATCCTGATGGCGATCAGTATCTTGGTGAGCCTGCATTTGAGGTTGTTGCCGGTGAAGGTGTTGTGGTGAAATATATCTATCCCAATTCAACGGAAGATTCTTGGAACACTTACAAGGACCAGAACTACGAGGGCAAGACTTGTGTTCTCTATGAAGATGAGGTTCAGGTTGCAACAGTTCCTTTTGCAATGAATGATCTGGGTAATTGGAACTATGTGTTGGGTGCAAAGTTTGATTACACCGCAGTTGAAGGAAAAACATATAAGGTGGTATTCCCTGCCGGTTGTTATTATATCTATACGATGGACGACTGGGGTAATATTACTGGCATCATTGAAGAAAGTAAAGAGCAGAGCTATACCTGGGTTGCAGGAGCTAATCCTACTCCTGGTGGCGCTGGCGATGGTGACTGTGTTCTGGCATATGGTGTTAACTCATCCAACGAGAAGAATCTTACATTGACATGGCCTGAGGGCACTATGCTCGATATGGATTGGTTCAGCCTTGACAATCCTTCTTTGGACGGTTTTGACGGTTTCTTCTCTATGAGTGTGACCTGTTCAACCGGAGATCCTATCTTTGGTACTAACGACCAGTTGATTGCCTATGTTGCTTTGGCAGATGGTGACTATATTTTGAATATCCCTGCTGGTAAGTTCACAGTAAATGGTTCTCCTCTTGCAGCTCAGGCCATTAGCTTTAGCATTGTTAACGGCGAGTTGCAACAAGAGGTTGCAGACAATGGCACTTGGGTCTTCGAGAGTGTAAGTCCCGCAGAAGGTGCTGTTCAGGAATTGCAAACAATAACATTTGCTTATCCTGCTTCAACTGGTGGTGTTAATGAGTCACCCTATATCAATCTTGTTGATGAAGCTGGCAATGAATATCGCTTTATGTTGAGTGATGATTGGTACGGTAATGTTGTGGCGAACTATGTAGGTGGTGATAATCCTATTACTGCAAGCGGTACCTACACAATGGTTATTCCTTCTGGTACATTTACAGGTTGGTCTGATCCTTCGACGAACAAGAAGATGACCTACACCTGGACCATCGGTGGTGGCGAAGGTGGCGGCAACAACGATGATGAGAATCCTGGCGACATCGATGACGATAAGTGGCAGGAGAAGATCTTCGCCCAGGGTACTGCTGTGGCAATTCCTCTGAACATTGAGACCGAAGGTGTAACCGTAACAAGCGTGGGTCGCGAGTTCATGGGTACCGTCATTGATGTCTCTTACGATTTGTATGAGGAAGGCGAGTTGGATTGGAAGACCGGTACCCAGTTGGTGTTCACTGCAAAGGACAATATCACAGGTATCGTGATCGACGGTCAGTTCAAGGAGTTCGCTTCTTCCGACAAGGGCAACTATGTGAATGGTGCTTGGACTGGTCTCATCAAGGCTGGTGAAACCGTAACATTGACTTCTAACGATGGTATCAATATCCACTCTATCGTAGTTCTCTACAACGGCGCTGAGCTGCAGATTGAGGATGTAGACGATAAGGAGATTGCCACAGAGATGAATATTATCAAATCTTCATGGGCTACCATTGGTAAGATTGCCGGTGAGGTGGTGGGTACTATTTCTACCGACGCAGAACCCTTCGCTCGTTATATGTTTGAGATCCGTTGCGAAGAAGATGAGGCACAGTACATCTCATTCAACGACCTTCTCACCAAGGAGGGTAACATCGTATGTACATCACCCACTTCTGCAGGATACGATCTGTTCAAGGGTCAGCATTATACTCTTACCGCTTATGTCTATGATACTCCCCAGTATGGTGCACTTCCCGTTGATGTTGTAGAGTATAAGTTCGTAGGTGAGGGCAAGGAGCCCGTCATCTACTCAGAGGAGACTGTTGCGAGCGTTGACCTGAAGGAAAGCACTGACGGTATCTGTCAGTACATCTGCGAGGGTCTTTCATTCAACATCACCTTCTCTGCTCCTATGTCTTCAGTAAGCGCAGTGTCACCTCAGGGTATGGATGGCTCTGTGAAGCTTACTGCTACCAAGGCTAATGAGACCGGTACAGTATGGACTATCACTGTTCCTGAGAGCCTCAAGAATGGTTCGTCAGAGACTGAGATGCCTACTGCAAGTATCGCTATCGTAGCCAAGGATGCTGAAAGCCATGTACTGAAGACTGCCAATGAAGATCATCCCTATGAGTTCGTTATTGGCTTCTATACTCCTGCAGTTTCTGATATCGCAACACTTACCATCGGTGAGAATGTTTATACACTGAGTGAGGAGTCTGCTATCGAACTGGCTGCTTATCCTGCTGGTGCAGTTATTGCTATCAACAATGACGATGAGGCTATCAAGAAGATCTCTTACGAGGTGGTTGACAAGACCCTCAACGAGATCATCAAGAGCCAGGGCGACCTGACCAAGGGTACTGACGGTATCTGGCGTGCAGAGATGCCCAAGACCTATGAGTTGGCTAAGGGTCACGAGTATAGCATTCATGTGATGGCTCGTAATGGCATGTCTTCATTCACCAGCCAGATGATTTATGAATACAACTTCCTCGTGAATGGTACTGCAAATGTTGCTACCTATTCAGCTGTGAAGGTTGTTGAAGTAACTCCTTCTGTAAATGATATCATCCGTGACGCTAACCAGGTTGTAAGCATCAGCTTCAGCGAGGCAATAGCTTCACTCGATGTTGTTGCAGTTCTTGGTCAGATGTCTTCTGTAGCAGTTGCTTCGGCAAATGTTACTACTGAGGACAATATCACTTGGAATGTACAGTTGAAGGAGTCTTACTTCTCAGACGGTTCTCTTTCTCTCAACTTTACTGCTATTGACAAGCAGGGCAACCGTGTAACAGATGAGCAGAATGGTGTTGGTATACCTGAGAACTGCTATGTGAACTACGGTTGGGCTTCTACCATCGGCCTACCTACTCCTACCATGGCAGAGAATGGTAAGAGCGTAGAGGTGCTTCAGACATTGACCTTCAAGTATGACGGTATCGGTTTGAACCAGGATATGGCTACTGCTACCTGGAAGGATATCGTTGTTGAGAAGGAAGGTGTGGCACTTGACCTTGCAGTTGAGGAATCACAGTTTGAGGTACAGGGTGAGGATGCCGGCAATGCTCTCGTATGGACACTTCCCGAACCTCTTTATAAGGGCGTATATACCATCAAGGTACCCGCCTATGCTTTGATGCTCGGTCACGACCAGAGCAACTTCTACAATGGTGCATGTGAGTTCACCGTTACTGCTACTGCAGAGGAGCCTTCGGCAGAGCCTGAGATTGCTCTTAATATCACCAAGACCGACTGGTCGAAGATCGGTAATCAGAATGGTGAGGTGATTGGAAAGGCTGAATTGCTGAATGCTGAGGCATTTGATCACATTGAGGCAGAGATCCGTTGTCAGGAGGATGCTGATCAGTTCATCTCATTCTCTAATATGATGGTGAACGGTGGCAACCTGACCTGCTTTGCATGGGAAGGCGGTAGCTACACCCTGAACAAGGGTTATCACTACACTCTGACCGTGAATGCATTTGATGTTCCTTACTATGGTGCTACTCCCGTTGCTACCGCTACCTACGAGTTTGTAGGTACTGGTGCTGAGGCTGTCAAGTACTGTGACATTGAACTTGCTAAGGTTGATCTTCCCGAAAACGCTCTCCTGTATCACGGTTATGATCTTGGTGTTACCAGCTTCGATGTAACCTTCTCTGCACCTGTCAGCAAGGTTAATGTCTGGGGTGCTATGGGTATGGATGGCTCTATCAAGTATAGTGCTGAGAAGAAGAGCGCAGATGGTACTGTATGGACCATTGTTTTGGATGAGAACATCCTCGGTGAGGAAGGTTCTGTCAACCTGATGATTCAGGCTTGGGATGCTGAAGGTGTCCAGGCTAAGGGTTGGAATGGTGAACATGCCTTTGATATGAATCTGATTATAAATCTGGCTGATGCCATTAAGTCTGTCGAGATGGCTTATGCAGGTAAGACTATCTACACCATGAACGGTGTTCGCATCAAGTCAAGCCAGATGAAGAAGGGTCAGGTTTACATCGTTAACGGTGTCAAAGTGCTCGTGAAGTAAGCGTAATACATACATTCTGATAGTTGGACGGCAGTTGTCATTTGGATAACTGCCGTCCTTGCTTTTTGTAAGGATTTGAAAGTTTATCTTTCTCTTTTCTGCACGATTATATTAAATAATGTGTACGAATTTGCAAATTTGATATTCTTTTTGTAACTTTGCGCGCTTTTAAGAGCACTGTTTTTTCAACATGTAAAAAGAATTAGATTACAAAATGCTACGCAAACTGCTGACTTTTATTGCAATGGTACTTTCTGTTGCTGTTTCTGCTAAGGATTATCAGTTCAAGGAAGGTGTCAATACAGTAGATGCCTTCTTGGAGGCGAATGCCACTTACACTCCTGACCGCGATGGTAAAATATTGATTGAGGCTCAGCAGGTGTGGTCGGTGGAATACGATGGTAAGGCCTATGATTATCGTTATGTCAATGGCTCTAATTACTCCTATGTCTATGAGTTGAACGATGTGAAGGCTGGCAACAGCGTGAGCCTTTACCTCGCTTTCCCCATGATGACAACCAATGTGAAGATTACCGTCTATGGTGATGGCCCTGTTCCTGTGAAGGTGCTTAATCTCTCACCAAGCACTGGAAAGACTTTTGACTGGAATAATACGGGACTCGTCTCGATCAATTTCAACAAAGTAGTATATTTCAGCAGTATCAAGTTCGTGGCAGGTGATTATACTTCAGATGTAGATGATGTGCATGCAGGTAGCAGTCTGGGCTTCAACATCACCAATGCACTGAATGGTGCTCTGAGAGATGGCAAGCTCAGTAAAGGTGAGAAGTTCCAGGTTAAGATCACCGGTTTGTGTGATGCGTCAGACAGAACCAACATATACAATGGTAATGGCGAGTTGGTGCTGGAATATATCGCTCCCTATCTTCAGTACAACTTCGTCAGTGCGAAGGTTGGCGAAGAACAACTTACATACATGCAAGCCAATACCTACAAGTTCCTCTCTTACTACTCTCCCGACCAGGAGGACGGCCTTTTCGTCTTTGAGTTTGAAGGTGAGATCGGTAAGGTCGGAGGAGTATGGATGACGATGGGTAATCTCGATCTTGATTCGCAGGGTAAGTATTATCGTGGCAATCTTCCCTATACCGTTTCTGGCAACAAGCTTCTCGTTGATGCTCGTGGCGTGTTGCGTACGATTGCAGTTCTATTCCCTGCCATCGTAGAAGGTGATGAAGAAGGAGGGGAGACTAATGAGATGCTTGGTACTTTCGACAAGGAGCATGTCACCATCACCCTTTCCAATGTGATTGATGTCAACGGAAATGCGTTCCTCTGTCAGGCGCAGGGAAGCGTGGGTAGTTACAGTTTTGTGATGAACTATGAGGAAATCATCGACGAGGCATATATTGATGGTGACAACAAGCAGGAAGGCGATCCCGTCTATGCAGGAGAAGAGGTAAAACTCTGGTTGAGCAATGAGGGAATCAAGTTCGGTGGCTTGCAGGTTACTTATTTTGTAGAGGCAAAGGCAGACGACGAGAACGATATGACAGTCCTTGAGCCTCGCACAGCACTTGTCACAGAATATTCTACAGAGTCTGATGGCTTGGGTGGAATGATTATCACTTTCAACATGCCAAAGATGGAAGGCGTGGCGACAGGCAACACCGTGCGTGCGGCACTTTATGATGCCAAGTCTGCTGATGGCATGCCCCACTATCTCTATATCGAATTTGTATCTGCTGAAGAGGCAAATCATATCACAGGAATAGGTGCAAAGACAGTTGTGCAAGACAATAGCTATCGTCTTGACGGTGTTCGTGCCAATGGTCAGAAGAAAGCTGGCATCTATTTGCAGAATGGCAAGAAAGTCGTTTTGAAATAAGGATAATCGACTTGTGAATGACCACGACTAACAAATTTTGAAAACAAAAAAATATCATGATATTACGAAAAACCCTGATGAGCATCACGCTTTGCCTTTTGGCTCTGACCGCTCATGCTCAGCAAACGCAGGAAGTTGCACAAAAACAATTGTCCGCTTTCGGCGCAAATCAGTATCGCCGTCCTTTGGGATTGAATAATTTCAAGAATTTACCCGACAATCTTCTGCAGAAGGTAGGAGAACGCGTCAGTGCGAAGGGACTTCCTTCAAAGGCAAAGGCACAGCAGTTGCTCTTGCAGAGCTCCAATCCTTCTCGCGCTATGAAGGCAAAGGCAAAAGTTAGCGCCACCAGAGCCAGTTATGTAGCAAGCGACACCCTGTTCTGGGATAGTTTTGAAGGTTGGGATGGCGAGGTGATGCCTTGGCTTCCTTCTGTCAACAATTGGAGTTCGCTGTCCAATATTGCCGATCTCACTCCTTACTTGGCTAGTGGCTTGTGTCCTACATGGACTTGCTATGAGGGTGATGGCTATTATGTGCCTTATGCTCAGGATGGTGACCAGATGCTGGTGTGTATGTTCGGAGGAGAGGCTCTTGGTAGCGACGGCACCACTGTTCTTGCTCCTGCTCCTCAGCAGGATGAGTGGCTCGTCTCTCCCGCAGTCAATGGTATTGAGGCAGAGCACTATCTCTCTTTCGATATTTGTTACAGTCCTTGGCAGAGCCATTATTTCATTGATGGCAAGGATACCGTTTTTGACCGTACCCGTACCTCCTACAATGTAGAAGTGCTGGTTACGACCAACACCCGCAGTGTCAGTTACAATGTCGAGAACTACACCAAGGTGTACGACCTCACCGCCGAAGTGGACAAGCAGATTGATGCCACTGACATGAACGACGAGGAGGCTGTGGCCCGCTTGCTCTATATGGAGTGGAAGCACATCCAGATTCCCTTGTCCGATTTTGCAGGCAAGAATGTCCGTATTGCCTTGCGCTATACAGGTTCGAAGGGTGGTAGTATCCTTGTTGACGCCATCCGTGTGAGCGAGTTGCTCCCCGTAGCCAAGTACGACTTGCCTCAGGGCGCATTCAACTGGGGCTTCAGCGAGAGTGCAAAGTTGTTTGAATCTATCAAGATGGGACTGGTTCCCGCCTATGTACCCACGCTTTGGGAAAACTATAGCAATGCTGATTCTAAGAGTTTTGTGTGGAACTATGTAGATGCTGATGGCAAGGAAGGCGTGTCTTCAGACTACAATCTTCTGATGCCCAGCATGCCCAGTAGCAATCTCATTGACATGCCCAAGTTGACCGCTACAGGCGAGAAACGAAGTGATGTGAGTGGAAGTGGTATGTTCAAGGTTGGTGGAAATGCTGCCTTTGCTCAGGACGGTGTTGTAGAGAACTTCTATGTTGGCAACTATGATCCTACCAAGAAGTTCTGGTCTGGAGAAATCACTGCCAACGGTACACAGAAGATCTATGCTTTTGGTTCGGGTAGCGGTGCCTTCTATGGTAGCATTTCCAACTATCGATACAATTCGGTTGACGGAATCGGTAACTTCTATGAGGCTCCCGCTTCTCCCTATGTATTCAATACCGTGATGGTTCCCCTGGGTGAATTCTTCAATTTAGGTGCCACTTTGGCATGTACCATCTACAAGGTTGATGGTGGCAATCAGGTAACTGATGAAGTCATTGCCCAGGCAACTGTTACCGATGGAACGCAGATCGCAGGTGGCTGGTTCCTGGTATTCAATTTTGATGAGAATGTGATTGTTGACGATGCCATCTTTATCCTGGTTGACGGATTCTCTAATCCCAATATCCTTGAGATCGCTCCTTTGAGTCAGCCCCTCAACCACGATAGTGACAAGAGTTATGCTTTCGTTAAACTCAACACCTCAAATGGTAGTTTTGCCATTGTGGATGTTGCCAACCTACTTGCTGGTCTTGAAGGCTCAAGCAACATGTGTGTGTCACACTGCATAGGTATGAATGCCGTATTCCCTTACCTGCACAGTATGGACGGTGATATCTTCGTTGCCGACAACCAGGGTGCAACCAAGACCTTCCAGATTGATTCGTACTGGAAGCCATCTGACCTGACCATCACCACTGATGCCAACTGGGTCAAGGCTGAGCCTATTGTCGATGAGTTGAACCAGACTTTTAGCGTAAAGATCACGGCCGATGCCCTGCCTGCAGGAACTACCGAGGCTGTTGCCCAGGTGAAGATAGCCGGTACTGCATGTGAGGAGGTGATCACGGTGCTTCAGGGAGATGCTGTGACAGCCATCGCTGGAGTAGAGGCTGACGGAAAGTCTGCGCTCAACGGTACCTTCAGTCTGTCGGGCCAGCGTGTCAACAGTGCAAGTCAGACTCCCGGGCTTTACCTCGTCAAGAAGAACGGCAAGTATGTCAAGGTCTTGAAATAATCCTACAATCGCAAATCCTATTACCCTAAAGAAAGACTTTTATAATGTTGCGTAGATATTTTGCACTCCTGCTTATCCTACTCGCCTCTTCTGTTGCCTTTGCACAGAATATGAAGAAGGTGACGGGTACTGTTGTGGATGAGTTTGGAGAACCCTTGCCCGGAGCCACAGTCCGCGTCAAAGGGGATGCCACTATTGGCGTCACAACCAACAATGACGGTGCATTCACCCTCAATGTGCCCCAGAGCGCCAAAGTACTGTCCGTTAGTTTTATCGGTATGCAACCCATGGAACAGCCCATTGTGACGGGCAAGTCCATGAAGATTGTCATGCTGGAAGACACCAAACTGATTGAAGAGGTTGTTGTCGTCGGTTACGGCTCGGCTCGTAAGTTGGGAAGCGTTACCGGTTCGGTAGCCACTGTCGGTGGTGCGAAGATTGAGAACACACCCACAGCTAACTTTACCGATGCTCTGCAAGGCCAGGTGTCGGGTCTTTCAGTGCTTAGTTCGTCTGGCGAACCCACTGCATCAGCCAATATCCGTTTGCGTGGTATCAACTCACTTACAGCGGGCAACGAACCTCTCTTCATCCTCGACGGAGCCCCTGTCAGTATGGATGTGTTCAATGCATTGAATCCTTCCGACATTGCCAATATCTCAGTCTTGAAAGACGCTGCCAGTACGGCCATCTACGGTTCGCGTGCAGCCAACGGTGTCATTGTTCTGACCTCCAAGAAGGGTAAGATGGAGATGCGTCCTACCGTCAAGGTCTCTGCTCAATACGGCATGGCCAATGTCATCAACTCCGGTTCGAAGATGATGAATGCGCAGGAGTATCTTGCCTTCCGTGAGAAACTCGACCCTGCATTGGCCCAGAATGGAAGTTGGGTGGAGCATCGCGACATCGTTTTGAAGAATGGTATCAACACCAATTGGCTGAAGGAGATTTACCGCCAGAATGCGCCAACCTTCCAGGTCAATGCATCGCTGACAGGTGGTACGGCCAATACCAACTATTACCTCTCACTCAATCATATGAATCGCGAAGGTATCGAGCCTCTTTCAAAGGCAGGTCGTGAGTCACTTCGCTTCAATGAGGATGTTCGTTTGGGCGAGATGGTTAAGGTCGGATTGGATGTCAACCTCTCTTACAATGACAGTCAGACCAATCCCGAGCAGGGAGCTTCGGGCGGTATCTATGTGACCAACCCCACCGTATTCACTCGTCTGGCTCGTCCAGATGATGCCTCATATTATTATACTGTAAATGAAGATGGCAGTATCAACAAGTTGGGCCGTGCTGACTATCTGCACAATACAGGTGGTGTGTTCTTCAATCCCAATTGGATGGCAGAGCATCGTACCCGCGCAAGCAAGACACTACATATCGACGGTAATATCTTTGAGGAGATCACTCCCGTCAAGGGTCTGCGTCTGAAGGCAGTTCAGGCTCTGGCAGCGTTTGACGACAAATATTCATCTATCAGTAAGCCCCGTGAGGCCTATCTCTCACCCATGGGCGATATTGTAGATGCCTATGGTGATGGCACCTTGCCTTACCGTACAGAGTCCACCCAGCGCTATTATCAGTTCACCACATCCAATACGGCAGAGTACATCTTTGACCTTAACCGCCAGCACAATTTCAATATCCTGGTAGGTCAGGAGAGCATCTATAGCAAGGACGAAGGTTTTGCTACAAGCCGTGAGGGTTTGAGCGACCCCCGCATGCTTCTGCTCACCAATGCCACCGAAGAGCCCACAGTCACCCAGGCGCTGAGTGAGACAGTCTTCAACTCTGTCTTCGCACAGGCTTTCTACGACTATCGTGAGAAGTATTTCTTGAGTGGTTCTGTTCGTGGTGATGGTTCGTCTCGTTTCCCCAAGAAGCATCGCTGGGCAGCTTTCTGGTCGCTTGGTGGCCGTTGGAACATGCTGAAGGAATCCTTCATGGCACCCACTAAGGGATGGCTGAACCAGATGGATGTGAAGTTGAGTTACGGTACTACGGGTAACTCGAGCATTGGTGACTACCTCTATATGGGTTTGGCCAGCAGTCAGGGTGTGCAGTATGATGGAGAAGGCGGTCTCTTGCTTTCTCAGCAGAGCATCGACGACCTTACCTGGGAAAGCGTAGGCCAGATGAATCTCGGTGTGGATCTCCGCATCTTCAACCGTCTCTCGGTAGGTTTGGACTACTATGTGAAGAATACCACCAATATGCTTCTCTCTATACCTTATTCCTATACCACGGGCTATGGCTCAGGTATGGGCAATATCGGTTCGATGAGAAATACGGGTATCGATATGAGTTTCAATGTCGATCTCCTCACACGCAAGGACATGACATGGAACTTCTATGCCAATATCAATTACAACAAGAATACAATCACCTCGCTCTTCAATGGCTTGGACGAGTTTATACTCAGCGGTACGGGTCAGAAGTTGCAGGTGGGTAAGAGTTTTGGTGAGTTCTATCTCGTGAAGCGTGCTGGAGTGGATCCTCGTGATGGATGTCAGATGTGGTACGATGCAGATGGCAACCTCACCAAGTCTTTCAACGAAGATGCCAATGCACAGTTCACCGGTAAGAATCGCTTTGCACCTTGGAGTGGAGGTTTTGGTACAAGTTACAGTTGGAAAGGCCTGAATGTGAGTGCAGACTTCTCATGGGCATTGGGCAAGTATGCGATGAACAACGACCGCTATTTCTATGAGAACCCACAGTTTGGCGCCTCTTACAATCAGGGTCAGAGCATGATGAATATCTGGACCAAGCCTGGTGACATCACCGACATCCCTTCGGCAACAGAGACCATTCAGATGGACGACCACCTGTTGGAGAATGCCTCGTTCCTTCGTTTGAAGAAACTGAGCGTAGGTTACAATCTGCCTCAGAAGTGGATGCAGAAGACCCACTTCATCAGCAATGCGAATCTCTATGTTACGGGTCGCAACCTGCTGACATTTACCAAGTACACGGGTTATGACCCCGAGCCCGACTCCAATGTGATTCAGTTCAACTATCCCAACACACGCGAAGTGCTCTTCGGTTGCGAGTTGACTTTCTAATCCACAACACACTAATGCTTCAATCGAAACTCATCAACATGAAGATAAAGAATATATACTTGGCACTGTTGTCCGTGATGCTTACCCTTGCATCTTGCAATATGGAGTTGACTCCTGCGGGTGAGATTTTGGACGAGCGTGCGTTGCAGACCACCGAGGATTATGGCAAATTCACCATAGGCATACTCTCTCAGATGCGTGGTGTGACCTCAGGTGACTATGTGGTATTGTCCGATATACAACTTGATGATTTCCATGCCGTGATAGGCAATGGTAACCGTCGTATGGACTTCTATAACGGTTCGTTCACCCCCTCTACTGGTGAGATAGGTTCCTATTTCTCTTCTTTCTATGCTGTCATTGCCCAGACCAATTTCTTCCTTGGCAAGGCCGAGCAGAAGATGAGTGAGCCCGGTCTTACACCCGACAATGAAGCCCTGATGCACAATTATCTCGGACAGGTCTATTTCATCCGTGCCTATTGCTACAACGCTCTGGCAGATAAGTTCTGTCCTTCGTATAAGAACACTACCGACCTCGATGCCGAAGGAGTGGGACTTTCCTTGCAACTCACTTATTCGCCAACGGCCGACAACAAGACCTATCCTGCGCGTAGCAGTATGCGTGCCACCTATGAGCAGATCTGTGCCGACCTCGACAGCGCACAGGCACACTTGCTGAAGTATGAGACGGAGAAGAATGTGACTCCTGCTTCTAACAACAGTCGTCCCACCTCTGATGCTGTAAAGGCACTCAAGGCTCGCGTATGCCTCAATATGGGCAATGATGCCGAAGCCTTCCGATTGGCAGAGGAGGTGCTCAACACCGACCGTTACGCCTTGACCGACCGCAACAATTTCAAGACGCTCTGGACCGATGATAAGGGTTCGGAAGTCATTTGGCTCGTCGAGGCCGACTTTACCTATCATGGCAGTGCCACGGGTAGTGCGTTTGCATCCAACACCCAAAATTCAGACTATGTACCCACCAACGACTGTATCTATCTCTTTGATGAGAACGACACCCGCTGGAACAACTGGTTTGAGGAGACTCGTATCTCCAACAGTGGTGGTGAGGCCACAGGTTATCGTTTCGTGAAATACCCTGGCAACCCTGAACTCTATGCGCAGAGCGCTGGTTCCAACTACACCAATAAGGCCAAGCCACTCCGCAGTTCCGAACTTTGTCTTATTGCATCGGAGGCAGGTGCCAATCTCAACGATCTCTCCAAGGCCAACTATTACCTCCGCCTGCTCAAGGAGACCCGTATCAACCGCTATCGCCACACCAATCTGCTTGGTGCCGAACTTATGGCAGAGATACAGGACGAGCGTCATCGCGAGATGATAGGAGAGGGTAGCCGTTTGGCCGACCTCAAGCGTTGGCAGTTGGGCTTCACCCGTGGCGAGGTATGGGAAGGCACCGACAATGTAATCGTGTCTAATTACCAGAATCAGCACTACGATGCTACGGACTATCGCCTTGTATGGCCTATCCCCCAGCATGAGATGGATGCCAATCCTCAACTGAAGGGTCAGCAGAATCCCGGGTACTAATAAAAAAGATTAGCAGTTCTCCCTCCCGGAGGGGGCTAATAAAATGATACTAACGAACTATTCTATCTATCGATGAAACACCTTATATATATATGTAGCCTTGTGATGGTGTCGTTCTTCATGGTCAGTTGTGACGATGAGTCGGCTCTGAACACCTTTGGCGATGCCAAGGTTTGCATGGGAGAGTCCACCTTCAAGGTAAAGGAGAGCAAGGGTCTCTTTTTAGTGCCCATCTCTGTAGTGGGAGAGCGCAATGGCGCTGTTGAGGTCGATGTCGAAGTGAAGAGCAACGATCCTGCCTGCCAGGAAGATGTACACTACATGGTCACCAGCAAGCACATCATCATCCCCCACGACAAGAGTGTAGGCTATGTGGAGATCAAGTCGGTCGATGACCATGAGATCAATCCCGATCGCAGTTTCACCATTCAGATTGTGAGTGTGCGTGGTGCCCAGTTGGCAGAGGAGACCACCTCCACGCTCGTCACCCTGTTGGACAACGACGATATCCCCTATGAGCGTATGGCTGGCACATGGATTGTCACTGCCACCGATATGCTTCAGGAGGAAGGCCCTGTGCAGATATCGTGGGAAGCCCGCATCCAGACGGTTGACGATGAGAGCGAGGACGGTTATGGCAGTATGCTGACCATGAAGCCCTGGCGTATGTGGAACGGCGAGACCTATGAAGGTCAACTCGATATCCTCCACGACTTGATATTCCATTACAATGCAAGTAGTCAGACAGCCACTGTCGACCTGAAGTTGGGACAGATCATGGCCGAGGACTTTGCCTTGGGAGGTGAAGATGAGGACGGTTTGGACCTCACCTCTTGTACGCTCCGTTCAGCCACCGCTTCGCTTACGGGTTATACCACCATGGGCAATGTCGTTGGCAAGGTCAACGAAGATTTCTCGCAGATCACATTCAATCTCCCCATTATGGGAGTCCTTTACGATGCGCGCAACATACCATTCTCCCAGTGGTTCTACTACACCGACATCGTAATGACCAAGAAATGAAATGTGCAGACATAATCGATACGAAATGAAAAAGACAATCATAGCAACACTCTTAGGTGCCATCTCACTTACCGCTTCGGCCTTGCCCCGCACATCGGCAGAGGTCATCGGTCTGGTGCAGGACTTTGTGGGTCAGATGCCTCGCTCAGCCAAGGCAAGACTGTCCGTTGCCACACCTTCACAGCGCCGTGTCAGAAGTTCCGTAAGCGTCTTAAGCGATGCGCCTGCCTACTATATCGTAAACATCGGGGAGAACGACGGTTTTGTTGTCGTTTCCGGCGATGATAGTTTCAAGCCCATTCTCGGATATGCCGACCAAGGTCATATTGAGGCCGGTGATGTCCTGCCCGACGGATTGCAGTATTGGCTCAATTTCCTTTCAGAGGAGATGGCTTCGGCCAAGGCCAACGGCTATGAGGCACAGCCCGCTACGCGTGCCGCACAGCAGACTGACTATTCTGCATCCGTAGCCCCTCTGCTTACCACCAAGTGGAACCAGGGCACTCCCTACAACAATCTCATCCCCAATTTTGCAACAGGTTGTGTGGCAACCGGTATGGCACAGGTGATGAGGTACTGGAAGTATCCCACGAAGGGCATAGGCAGTCATACCAACGGCTACATGTCGCAGTATTCAGCCGACTTCGGCACCACCACCTACGATTGGGCTCACATGAAGGATGTCTATGGGGGCAAGACCGACACCCGAGAGGAGGTAACGGCCGTTGCCACCCTGATGTATCATCTGGGTGTGGCTACCGATATGCGTTGGACCAAGGACCAGAGTGCCACAGCCAATATGTATGCCGGCTATGCCCTGATCAAGTTCTTTGGTTATAATAAGAATCTCTATGCCGAGAATCGTGACTATCTGAGTCTAGGTGCCTGGAAGGCCCTCATCCTCCAGCAACTCTATAGCGGTCATCCTCTCTGCTATGCAGGTATGACCTCTGCCAAGAGCAACGAAGGTCATTTCTTTGTACTCGATGGTTATGACGCCTCTACAGGGCTGTTCCATTTCAACTGGGGATGGGGTGGTGCCTACGACGGTTTCTTTGACATCTCTGCTCTCGAGCCCGGTGGCGCTGGTCAGTTGGGCGCCCTTACTGGCAGTTACAATTACTACCAGCAGGCCTTCATCAATGTACAGCCTACGGAGACGGGCGACTATGTGGCACACTTCGATGCCGAGACCGTAGTGCCCAAGAAAAACACCTGTTCGAAAAACAGTGTAGGTTTCTATGCCTCACATCTTACCAACAATGCCCTGATGTTTACAGGAAGCATCGGCATGGCAGTCTATAATGCCGACGGTACGCTCCACACCTATGTGCCCTCACCCCAGGTCTTCCCCGGCAATCTCAATGTCGGTGCGTCCTATAGTGACGGTCTCGATGTGACTACCGATCTCAGCGATCTTGCTGACGGCACCTACACCGTCTGCGTGGCAGTCTTGCACACCGACCATCTCGACAGTCCCTATCCCGTTCGTGCCTATTATGGCTATCCCACCTACTACACCATGACGGTTAGTGGCAACACGGTTAGTTTCGCAGAGCAGAAGTCCGACTTCTACATCGAGGACCTTGCTAAACCCTTCATTGTCAATGCTTTGGCTCCCAATACGCTTTACCAGAATGTAGTCTCAACCTTCCAGGTGACGCTGAAGAACACCGGTACCACCGTCTTCAACGACGAGGCTGGTATCTGCATCCAGAAGGGCAACCGTGATGGCGGACGCCAGTATATCACCGTTCCCTGTACCCTGCTTCCCGGTGAGGAGAAGACCATCACCCTCTCCGGCAAGGTGCTCCGTGAACCAGGCAACTACAATATCCTTGCCTGCTATGGTGACAATGGTGACTATGCCGTATTGAGCATGGCACAGGAAGTGGTGATCGAAGATGAGGCCAACTCCCTCCATACCCCAACATCGGATGGCGGAGCAGATGCTTCGTGTGTATACAATCTGCAAGGTGTACGCCTCCCCGCTTCTCGCCTTTCCAATGGCATCTATATCCTTCGTGGCAAGAAAGTGCTTCGTCGTGACTAATCAATCCATGAAATAACAAAATCACCCCCATACATTCCCAACCTAATGAAAAAGATTCTTGTTGCTCTTGCAACCTCAATTCTTGTCCTTGTATCAGGTGTTGTTCATGCACAGAACTATAGGATACAGAAATACAACAGCAATGACGGAGGCATCCTGACCTACATTACTCCCAACGGTAAGTGGGCCGTCATCAATCTTGGTACTTCTGCAGGAGGTGGTACTGCCGTTTCGCAACTCTATGATGTGGACAACGAGACCGTGGTTCCCGTCACCTATAACGGACGCAACCTGGGCATCTCCGCTGTGAGCGATGATGGTAATGTGGTTGTCGGTTCTATCAACGGTCGTCCAGCATCCTACAACCGTGCTACCAACAAGATCACAGTCTTCCCTATGCGCAATCTCTGGCAGATGGGTCATCTCGATGCTGTCACCCCTGATGGCAAGTGGGCAGTAGGTTACTACAACGGCTACAATGGCAAGTTGGACGAGAACGACGAGTTGAACCACGACTACTACTATTCTACGCTCTTCGTCAACATCGAGACGGGCGACACCATTGCCACTCCCGGTCTGCCTCGTCGCGACATGGCCCACCTCGATCAGCACGCCATGAAGTTCAGCAACATCACCCCCGATGGTCGCTATATCATTGGTGAGATGAGTTGGTATATCATGCAACCCCAGTCGGGCTTCGTGTTCATCTACGACACTCAGAAGCACAACTATGAGGCTGTGGGTTATATAGAGCACGACAATCGTCCCTGGGAGTCAAAGTATCCTGACATGCATCATGTGGAGGGTACGGTGATCAGTCCCGACGGCCATTGGCTTGCCGGTATGGCATATATGACCCATGCGCATGAGGAGGATAGTTTCTTCAATGAGTATGGTGTCCCTTTCCTGCTCGATATCAACACCCGCGAACTCACCGTCTTCGATGAGGCAGAGAGCAACAACTACGGCGTGGGAGCAGTGGACAACTATGGCACCATCTTCGGTAACCCCGACACCGGTAGTCCATTGCGTGATTTCCGTGTGCTCTATCAGGGTAAGTACTGGATTACGCTCAGTCAGATATGCAAGCAGATCTATGGTTTCGACTTCAAGGAGAAGACCGGTTATGATCGCACAGGTACCATTGTGGGTGTCAGTGGCGACGGTCGTCGTTTCCTCTCATTCCCCGATCCTCTGGGCGAGAGCTATTGCTTCGATTTTGGTGAGACCGTGGAGGCTGTCTGTGAGCGTGTCGACCTGCTCGACAACTATAGCATCAACCCCGTTCCGGGAAGTATATTCTCACAGTTGAGTAGCATTGAGATCAACTTTGGCCGTGCCGTTCAGGTACTGGGTACAGGTAAGAATGTACATCTCTACAAGGCCGATGGCACCAAGGTTACCGATGGTCTCTCTGCTGGCAATCAGGGCCTGTCCCTCAAGACCGGTTCCAAGACCACCGTCAATGCCGTGTTCCGCACCCGTCTGTTGGAAGCAGGCGAGTCCTACTATGTCACCATCGATGCCGGAGCAGTGGCTGTGGCCAACGATGCCCAGCGTGCCAACAAGGAGATACGCATAGCCTATCAGGGTCGTTCCAATGGTCCTGTGCAGTTCGTCAAGGCTACGCCCGAGAATCATGCACAGTTGCGCCAGATCGACGCATCATCTTCCTATATCCTTGTCTCTTTCGACTGCCCTGTCAAGCTCACCGACAAGGCCAGTGCCTATCTCGTTCGTACGGACGACGGCAACCGTATGGCCACCCTCACGCTCAACCAGGGTAACACCGATGCCACCAAGCACCAGATACTCCTCTTCCCCACCTCTACGGTCTATCTCAACGAAGGCCTGGAATACAAGGTGGTGATCGAGGCAGGTTCGGTGACCGACTATTCGGGTTCGGATGTAAGTTGCAATGAAGCCATCGAACTCGTTTACCACGGCACCTATGTGCGTGAGGTACCCAATGAGGCAGTGCTCTTCTCCGATGACTTCAGCGATCCAGCCCGAAGCTATAGCGACTGGCTCCGTTACGAAGGCGACCATCGCAAGCCTCTGGCCAGCATGCAGAGCTGGGGCTTCGATGCCGACAATATGCCTTGGACATTTGGTATGAGCGACGATGCCAATTATGTGGACATCTATGCCGGTTCTCATTCGCTCTATGCCCCCTCTGGTCAGAGCGACGACTGGATGCTCACCCCTCAGCTCCGTCTGCCCAGCGAGAGTGCCACCATCATTGAGTTTGATGCCCAGAGTTACAATCCCGCCAAGACCGATGTCCTGAAGGTACTTGTCTATGAGCAGGACTTCGACATCCCCTATCTCAGCGATGCATGGATGAACGATGATGACGGTATTCGCAAGAATGCCCAACTGCTTGCCGAACTCACCCTCTCGGCTGGTGAGGAGCAGGAGAAGACTGCCGGTGAGTGGACACACTACAGTCTCGACCTCACCCCCTGGGCAGGCAAGAATATCTATGTGGCATTCGTCAATCAGAACAACAACCAGTCGGCCATCTTCCTCGACAATGTGGTCGTACAGCGCGAACTGCTCTACATCATCGGTTTCACCAACGACGACCGTGTAGTAGGCAAGGACGAGATACAGATAGCCGGTCAGTTCACCGTGAAGACCGACAAGGTTAACGGTGGTATCAGTCTCACGCTCAAGGACGCCACAGGCAAGGAAGTGTCGCAGGTGGCTTGGCCCAATGTAAGTGGCAATATCAAGGACCGTGCCATCCCCTTCACCTTCCAGCAACCCCTTCCCCTCACCGTGGGTAAGGAGAACAAGTACACCATCGACATCGTGCTGGGCGACCGCAAGGAAGTGTTTGAGGGCTCTATCCTCGACCTTACCTTCGAGCCCACCAAGCGTGTGGTGCTGGAGGAGATGACCGGTGTGGACTGCCCCAACTGTCCTCTCGGCATCCTCTCTATTGAGAAGTGTGAGAAGGCCTTTGGCGACCGTTTCATCCCCCTGTCTATCCATACCTATACCGGTGATCCCTGGATGGGCAATCTCGAGCCCTATACCGCCTTCCTGGGCCTCAATGCGGCGCCTTCGGCCCGCATCAACCGTAAGCCCGGTGTATATTTCCCCTTGGTCAATGCAGGAGGCACCTACTACGACACCTATCCCGATGATCCCCTGTGGTACGATGTCGTGGCCCAGGAGTTGAGTCGCAAGGCTCCCTGTGACATCAGTCTAAAGGCCGTTCAGAGCGCCGATGGCAAGATGATCAATTTCTCTGCCGACCTCCGTTACGCCCTCGATGTCACCGGTCAGCAAGTGTCGCTCTTCGTCGTAGTGATGGAGAACGGACTGGTGCACTTACAGGCCAACAACCTCGGTTCGCTTGAGATGAGTATCCTGGGTGAGTGGGGTGCAGGAGGCTCGCTTTCGGGTGCCTATGCATATCCTGTCACCCACAACGATGTGGTACGCTCTGTTGTCGGCCAGACCTTCTCCGGCACCCTCGGTCTCTTCCCCTCTGCCATGCAGGCAGGCCAGACCTACACCACCGCCTTCTCCAGCTCTTGGCCCCAGGCTATCAGTGATGTGCACAATGCCACTGCCGTAGCTATGCTCATCGACAGTCAGACGGGTGAGGTCATCAACGCTTGCAAGACCCAGGTACTTGGCAGTCAGGAAGGCGATGCCATCACCGACATCCAGGAGTCACAGGTTTCCACCGCCACCTATACCCTCAGCGGTCAGCGTGTCAGCGGTCCTGTGCAGAAGGGTCTCTACCTCAAGGGTGGCAAGGTTGTATTAGTTAAATAATGTATCTTTGTGCGCTGAAAAGGAAAAAATGATTACTTTTGCGTGCAATAAAATACTATACGACAATAAAAATACCTCAGATATGAAAAGAATACTCTCCATAATGGCAGTGCTGTTGCTCTCTGCCACAGCCTTTGCCCAGTTGCCCGAGGTGAAGTTGAAAGATCTCAAGGGTAAGGTGGTCAGCGCCGACACCCTCCGCAACGACGGCAAACCTTTTGTCATCAGTTTCTTCGCCACTTGGTGCAAGCCCTGCAACCGCGAGTTGAGCGCCATAGCCGAGGTCTACGATGAGTGGCAGGAGGAGACCGGCATGAAGATCATTGCCATCAGCACCGACCAGGCCCAGCAGGTCAACAAGGTGAAGCCTCTCGTCGATGCCAACGAGTGGGAGTACGACATCCTGCTCGACACCAATAGCGACATGCTCCGTGCGCTGGGCATCCAGATGATACCCCATGTGCTCATCTGCGACGGCAACGGTAAGATAGTGGAGAGCCATAGCGGTTACACCGAGGGTAGCGAGACCCACATCATCGAGAAGATCCGTGAGATACTCAAGGCCGACAAGCCCACCGTTCAGCCCAAGCCCGAACCTCAGAAGAAGTAGTACATACAACGCGCATGACACAACATCACACTATACGAAAGTGGGGACTGATACTCATCGGTCTTCCACTTTTTGCATCTCAATCCTATGCCCAGACCGAGCAGAAGGTCACCCTTCACGGTTCGGTGCAGAGCGACTGGGTAGTGCCCCAGACCGATGAGAACATCGGTACAGAGAAGAGCGACGATGCCGTTCTCACCAACACCTATGTCGACCTCATGATGCAGAGCCGATATGTAGATGCCGGTCTCCGTCTGGAATATCTCCAGCATCCCCTCCAGGGCTTCGAACCCGGTTTCAAGGGCTGGGGTGTGCCTCACGGCTATGTGAAGGGCAAGATCGACGGTGCCGACCTCACCCTGGGCACCTTCTATGAGCAGTTTGGTAGCGGACTCATCTTCCGCACCTATCAGGAGCGCTCACTGGGTATCGACAACTCCCTGCTGGGTGCCCGTCTGCATGTGGATAAGGTCAAGGGACTCAACCTCAAGGCCGTGGCCGGTGTGCAACGCGCCTATTGGGACTGGGAGATGAGCAACTGGGTCTATGGTCTCGATGCCGAGGTCGACTTCAGCCAGTATCTCTCCTCCCTTCAGCAGAGCGGTACCTCGTGGACCCTCGGAGGCAGTTGGGTGGGCAAGCACGAACCCGAGGGCACGGTCCTCGTGGGTGGCACCAACTACCGCCTTCATATGCCCGAGAATGTCAATGCCTTCAATGTGCGTACACAGTTGGAGAAGGGCAATTTCGGTGCATTGGCTGAGTATGCATGGAAGGATCAGGACCCCTCCTTCGACAATGGTTACACCTATCATCGTGGCCATGTGGAGACCCTCACGCTCACTTATAGCAAGAAGGGCCTTAGCGGTCAGGTCAGTGCCAAGCGTAGCGAGGATATGAGTTTCCGCTCCCAGCGAGGTATGTACGGACTCAGTTCGTTCATCAACAACATGCAACCCTTTGCCTATCAGCACACCTACGCCCTTTCAGCCCTCTATCCCTATGCCACCCAGTATGGCACCAACGACGGCACCACGCTCATCCCCGGCGAATGGGCCTTCCAAGGCAGTTTTGCCTACAGCCTCTTCCCTTGGAACAAGACCAAGAAGGGCAAGCTCTATGCCTCTCATCTCAAGATGAATTTCAGTCACATCCGTGGTTTGGAGTACGAAGCATCCGAGAAGCAGTTTGGCAGTACCTTTGGCACCGACGGTTATACCACCGACTATTTCTGCATGTCCCGTTCGCCCTATTATCAGGATGTCAATCTTCAGCTCGACCAGAAGATAGGCAAGCAGTGGAAGCTCAACCTCATGTACATGCGCCAGTCGTACAACCAGAGCATCGTGGAGGGCCATGGAGGTGAGATCAAGAGCAATATCTATGTGGGCGAGGCCCGATGGAATATCAACAAGAAGTTCACCTTGCGAGGCGAACTCCAGTACCTCGATGTGGTCAACGGCCATGAGAGTGGCGACTGGGTGTATGGTCTCGTCGAACTGTCCGTGCTTCCCAAACTGATGTTCACCATCAGCGACATGTACGGCCGTCCCTATGTGGGTGGCACCTACACCAAGAAACAGCACTACTACATGGCTTCGGCCACCTTCACCCACAAGGCCCATCGCCTCATGGTAGGCTATGGCCGTACCCGTGCCGGCTTCAATTGCTCGGGCGGTGTATGCCGTTGGGTGCCTGCCAGCTATGGTGTTCAGGCCAGCTACAACTATTCATTCTAACCGAGATTGACCCATGAAGAAGATATTCAACGGAAGGAGCGCCATCCTTTCCCTCTTTCATTTTTTCATTTTTTCCATACTCTGTTCCTGCGACCCCGTTGCTGAGGGCGATCGCTATGTGGAGTTGGATGCGATTGAGGCACAGCGTGTAGTGCTCCTCGAGGAGTTCACCGGTCAGGACTGTCGCAACTGCCCCAATGCCCACAAGGAGATTCAGAAGTTGCACGAGCAGTATGGTGAGTCGCTCATCTCGGTGAGCATCCACGCCGGTTCTTCGGCCTACGACGAAGGCGATTTTGGCGACCTTTTCTTCAAGACCCCCGAGGGCGACACCTATGCCGGCAACCTCGGCATCTCTGTCTATCCCAGTGGTGTGGTCAATCGTGTCAGTGGCGTCAAGCTCCATACCGAGTGGGCCTCTGCCATCCGTAGTGAGTTGGAGCGCCCCACTAATCTCGACATCGCGCTCAGTGCGAAGGTCAGTTCGGAGGGCAATATCTGTGTCAACACCGTTCTGCGCCCTTCTGTCAACTACAAGGCACAGCTTCAGCTCTGGGTTGTGGAGGACAGCCTTGTCAGTGTGCAAAACGACAATGGCAACATCATCGTCGACTATGTGCACAATCATGTCTACCGTGCCAGCGTCAATGGCGTAGGAGGCGAGGCAGTTGACCTCCAGGCCAATGTGTTCCAGACTTTAAGTCATAGCATCCCTCTTCGTTCCTACTGGAATGCCTCTCATCTCAGCATCATTGCCTTTGTCTACGACGACAAGGAGGTGATACAGGCCACCAAGGTGAGTGTCATCGGAGATGAGGAGTAATCATTCGTGGTATCAAAAAAACAAACAATAATGAAGAAACTTTACACTATTCTCTTTTCTCTTTTCATCTGCGCCAGCTCCTTTGCGCAGATCAGCCTCAGTGTGGATGGTCAGAAGGTAGCCCATCAGGGTAGCCTCACCAAGATTTACAATGTAGAGGCAAAGGATAAGATTCCCGGCATGCCCCAGTTCGGTCAGGTCTATGGTCTCTATCCCAAGATCATGGTCACCAGTCAGAAGGCCCAGGAAGTCATCGTCACCGTCATCGACAAGTCACAGGACCAGGGCACGCAGTTCTGCTATGGCACCACCTGCGATGAGCTCTACAAGATGGACTTCACATCCCAGAAGATAGCCAACCTCGAGGCAGGCAAGGCAACCGACCTCGCCATCCATATTGTACGTCAGTCTTCTGCTACGGCTCCCTATGAGGTCGAACTGCAGATCGACGCCTATGGCACGCTCGACCAGCAACGCTGTACCTCAACCGTCATCCTGAAGTACGATCCCAGCGCCTCGGCCGTTCAGACCATCGTCAAGGAGCAGAGTTCTTCTCCTTACTACACCCTCGGCGGTCAGCGTGTAGCTATGCCTCGCAAGGGCATCTACATCAAGGATGGTCGCAAGGTTGTGATTAAGTAAAATACCCCCTAATCCCCCTGTTTAGGGGGACTTTTTATTTTTTCTCACCATACTCACAAAGAAAATGATGAATAAGCATCGCCTTTCATTGCTCGCTGTGTCACTTGTGGCGAGCCTCTGCACCTTTGCCCAGTTGCCCAACATCCCTATGGAGAAGGGTAAGTTCGACAACAATTGGGAGTCGCTCCGCCAGTGGGACTGCCCCGAGTGGTTCAAGGATGCCAAGTTCGGTCTTTGGGCCCATTGGGGACCGCAGTGTCAGGCAGAGAGCGGTGACTGGTATGCCCGTTTCATGTACGACACGCGCAATCCCTACGATGAGCACCGTGCCACCCGATACAATCCTGCCGAGTACGGTTTCAAGGAGTATATACGCGACTGGAAGGCGGAGAAGTTCGACCCCAAGGCCATCGTGAAGAAGTACAAGGCAGTGGGCTGCAAGTACTTCATGGCGCTGGCCAACCACCACGACAACATGGACCTCTGGGACTCTCCCTATCAGGAGTGGAACAGCGTGAATCTCGGTCCCAAGCGCGACATCTGTGCCGGATGGGCAGAGGCTGTGCGCGAGGAAGGACTGAAGTTCGGTATGAGTGTGCATGCCAGTCACGCTTGGACCTGGTATGAGTTGGGCCGTAAGTATGGCGATGTGCGCCTCACCAAGGCCGATGGCAAGGGACAGTGGTGGGAAGGCTACGACCCCAACGAACTCTATGCGCAGGCCCACGACAATCCCTCCACAGGTTGGCAGGACAAGGGTCGCATACACAGTCAGTGGGAGTGGAACAATGGAGCGAGCATCCCCGATGAAGCCTACCGCACCAAGTTGCAGAACCGTTGTCGCCAGATGGTTAACGCCCTGCATCCCGACATGATCTATTTCGACGACACCGTGCTCCCCTTCTACGGGTGCGACAACCAGTGGGGACAGGACTTCCTGGCCTACTACTACAACCACATGTCCAACCTCAACGGCGGGGGCGACCCCAGTGTCGTGGTGATGGGTAAGATACTGCCCGATCTGCAGAAGGAGTGCATGCTCTGGGATGTGGAGCGAGGCATACCCGACCGTCCTCGCGACATCTACTGGCAGACCTGTACCTGCATCGGCGGTTGGCACTATAGCATCCCCGACTACAAGCGTGGCGCATACAAGAGCGCATCCACCGTCATCCGTATGCTTGTGGATATCGTCAGCAAGAATGGCAACCTCCTCCTCTCCGTTCCCCTCAAGGGTGATGGTACCTACGATGAGAAGGAAGCCCGCATCCTCGACGACATCGAGGCTTGGATGAAGATCAATGGCGAGAGCATCTACGGCACCCGTTACTGGAAAGCCTGCTTTGGTGAGGGACCTCTCACCGAGGCCACCAATGCCATGAAGGATCAGGGCTTCAACGAAGGTCAGAGTTACACCAGTCAGGAGGTGCGCTATGTCACCAAGGGAAGCGATATCTACGCCACCATCATGGTATGGCCCGAGGCAGGCGAGTACACCTTCAAGGCCTTCTCCCCTTTGGCCCAATCCTACTGCGGTCAGGTGTCGAGCGTCTATCTGCTCGGCTATGGCGAGGTGCCCTTCCGTCAGGGAGCCAGTGGTCTTGTCATCGATGTGCCAGCCACCCATCCCAATGAGATAGCACCCGCCTTCCGCATCTCCTTCAAGGAGGGTCAGATGAGCGATGCCGACAAACTCAAGATGATCACGGCCGACCTCGACCTCATGCTTCGTCAGGCTCGCAAGCAGAGTAGCGTAGGCAATTCCGGTACCTACAACACCCTCAAGATCGACCAACTGTCCAAGGCTGTGAAGCAGGCCAAGAAGATAAGCTCCGAGCAACTTGCCCTGGAGGCACTCACCGAGGCCTATCAGGACTTCGTGGCCAATGGCAAGAACCGTGAAGGTCAGTGGGGTGGGGCATACGCCAGCGACCTCACCGCCTCTCTCCTCGTTCAGCCCAACCGCTTTGAGCGTGCTGAGGGTGGCAGTTTGCGTTTTGGCAAGCCCGCCCATTGGAGCGTGGACAACTTCTCCATCCCCAACGGTGCCGACGGTGTGAAGCAAGGTCTCGACATGCACACGGGCAAGGAGTCGCTCATGCTCGGCGTGTGGAACGACCGCGACAGCCAGCAGGGTGGCCATCTCCGCAATGCCCGCATCTATCGTAAGGTCAGGTTGCAGAAGGGACGCTACTTCTTCGGCGCCACCTATCAGGTAGCCTACAGCCTCTCCGAAGCCTATATGTTCGTGTCAGCCCAACTCTGCGACACGCCCGACATCCCCTCCAAGAGCCTGGCTCACTACAGCATAGGCAAGGCAGGCACCGATGGCAAGTTGTACGGTCTGTGGGTCAGCATCCCCAAGGACATGGATGTCTATGTCGGTTTCCAGGCCGACCTCAGCACGGGTAGTGCCACGCAGGAGTTTCGTGCCGAAAACATCGCCCTCTATCGTCTGGAGTAAACTGATTGGTTAAAATAAACTAACCACATCCGCCCCCCTTTTTTTAACCTTTCCTTACTTCTTGCATCTCTATATTAGAGACACGCCATTCAGAGGGCCCCTGTTGGCAGTCTTCCATGTGGCTCCAAGGCTACATGAATGTCTAACCATTAAAATGTTAAGCAGATGAACAATTTGAAGACTGGTTTGATGGCACTCTTCCTGAGTGCAACATTCGCAACTGCTGTTCAGGCGCAGAGACCCGAGCGTCCCTCGCATCGTCCCACTTCAGGCATGTCGGGCGCCGATCGTCCTAAGCCCAAGAAGGGTGGTAGCATGGCTATGCCCACCGACGGAGTCAAGGAGAAGCGTGGTGGCATGAAGGGCATGGGTATGCCCGATGCCAAGGGTCCTCGTGGCGACAAGGGTCAGCGTCCCGCAGGGGGCAAGGGTCAGCGTCCAGCAGGAGGCAAGGGCCATAAAGGTCAGATGTAGAGTAATTTATCCCTTCACTCAGAGATGTGTTTCCCCCTGACATGTCGCCCCTGGCGGTGTGTTTAGGGGGTTTCCTCCATACCAATGGCATTAGCGATCGACGATACGACAATCCTGCGTGCACTACGGCAACCGAGCAACCGTGAGCAAGGTTTCCGCATGCTTATGGAGCAGTATGGCGAAAAGTTGTACTGGCATATCCGTCGTATAGTGATAGGGCATGAGGATGCGCAGGATGTACTGCAGGACAGTGCATTGCTCATCTATCGCCACATCGACCGTTTTGCCGGCGATGCCGACCAGTTGAGGTCGTGGGTCTATAGGATAGCCACCAACGAGGCCTTGCAACTCTTGCGTAGCCACACTCATATCTTTCAGAGCATCGATGCTCTCCGTCCCGAACTGTTGGATAAGTTGCACGCCGAGAACGACACCCAGGAGGCCAGTCCCGAGTATCTGCTTCAGGAAGCCCTCCTCAGGCTCCCCACCCAACAGCGATTGGTCTTCAATATGCGCTATTTCGACGATATGAGTTACGACGATATCGCCCATGTCACAGGCAAGAAGGTAGGCACGCTGAAGGTCAACTACCACTATGCCAGAACAAAGATAGAAGAATACCTCAAAAATCATACGCTATGACAATAGAAGAGATAGGAAAGAAAATGCCCTTCCGTGAAGAGAAGGACTATGTGCCACAGTTGCTCGCGCTCTCCACCGAGTCGGCCTTGCATGCTGGTCGCCCCGCGGTTGCCCGCCGGTCTCCGCTACGGATTGTCGCGATGCTTGCCGTCCTTCTCACAGTAGGTGGTGCCGGATGGCTGATGCTCCATCAGCATGAGGACCAACAACCTCCCCTCGACACATTTCTCGACAACATGTCGGATGAAGATCTCGTGCTTCTCAAGGACTACTGTGACGAGGAGATGCTGGCAAGCGACTGGGAGTGGGACCTCTGAAGATAGAAAAATGACGCCCATTCCATATCCTTCCTGATAATGTTAAAATAAATCATATGAAGAAAATCATACTTTTGTTCCTGTTGCTGTCGGCTTTTGGCAAAACCTTTGCCCAAGAGCGTGGCACGAGGGATTTTGATAAACGCCTTTTCCAGGCCCGTCTGGCAGAGGTCTGCTACCGTCTCAATCTCTCCGATGAGGTCAAGGAGAAGTTTGCCCCCATCTATGAGCAGTATTGCAGTGAACTCCACGCGCTCAGTCCCAAGTCTGCCCAGCCCAAGATGCACTCACCCGAGGCAGGCAAGCCCAAACGCCCAGACATGCCTTCCAGCAAGGATGGCAAGGCTCTGCCACCCAAGCACAAGTCGGAGCGAAACGATGCCGAGAGGGTGAAGGACATCAAGCATCGCCTGGAGGCTCAGCACCTCATGCAGGAGTTGCGTCTGTCGTATCTGGAGAAGTTTGGCGAGGTCCTGACCGACAAGCAGTTGGTTGCCTTCTATGAAGTAGAGGAGGATATCCAGCGGAAGTTGCACCAGCGTGCCATGGGAGCCGGGAAGCCTGCCAAGATGAAACACCAATAATATTTTATTTACGAATGAAGAAACATATCATCCCCCTCTTGGCCATGGCGCTCGTAGTGCCCTGCATGGCCGATGGCATACCCGCCCTTCTCATCAAGACCCAGGTGGCAGAGCAGAGCATCTCCTTGGCAGATATCAGCAAGGTGAACTACACCGCTACGGAGATGCACATTGCCTTGCGCAATGGCAACACGCGTACCTTCGTCATCGACGACATCAGATCCATGCAGTTTGGCGAGATATCCGATTCGTCTTCAGTCACACGCATTGCCTCTCCCGCAGATGCCAAGTTGCCTGTCAGTCTTTTTCGCATCGACGGCGTGCGCACCAGTGGCAAGTCGGGTAGCCATGCCCCCGTTATCATCATCAAGTCAGGTAAGGACACTCGTAAGGTAATAAAATGAAGCATCGCATCCTCTTCTCCCTCTTTCTCTCCCTCACGGCAGTTGCCGCATGGGCGCAGAAGTCACTCATGATTCAGCATCTCGATGGCAGTAAGGATTATGCCCTCGTCACCGCCATCGACCAACTCACCTTCAGCGACGATCTCTCGCAGTTCACCCTCGTGAGCGGAGACCGCTCGGTCACCATCGACCGTTCGGATGTCGTAGCCATGGGCTATGAGGACGCACCCGAAGCCTTCAGCGTCACCTACAGCTCGTCTTCTGCCACCGTGGTCAATCCCTATCTCCTGCAAGGCGTATCGGTGAGTGTCAGCGGTGCCGATGTCACGGTCAACAATGACAATACCGACTCCGAACTCACCTTCAGTCTCACCGGTGAGTCAGCCAGCGGATCCTTTCTCTACAATGCCAGTTATAAGTCCACCATTGTGCTCGATGGCGTCAGTCTCACCAACCCCCACGGTCCGGCCATCGACCTTCAGTGTGGCAAGCGTGTGGCTCTCCAGCTGAAGAAAGGCACCGTCAATACACTCTCCGATGGTACGGGAGGCGACTGGAAAGCCACACTCTACTGCAAGGGACATCTGGAGATAGACAAGGCCGGCACGCTCAATGTCACGGGCAACACCCGCCATGCCATAAGTGCCAAGGAGTATATCCAACTGAAGAAAGCCTCGGGCATCATCAATATCCTCGGTGCAAAGGCCGACGGCATCCACTGCCAGCAGTATTTCCTGGCAGGAGGCTACGAAGTGAATATCAAGGATGTGGCAGGCGATGGCATACAGGCCGAACTCTCCGGCAACGAAGTCTATGAGGAAGCCTATCCCGACGGTTCGCTATGCATCGAGGGAGGTTCGTTCCACATCGTCTGTGCGGGGAGCGATGTAGCAGGTATGAAGGCCGACTCCGACCTCACCGTCAGCGAGGAGAAGGGTTCGTCCCTTTGCCACATCACCATGTCCGGTGCAGGTAGCAAGGGCATGAAGGCCGACGGCAGTGTACAGATCCTTGCAGGCGAAGTCACCATTGCCAATTCCGGTGCTGTGCTCACAGAGGGTAGCGACACGCAGACGGCCAAGTGCATCAGTGCCGACAAGGCCGTCCTTCTCCTTTCGGGCAACATCCATCTCTCTGCCACCGGAGTCGGCGGTAAGTGTGTGAAGAGCGACGGCACTCTCACCATAGGCGACAAGCAGTCGGCCACCGGTCCCACGCTCGTGGCCTCCACCACGGGAGGCAGTTCGTCGGCCAACAAGGTCCCCTCCTCCTCGCAGTCTGCCACCACCTCTCCGGCAGGCCGGCCAGGCGACGGTTTCCGTCCGGGTGGTCCTGGCAGTGGTGGTGAGACGAGCGGTTCGTCGGCCAAGGCCATCAAGGCATTGGGAGCCATCATCCTCTATGGCGGTGAGTCCACCATCACCACGCTCTCCAGCGGAGCAGAGGGCATAGAGTCCAAGAAGAGCATTGAGATAGCCGGTGGCCGTCATTATGTCAAGGCAAGCGACGATGCCATCAACTGCAGTGGCACCATCACCTTCAGCGGTGGTACCACCGTTTGCTACTCCACCGACAACGATGCCGTCGACTCCAACTATGGTCGCACTGGTGCCATAGTGATAGGTGATGGCCATGTGCTCACCTACACCACACGCGGTGGTGCCGAGATGGGTTTCGACTGCGATGGCAATTCCTACATTCAGATCAAGGGTCACGGCATCGCCATCAGCGCCGGAGGCAATCAGGGTGGTGGCGGATCAAGCAGTAGCACGCTCTCCGGTGCCGTTCAGGGCTATGCCTTCCTCACCTCCTCCATCAGCTATCAGGCCGGTCGCTACTACACCCTGTTCGATTCTGCCGGCACACCCCTCGTCACCTACAGTTTTGAGGGCAATGTAAGCAGCTCGTGCTCCCTCATCACAGCCACAGGCATGACCAAGGGTGCCCAGTATAGCATCAAGTATTCCACCACGGCTCCCACACAGCCCACCGATGCCTTCCATGGCCTATACATAGGAGGTCAGTCAAGTGCCAAGACCAGCGTCACCAGTTTCACGGCAAAGTGACGCTCCCCAAAGGATTTTGGTTAAATAATACATTTCTCTATTGAGGCCCCCCTTCGAACCCGCTCCCCGCTCATCGCTCCCCGCTCATCGCTCATCTCTCCCCGCTCATCGCTCATCGCTCCCCGCTCATCTCTCCCCGCTCCCCGCTCATCGCTCCCCGCTCATCGCTCATCGCTCATCGCTCCCCGCCTCGAACGAACCTCTCAATCTCCTCCATGTGCAACTTGGCATACGCCAGTCCCTGGTCGTACACCTGTTGCATCTTCTCCGGATTCATCTCCGTGCGCCCGATGCCCAGAGGCAGGTCCGGACAGAGCACCAGCGTGTTGCCCTTCTGCTGTTCCTGCGCGATGTAAGCCAGTTCGGCATTGTACATCTCGTGTCGGCGTGCCATAGCCTTGATGATGGCCGGGTATCGTCTCACGAAGAGATGGAAGAGAGGCATCAGTTTGGTAGGTTTTTTCGTAAATCCCGCAGGTTGCGTCAGTATCACGATATTACGCTCATAGCCCTGGCTCTGCCAGTATTGGAGCGGTATGCTGTCCACTATTCCCCCGTCCAGCATCACCTGTCCGCCCACCTCCACCGGTCGGCTCACTATGGGTAGCGAGGCCGTGGCGCGTAGCCATTCCAGTCCCTCGTAGTCAAAGTTGTCTATGCGTTTGTATATCGGCTTCCCCGTCAGTGCATCCGTACACACGATGCAAAACTCCGTAGGGTCGGCCATGAACGCCTCATTGTCGAAGATGTCAATCTCCGTGGGCAAGGTATGGTAGGCAAACTCCGCCCCCACGAGGTCGCCCGTGGTCAGTAGCGAGCGCACCGAGCAGAAGCGCCAGTTGTCCGCCATCTGCTTGTTGTAGCGTAGCGATCGTCCCGGCTGGTGCGACTTGTAGTTACACCCAAATGTAGCCCCCGCGCTCACCCCGATGATGCCGTCGAAGCGTATGCCACGCTCCATCATCACATCCAGTATGCCCGCTGTAAACATCTCACGCAGTCCACCTCCTTCCAGTACCAGTCCCGTCTTCATCTCCGTTGTCCTTGTAAGTTTTTCAAGTATTTTTCAATTTTCAATTTTGAGGCTACGCCTCGAGCTTGCTCACGCTCGACATAGTTCAAGCAAGCTTGACTCTGCACTCGCTTAATCGCAACCTTCAATTCGCAAACCCGTACTTCTCATGCAGCCTCTTCAGTGATCCGTCGGCCTTCATGCGTTCTATGGTGCGGTTGACAGCCTTCAGGAGGTCCTCCTGCCCCTTGCGCATAAGCACACCGATGTGTCCGTTGGTGAAGGGCTTGTCTATGAGCGGTGCAGACAGGCGGTCGTCGATGCTCGTATAGTAGGGAGCCTCTGTTATCTCCGTTATCATGATGTCTGCCACCCCCTCGGCTATCAGGCGCGGTATCTCCAGGTTGCTCTCGTGCACAAGGATTGTGGCATGCGTCAGCTTCTCCTTGGCGAGCAGTTCGTTGGTTCCACCCGGGTTCACCATCACCCTGACTTCAGGTTTGTCTATGTCCTCCAGCGACTTATACTTGTCAGCATCAGCCTTCCGGCACAGTATGGTCTTTCCGTTGGCCAGATAACCGTCGCTCATCAGCATCGTTTCCAGGCGCTTCTCCGTTATTGTGATGCCACCTATGGCCAGGTCGAACTTCTGCGGATCCTCCAGCACATCCTCAGTAAGCGTAGGCCATGAGGTTGGGATGAACCTGATGTCCACCCCCAGGTCCTTTGCTATAGCCTCTGCCATCTCGATGCCAAATCCCGTGTAGCTCCCGTCAGCCTCTAGGACAGTGAGAGGATGATAGTCGCCAGTTGTTCCAGCCAGAAGCACCCCCCTCTCTCTGATTCGTTCGATGGTGGGCTGTCGTTCCGTGTCGTTGTCACTATTACATCCCGGTATCACCGTTGCAACAACCCCTATGAGGAGCAGAGCCGAAAGTATGTAAGTCAGATGTTTGCGCATAGCCATTCACAGTATTTATGAGTTTCCGACAGCAAAAGTACATCAAAATAAGGTACTTGCCAAACCCTTCCCCCTCTTTTTCTCACTTTCGCCTGCAAATGTACAAATATATAATTCACAATTCACAATTGATGCCGCCTTTCTGTAGCCCGCTTCCCTCAAATATATGCTATATGCTCGCTGATTTTTGATTTGCCGGTCTGATAAAGTTCGCACATCAACGCTTGTGTAAGCCAAAGTGTATTGTCCTCTAACTTCATGTTATTGCTACTTTAAATAGACATGTTTGCATTTAATACCATAAAACCTGTGTAAAAGCTTGGGGATTAGTAAATTAGATAAATATTTAACACCATTTTTACACCACTAAAACGCCATTTTAACGCCACTCTAACACCATTTTAATACCATTATCACACCGTTTCCCTTATAGTCTGTGCAAGGTTCCTTAATACCTTATTCAAGTTCTTGTTCTCCCTGTCATAGTGGTGACTCCACCTACCAACATTGGCTTGGTAGATGATGCCATGCGTATGACACGGCGCAGGGATGCTTATGCATGGCTTTACCACCAACTGACGGCAAAGTAAGTCGCAGGCATGATGATAAGTATGCAAGCGCAACCATGCAGATATTTGTTGTCTTACGGAAGCGGAATATGCAACCATGTAGGTGAAATTTTGCCTACATATATGTAAGTTGCAGAATATCAGTACGATAACCGTGGCACCATGTAGATGTAGGTAAAAATACTTTATGTGTTTTTTTTCGATCCCTTACATTGATTCCCAACCGGATTTATCATCCTGAGGAACATGTTGCACTCTCCCTCGTCTTTGATAGAGAGATGAGGTGAAAAGAAAAGGGGCATGCCAGCCATCGTCTGACAAGGCGAGCAAAGGGGGATGAAAAGGAGACTGTACCGGGTTTTGACACAGGCACGGCTGTAAAAAAGGGTGATGTTACCTCATTTGAGCATTATGAATTTTGCACTATTTTCGCCGACCTGCTTCCACGTGTTGTGTAAAAGGGAGCTCTTGAAATGGGTGATGCGAAGCCATTTTATGGCATGGACCTGATAGGCGTCGCCACTGTAGACATTGTCGGTGTTGATGCCCAGGGCTTTCGTCTCGTCTGCGGTGCGCTTGATGATGTTGGTTCTCTCCCACAGTTGGTCGTCGTATCCGGCGGTGTTGATGGTGCTCAACAGGTTGTCGTTGAGGCGCTTGCCCTTGCTGGCGCTCTTCTTCGTGGGGTCGTCGGTAGATGTCGTGCCGAGGTCGATGTCGTCCACTTTGAGGAGGATGCCCAGGGCACGGAATCCGAGTCCACGGCTGTACATGTCGCAAGCCATGCTGGCAACCTCCGTGTAGCCCTTGCTGTGGTCGAATCCCATATTGATGTGCATCACATTTATGGCCGATGAGGAGATGCCTTTGGCGTGACCTACCTCCAGCATCAGGGTCTCTACCAGTCCGTCGAAGCGCAGGGGCTGGAAGGTGGTGGCGTCCACATAGAGTTTGCCGAAGACGATGCTCGACTCCTCCATGGACTTCGTCCGCTTGATGCGGAACAGGTAGTACTGCTTGCCCGCGCTGTCCCTCAGAGTCTGCACGGTGACATCGTAGTGGTCGCGCAGGGTGGCCTTTGTCTGATACTGTTGCAGGGGAGTGATGGTGCTGTCCCAGAACTTCGACTGCCTCAACCACGGACCGACCTCCATGATATGGTGGAAGTTCATCGCGCTGATGTCATCCAGTTGGCCTTCTTCTTGGCGGTTGCTGTGGCCGTAGCGTCCCTTCACCACCCTTGGCTCGCGCAGGTGACCCATGGAGCGAGCCGTCATGAAAGCCTCGGTGAGTTCCTGCTCCTCGTCGTAGTAGGTGATCATGCGCATGAAGTACTGCGCCTCCTCCTTCTTGTACTTGGCGTGCTCCTTCTTCAGCAGTTTGTTGACCTTCATCAACAGTACATCGCCGGGCATCACGGTCAGTTCGCCCAGCGTGTTGTCCCACGGTTTGAGGCGCACAGAGTCCGTCAGTTCGCTGGCCTTGACGGAGCATTTCTCGTAGCCCACGAAACTGAAGCACAGCATCTCGCTCGCATCGGCCTGCAGGGCAAACTCGCCCTCGCTGTTGGCCATGGCCACCTTGCTACTCTCCTGGCATTCTATCCTCACATAAGGCAGTCGCTCTCCCGTGGCGTCGTCGATGACGCATCCCTCCACCGCCTTCGTCTGGGCGAGGGCGATGGTGCACGACAGCATCGACAGGAGCAGCAAAAGGGTCTTTCTCATTGCTTTTGTTCAAATTTTGTGCAAAGGTAGGGAAATATATTGAGAATTGAAAATTGAGAATTGAAAATTGAAAATTAATAAAAACTAGAATAAACGGAATAAATAGAATATAATAAAATAGTTTAATAAGTTCAATTCGCGTTCAAGAGAAAAAACATTCCGTTCATTCTAGTTTCCTTCTCGTTTTTGTTTCAATCCCTATCTTGCGGATCCGTGTTCATAATCATGCTTTTAAGGGGGAATGGGTGTCATTTTGATACATTATTATAATTATTATTGGCAAAATGATATATAATTTTGCTAAAATATAACAAAAAGCGCAATAATATTTGGAGGTAACTATCTTTTTGATTACCTTTGCAGTGATTTTAATAGCAGAATGATAGTGTATTAGACTAACCAACGACAATTTTATCAGAAAGAGAAATGGCGTACATTAACTTGCGTGATTTGATAGACAGCAGAGATGCGGTCAACAAATGGATGGAGCGTTTTGGAGTTCGCTTCGGTGTGTACAAGCACGGCGTGTTCAATGAGCAGTTGTTCCCTTTTGACTCCGTGCCTCGTGTTATCCCCAAGAAGGACTGGGACTATCTCGAGGCGGGACTGAAGCAGAGGGTGAAGGCGCTCAACATGTTTCTGTGGGACATCTACCACGAGAAGCAGATCGTGAAGGACGGCGTGGTGCCGGAGGAGTTTGCCTACTCGAGCAAGGGCTATATGCCTGAATGTGAGGGTATAGATCCTATAAATAAGGTATATGCGCACATAGCGGGAATAGACCTCGTGGAGGGTAAGGACGGACAGTGGTATGTGCTGGAGGACAACCTGCGCATACCCAGCGGAGCGAGTTATCCGATGATAGCGAGGAAGCTCTGCCGAAAGGTGTCGCCCAAGACCTTCGAGTACAACGCCGTGGCCGACAACCGCGACTACAGCACCCTGCTGGCGGAGATGATGAGGGATATGTGCGTGGACGGTGGCATCAGCGTCATCCTCACGCCCGGCCGTTACAACTCGGCCTTCTTCGAACACAGTTACCTGGCCGAGAAGACCGGTGCCACGCTGGCCTATCCCGGTGACCTCTTTGTGGAGGACGACAAGGTGTACTACGCTGGTATGTTTAAGGAGAAGACGCGCGTGGGAGCCATCTACCGCCGTGTGTCCGACGAGTATCTCGACCCGCTCGTGTTCGAGGCTTCGTCGCTACTCGGCATACCGGGCGTGATGCAGGCTTACCGTGCCGGCAATGTGGCGCTCATCAACGCTATAGGTAACGGTGTGGCCGACGACAAGGGTATCTATTACTTCGTGCCCAAGATGGTGGAATACTATCTGCACGAGACACCCATACTGCAGAATGCTCCTACCTATCTTCCTTACTATGAGGATGATAAGCGCTATGTGCTCGACAACATTGAGAAACTGGTCATCAAGGATGTGAGCGAGGCCGGAGGCTACGGTGTGATGTTTGGCAAGGACATGGATGCCAAGCGACTTGCAGAGGTGCGCCAGCTGGTGGAGGACGAGCCCCGACGCTGGATAGCGCAGGAGGTGATAGACTTCAAGGACCTCGAACTGCTTGAGGGCGATGAGATAGTGGAGCGCAAGGCCGACCTCCGTGCGTTTGTGATCTCGGGCAAGGAGACGAAGGTGTGGAAGAGCGGACTGACGCGCTTTTCGCGCAATCCCGATTCGTTCGTGGTCAACTCCAGCCAGGGCGGTGGATTCAAGGACACCTGGGTGATGGAGAAGTAAGAAACAAAAATGAACGGAATAAGGTGAAACAAAAATGAACGAAAATGAACGAAAATGATTAATAAAAAACTAGAATGAACGGAATAAACGGAATATAATAAAATAGTTAAATAAGTTCAATTCGCGTTCAAGAGAAAAAACATTCCGTTCATTCTAGTCTCCTTCTCGTTTTTGTTTCAATCCCTGACAAAGATCAATAGTACAAACATTCCATAGGCCCCCATTAGCAAATGGAGCTCCTCCCCCAGCGTAGCGTTCGGGGGAGGCGGGGGTAGGGCTTTATGATAATAAATGCAAACAAGGCCAACCGTCTGTTTTGGTTGGGAAGATATGTAGAGAGGGTGTATATGACGCTTCACCTGTTGCGCCGTGTCAATGATAAGATGATCGACGGCGAGCCGGGCGACTATGAGGCGTTCTGGAAGAAGCTCGACGCCATGGACAGCTATTCCACCACGGGCGAGTTTACGCTGGGCATGATGTACGACGAGAGCAATCCCAGTTCGGTGCTCTCCTCCCTCAACCGTGCCATGGACAATGCCATCATGCTCCGTGAGGACATCAAGAGCGAGACGATGTCGTATATCGAGATGAGCATCTCGCTGATGAAGAAGTTGCGCACCAGTGCCGAGGCCAATGTGACCAATCTGCAGAGCATCACCGACTGGATGCTGGCCTTCCGTGGCTCCGCCGCACAGCGCATAGAGGAGCCTCGCATGCTGAGCATCATCGCCATAGGTCAGTTGGTGGAGAAGATAGACATGATGCTCCGCTTCTCCTACACCTACGACCGCATCGCCACGCAGTACACCTTGCTCAAGACCTGGGCGCAGGTGTGGCCCGAACTGATGGACGACTGCATGGATCAGCAACTCCAGAGCATGCTCACCCCCGAGGTGTATGCGCAGGCCGACGAGGAGTTCAGATGGAAGGCATGCAAGTATGTCAACAGTCTGGTACGGGCGTGAAAAGTGAAGAAACAGAAATGAACGAAAATGAAAAGTAAATAAAACTAGAATAAACGGAATAAACGGAATATAATAAAATAGTTTAATAAGTTCAATTCGCGTTCAAGAGAAAAAACATTCCGTTCATTCTTCTGCCCATTCGAGCGAAGCATCGGTCTACGACACGCTGAGCGCCGTTCATTCTAGTTTCCTTCTCGTTTTTGTTTCAATCCCTCACATACAATTTTGATTTAATATATGACGAACTAAAAACAAGATGAAACAATGAAAAAGATTAAGAAACGCTGGATTATCCTGATGGTGGCCATGATTGTCTTCGCCATCTGGGGTGCATTTGCACCAGAGCATTCGTTTGAGTGTGAGTTTGGTACGGGTGAGGGTCAGATCAACCCGGCCGATGTGGCATGGCTCATCACCGCCACTATCTTTGTGCTGATGATGACTCCCGGTTTGAGCTTCTTCTATGGAGGTATGGTGGGAGCGCGCAATGTCATCTCCACCATGTTGCAGTCGTTCATCGCCATGGGCTTGATATCCGTGCTGTGGGTGGTTATCGGTTTCTCCCTCTGCTTTGGCGACGACATAGGCGGACTCGGCATCATAGGCAATCCCCTGTCGTTCCCCATGCTCGATGGGGTAGGAGGAGCCACCTATATCACAGAGAACACGGGTAAGTTTGTGGGCGGTGCGTCCATCCCCCTTGCCCTGTTTGCCCTCTTCCAGATGAAGTTTGCCATCATCACCCCCTCGCTCATCACCGGTTCGTTTGCCGAGCGTGTGCGTTTCTCGGGCTATATGTGGTTTATGATGTTCTTCTTTTTCTTCATCTACTGTCCCCTGGCACACATGACCTGGCACCCCGACGGACTCTTCCTCAACTGGGGCGTGGTGGACTTTGCCGGTGGTATAGTGGTGCACGCCAGCAGTGGTGTGGCAGCCTTGGCAGGAGCCCTCTTCCTGGGTAAGCGCAAGACGAAGAACCGCAACGCCGAGCCCGCCAACATACCCTTTGTGCTCCTCGGTGCAGCCATGCTCTGGCTGGGCTGGTTCGGTTTCAATGCCGGTAGCAGTCTGCACGCCGACGGCATAGCCGTGAAGGCCTTCCTCAACACCAATACCGCCTCGGCTGTGGCTATGATGACATGGATCTTCTTCGACTGCCTGCGTGGGCGCAAACCCAGTGCCATGGGCGCTGCCGTGGGATGCGTGGTAGGTTTGGTGGCCATCACTCCAAGTGCGGGATATGTCACTGTGGGACAGTCCATTACCATCTCCTTCATCATCACCATCATATGCAACTGTGCCGTACACTGGAGGGAGAAGAGTAGCATCGACGATGCCCTCGATGTATTCCCCACCCACGGTACGGGAGGTATCTTCGGTACGGTGCTCACGGGTATCTTCATCCAGGAAGGTCTCATAGCCGGTTCGTGGGAAGGTTTCGTGGTATTCCTCTACCATCTGCTGGCCATCGTGCTCGTCATCGCCTACACCTTCGTGATGAGTTATGTGGGCTACTGGCTCGTGGACCACTTCATCCCCATGCGTGTGAGTGAGAAGTCCGAAGCTATCGGTCTCGACATCTCCCAGCACGATGAGCACTACGGTCTGGCTCATGTGGCCGACCGCGAGATAGAAGAGTACGCACAGTACGAGAGTGACAAGCACAAGAAGTAAGGATATTTCCTTGTTTCTCCTTCATACCTCGGACTCTTGCAACTTCGCTACGAATATACTACGCGTGTGACTTTCACCCCTGCTGTGGGTCAGCACAACATACTGTTGAGATGCCTCCCTTCGAGGGAGGTGTTTCAGCGTGTAAGGTGTGAGTCGCTCCGTCTCTCCGAAGGATTCTGGCACAAGGAGTCGGAAGACGGTCTGGGCAACCGCATCGTGCTCGGTGGCACCTCCCTGCTTCACGGCAGTATGGAGTATGTGAGCCGGGGCGTGCTGGACACCAGCGTCTACTGTCTGCCCGACGCCCACCCCCATCCCATGTATGCCCTGCAGTCTGCGCAGACCCTCCCCTCACAGGAGATGTGCACCCTGATGCCCACGCTCACCGGACATGTCCTCACCGACAGTCTTGCCATAGCCCACAGCGTGCATCGCCACATCGTGTACACCCCCTGTGCCACCCACATGCTCACCTCCGCCAGCGAGGTGTACAGGTTGCGCAAGGGAGTGTGCCAGGACTATGCCCACCTCATGATAGCCCTGTGCCGTATGGCAGGTATGCATGCCCGCTATGTGTGCGGACTGATGATGGGCGAGGGGCAGACCCACGCATGGGTGGAGGTGCACGACGGACAGTGCTGGTATGCCTTCGACCCCACCAACGACACCGCCGTGGCCACCGGTTACATCAAGTTGGCCCACGGGCGCGATGCCCTCGACTGCCCCGTGGCACGAGGCGTGTATCATGGTGTGACCCAGGAGCAGATGGTGGTCAGCGTCAGGGTGGAGGAGGTATAATCCTCGAATCTTCGAATCCTCGAATAATCGATCAATCGAGCCTTCGAGAAATCGAAAATAGAAAACCCGATTCGTCGAGAAAATCGAGAAAAATAACCAAACAACCGAACAATGATAAAGACAATAGTCAATACCGAACTACCCCTGGCCGAGCACTTCATGGTGAAGAAGAATGTCATCAAGGGAGGCACGGGCAGGAAGCGTATATGCATCGTCACCGGTACGCATGGCGACGAACTGGAAGGGCAGATGGTGTGCTACGAGATGGCACGCCTCGTCAATCAGCACATCGACCAGCTCGATGGCATCGTGGAGATCTATCCCGCCCTCAATCCACTTGGCATCGACACCCTACAGCGAGGCATACCCAACTTCGACCTCGACATGAACCGTATCTTCCCGGGCAACGAATATGGTACCATGGCCGAGCAGGCCGCCTACCGCATCTGTGAGGACCTGAAGGGAGCCGACATGGTGATCGACATCCACTCCTCCAACCTCTATCTGCGCGAGTCGCCCCAGGTGCGTATCAATGTGCTCAACGAACAGCAACTCGTGCCCGAGGCACAGCATCTCGGTGTGGACTTCATCTGGGTGCACGATGCTGCCACCGTGCTCGAGGCCACACTGGCCCATTCGCTCAACTCCACAGGTACTCCCTGTCTGGTGGTGGAGATGGGAGTGGGACAACGCATCAACCATGCCATGTGTACGCATCTCACCAAGGGTATCTTCAACCTCATGCACCACATGGGACTGTGGAAGGCAGCGGCCGATGACACTGTGAGCGACGACCCGGCTCCACTGCTCGACCCCATCGTGTGCAAGGGCGACCGTGTGACCTTCCTCAATGCCGCCTGCTCGGGCGTGTTCCTCACCGACCTCCGTACGGGCGTGCTCCTCTCGGAGGGCCAGTCCATCGGTAAGATTGTCGACCCGCTCACGGGCGAGGTGCTGAGCGATGTTGTGTCGCCGGTAGAGGGATTCCTCTTCACCGTACGCGCCTATCCCATCGTGTACGAAGGTTCGCTCATGGCCCGCATCTTCCGTTATGAGGAGAGTGAGCTGCAGCAGGTGATGACTGTCAGTCAGGCTGGCAAGTAAAAAAGAAAAGATCGCAATGAAGAAAGAAATACTTTTCCAGATGAAGTCGACCTACCGCGACGACTTCAAGATAGAAGGCTATCGTTTTGGTAGCGGTGAGGACACCGTGTGCATCGTCGGACCGATGCGAGGCGACGAGGTGCAACAGCAGTATATCTGTTCGCAGATCATCCACGAACTGCAGGACATCGAGGCCACGGGCCGCTTCTGCCCCAACAAGAGTGTGCTCGTCATCCCCTCGTGCAACCCCTTCTCCATGAATGTGGGGCGGCGCTTCTGGGCTATGGACGGCACCGACATCAACCGTATGTTTCCCGGCTACGACCAGGGTGGGACCACCCAGCGCATAGCAGCCGCCATCTTCAAGCATCTCGAAGGTTTTGTGTATGGTCTGCAACTGGCTTCCTTTTATGTGCCGGGCGAGTTTGTGCCTCATGTGCGCATGCTACGCACGGGCTATGAGGACATCGACTCGGCCATGCTCTTCGGACTGCCTTATGTCACGGTGCGCAAGCCTCTCCCCTTCGACACCACACTGCTCAACTACAACTGGCAGATATGGAACACCTCTGCCTTCAGTCTCTATGCGGGCCACACCGACAGCATCGACCCCGCCAACTCCCGTCAGGCTGTAGCCTCCGTACTGCGCTTCCTCTCCAGCGTCAATGTGGTGGAGCATAGCGTTGCCACACCCGGCTATCTCTCCTCCTTCGTTGACGAGGACAACCTCATCACCGTCAAGGCCCGCCATGCCGGCATCTATGTGAGGGAGCGACAGGCCGGCGACAGTGTGAAGGCTGGTGACATCCTTGCCCGTGTGATGCATCCCTACGACGGCCGTGTGCTCGAGGAGATACGCAGTCCGCACGACGGCATCCTCTTCTTCTCCCACCACCGCCCCCTCGTGTTGCAAAACACGCTCCTCTATCGCATCATACCCTCCTGAATCACGGGAGGGCTGCTGTGGTGTGCCCTCGTTTTGTCAGATTTTTTATAAAAAATCTCACACAACGGCCTCGGCACATCCCAGGCTCAATACACAAAGGCCTCGACGCGTTCCCGGCTTCAATTGCCGGGGCGTGTTTCCATCAGGCAGAGCATTAAAAAAACAACTTAATGCTCTGCCTGCTTTTTGCCTGTCCTGACTGCCGAACGGGAGGGGAGGGAAGTGGCGTGTGCTTTTTTGTGAAGGAATCGCTTTGCAGAATGGGATATTTTTTGTATTTTTGCACAATATTTTATATATGATGTTCGCGCGTGGGTATGTAGGGCGTGCGAGACATAATGGAAAGATTATAGTGAACTAATTAAAAGATAAAAAGTTATGAAGAAATTATTATTTGCAATTTTGGGTCTTGTATGCTTGGCTGCATGCAAGAGCAACAGCAACGAGTTTAAGTTGACCTTCACCCCCAACCCCGAGGAGAAGATGACCATGCTGTACATCCAGCGCACGGACAGCACTGACTACAGCAAGTATGATGCCATCACCGACTCGGTGGCGCTGGTGGATGGCAAGTTTGTGTACACAGCCGAACTCAACGAGCCTTCGTTCGCCTATATCCTGTCGAGCATCGACGGTATGCCCAACTTCTACATGCCCGTGCTGATGGTGCCCGGCGAGGAGTGCGTGCTGACCTATGAGGATGAGCACTATGTGTACAGCGGTTCGTCGTTCTACAAGGAGATGGGCGAGACCGACGCTGCCTTGCGTCCGCTGAACAAGGAGATGAATGAGTTTGTGAAGATGGCTAACGACCGCATCGAGGCCGCCGGCGACAGTGCACAGGCTGTACAGATGGCGCTGATGGAGGAGTGGGAGAAGAAGTCGAACGACATGGACTCTGTAAAACTGGCTTACCTGAAGGAGAACAGCAAGAAGGCTGGTGTGGTGGCCTACATGATACAGAACATCGACCTGGAGAAGGTGCTGGAGAATACTGACGCAAGCGTGAAGAACGGTGTGCTGAAGCCTTTCCTGGACTACTACGAGGATATGATCAACAAGCAGAAGGAACATGAGGAGAAGCTGAAGCTGGCACAGGAGAACATACAGCCCGGCAAGCCCGCTCCCGACTTCACCCTGACCGACATCAACGGCAACGGCCTGTCGCTCTCTTCTCTGCGTGGCAAGTATGTGGTATTGGACTTCTGGGGCTCATGGTGCGGATGGTGCATCAAGGGTATACCCGAGATGAAGGAGGCTTATGCCAAGTATGCCGGCAAGATGGAGATACTGGGCATCGACTGCAACGACAGCGACGAGGCTTGGCGCAAGGCAGTGGAAGAGTATGAGATACCCTGGCTCCATGTGTACAACCCCAAGGATAGCGGTCTGACTGAGACCTATGCCATCGAGGGCTATCCCACCAAGATCGTGGTGGATCCCGAGGGTAACATCGCAAAGGTCGTTGTGGGTGAGGATCCCGCTTTCTATGAGTACTTGGACGAGATAATGTAATTCAAGTTTTTCAGCATAACAATGAAAAGAATAGCAATTGTATTGGCTTCCTTGATGGCATTGTGCGCAATGCCTGTAATGGCACAGAAGACGGTGACGATCAAGGGACATGTGAAGTTTATCGAAGGTGACTTCAAGGTGCAGGTGTATCAGCGCGACGGTTCGGGCAAGAAGGTGCTCGCCGAGACGCTGGTGGACAAGCAGACGCAGAACTACAAGTTGGAAGTGCCCGTGGAGAAGCCCGGACAGGCCATCGTGGACTGTGGACAGTGGCAGGACGTGGATGTGTGGCTTCAGGACGAGGACATGAGCATCGACTTCCGCGGACTGGATACAGCGAAGATCAAGATCAAGAATCCTCCCTATGTGTATATCGAGGGTGGACGCAACAGCGAACTGATGAACCTCATCAACTACCAGGCGTATCGCAGTTACCAGACGATGATCGCCATCAGCCAGAGTGTGTACCAGGCACAGCTGGAGGACCAGGAGAAGAAGAGCACCATCACCAGCGGACTGTATGCCTACAACAATGACAACGATGAGGCTTTCAGCAAGTATCTCGTGGAGCACTATGCAGACCGTCCCAGTATCATGGTGGCTATCGGCCGACTGGACTACGACACAGACAAGGAACTCATAGAGAAGGGCTTGAGCAAGTTGGCTGCAGCCGACCCCAGCAGCAAGGTGCTGGCCGACAACTACCGCCAAGCTGTGGTGGCTCGCAAGGAGGCACTGGAGCGCATGAAGGTGGGTGCACCCGCTCCCCTGCTGGAGTTCCAGGATGTGAAGGGCAAGGCTCGCAAGTTGTCCGACCTGAAGGGCAAGGTTGTGGTGCTGGACTTCTGGGCAAGCTGGTGTGGCCCCTGCCGTCAGGAGATACCCAACATGAAGGAGTACTACGCAAGCTTCGACAAGAAGAATGTGGAGTTCCTCAGCGTGAGCATCGACGCCACGAAGGAGGCATGGACGAAGGCCATGAAGGAAGAAGGCATGTCATGGCAGCAGGGCTGGACACCCGACGCTGGCAAGGTGGCCATGGAGACCTATCAGTTCAGTGGCATCCCCTTCATCATCGTCATCGACAAAGATGGCAAGATATACCGCAAGAATGTGCGTGGCGAGAAGATCCGCCAGGCCGTGCAGGACTGTCTGGATGGCAAGTCCGCTACCGAGGCTAAGACCATCAGCATCAGCATGGGTGCATCGATGATGTAAGGCGAATTGCGAATTGAAGGTTGCGATTAAGCGAGAGGGATAACAAGCGTGCTTGATTATACCCGAGCGAGAGCAAGCTCGAGGCGTAGCCTCAAAATTGAGAATTGAAAATTGAGGAAAAGCCTCAAAATTGAAAAACCCAAATTATAGTTTTATTTATTAACCCCAAACAAAAACAAAAAAAGGTATGAAGATCAAAAATCTTTTGATGGCAGCCGTAGCACTCGTATGTGCAGGCGTGATGACTTCTTGCTCTGACGATGAGCCTAAGAAGAAGCTCGTGATCCTCAACGGTGCCCAGGCTAACTTCGGTACTGCTGAGAATGTGGTATGGACCGATGCAACCGTGTTCAACGGTGAGATGTACTCACTCGTAGTGTCTCTCGACAAGAGCGGTGAGGAGAATGTAGAGAAGTATGAGTTGTACAAGAGCGCTGACGGTGCTGCTTGGACCAAGGTGGACTACACCGTTGACGGTCAGGCTGGTCTGATCGGTGGTGAGGGTGCTCGCCTCGTAGTGAACAATGGTAAGCTGTATGTATTCAGCGGTATGCGCACCATGGGTAAGGATGTACTCGGTGGCGAAGCTGAGGTCAGCGAGGGTTGGTTCGGTCTTGAGCCCGTGGTTTACTTCCGCGTATGGGAGAGCACCGACGGTGTTGCCTTCAACGCTGTTACCGGCTTGACCTATATGCGTGGTGAGACCGACTACACCAGCATGATGGATATGTTTGCAAGTCCCTACTCAAGCGTTGTATCTTACAAGGGTAAGATCGTAGCACAGGGTGGTTACATGGTAACCTACGGTATGTCTCAGCCCGGTCGTCTGCTTCTCGTGAGCGAGGATGGCAAGGCATGGGAGCAGCTCGCACCCGTCGACGCAGAGGGCAACAGCTTCAACCTCACCCATGTAGGTGGCTCACTCTTCGAGCTCAATGGTAAGCTCTTCCTCGCTGGTGGCTTCAACAACTTCATCTCTCCCAACTTCATGACTCCCGCTGTGATGAGCACTGAGGACCTCACCACTTGGACAGCAGAGGAGACCAACCTTCCCGCTCTCTACCAGTCACAGGTGGTTTGCGACGGCAAGGTGGCTTACCTCTTCGGTGCTGAGACTCTGAACGAGGAGGGCAACCGCGAGATGGTACCCGCAGTGTACAAGTCGGTTGACGGTATCAACTGGGAGAAGGTGGATACTCCCGAGGGTTACGAGGGCTATCGCCTCGCTTCTGCTGTAGCATACGAGGGCTATGCTTACTTCTTCGGTGGCTACAACAGCATCTCTTCTGGCAACTACGCTTGCCCCGGTGAGACCGATACCTATGCAACTAAGACCTGGAACATCAAGTTCTAAATGATCCTCTCCCCGTAGAAGGGGGAACTTGAAGCAACCGCCCGGTGTGTCGAAGTCCCCGTGGGCAGAAGCGCATCGAGCGGTTGCCTCTCAACATTCTTTTTACCAATACATATCTCTGAATAAATGAACAAGCGTCTATACCTTCTACTATTCGTGCTGAGCATCGCGACGCTCGGCATACAGGCACAGAAGAGAGTCATCACCGGCAATGTGGTGGACAATGAGGGACAAGCCCTTGAGGCAGTCATTGTGAGCATCAAAGGAGCAACACGCAGCACCAGTACCGATCTGGATGGTCGCTACGCCATTGAGGCTCAGAATGGTGATACATTGGTGTACCGACTGGTGGGCTTTCACCAGAAGATGCAGACGGTGAAGAACAGAACCCGTATCGATGTGGTGCTCGACAATGCCAATGTGCGCATGACCGACCTTGTGGTGACGGGTTACAGCAAGCAGGAGCGACGCGACCTGACGGGCTCGGTGAGCAGTGTGAAGCTCGACGACGATGTGAAGTTCCAGACCGTGGACCAGATGCTTCAGGGCAAGGCTCCCGGTGTGTACATGAGCACCAGTAGCGGTGCGCTGGGTAGTGCCAACCTGCTGACCATCCGTGGCGTGAGCAGTATCATGGGCGATACCGACCCCCTCTATGTCATCGACGGTGTGCCTATCTACAGTACCGGCCGAGGCGACAACAAGTCGGATGTGTCGGGTGGTGCCATCCCCGCCGTGAGCATGGGCGGTACGAAGCCCGGTGGCGGTACGCTGGAGTACAACATGGACCTGAAGTACAGTTTTGAGAAGAATCCCCTGGCCAACCTCAATCCCGACGATATCGAGAGCATCGAGATCCTGAAGGATGCCTTTGCTACCGCTATCTATGGTAGTCGCGGTGCCAACGGTGTGATCCTCATCACCACGAAGAAAGGTCGTACGGACCGCACACAGGTGACGCTCAACTACGCCCTCGGCGTGGACCAACTCATGGGTAAGCTCGACCTCCTCGAGGGCGACGACTACAGCACCCTCTATCAGTATTACTATCCCAACAGCCGTTTCCCTGCCGGACACAATACCAACTGGGTGGATGCCGTGACACGCACCGCCGTGAGCAACAATGTGTCGGCCGGTCTGCAAGGTGGTAAGGGTCCTACCAACTACTATCTCAGTCTGTCGTACACCGACAATGACTCTTATGTGATCAACCAAGACATGCAGCGCTACAATGCCCGTCTCAACCTCAACACCGAGCTCAGCAAAAAACTGCTCCTGAGTCTGAATGTGTCGCTGGCCAAGTTGGACAACAACGCCCTGCAGTCGAACGATATCTATGCGGCTGCCCTTAAGAAGGCGCCCAACCTCCCCATCTACAACGCCGATGGTAGTTATTACTATGGATATGCGCCCAACGCACGAGGTAATGCCGACTGCTACAACCCCGTGGCCATGGCCTATATCAACGATGAGTACAGTGAGGATATGCGTGTGATAGGCAATGCCTACCTGGAGTGGAAGCCTCTCGAGTGGCTCACCTGGAAGACAGAGGTGGGTATGGATATGTACAATGTGTTCACCAATATACGCAAGGGCGAGCTGCCTGAGACGCTGAGCGGTGTGACCGGCAACCAGGCTACGGAGAACACCCGCCTGCAGAACAAATATGTGATCAACAATACGCTCAACCTCAACAAGGTGGTGGGCTATCACTTCTTGCAGGGCGTGATAGGACAGAGTTACGAGACCAGTCGTGAGCGCTTCAATGCCGTGGCAGGCGATGACTTCTTCAGTCCCGACCTCGAGGGTGTGGGTGCAGCACAGCGCAAGCGTGTGCAGAATGCCTACAGCCGTCGCTCGGCACTACTCTCTGCCTTTGCTCGCTTCAACTATCAGTACCGCTCACGCTACATGGCAGGTCTGACCTACCGACTCGACGGTTCGTCGAAGTACAACAAGAACCATCGCTACCTTTCTACGCCCAGCGTCAGCGTGGGCTGGCGTTTCAGCAACGAGGACTTCGTGCGCAATGCCTTTGGCAAGTGGCTCGACGAGGGTAAGTTCCGCGCATCGGCCGGTCTGTCGAGCAAGGATGGCAACAACAGCTACTACGGTGCACAGGCCACCTACAGTCTCAACACCCTCACCACCTATGGCGGTCTCAACTACCTCACCATGTCACAGCCCGGCAACGAGAATCTCGACTGGGAGCGTACCTGGACCTACAACTTCGGTCTCGACCTCGAGTTGCTCCAGCGTCGCATACAGGTGACACTCGACTGGTATTACAAGAAGACCACCAACATGCTCTTCTCCAGCAACCTGCCTCTCTACACCGGATACACAAAGGAGAACCAGAACATTGCTGACATGCAGAACACGGGTATTGACTTCCAGGTGATCAGTACCAACATACGCACAGCCAACTTCATGTGGCAGACCATACTCAACCTCAGTCGTACCACCAACAAGATCCTGAAACTCAACTTCGAAGGCAATCAGCTCGATGAGGCCAACAGTTCGTTTAAGTACTACGAGGAGGGACAGCCTATGGCTCAGTGGTATCTGCACAAGTGGGGTGGGGTGGATCCCGACACCGGCAATCCTCTCTGGATATACAAGGACGGCAGCGTGAGCACCACGCCTCCTGCCAGCAACGATGCCATCTCGCAGGCCAACAAGTTTGTCATGGGTACGGCCCTGCCTACCTTCTATGGCAGTTTGACCAACAACCTCGAGTGGAAGAACTGGGAACTCGACTTCATGCTGACCTATGCACTCGGATGCCGTATGATGAACAGCACACGCGCCACCCTGCTCACCTACACCGAGGATGCCAACAACCTCTCGGCTGAGGTGCTCGACCTCTGGCAGACACCCGGACAGGTGACCGACATACCCAAGCTCCGCAACACCAGCATCATCGGTGCCTACGACTATACTACGGGTATCACCAGCACCCGATTCCTGGAGAACAACTCGTACCTGAGACTGAAGAACCTCACCCTCTCATACCGTGTGCCCAGAAGTCTGCTCAAGAAGACCAAGTTCCTCGACCAGGCACGCATCTACATGACCGTGACCAACCTCTTCACCATCACGCCCTACTCCGGCATCGACCCCGAGGTTAGTGCCTTCGGTAGTAGTGCCACAGCTGCCGGTTACGACAATGGCACCATGCCCAGTAGCCGTAGTTATCAGTTTGGTGTGAGACTGGGATTGTAATCAACTCAAAGTGTTTTTATTTTGAAAATAAAGAAGATGAAGATACGCAATATCATATGTATGCTGGCCGCTGTCGCCTTGACGGCATGCGAGCTGGACTATGCTCCCGAGAATACTTATGTAGACGAGAAGGTGTACAAGCAGCAGAAGACGGCACAGGCTGCGCTGATGGGTGCCTATGTACGCCTGAATGTATTTCTCAGTGGTGCGCCACAGGATCAGAACAACTATGCCAACCAGGGCTACACCTTCCTCTGCGGTGACCTCACCACGGAGAACCTGGCCGTGCAGGAGAATATAGCCTACCTCACCAATGTGGTGACAAGCGAGTTCACGGGTACCGACCATGCCGGTCTGCTCTACAACATCTGGCACTGGGGCTACAACGCCATCGACTATGCCAACAATATCATACGAGGCATAGAGACTTACGGACAGTTTGAGGAAGCACTCGAGCGACAGTATATCGCAGAGGCGCGATTCATCCGTGCCTATGTCTACTCGCAACTGCTGGCTCTCTATGGCGACCAGGCTCTGCTGGGCAACGATGAAGGTGACGGCGTGGTGCTCCAGCTAGCTCCCTATAGTGGCTACAATCCCGATGCACCTGCTGCCCGAAGCACCAATGCCGACTGCTGGAAGCAGATCGTGACCGACCTCGAACTGGCCATTGCCGACCTCCCCACAGCCGTGCCCGCTGCCAATGCGCGCATCAGGGCTACGAAGGCCGTGGCACAGGCGCTGCTCAGCCGTGTGTATCTGTGGAAGGGTACCTACAAGGGCAACAAGGAAGACCTCGGGCTCGCTGCTCGCTATGCACAGCAGGCCTTGCAGGGCGGATATAAGTTCTCTCCCCTCCACACGGAGTATGAGAACAACCTCTTCCCCTCTAATGTCTATTCGCAGACCGACGGTTATCCCGACCCCACGGGCTACAGCGAGGAGGTGATGCTCGCAGAGCCCAGCCGTATATCGACAGCCAGTTTCCCCAACGGTCTGGAGTACTATTATCGCAAGAACTACTACTATGTGCCCAAGGAGATGCTCGAGCTCTACGACTCTACCGATGTGCGTCGCTCGTACCTGCTGAGTCATGGTTCGCCCAACGACAATGTGAGTCTCTGGACCACGGAGAAGTACACCGGTGCAAGCAACGACGATGTCATCTACCTGCGTCTGTCGGAGGTGAAGCTGACCTTGACGGAAGCTCTGGTGCGTGGCACAGGCCGTATCTCTGATGAGGCTCTGGCACAGCTCAACGACATACACCAGCGCGCTTATCCCGAGGGTAGCAAACCAGAGCTCTACACGGTGGCAAACTTCAGCGATGCTGATGACTTCGTGCATGCCGTGCTCGTGGAGCGTCGCCGTGAGCTTGCTCATGAGGGTCTGCACCGCTTCGACCTGATGCGTACGGGCAATGCCTTGCAGGACCAGGTGATGGGTGCCGTGGAACCTGCAAGATGGAATTTCCCCGTACCTGAGTACGAACTGAGACTAACTGATGGATTGATCAAACAAAATTCAGGATATATCAATAATGAAGAAGAGTAAATTTTTAGGACTTGCCCTGGCTATGTGGCTCATGGGCAGTATGGCTTTTGCGCAGGGCCTCCCCTTGCTGACCTACAGCAAGAATCCTGCCGTGGTGAAAGGTACCATCAAGGGTGCCGACAATGTGGAAGCGATGACCGTCAGCTACCAGCCCGTAGTGGGTGGCATGCCTGTCAGCCTCCCTGTTACTCTCAATGCCAATGGCGAATATGAGTGTAAGGTTGATGTGCGCACCACTCAGGTAGTCACCCTCGAGGTCAAGGACAAACCTGCTGCTGATGGCAGTCGTCCTGCCATGATGATGGTGACGGCAGGTGGTGCAATGCCCGTGGACAAGCACAAGGCTACCGTGTTGCTCGTGCCGGGTGAGACCCTCACGCTGGACGGTGACAACAGCATGATGCAACGCGAGAGCAAGAAGGAAGCTTGGAAGACTGCTGGTAGCAACGCAGCATTCAACAACGATCTGGCCAACTATAGTGCCGAGTATGCTCCCAATGCGCTCTACGCAGAGATCAACGGTATGGGACTGACCCAGATGCGTGGTAAGTCGATCGCTGACTATAAGAACAAACTCTACAGTCTGCTCCAGAACGGCATCAAGAAGGTGAACGATGACAAGCGTCTCGGTAAGGATTTCCGCGAGTATGCCACAGCACAGTACCAGATGATGTACGGCATCATGCTTTCAGGTGGTGAGAGAATCATGAAATACGCCAATGGTGGACAGGGTGACTTCACGGTGACCAAGGAGATGTTTGCCGAGTACCAAACCATGAACCCCATGAAGAGCAATGCTGCCCTTTACGGTTCGCTGGGCGTTGTGGCACTGGAGATGCCTGGTTCGTTGCAGTCCTTCGCCGATGGTAAGGCAGAGGCTCCTGCCTGCACTAAGGAGTTGGGACTGGCCCGTCAGATCGTGCGCCAGATAGAGGACTTCCGTGCCCTTACTGATGAGCAGAAGGCAACCCTCTCACAGGTGCTTCCCACCTACGACGATATCATCCTTGCCAAGAATGCTGACCTCCTCAAGATGATAGAGGACAACAAGAAGAACACTACCTTCAGCATCCAGGAACTGAGCGACACGCTCACCGGTCCCCGTATCTTCCAGGAGATCGTGGCTCGCTACAAGGGCAAGCCCGTGCTGGTGGACTTCTGGGCTACCTGGTGTGGTCCCTGTAAGGCTGCCATGAAGACTGTGCTTCCCGTGAAGGAGGAACTTTGGGGTAAGGCTGCCTTTGTCTATGTGACTGGTACCACCTCACCCAAGGCAACCTGGAACACTACCATACCCGACATCCACGGTGATCACTTCTATGTGACTCAGGAGCAGTGGCAGACTCTCCTCGATCAGTTCAAGGCCCAGGGTATCCCTGCCTATGTGGTAGTGAATGCCAATGGCCAGATCCAGAAGAGCTACATCGGTTTCCCCGGTGTGGATGAGGTTCGTGATGCACTGAAGAGAGGCATGTAAGGTATGAAAGAGTGAACATAGTGATATAATGAAAAGGAAAGAGCCAACGCAATGCTGGCTCTTTCTTTTTTTTACTCAATATCCCCAACAGGTATATTGTGTATGCTGGTGGAATGATTCCTTTGTGCTATGGTTATACCCTTTCTCAATAGCCTTTGGTGATCTCTGCACCATTGTAGTAGTGCTGGAGTATCTTGTCGTAGGAGAAGCCCTGGCTACCCATCACGGCAGCACCAATCTGGCACAAGCCCACACCGTGGCCCCAACCAGCCCCATGGAGCACAAAACGCTGTGGGATGCCGTTGGCATCGAGGTCGAGCGCCTCTGCTGTGAAGGCCGAAGAGTAGAGGTGGGAGGTGGAGAGCGTGCGACGAATCTCCAGTTCCTTGCCAATGGTGAAGGACTGCTCACGACCAACGATCTTCAGGCGAACGAGATGACCGCTCTGGCCACGCTCCACCTCCTCGAGCGAGAGGATAGGGCCGAGGTCGCGACCCAGTCGTTCGGTGACGATATCGTGCAGTTCCTGTTGTGTGTACTCCTTTGTCCAGCGATAGAACTCCTTTGTCTCGAGGTCGTAGTCGTTGAGCACGGTAGAGAGGATATGGGCATCCTGCGTATTGCAATAAGGATCGCGTACAGAACGCAGATAAGGCTTGGGCTCGTTTTCCCAGCAGTTCTCAAAGTCATTGGTCTGACCACCACAGCACTTGCCGAAGCGTGTGTCGCAGACGGCACCGTCGAAGGTGAGTATCTCACCTCGTGTGGCCTCTATGGCCTCGCGCACCTGAGGCGCCCATGCACGAGTGACACCCTGGTAGCGCTGGCAGTGGTCGTCGGCACATACATCGAAGATGGTATGCTCCTCCTGGTCGTGCCAACGGAGTATCTCGGTGTCGGTCTTCTTGAACTGGAAGAAACTGTGGGCCGAACCCTCCTGACGCTTCTTCATCTGAGCCAGCAACCAACTGCGACTGATGACTGCCGAAGCCTTGAGGTACTCGATGGGGCAACTCGCTTTCATCTCACTGCTGATGACGCTGGTGAGATAATCCTCTGTTGGTAGTATGTTGATAGCCACAATCTTCTCTTCCTCCACCACGAGACGCAGTTTGCCTTGGAAGGTCTGTTCTTCCTCGCGCTCCCAATGGAAGTCCTTGCCAATGATGACACGGTGGAGCGTGAAGGTGCTCTCGGATGTGACGGGAACCATCGTAAACTCACGGTAGAGCGAATCACGCCAGCGCAGACTGCCATCCTCCAAGGTCACCTCCTGCAAACCACTTACCGTAGCGCCTTTGGCACGGTATTCGCCATTGAGCGTGATGGTGAGATGCTCGGTGGAGAGGATACCCACGCTCACCTCTGGTTCTTCCTCGTAGAGTGTGGGAGTGGCAGGACTCTGCTCCGTATCGGAGGGGGCAGAGGCATCGGATGCAGAGGCGTGAGAGCCGGACGAAGCCTGCTGTGCATCCTTTTCCATAGACACCTTGCCCACGATGCGGTCGATGACAGGTTGCAGTTCGTCGTAGGTCATCGTCACCTCTCGCAGTATGTTGCCTGCCACCTCGGGCGTGATGCGTCGGAAGTCGGTCTCACGAGGTGTGATGATAAGTCCACCCATATCCAAAGCCCCCGGACTCACGAGTAACTGCTCGTCGCCATCCTTGTAGTAGCACTCGGGGCGATGCTTGCTTCGAGGGAAGATGAGTGTGATGAGTTCGTCCTCCAATCCGCCCGACACACTCTGGCGCCAGCAGATGACATTGAGGCGAGGCTCCCACTCCTCCTCACGACATGGAAGAGAATCGTAGAGACGCTGGCACAGCGGACTGTCGGGACCGAGCATCACGGAGCGTATCACGAAGACAGGGCATACCCACGACTTCAGCAGATAGAGTCCACTGCGCTTGTTGCCACCGGTCAGTTCCTCCTGCTCAGCCTCCTGCGAACCAGGCAGTGGCCACAGTTTCTCCATGCGACCCTCATACTCCTTCCAATCGCGCTCAATGGGCAGTATACCACGCTGACCAGCCTGTAGATGGCAGTGGTCAGGACAAGAGGCACCGCAGAGCGGACCATTGTAGAAGATGACATGTGAAGGCATGTCCCACGCCATGCGACGCATCATGCCAAAGTGCTTGTAGATGGTCTGAGGCTGATGACGACGGGTGGGGATGGTGAAGTGTTCGGGTAGGATAGGGAAGGGGTTGACGAGGAGTTGATAGTGCTTCTCCGTGGGCAAGGCATGCTGTACGGCAGGACGATTGTGATCGCAGAGGAAACAGGGGCGCTCCATCAAGGTTTGCTTGTCGATCTTCGCGCCAGTCGATACGATGCGTGCTGGGTTCCACTGAACCTGCATCTTGGCCTCATTGTCGAGCAATTCGCGTGTCTGCACTTGTGAGAGATCAGCATAGCGTTGTGCAGCCTCTTCCCAATGAGCCAATTCCTTGGCATGGAAGGCCTGGGCCTCCTCTGCCGTGACGCGATGTTGCCACAGCGCATTGAGGCGCTGACGAGCCATAATCTCCTGTGTGCGCAAGTGGTCTTTGTAAAGATTATTTCTATTGACAGCCTCCGTGCTCAAAGCCGCATCACTATTGCCTTCCCATCGGCGACAGAGATAGAGTTCGTCGTAGATACGACCGATACGATAACGACGGCTCAACATCAGTCCCAAAGCATAGTCTTCGCCATAGCTTGTGTTGGGAATCTGGATGTCGCGAAGGATAGGTGTATAGAATGCTCTGGGGGCTCCCAGGCCATTGATGCGCAAGGCATTGTTGCGTCCATTGGCAGCCGTCCATTCACGATGGTCGATGAGGCCGGGAGGAAGCGTCTCGAGTTGGAAATTCGTCATGCGATAACTGCCGATCACCATAGCCGCTTTCTCTTCGCGGAACTTATCGATAATCTGTTGCAGTGTGGTAGGTGAAGAGTAGAGGTCGTCGGAGTCGAGTTGAACGGCAAATCGGCCACAGCGTGGATCGTGGATGGCACGGTTCCAGCATCCGCCGATACCCAGGTCGTCGCGCTCTGGAATGATGTGTACCACATGCTCGTCCTCTGCGGCAAGGCGTCGCATCACCTCGGTAGTGCCATCGTTGCTTCCGTTGTCGATAACTATGACATTGAAGGGAAAATCTGTCTTCTGTGTGATGGCACTACGCACGGCATCCTCGATGGTGCGAACACGGTTGCGAACGGGGATGATGACGCTGGCCTCCATACCCGATGTGATGCCGTCGTCCTCAAACACCACCTCGTCAAACTCCGTGGGGTGGAGATAGGCGTTGATATTATGGAGGTGTCGTGTAGCTGCACGCTCCATCTCCTGCTGACGACTGCGGTTGCGGGGATCGACATAGTCGAACTGCTTCTCGCCACTCTTGCGTACATCCGTCTCTATCTCGGTGTAGAGATACTCGCTGATATGTAGGGGCAACTGCTGACGGCTGAGGTAGAGGCGGAGATCGTAGAGACCAGCATGCTGATAGAGGTGTTGCGTATGTTCACGGGCATAGGTTTTGAGGGCATCGGTGCGGATGAGCAACACGCTACCCATGGCAAAATCGTCGCGTATGCTACCCAACTGGTAATCAATGAGAGGCAGACGCTGGCGCTCCCCGTCCGGTGTGATCTGATAGTGATCGGCATAACTTAAGGGGGCACCACTATCCTCCATGATGGTAAGCCAACGGTCGAGGGCGTGGTAACCCAGTTCGAGCGTCCATGTCTTGGTGTAGAGCATCACGAAAGGCGCCTCTGCCTTCTCTGCCATATCCACAATGGTACGGGTGAGGAAGGGCGATGCCTCCAGTCTGTGTATCTTGCCTACAAAAGGTTCTGATTGCAAATGGCTCAAGGTGCCTGCTATTTGCTCTTCATTCTCATAGGGAATGAAACAGTCTATTTTGTGCAACATAATCGTTAATCTTTGTTGTTTTCCGACAAAGTTATATATTTTTTCTTAATAATTGTTCCTACTTCCCGAAAAAATCCCTATATTTGTGGTCGTAGAACCCTAAATATTATACAAAGACATGAAAAACTATTTGGCAGTGGATTTAGGCGCCACAAGTGGACGCACCGTTCTTGCCACATATGATGGCGAACGCGTAGATATGCAGGTCTGGACTCGTTTTGAGAATCCGCAGATACCCATGACGGGGCATATCTTCTGGGACCTCCCATATCTTTTCAACGAAATACTGAAAGCCTTGAAGAAAGTGGCAACCGAAGGTATCAAGCTCGAGAGTATCGGTATCGACACCTGGGGTTGCGACTTCGCCTTTTTTGGCAAGCACGGCCAGTTGCTAGGCCAGCCTTTCTGCTATCGCGACCCTCATACCGACGGAGCCGTGAGGCGCTTCTGCAAGATGCATATGAACGCAGAAGCCCTGTATGAAAAAACCGGCATACAGTTTATGCCATTCAATAGTCTGTTTCAGTTGGACACACTGCGTGCCAACCGTATCAGCGCCCTCGGCGCATCCGACAAGGTGATGTTCATGCCCGATGCACTGACCTATCTGCTCACCGACAAGTGTATATGCGAATACACGGTGGCAAGCACCAGTCAGTTGCTCGATCCCAGAACAGGTGAACTGGACGAGCGATTGCTCCGTTTCGTAGGACTCACACGCAAGCATTTCGGTCCCATGACCCAACCCGGTACTGTTGTCGGAACGCTGACGGAGCAGGTGCAACAATATGTGGGACTGGGCGCCGTGCCTGTAGTGGCTGTGGCCGGACACGACACCGCCTCTGCTGTGGCAAGCGTGCCTGCCAAGGATACCCACTATGCTTATCTGAGTTGTGGCACATGGTCGCTCCTGGGTATCGAGAGTCCCACACCCATCATCACCCAGCGAAGCCGTGAAGAGAACTTCACCAATGAGGGAGGACTGGACGGTACGATACGCTTCCTCAAGAATATCACCGGTATGTGGCTCTTAGAAAACTGCCGTAAGGAATTTGAAAATGTGCCCGCTGATATCGCTGAACTGAATGCGCTCTGCGAGAAGAGCACTTTCGACGGTCTCATCTATCCCGACCATGAGTCGTTTGCCCACCCGGCAAGTATGACCCGTGCCATCAGCGAATACTGCAGGGCAACCGGACAGGCTGAGCCTCAGGTGCCAGCCGACTATATCCGTTGCATCCTCCGCAGTTTGGCATTGCGCTACCGTCAGGTCATTGAGACACTCCGCGAGATGAGCGATGTGCCCATAGAGCGCTTGCATGTGATAGGTGGAGGCAGTCTCAACAAGCACCTCATGCAGATGTCGGCCGATGCTACGGGACTGCCCGTCATCGCCGGACCGACAGAGGGTACTGCACTGGGCAATGTGCTGGTACAGATACGCGCTGCAGGCGATGTGGAGAGTCTGGCTGACATGCGTGCCATCAGTGGTCGCAGTGTGGAGACCGTGACCTACAAGCCTAAGCGTGGCAAAACCTGGGACAAGGCATATGAGAAGTTTGTCGGACTGAAAACAAAGGACTGAGACTTGAACATGGCCGGGCAATGAGGGCAGAGTGGTGTGTGATGCGCCACTCATGCTGAGTTGCGAAAGCGGAAACGAGGCAAACCTCAAAGTGTAGTTAAAGGTAAATATAAAAAAATATACTAACCAAGAATAATTCAGGAAACAATGAAAAGTGAATTAGTGAGCCAGGCCTATGCCGTGGCAAAAGAGCGTTATGCAGAACTGGGCATCGATACAGAGAAGGTGCTTCAGCAGTTACAGGACTTCCACTTGAGTTTGCATTGCTGGCAGGCCGACGATGTCAAGGGCTTCGAGGTGCAGGCTGGTGCAATGAGTGGCGGTATTCAGAGTACGGGCGACTTCCCCGGTGCGGCTCGCAATATCGACGAACTTCAGCAGGACATCTTGATGGCGAAGAGTCTGATTCCCGGTAGTCACCGACTGAACCTGCACGAGATATATGGCGATTTCAAGGGTATGGTGGTAGATCGTGACGAGGTGACTGTGGAATACTTCCAGAGCTGGATAGACTGGGCAAAGGACAACAATACCTTGCTCGACTTCAACTCTTCAAGTTTCTCTCATCCCAAGAGTGGCAATCTGACTCTGGCCAACCCTGACGAGGGCATACGCAATTTCTGGATAGAGCATACCAAGCGCTGTCGCGACATCGCCAACGCCATGGGTGAGGCACAGGGCGATCCCTGTATCATGAACCTCTGGGTACACGACGGATGCAAAGACGTGAGTGTGAACCATGCCCTCTACCGCAACACACTGAAGGCTTCGCTCGACGAGATATTTGCCAAGGAACAGCCTATGATGAAGGACTGCATCGAGGGCAAGGTGTTCGGTATCGGTCTGGAGAGTTTCACCGTGGGTAGTCATGACTTCTACACTGCCTATGCATCTCAGTACGATAAGATACTGACCATCGACACCGGTCACTATCATCCCACAGAGAGCCCTGCCGACAAGGTGAGTGCCGTACTGCCTTTCGTGAAGGAACTGATGTTGCATGTCAGTCGACCCGTTCGCTGGGACAGCGACCATGTGACCATCATGGACGATCCTACACAGGAACTCTTCAGCGAGATTGTTCGTGCTGACGCACTCGACCGTGTACACTATGGTCTCGACTTCTTCGACGGTAGCATCAACCGTATCGGTGCCTATGTCATCGGTAGCCGTTCGGCACAGAAGTGCATGCTCCGTGCCCTGCTTGAGCCCCGCGATATGATCAGCAAATTCGAGTTGGCAGGCGAAGGCTACAAGGTACTGGCACTGCTCGAGGAGCAGAAGGCTATGCCCTGGCAGGCTGTCTACGATGAATTCTGCCAGCGCAACAATGTACCCGTGGGTGGCGAGTTTATCAAGGAGATTGACAATTATGTGGCAGAAGTCATAAGCCTGAGATAAGTTGTATTTTTCAATTCATCATCTATAACTCATCATTGAATTATGGCGAAAAGTTCGTTGAAAAGTACCCTCGCGGTATCTCTCAATAATTATCTGGATGCAGGTGCTATCGTAGCAGGTGGTAGTGGTATCACCCTTTGGCAAAACTATCTCGGTCTGTCAGAAATGCACCTCGGTTGGCTCAATGCCTTGAGTGCTAATGCCCTGGGTGCAGCCATCGGTGCCATCATCGGCGGATTCCTGGCCGATAAGTTCGGTCGTAAGTTCATCTTCACCTACAATCTTCTCGTGTATATGCTGGGTGTGCTCATTGTGATGTGTGCCCTCAACTTCCCCATGCTTTTGGCAGGATTCCTCGTGACGGGTATCTCCGTGGGTATCGGCGTGCCAGCATCGTGGACCTACATCTCTGAAAGTTCGGAGGTGAGCAATCGTGGCCGTAATATCTGCATTTCGCAGATGTCTTGGGGCTTTGGTCCGATGATTATTCTTCTGCTCGGTATGCTTCTTGCTCCTGGTGGCTATCTCTATGGTATCGTGGAGGCTGTGGCAGGTCTGTTTGTGACAGCACCTGCACCTGAGATGGCTGTGCCCGGTGTGGAGGCAGTCGGCAATCCCACTGTCGAGGTATTCTCTTCGCGCGTGGTATTCTTTACTCTCTTTGTGGTAGCATTCATTGCTTGGACCCTTCAGCGTCAGTTGGAGGAGAGTGCAGAGTTTGAGGCTACGAAGCAGGCTGCAGAAGCACAAGGACAGAAGACCGGCCTGATGCAGAGTCTTTCTGCCCTGTTGTCCAACAAGGTGGCTCGTCGCAGTGCCATCTATCTGGCAGCCATCTATCTGACATGGAATTTGGTGGCATCCGTTATGGGCTTCTTCTCACCCCACATCTGTGAGACGGCAGGAGGCGTGACCAATGAGTATGCCAACTGGATGAACTGCATACAGTGGGCTACGGTGGTTGTCGTAACCTTGGGTTTGTCGCGCTTGATAGACCGTAGCAGTCACAAACTCATCTATATCCTCGGCCTGGTGTTTGCCATTGCCACTTGGGTGGTAGTTGTATCGGGCATCAACAGTCTGGTAGGCCTTTGGGCATTCGTTATCCTGTGGGGTCTCAATGGCGGTCTCTCTGTTCAGATATTCTATGCCCTTTGGGGTAGCGAACTCTTCCCTGCCAAGTTCCGCGCCGGAGCACAGGGCATGATGTTCTTCGTGGTGCGTGGCCTCTCGGCTATATGGGGACTCGTCTTCACCTATATTTACGGCGAGAATGGCGAAGGTTTCACCCTTGCCGCATGGTGCATGATCGTATTGCTTCTCATCTCGCTTGTCGTGGGCGTATTGGGTTGCCCCGATACCCGTGGCAAGTCGCTGGAGCAGATTACTAAGGAACGCTACGGAGATAATGTATAATTCATATCCAATCAAACCATGAGTATATTAGACGGAAATAGCGGTTTGAAAACCGTAATAGATCAGATAGCCGAGGTGACAGGATACCTCTGGCAAAAAGGATGGGCAGAGCGTAATGGTGGTAATATCACCGTCAATGTGACCGAGTTTGCTGATGAGTCATGGGCCACTATGCCTGCCATCGCCCCCACAAAGCAGATAGGTATGGTGCTACCTCAACTCAAAGGCAAATATTTCTACTGCAAGGGTACCGGTAAGCGTATGCGTGACCTGGCCAAGCAACCCATGCAGAACGGTAGTATCGTGCGAATCTGCGACGACTGTAGCAGTTATGAGATCATAGCCGATGAGCCTGTGGCACCTACCAGCGAACTTCCCAGCCACTTGGCTCTGCAAAACTACCTGTTGGAGACAGGTTCGTGCTACAAGGCAACACTCCATACACATCCCATCGAACTGGTGGCCATGAGTCATATCCAGCGCTTCCTGAAGGGTGACGAGATGACCCGTGTACTGTGGTCCATGATACCTGAAACCCTGGCATTTGCACCTCTTGGCATTGGTATAGTACCCTACGGCTTACCCGGTAGTGTGGACTTGGCAGAGGCTACATTGGAGCAGATAAAGACTCACGATGTAGTGCTATGGGAGAAGCATGGCACAGTGGCCGTAGGTCAGGATATTATGGATGCCTTCGACCAGACCGATGTGCTCTGCAAGGCTGCCAACATCTATATGTGTGCAAAATCCATGGGAAGTGAGCCCGACGGTATGACCGATGAGGCTATGAAGGAAGTACAAGATGTGTTCAATCTGCCTAAGACCCGTCCTTGCTAAAATGGCAAGGCACGGGGTTCTGTTAATCTGTCAATCATAGACATTAAGCATCCAATTTACAGATACGATGAAAAGATTCGCATTTAAGATGTTCCTCAAACCTGGTTGTGAGGAAGAATATGAAAAGCGTCATGCTGCCTTGTGGCCCGAACTAAAGAAGCAGATAAAGGATGCCGGTGTGAGCAACTATAGCATCTATTGGGACAAGGACACAAACATATTGTTTGGCTACCAGGAGGTGGCCGACGGTGCAGCCAACACGCAGGACACCAGCAATGGCGTGGATGAGATCACCCAGAAATGGTGGGATATGATGGCCGACATCATGGAGGTGAACCCCGACAACTCGCCCATCACTATTCCCATTCAGGAGGTATTCCATTTGGATTGAAGCAAATATTTTTGTACCTTTGCACGCTAATTTATAGAAAAGGAAGATTGCCGGAAGTATGGAAACCTTGTTAGGGAAAACTGTTGAGGAACTGCGTGATGTGGCGTTGAAGGTGGGATTGCCTGCTTTCACTGCCAAGCAGATGGCTCAATGGATATATCAGCGAGGCATAGCGTCAATGGACGAAATGTCGAATGTCTCAAAGAAGGGACGCGAAGCCTTGGCTGAAGCATATACCATAGGACGAATGGAACCGCTTGAGGTGCAGCGCAGTGTGGACGGCACGGCTAAATACCTGTTCCCTGTGTCATGTGGTGGTCATGTAGAGACCGTCTTCATCCCCGATGGTGACAGAGGCACCGTGTGTGTGTCTTGTCAGGTGGGTTGCAAGATGGGATGCCGTTTCTGCATGACGGGCCGTCAGGGTTTTCACGGACATCTTACTGCTGCCGACATCCTCAACCAGTTGTACTCTTTGCCGGAGCGTGAGCGCATCACCAATGTCGTTTTCATGGGACAAGGCGAACCGTTTGACAATCTTGACAATGTACTTCGTGCAACAAAACTTCTGCAGGCTGATTACGGTTGGGCTTGGAGTCCGAAGCGCATCACTGTGAGCACCGTCGGACTGAAGAAGGGCATGGAGCGTTTCCTTCAGGAGAGTCAGTGTCATCTGGCTGTGAGTCTGCACAATCCCTTTCCCGAGGAGCGTGCAGATATGATACCCGCAGAGAAGGCATGGTCGCTCACCGAGTTTGTGTCATTGCTTCGCCAGTATGACTGGACACATCAGCGACGCCTGTCGTTTGAGTACACCGTGATGCATGGGTTCAATGACACTCCCGCTCATGTGCGCGAACTCTGTCGCCTGCTCGGTAAGATGGAGTGTCGTGTCAATCTGATACGCTGTCATGAGATTCCCGATTCGCCATTCCGTCCGGCACCGGAGCAGGTGATGGAGTGGATGCGCGATGAATTGTCGCGCCATGGCATCACCACCACCATCCGTGCCAGTCGTGGCCAGGATATCTTTGCAGCCTGCGGTCTTCTGTCGACTGCCAATCAAAACAGTTCAAACAAGCAATCAAACGAATAAATTTTAGGATATGAGAAAATTTGGCTTAAAGTGGCTTTGTCTTTGTGCCACCATCTCAATGCTCATCACATCGTGTAAGAAGGAGGTTGTATTCCCTTCTGCCAGTGGTCGTCCCTATGAGGTGCTTTTGTTGATGGATTATGAGATGTGCAATCGCCCCGTAGGTCAGATGCTCATCGACTCGGTGTTGCACATGCCCGTTCCTGGCATTCCTCAGGAGGAGTATTCGTTTGATGTGTCGCACTGGAATCCCGATAGTCTGGACAATATCCTGAAGCTGAATCGCAATGTCATTGCCGTGGATATCAATCCACAGTATTATACCTATACCAAACTCAAGTTCATGCGCGACAAGTATGCCATGAATCAGATTTGGGTGACCTTGCAGTCGCCAAGTGAGGACTCCCTTACTGTGTTCTGCCAGAAGTTCAAGAAGCATATCGTGGACTTCCTCGTGAAGACGGAGATGAACCGCCAGATAGTAGATATGCGCCAGAAGAATTCACCTTTGGTGTCACAACTCACCAAGGAACTCTTCGACTGTACCATCCTGGCACCAGAGGAGATCAATAAGTCGAAGAAGGGCAAGAAGTTCTTCTGGACTTCCGGCGACATGGGTGCCGGACTCGTCAATCTCTGTATGTACAGTTATCCTTATGAGGGTCCACAGACATTTAATAAGTTTGATGTGTTGCACAAGCGCGACTCTGTGATGTACTTCAACATTCCCGGTGAGGAGCCCGGCATGTTCATGAAGACCGACACGCTCTATACCGATTGCCGTCCCACGGTGGTGCATGGCCAGTATGCCTATGAGGCTCGTGGTCTGTGGTATATGGAGAACGACTATATGGGCGGTCCTTTCGTGAGCCTTTCGCGTGTGGATACCACTCGCAATGAGGTGATCGTAGCAGAAGGTTTTGTCTATTCGCCCAACGGTATGAAGCGTCGTCTCATCCGCCGTCTGGAGGCAAGTCTCTATACCTTGATGCTCCCCAGTGAGCGTACCAAGAAGGCTGATTTCGACCTCGAGGTAGAAGAGGAGCAGAAGGAGACCGAAGAGAAGTAGAAATTGATTCTAAAGAAAACTGATATATATAATATGGAAAAGATAAGAATAGGCATTACGCCGGGAGATATCAACGGAGTGGGCTATGAGGTGATACTCAAGACCTTCTCCGACCCTATCATGCTTGAACTCTGTACCCCTGTCATCTATGGCAACCCCAAGACCATGGCCTATCATCGCAAGGCATGTGAGTTGGCGACCAACTATACGGTGGTTGACAATGTAGAGGAGGTGCGCGACGATCGCGTCAATCTGCTTGTTGTGAGCGAGGTAGAGAACAAGATAGATTTTGGTACAAGTTCTACTGAGGCTGGGCAGGAAGCCCTGCTGAGCCTGGAAGCTGCCGTTGAGGACTGGAAACAGGGCTTCATCGATGTCATCGTAACGGCTCCCATCAACAAGCACAGCATACAGAGCGACACCTTCCACTTCCCCGGTCACACGGAGTATATCCAGGAGCGCCTTGGAGAGGGCGAGGAGGCCTTGATGATACTGATGAACAGCGAGGTGCGTGTGGCTCTTGTCACCACACATCTTCCCATCAGTGAGGTGGCAGGTGGCATCACGGGCGATGCTATACTCAAGAAGTTGCGTATCCTCAATCAGACCCTCAAGCGCGACTTCCTCATCACACAGCCCCGTATCGCTGTGTTGGCACTCAACCCTCACGCCGGCGACGACGGATTGCTGGGCATGGAGGAGAAGGATATCATCGTGCCTGCCATGACCTTGGCAGAAGAGGAGAAGATACAGACCTTTGGTCCCTATGCTGCCGACGGTTTCTTTGGCAGTCGTGCCTACGAACATTTTGATGCTGTGTTGGCCATGTACCACGACCAGGGACTGGCTCCCTTCAAGGTGCTTGCCATGGACGATGGCGTCAACTATACGGCAGGTCTGCCTGTGATTCGCACAAGCCCCGACCATGGTACGGCTTACGACATTGCAGGAAAGGGTATTGCCGACGAGAACTCCTTCCGTCAGGCCATCTACACGGCTATTGATGTGTGGCGCAATCGCAAGCAGTATGATGAGGGTCATGAGAACCCCCTTCCCAAGCTCTATGTAGATCGTAGAGAAGATGACCGCCGTGATCGTTCTCACTTCCGCCCCGAATGATCATAGAGCAAGATACACTCGACAGAGTCTTCTCTACCGCCTTGAGTCGTGGGGGAGATTATGCGGAGGTCTATTCCGAGCAGACAGAGAGCGAGAGCCTTCAGTTGATGGATGGACAGGTGAGTCAGGCCACTCTCTCCTTGTTGAGCGGTGTAGGTGTGCGTGTGCTCTGTGGTGAAAAGACAGGCTACTCTTTTGTGATGAGCCATCAGCCGGAAGATCTGCTCCGTGCTGCAGCCAGCGCCGCTTGTATAGCCGATGCCACATTAGGGTCGCACCAAGCTGTGACTCCCGCTTATGAGGTTCCTTCGCTTCAAGATAGTCTGCCTCATACGCTCTATCCCGTCTTGGTGCCTTGGAACGATTATAGCGTCACAAAGCGTGCTGCTTATCTCAAGCGTCTGGAGGAGGCTGTGCTTTCGCTCGACGAGCGTGTTGTGAAGGTTCGTGCCTCACTTACGATAGACAATTCGCGCATCCAGATAGCCAACACCCAAGGTGTAAATGTACTCGATGTGCGTCCGCTTACTTCGCTTCGTTTGTCTGTTGTCATGCAGCAGGATGGTAAGACAGAGTCGGGTTTTGCCTCGCGTCAGTTGAGAAAGGGTGCAGAGTTTCTGGACGATGCGCTGATCGACAGTTTGTCTCGCGAGGCTATCTCGCAGGCCAGTCACTTGTTCTTGGCCATTCGCCCCGAAGGTGGAGAAATGCCCGTAGTGATGGCGGCAGGAGCCAGTGGCATCCTCTTGCATGAGGCTATCGGCCATGCCTTTGAGGCCGACTTCAATCGCCAAAATACCAGCATCTTCTCTGACCAGATGGGACAACAGATATGCCACCCCTCTATATCGATTGTGGACGACGGTACGCTGGTGGCTGATGCCGGTGCCCAGAACTTCGATGATGAGGGTGTGCCTTCACAGTGTACCACGCTCGTGAGTGAGGGCCGACTCGTGAGTTATCTGCACGATCGTATCTCTGCCCACCATTATGGTGTGGCCCCGACGGGCAACGGGCGCCGTCAGAGTTTCCGTCATGCTCCCGTGCCTCGTATGCGTAGCACATATATGTTGGCTGGCGAGGCGAAGGAGGAGGATATCATCCGCAGTGTGAAGCGGGGCATCTATGCTCAGTCGTTCACCAACGGTCAGGTGCAGATAGGTGCAGGCGACTTTACATTCTACATGAAGACCGGATTTCTCATTGAGGATGGCAAGCTCACACAACCTGTGCGCGATCTCAATATCATAGGCAATGGACCGCGTGCATTGGCATCTATCTCTATGGTTGCCGACAATATGGTGGTGGATCATGCTGCTGGTTTGTGTGGAAAGGCAGGACAGCAAGTTCCCGTGTCACAAGGATTGCCCACGGTTCTTGTTGACAAACTTATTGTGGGTTGATGTTTCTATTGTTCTGTCACAAAAGAATAAAAGACACCAAATGGATTGCGAAATAATCATGCAGATGTTGCACGAGGCGGGTTGCAACGACGCCTCCGTGGTATGGCTTAGCAATATATCCGAGGATATAACCCTTATCGGTGGTGAGATAGACAAACTTCAGCGTAGTGAGACACATGCTGCGGCACTCAATATCTTCCTCGAGGGCCGACAAGGTTTCTTCTATACCAACGAGTTGGACACCGACTCTCTTCATCGCTTTGTGCGGCGTGCCGTGGAGACCACACGCCTGTTGGTGCCCGATGAGGCTCGTCGTCTGGCCGATCCGGAGAGATACTATAAGGGTGGGGGAGCCGACTTGCTCAATTACGATGCTTCTATGCCTACGCTGTCCACCTCTTCCAAGTTGCAACTGGCTCAGGTCTCGCATCATGAGGTTTTGGATGCGCATCATCCGTTGCTTGTCAGTGCAGAGACCCGTTATAGCGACAATATCCATCACGCCGTTTTTCTTATCAGCAATGGCTTTAAGGGTGAGGAGCAGAGCACCCGATGTATGTTGAGCGATATCGTGAGTGTGCGTGGTGAGGGGGAAGCCCGCCCGATGGATGGGTGGGGCCAGACGCGATTGTTCTTCAACGAGATGCCACAGAGCGGTATTGGCAAGACGGCCTTGGAGCGCACGCTGAGGAAGGTGGGGCAACGCCCAGCACCTTGTGGCAACTATACGATGGTAGTAGAGAGCCCTGTGGCCGATCATCTCTTACAGCCGTTACTGGCTGCGATGAATGGAAACATGCTTCAGCAACACCTCTCTTTCCTCGAAGGCTTTATGGATAAGCAGGTGGGTAGCCACTTGTTGCATCTTGTTGATGATCCTCATGTTCCCGGAAAGCGTGGCACTTCTTATTTCGACTACGACGGTGTGGCCACTCAGCGTCGCATTCTCTTCGATCATGGTGTACTTCGCACTTGGTTTATCGATACCCCTTCATCGGTACGCCTTCAACTTCCTCCCACCACCACGGGCATACATCATTGTTACCTGACCCCAGGCACTCTGTCGCTTCCCGAACTTTTGAGAGGCCAGGAACGCTGTATACTTGTCACAGACTTCAACGGTGGCAATTGCAATCCCACAACCGGCGATTTCTCCTATGGCATAGAGGGATTCCTTTATGAGAACGGGATCATCGTGCAACCCGTCAGCGGTATGAACATCACAGGAAATATGTTCACCCTCTGGCAACATCTTGTTGCTGTCAGCAACGATGCCGACCCTTATGAGCGTATGCTTATACCCTCTCTCGTGTTTGACGGCGTGGCATTCAGTGGCGTCTGACACTCATCGTTGACCTTCGGTTGAGCCCGCTTTTGTTCGGCAGAGCATTTTAAGCGAACTTAATGCTCTGCCCTTGCTTAATCGTGGCCTTCATCGCTCATCGTTCACCGCTTACCACTCGCCTCCGTTCACCACTTTTCTTCCATTCACGATGTACACACCGCGTGGAAGGTGTCTGGTCTGGGTCATGCGTCGCCCACTGAGGTCGTACACTGTGGTGATACCCGTAGGTTGTTCTGTCTGTTCTATGCCATCCTCTTGGTTGTACGGGTTGATGTAGTCAGTTGCCGAAAAAGCCACATCCTTCCATGCTCCCCATATGTACTGTTCCAGGCCAGGGAAGTCAATGAAGGGATTGCGATTGTGTTGCAACTTATACACGGCCTCTATGCGTTGTGTCTCTTTCGCCGACACTTCGTCCTTCTCCGACCACCTCATCAGCATCTTGCTTGCCCATGTTGTGAGCGAGGGATATGTGCTCTCGGTGAACATGCCATAGGGCTTCATCCCCTTCATCTCCTTCTCGTAGCAGGTCACAAAATAAAAGTAGGTACGCGCGAAGTCACCCTTGTAGATGTCGTTCGGTTCAAACACCAGAGCCTCATGGCATCCCATGTCTTCCAGTTCCTGGGTAGGTGTACCCAACACATTGAAGTTGTTCTGCGATGCCGTTTTTACCTTTCCCACCTCTGCATGACAGTAGTTCGCACGCACGCCATTGATCTTCGCATCCGTAGGGTACACATGGTAGAGATCGCTCTTCATGGGGGCTCTCTCACTGAATATGCTCTGCGGTATGGTATGTTCGCGGTTGTATCCACTGCCTTCAGCCCCAATGGTGCTGGCGAAGGCCGATCCCGCCTCGTAGTTGGTCACATTGCTGTACATGTCCCATATCTTCCCGTCCTCTCGTACATCTGTGGTCAGGTAGGCCCCTTTCAGTCCGGCGTAGCTCACAGGGGCATTCGCCTGATAAATGATGTTGCAGAGCGCAGTTTTCAGTTCACTGCCCTTCTTGCCTTCTGCACTGGCATAATACGATGCTTTGTCAAATGTTTGTGCACAAACGATGACGCCAAAACACCACGATAGCAATGCAAAGATATGTCTTGTTTTCATAATCTTGTCTATATTTAATTTCGTGGCAAAATTACAACTTTCCTCTCTGCTTACAAAGTCGTAAACCTAAAAAATCAATCTTGTGAGCAAAAAACTCCAGAAAGATTTGGCTATATCAAAAAAACTCCTTACCTTTGCATCGCTTTTGAAAAGAAGCCGTGCCACAATGGATGCGCAAGCATACTTATGACATCGTTGGAGAGATGGCAGAGTGGTCGAATGCACCGGTCTTGAAAACCGGCGTACTGAGAGGTACCGGGGGTTCGAATCCCTCTCTCTCCGCGAAAGTCGCTGATAATCAGCGACTTTTCTTTTTTACACCCAATTTTACACCCAAAAATTAGGGTGTCACCAAGCCTTATAAAGTATCATCTATAGGGGGTTAGCACGAAAAATGGCTGTAAATCCGAGTTTGCAGAGTTACAGCCAAAAATTTATCTACACCCAAAAACAAAAACTAGCAACTATTTTCAGGACAGGCTTACCAATGCTTCTGCAGAATCATTCAACGCCAAGATCAAAGCTTTCAGAACACAGTTTAGAGGAGTTGGGGACATCAAGTTCTTTATGTTTAGACTGGCTACCCTTTATTCTTGATTAGGCAACTTCACCAACCGGGAATATCCGCTGACCCCAATTACCAAAGGGCAAGGTCAACGAATTAGAAAGATATTATGTGTTGGTGGCTATTTTTCAGTTTTTATTTATACCTATGGTTGACATAACTTATGCCACTGCCAACCTCCTTCTCTTAATCACGATTCCGCATCCATGCGAACGTGATGATTGTTATCAAGTTAAACCCGACAAATGCTCCACATACAATCCAAATGAATTGTGTCAGCATTTCATTGCGTATTCTGTATAAGTTCAGCATTATCAATAATGCGAATCCAACAACCAGTATGATTAGACTTAGGCAAAGTACATAACATGCAGATGTGGGTATTTGCACTCTGTCGGTTTGATAAGTCATGCGAGCAACAATCTTTCTGCTTTTGGCTTCCAAATCGTTACAGACACGCTTGCTTATCGCTGTACTTTGTTCCTCGATATAAGCTTTCGCCTCCTGAGTGATATTGACCTGGTTCGCTTGCTTCAACTGGGTAATCTTGCTACTGAAATCGGAGTTTAGGATGTTCAGCCCTTCGCATAGAGCAGAACATTCCCCTTTCAAAGATTCCAATTCCTTTCGAACTTCTATGAGTTCATTGATTGCGGAATTGAACTGTTCAGATTTTTCTTCCTGTTCAAGCGCAAATTCTGCATCTTCGATATTGAATCCTTCCATCGTTAATATTTTCTTGATTTTGATTTACTCTTCTTCGGACGAATACCATTGGCAAGTGCGATTGCACGTCTTGCCCAACGCTCATCATCCTCATCCTTTTTTCGTCCCCAACCAGAGGAAGACTGTCCACCACCGCCACCTCCTGAAGTTTGTGCCTGCGCCATGAGACCTGCATAGATTCCGGCAAAGATAGCACTCGCTAATCCAATGTGGAGGTCAACATCCTCAAAGCAGCGATAATCGTACTCATCCTCAACCATCTGAATAAACTTGTCTGGCAGGAACCGACAGAATTCAATACCATCATAATAAAACCGATAGAAGCTGCATCCCGGTTGTGGCAAAAGGTAATTGCCAATCGGCTTTGATGGTTGTTGCTTAGTTGGATTCTGTGTAGAAGATGTCACAGTTGGTTTCTTTGGAGTTGCAGCTGGTCTTTCTGTTTTACCAACGTACTGCACTTTTGCAGGAGTGTTCTTTGTGGACGCTTCCTTTTCTCTACGTTTCTGATCTTCTTCGGCATGTAGTTTCTTCCATGTTGAAGGAAGGTTGGGGATAGTATAGTGTCTGCCGTCAAGTTCAGAGCCCTTGTATTTTGCATGACCATTCATGATGGCATAGCCAGTATTTCCTTCCTTGACAGAAACAGAATACCCTCGTTTCTCTATCTCAGCGATATACTTATCAAATGAATATGTGTCCATTTTCAAAAGAATCTGTCTGCACATTTTGCTGACCTCTGCAACGTTCTCTTTGTGGATTTGTGCCGCTGTTTTCCAACCACGTTTAATGGCAACACGTTCTGCTGCCCACTGAGCACGTTCATGAATCATGTGGTCATTGTTGGTGTTATCGTTTTCGTCAACTCGACAGACTCCCATGTGCAGATGATGCACACCACTTTTAGATTCCTTGTGCAGAAAAGAAACACGTTTGCTGCCAGATATGTTCGTCTTCTCTGACCACAACTTTCCCGTCTTAGGACATCGCAACTCAATATCGTCAAACTCTGCTGTGAAGTCGTCTTCGAGACGAGCCCAATCTTGTAATGAGAAATCCTTGGTATATTCTGGTGGCGGGCTAAACACGATCTCAATCGCATACTTCTTCATTCCGGGATGACCCCGGCAACGATTCTTGAAAGCGTTCTCCAGAGCGGTTCCATCAAGTTGCGGTTGAAGGAAATGACTTTGAACGAAGTAGATTTTCTCGGGATGCTTTTTGTTTTTCGATTCCCCATCCATGTAGTCCATGTATTTGCCACCATGACCTATTGAACGTGCCATTGCAATCATACTTCACCCTCCTTTTCGTTATCATCTTCTTTGCCAAGACGGCTCGGATTTGGCTTGCGAACCGCTTCAAGAAAAGCGAGTAATCTGTTGCCAATTTTACCCAAGTCTTTTACCCAAGCAAGAAGAAAAGAGTATTGACGAAGAAGTGCTTTGCGCTCTTCTGGCGACAAGGCCCCAAGTGCATTTTTGTAGTGATAGATGTCGGAACGGCACCCATCAAGATTCTCTAACAACTCCTCTTGTCGAGGTGTAAGTCTTGTCTTCGGACGGAAGTTTAGAGCTCTGGCACGAATGTATGTGCTCACATCTCTGAATCCACATTTTGTGGCAAGTTCAATGATGTGCTCCTTCTCCTTTTGTGAGACACGGATTGTAATACTGCTGTTCATAGAAGGAACTGCAGTATCTGAAACATTCTTGTTATTCTGCATGATCAGTTATATGCTTATAGAGGTTAAGGTGCGAGTTTAGGAGCGCCGTTGAAGTCTGCCGACAATCCCCAATGGATGTGGGCAGCGAGAGCGCCTGGTCTTTCTTTCTGACGAAGTAGAATGTAAGACAAAGGCATATCTCGATAGATAAAAACGTTTCGGTTATAGGTGCAAGCACCGTCGAAACCCTTTAGGGTACGAATACTAGTAACGGAACTCTTTGCATCGCACAATTACCAATGGTTATTGACTCTGATTAAAAGAGGGAAAAAGAATCGGAGCGGATGTGGCTGCCACTGTGTAGCAAATGTGGAAAGCAACATTGTTTTGCAGTAGCAGAACCACACGCCACTCGGATTCAATCTTCAAACCCAGCAACAGTGTGTCTATGTGGCATTATGATGTCAGGAAATAGACTCTCTGTTGAAAGGCGATAGTAGTCTTTAACCGAAGAGTTTCTGCTTAAGGTCTGCAAGAATGGCAGATCTGTAAGGGAGTACCAATTCGTGACAAAGAGGATTATGACCTGCGTATAGGTTCATCTTCATTGGCATGGGATTCAACACCATTTTGGTAACGGGTACGTTGTCTCCAATGACAGTTACAGAATGGTCACACAAGCCATATATGGTAGCATACAAGTCCCCAATTGACTGGCAAGCGTGTTCGATGTTGCGCAGGTCAATATTGTAACCACCCTCGTCAAGTACAGAAGCAAGGATGTGATACGAGTGTCTGCCGTCATCGAGCAGATTGCACGTAATAACGAACTGATCGAAGGTGATACCTTCCTCAGCCAGAATATTGACGAACTCATAGATGATTCGGTGACGATCCTCGTAGATGTCACAGTCATCATCCTCGTTTTCGAACTCCAGACGGATGTCAATCATGTTGTCTTCGATGTCAGAACGCATGTTTGCACGCTTTGTGAGGTCATCCTTGCAGGTTATGAACTCTGCTCCGATAACCTCGCAGCAGCCGATAGTCTCATTTGCGGTAATCAAACCAATGTAGATACCACAGAAATTAATTGAAATCTTCATATAAGTAAATGAATATTAAGTTGATAAAAAGTGAAATGCTCTGTAGATTTATGCCGAAGGTATAAAAGGTTAGGAGGCGGTCTTGTTCTAGTTTGCGAGTCATCCTCGATGAGTTCTAGCTGAAGACGATCTCGCAAAATTTTAAGGCATGGATTCCGCTTACACATATCGTGAAAGATCATGTTTTTGGTAGGTTCCATGAGCAGATAATCCACAATGTCAAGACCATTTGTTTTCTGCTTCTCGGTCGCATGTCGTTCCAGATAAGAACTGATGCGAACCGACTTACAGACTGGTTGAAGAAGTGGCATCTTGCTTTTCCAAACATTGTATGCCCCAAGGTCAGGGAAGAGTATAACGTCTCTACCTTTGAGGACTTGTAAAGCCTTTGCATTGAAGCATCCTTGCATACCTCCTGTGGCTAACCAAAGGTACTCTGGAACGAACTTTGAAGCAATCAAAGCTGACTTTTCGCTTTCCACTAACATCACAGTTCTGCCAGGATGTAGAGGAAGCAGATGCTCGCCAAATAGGCATTGTTGTAAGTGGAAATTCTTCAACTTTAACTCGCTATGTACCCAGTTGACACGAGCTCCATAACGCTCATCTTTCACCCGATGGCCTGTTTCAGAATTATAAAGCATTATCTTGCCAGAACGCACGTTGTTGTCTTTGTCAACTTGCCAATACACCGTTGAGCCTCCCCATTTCTTGGATGTGCCAACATTGTAGCGTTGACAAATATCCATCGCTGACTTATCGCCAAAGACGTATGTCAGGAAGATAAATAGCGGATTGATGCAGTATTGTTGGAAAGTTCTATTCATAATATTGTTGTCTATGTAATCAGGTTTTGGTTCTGGCTTGACGATACGTGGTGTTCTCTGTTGGAACTCCTTTTCCCAGTCAGACTTTTCAAGTATATCGGGATGATCGTGAAAGAAGTCAGCAGGTGAGTAGTGGTAACCACACCGATTCTTATGGTCGCATATACCGACCTCTTCAGGGAAGGTTATCTCTTCATCATCGTCCACATATGGCGTGAAACACCTCCGTCTGCCACAAGAAGGACACGTCAGTTTGCGACGAGGTTTCGTATTGTCAAGATGAAAACGATATTGTTCCATTGCTGTTGATGACATTAATAACCGTTGTCCTTTTTGTCCCTTTGTCCCTTTTCAAAGTGACAAAAGGACGATAGTGACAAGGGACATTGGGATGGTTAAACATTGTGCCTATAGCGTCCGTGTTCGATTCTTTCAAAAATGCCTTTCTCCGACAAATCCTTTAGCCAACGCTTGACAGTTCGTTCGTTAATGTCGAGCTGCTGTCCTATTTGTTGCGCGTCTGAGGCAGAGAAATCTCCAATACACAGGCTGACAAACTGGGACTTTTTTGAATTGTTGACGTTGTTCATACCAATGGCTTGTTTGAAGTATTCGTAAGATTCTTCGTAGTACTCGTTCGCTAATATTGCCGATTCGACAGACACAATGTCCACGGCATCCTTATCCGCTTCGCCACATACATGACGTAAAATCTGTATGATGAGTGCAAGTTTTGCAGTGATAAGGCATCGTTTCATTTCGCGAGTTTCAACCTTCGTCTCATCGTTTACGGCATTAACGGATGATATGATGGAGTTTTGCCAGGCAAAGAAACGAGTTTTTGCATCCGGAGTGAAACTTAGTACTTTTTGTTGGTCATCTTGCTTGATTTTGTAAATCTTATTTATAATTGTCTCCCAGTCTTTTTGAGCTTTCGCTGACTGTTCTAAGGTTGTTTCATCCTCTTCTACCCAGGGCGCAATGGTTGAGTCTTGTGGATGAATGAAGATTACTCGACCAAGGAAACCGTTGTTCATCCACTTGTCACTGAGCTGACTCAAAAGCGCAGTTTGAGTAGTACCAATGATGTTGATACACGGCATTTTGATAAAGATTGGTGTGTCGCTACTGCGCCTGATTACATTTAGCTGACCACCGCTGAAAGCTGTAAGCAGCACTTCAATGAGATTACTTTTGTTATATCGGTCGGCAGAGTAAATCAAACCTATTATCTCGTCACACACTGCTGTTACACCATCGAGGTTGCAGAAGTGGGCTTGTAACAAAGCTTCCACAGTAAAGTCGGAAACAACCGTTTGAATCAGCACTGGCTTTTCAAGTGCAGTCTTTCCTTCTTTTGGCGAAGCGTCATATAGTTTCTTCTCGTCCAGATATTGGCGAAGTCTCTCCTCGTCAATCTTTCTAATTGGATGATATGCAGCTTCAATAGGAGGAGTCTTACCCAACCCTGGTTTTCCAAACAGAACAATGTAAAGAGCTGGATTTGTTGTCCAAAGTCCTTTGATTCTCAATCGAAAAGAATTGCCAATAGCAGTAGCTGCCGCTGATAACAATGACGTGATAAAAAAATCAGGCACATAATTCTCATAGCGGTGAAATGCTAAGACTATAGATTGTATCTGTGTTGGCATGATTCCAATGAGAACATCGTTCTTGCCTATGTTAAGACCCTCCTTGCGGATATTGTTTATTATCTCTTCTCGTGTCATAACTATCTCCTTGAACCTCTACCACCCGTCTTTATGTTAGCAAGTTCCAATGCCTTGTCAGCATCGATTATGATCTTGCGCCCAATTTGAGTGATGGCGCCATCGATCTTACCTGACTTTTTGATTCGGTTAGCAGTTGCCTTGCTGCATCCTAAAAGTCTTGCCAGGCCCTCAATGCCATAAACATACCTCTTGCCGTCATTACCAATGTTGACGGCTTCACATACTTGTCCGACCTCACGTGTCTCGTCATTTTCCTTAGTTGCTTCGATTACCTCAAGGAGCTCACGTACAGTCAATAGTGCTATTGGCTTGTCTAAATTTGAATCTGTCATATTATATAAGGTGTTAGTGAACGACTATGTCTTGCGACGTTTCTGAATTCGTCGGCAAAGGTACAGTGTTTATTAGGTGGCAACAAGTGGCACTTCGTGGCACTATCAAAAAAGTTCAAAGCAACTGAAAATCAGACCCTAAGAGACTCTATAATACTGAATGCGTGGGATATGTATAAGTGTGGTACTTATACCCATCGATTTGTATTAATAGTGTCATGGCTTCTATGGCAAAATCGATGTTTTTTCTATGGTAAAAGGCCCATAAAACAAAAGACGTGGAAAAAAGTGCCACCTTTTTCCACGTCCTCAAAATAGGAATGCTTTAGTTATGATTTGTACTTGCGTATAATTCTGTTTACTGCTTCTGCAAATTCCTTCGCTTTACTCTTTGAATCACCAGATTCTACCTCTTTATACTTCTTACCATAGCTGTTCTTGTCAAGATGAAGTGTATCAAGAAAATCATCTGTCCAAGACGAGCGTCTAACATCATCAAGCAGCTCACCGAGCCTGTATATCAAATAATATACTCGCTGCTTCTCCTGCTTTTTTATAGTCATTTCTGCACCAGTTCCACGAAGATTAAAGGCATTGTAGAATGCTTCAAAATCGAGTTGCGCAAATTGTTCTCCGTTGCATAACCTGTACACAGACGATATTATTTCTTCTGAAAAATAGGGTTCTACTGCATTTCTTATACTTTCTAATTCTTCATCAGTATCGGCTGGGTAATAAGCCTTCATATCACCAGGCTCTCCAATATACTTATTGATGGTATTTTCTTGTTGCTGAAGATGGTAGACGAACAACTTGAAATCAAACAATATTACACGAGCAATTGATGTAAGTTCTTCTGTTTCTTTGATTTTCTTAGTTAACGAATCGTAATATTCCTCTACAGAATCAAGGTAACGCTTGTGGCATTGTGACAACGCCTCTAGCATCCTTTGTAAATTGCTATATACAAGTTTTTCACCATCATACTCTAGCTTCTTAATGTGTTCGCTGCAATCTTTCAAGTGCATAGAGGCTCCGGCACTATAGCGCTCAATTTCTGTTTTGCTTGACATATAAGCCAGCTTAAACAAATCTTGCTGAGTGTACGAGTCATAAAATTCATTCCATTTACTATAGAATGTGATAATCTTAAGCATCTCTGCTCTGATCCTTTGCAAAAACATCCTTGTGGTTGCCTCACCTTGCCTATTCAGATAATCAAGTATTTCACCCTCAAAATCATATTCATGGTTTCTTCTCCACAAATATTTTGTGTAGTAAGAGTAGATGTACTCTATACTATGCCATGAAACACGATCTTGTTTCTTTATGTCAATGAACTCATATGTTGCTTTTTGGAGCATCCGTAATTGTTGTGTCAGCGGCTCCTGAGACTCTTTTTCTTTAGGAAATGTCATATTTGTAACGATATAAAGCGGTTAATCAATAATGCTAAGAGGCTATACTTCCTTAATCTTGATCAGGTCAAACGCCCAATCAATAAGAGGGGAAGGACAACTCAGCAGGTTGCCGTTGAACTGGAGGTTGAGCATCGAAAAACGACAACGATAGTTTGGCGCGTATTTGTCATTGTAAACACCAATACTTCTTCCTGAGATATTTCCCTCAGCCTTAACCTCAATAGGGATAATCTCTGTGCCTGTCTGAATAACAAACTCTACTTCTGATTTGCTTTGCGAACTCCAGTAACTTGGTATGTCATCAGCAATGGTGACGAGCGACTGCAAAGCTGCATTCTCTGCCAAAGCTCCCTTGAACTCCACATAGTTAGACGTAGGACTAGCGATGATGTCTGCAGGTAATTTTGCAAGACGACGCAAAAGACCTGTATCACAAGCATAAATCTTGAATGCGTCTATCTCCTGATAGGCAGTCAACGGCATTCCTGGCTTTGAGATATTGTAAATCTGGTAA
>JAZQQX010000045.1:0-28723 GCA_045629325.1 Bacteroidaceae bacterium | reverse complement strand
TGCGACATGCGACATGCGACATGCGACATTTTGAAAAGTTGGGGTTCTTCGGGGCACGAGGAAGAAGTGAAGGTCGTGATAGAATGGGAAGCTATCAGCCAATCATTTCATTTTGGTGAGATTGGTAGCAGTGCGATATTTTTTGCGAAAAATGCTTGCATTGGTGTGACTTTTTTCATATCTTTGCCACGAATAGATGTATGCGCGATGGTGCGCGATGCATGCATGTCAATGCAACTGCCTGAATATTATGAGATTATCTAACAGATAAACCCTAAAAGAAAAATCTATGACAATACCAAACATACAATCAAACTTATCATTTATGAAAAAAATCAAATTACTATTGCTCCTCGTGATGACGATAGTCACGCAAGGGGTGTGGGGACAGGAAGCCCCAAAACCTGAAGGAACAGGATTCGAGAAGAACCCTTACATCATTGGCGTGGGCGACTGGACAGTTTCTCTTCCATATCAGAGTGAAATTAGCTTCTCTAATTGGGAAGGACTTACAAGTATTGGCAGTTATACTATTTTTAAGTTCGAAGCACCAAGAGATGGTACTTTACAAATCATCTCATATGCAAGCAAGTCTATACAGTATGCCTTGTTTGATGAGAACAAGGCACACTTGTGTCATTCAGCCAGTGGACAGGTTATGGACTTTTATGTTGATATAGAGTCTGGCAAGACCTATTATATCGGTATGAGAGCACAAAGCGTGACTGAAAAACTGATGACCGTCAAACTATATTGTAAGAAGCATGAAAATTCTGAAATTATTCCTCGTACTGCGACATGTACAGAAGACGGAACAATTGAACATATCCTCTGTCATGATTGTGGCGGTCGTTTCTCAAATGATGAGGAACAATATCTTTTAAATGACTGGACTCTAAATGTGAATGCTCCTGGTCATGACATGAAAGACGGTGTATGTACTCGTTGTGGATTTAGTTTCACTTCGCTTAAACTTGATGAGGATAATAGTTGCTCTGTTGGTTTTGAGAACAACTATGTATATGAAAACGACCCTTGTACTGTATACCGTGTATATACCCCTTCCGAGAACTGGCATGGTATAGTTAGCGTTAGTGGTACATATACATCAGATTGGGCAAATATTCGTCTGATAGATAGGTATACTTTTGAAAGCGAACCTAAAAAGATAGAAAAGGCTCCAAGACGATCTCCTGAAAATGGAACAGAAGATGGAGAAGATGGGGAAGAAGATGGAGTTGAACACTTTGATGAGTGTGGAACATTGGCTTTTAGCCCATATATTTATGTTGTGTTATATCATGATGGTGAAGGTATAGCAAACCTTACATTCACCTTTGAAGACCACAAGGACTATGTGACAATACTTAAAGATAAAGCCGAGGCGAGAGGTTGTATCGAGGGTCATCATGCATTGTACCAGTGTACTCATGAAAGTTGTGGTGGTGAGTGGCCTTCAACTTACTTTACAGAGGAAGGCGTATTTTCCAATTTCTTTGAAGAACTCGACCTTGTAATCCCCGCAACTGATGACCATAACTTGAATGATAAGGGCGTATGTACCGTATGTGGTCAAAAGCCTGTTCTGGATGATGGAGAAAACACAGTGAAGTTCTTCAAGGGTAATGGAATCGTAACAGCCTTCAAGTATGTGGCTACAGACACGAAAAGTCTTAATGTAACTGTAGAGACCAATGCTACTATAGATGATATGGGCATCATGCTTTGGAGTGAGTGGGAACCTTCTTACGATGATGAAAAACCTTTGAGCGCTCCACGCAAGGTAAGTGGCACAAAAGAAGTGGCTCCTTTGATGACAAAGAATGTTGTTGCCGGACAGGAGTACGCTATCCTTTTCGCTACCTCAGCAGAAAATGATGAAGACGCAACAATCACTCTTAGCTATACAGAGGTTGTTTATCCAGAGGTAGAGGTTGGTGAGAATATTATTGATATTGCTGCTGTTGATGGTAACCTTGATAATAATCCAGAGCATTATAATCTTTTCAAGTTCGTGGCTCCTAAGTCTGGAGAGGCTCGTTTCTATACTCAAGGCTCGTCTGATACATACGGAATGCTATTCGACTCAAACTTTGAGTTTTTAACTTCTGACGATGATAATGGTGACGGTAGCAATTTCAAATTCGTTAATAAAGTTGTGAAAGGTAATATATATTATGTAGGTGTGCGCTCATATGGTGGAGGTTATATCGGAGAACATCCTCTCGTCATTGAAATTGAGGGCCTCCCAGAATTTGAAGGCACTCTTGAACTCGCTACTGTTAATGACGGTAATACTGTGATAGAAAATAATCCATGGGAATCAGCCCGGAGCTTATTCCCTACAGATGAATTCTATGTGAACTTTGTTGCTCTCGGTGGTGTAACCTACAAGCGAAACACAACAACCTCTCGTTGGGGAACTGTTATCCTTCCATACGAGTTGAAGAGTAATGATGAGGTGACATATTACCAACTCTCTGTCGTGGGTGATGACAAGATGACATTCTCTCCTGTAGAGACAGTACCTGCTAATACTCCTACAGCTTATCGCTTCAACAAAGAGGCAGATAGCTATCAGTATGATGCATCTACAACTGAAGCAACTGAAATGGAGTTTGTAAGCGACTATGAAGTTAATTCAAATACTGCTGTTGAAGGCTGGAATATGGTGGGATTCTATGGAAAAACAGTTTATGAATATGCGGGTCATCTTGAAAGGATTCGTTACATCAGCAAGGATAAGTTCATGACTGCCACAAAATCCGTTACAATCAATCCTTATCGCGCTGTATTCTGGTACACAGGCGAACAACCTCAGGAAGTTAAGACCTTCACTATTGCCATTGCTGACAATGACGAGGATGGTATACAGGCTATCGTGACCGAGAACGGCATAGAGGAGATTGCCGGTATCTATGACATCAACGGACGCAAGATCAATCAGATGCAGAAGGGTGTGAACATCATCCGTACTGCTGACGGAAAGACACGAAAGGTAATCAACAACAAGTAAATCAACACAAAAGCACTATGAATAAGAAAAAATATATTGCACCCAAATATAAGTGCATCAAGACCGTAGAGGCAAACCGACTCTTTGCATCAAGTCCAGACGGGATTATGACCATGAGTGTAGGCGAAGAAGATGACGGTGTAGCCGAAGTCAAGGCCCACAACATGTGGGATGACGAGTGGTAAAGCCATACCTGCTCCGAAAGGAGACAATATCATTTATATAGCATGAGACATTTCACCCTCGACATCGCAAGGTGCCGGGGGTGATTTTTTTTGATACGGCCATCGCCAATATTCGACATACGACATACGACATGCGACATTTTGAAAAGTTGGCTTTCTACGGGGCACGAGGAAGAAAAAGAAGAGGGTGGGGATGAATTTGTTGCACGGGAAGTTTGCGTGGTACGCGAATTCTATGTATATTTGCCGGTAAATTACGAAACTACATGAATGAGTAATGGCAAAAAATAACACTTAACACTACAACAACATGAAGAAACAGCAATTGTTCCTCTCCATCGCGATGGCTACTGTCATGATGGTGATGAGCGTGGGTAAGGCTTCGGCCTTCAAGAAGGAGAGCATCGATATCGATGTGGATGGAAAGTCGAGAAACATGGTGGTATTCACACCCGACAAGATGAAGAAGAAGATGCCTCTCTTCATCATCACTCACGGTATGAACCAGAACCCTGAGTATCAGTATGAGAACGACAAGATATATGAGATGATAGACACGGCAAAGTTTGTGGTGGCCTACCTGCGTAGCGATGGCAACACATGGGATGTGGGTGGCGACAAGGACCTCAACTTCGTGGAGAAGACCATGGACGAGATGTACAGTCGCTACAAGATAGACAAGCGCCGTATCTACTGGTCGGGATTCTCCATGGGTTCGATGCTCATCTATCGCGGTCTGGCACGCTTTGCCGACAAGGTGGCTTGCTTTGCCCCCACGAGCGGATTCCTCTTCCGCTATGAGCCCTGGGCCAACCTCACCAAGAAGGTGAACATCATCCATCACCAGTCCACTCACGACAGCGTGTTCCCTCTCGACCGCTTCGACCTGTACGACTATGTGGGCAAGGTGGCCAAGAAGAACGGCGAGGGTACCACCCAGACCTACACCAAGACCGAAGGCTACAAGTCGAGCGAGGGTGACTATGTGGGCACCAAGGAGGTGTGGACCAATGCCGACGGTCATGTCATCGAGCTCTTCACCTATCCCCAGGGCGACCACTTCCCCTCATGGCACAACCGCAAGGAGATATGGAACTTCGTGAAGCAGTTCTCACTCCCTAAATAAAGCAAGGATCTCAAGTACCGTAAGTTCTGCCCGGCTTGATGCTTCGACGCTCGCCAGCAGATGAACTTGATGAAGAATGGGGCCAGACCTGTAAAATGGGGTCTGACCCCATTTTACATATTTACATGGTTGAGCGACGAATGAAAATTGTTTTCATAAATATCGTATGAGGTTTGAAAAAGTATTTGTATATTTGCAAACGAATTGATAATCAAACGATAAATAGAGTAAAAAGAAAATTATAACATCCACCTTATGAGACGAATTCTGCTTTCTATTGGACTCCTGTTGAGCCTCTTGCCCAGTAATGCCCAGATCGTTGACGAAACGACGGCACAGCAGCGAGCATTGTCATTTCTTAGCAGTGGCAGGCCACGCCGTGTGAAGGGTCAGCAAAGTGCAAAGAAGGTAAAACTGGCACATACCTCACAAGGTAAGAAGGGCAACAACTATTACGCTTTCAATGTAGGAGACGGAGAAGGCTTTGTGCTCATTGCGGCAGAGGAACGCGCAGAGGAGGTGCTGGGATATGCAGAGAAAGGCACTTTCGACTATGCCAGCATTCCTGCCAATGTCAAGTGGTGGCTCTCCCAGTACGATGAGCAGATAGAGGCTGTTCGCGCACAAGAGCAGCAATCTAACTCGCAATCATCTGCTTCGTCCTCGAAGGCTTTATCGGCTGCAAGCGCCATGGTGCGTACCTCACAAAGGCACGACATTGAGCCGATGATCACTACACAGTGGGATCAGGTGCCTCCCTACAACAGCCAAATTCCTGCTCTCGGCCCAGACTATGGCGATTGGTCATCGTTTGCCACTGGTTGTATCGCTACAGCTCTTTCTCAGATCATGAACTTCTACCAGTATCCCACTCATGGAGTGGGGAGCAATGCCTATACGATAGACTACGGTACGGGCGAGCCCCTTCTCTTCTCTGCTGACTTTGCTAACACCACCTATCATTGGGACCTCATGAAGCCTTACTACGACGGTAGCGAAACGCCTGCCGAGAAAGAGGCTATCGGTACGCTTCTCTATCATGTGGGTGTGGCCAACAACATGGAATATATGCCCTTTACCGAAGGTGGTTCTTCGGCTATCATTCAGCACATACCCTATGCTATGATCAACTATTTTGACTACGACAAGTCTACCACATGTGAGGATCGTAGTTGGTATACCACAGCAGCATGGGAGCGTATGGTGTATGAGGAACTGGCAGCTGGAAGGCCTGTGCTTTACTCGGGCATCACTCCCGACTTTGAAGGTCATACCTTCATCTGTCACGGTTACCGAGCTTCCGACAATCACTTCCTCATCAACTGGGGATGGAGCGGATACTGTGACGGTTACTTCCTGCTCACGGCTACTCCTTACGAAGAAGCCCTCAAACCCAATGGAACGGGGTCGGGTGGAGGAGCTGAGGGTGTGTCCTACTCGAGTATCCAATTGGTAGAGAAGAATCTCTTCCCCAACAAGGGGGGCAACTTTGCATGCCGTATCATTAGCGATGGTGAGTTTACTATTGGCCGTAATGAGGGCAACAATGGCGATGTGATTCAAATCAACGGTAACTTTTTCAACCTATCGCTTGTAGAACAAAGTCTTGCCTTTGGCGTTGCATTGGAGGATGTGAACACTCTCACGCGCCACAATCTCACTTCCTTTGTAGTCAACGATCTGCCTCCAAACTATGGCTATAATGACTATAATGTGCAACTTCGCGACATCCCCGATGGTCACTATCGTGTGATACCCGTCTATTATGAGTTGGACAAGCCCGACCAGTGGACCGACATGCTTACTGCCCAACTCCATCTGCCCATAATCACTGTAGGCAATCCTGGTGTCCTCGCTCCTGTAGGAACGGGCGATGTGAATGGTGACGGTGTCCTCACCATAACCGATGCCACGCTCATCATCGAATACTACCTTGATGGTGGCCACATACCCGCTGGGTTCCATACCTCGGCTGCTGATGTCAACAATGATGGCACCATAGACGCCGAAGATGTCAGGATGCTCGTTGAACTCCTCTTGGGTAGGTAGCCCCAATGGTAGAACCGTGAGATAGTTTGGCTCGTACAATCTTACAGCCAGCAAAATAAATACCGGCATGCTCGCAAAAGGGTATGCCGGTAATGTTTTATGTGTGTATGGTTGTTTCAAGCAGGTTTTATCTAACCACCACCTTGCGTACTGTGCCGTTTGAATACGAAATGATGTTTTTCTACACCTTTTATTATTAGAATAAGATACATCATTTATAATTTATAATTACCTTTGCGATAGATTAAAGAGGAAGACCTCGTTCGTTTAACTACTGAATACCTGAGAAATGCCTGACCATCTGAGCAAAGAGCAGAGACACCGAAATATGGCGGCCATCAAGGGGCGCGATACGCGACCAGAGATGGTGGTGCGCAAATGGCTTTGGGCGCATGGGTTCAGGTATAGGCTGAATCATGGGAGGTTGCCGGGGAAACCGGACATCGTGCTGAGGAAGTACAGGACTTGCGTGTTTGTGAATGGATGTTTCTGGCACGGGCATAATCTCGCTCCATTCGAAGGGAAAGGTGAAAAGATGGAAGGGAAAGGTGGATGGGATGAGGTGCAGAACTCAGAATGCTGTAAGATACCAAGGACGAACAGGGACTTCTGGGTGGCCAAGCTCAAGAGGAATAGGGAGAGGGACCACGAGGTGCAGAGAAGGTTGGCCGAGATGGGCTGGCACTCCGTGACCGTGTGGGAGTGCGAACTGCGACCCAAGGTGCGAGAACACACGCTCCAATCATTGGCATACACGCTCAACCACATCTACCTGCTCGACCGCAGACCCTCACAGAAGAGGTACGACACGGACGAGGAGGGTACGCATCTCATGGTGGCAGAGGAGTCGTAGTACTTTTTGATGATATATGTCGGTTATCTTCTTGCCTTTTTTCTTGCATAAATATCTAATAATGTGTAAATTTGCGACAAGTGAAATTGTGGCGATGATAAATGATACTGTGGTTTAATGAGTGACGAAAGAGATATTGACAATGAATCATAAGAAATACGATGATGGAGATATATTTGAAGGCCTATAAGGTGTCGGACATAAGCAAGGAGATGGAGATGCGCATCACTTTTCATGAGGATGGAAAACCGGAGGTGGTGTGCAAGGTAGGTGGACCTGCTGGCGAGGAGGATGAGAACTGGAAGACGGTGAGAGTGCCCAAGAGGCACAAGGATGCCGTGACGCTGGAGCGGGCCATTGAACTCTATGAGCTGGACGATCTGCACTACAATGGGGATGTGATGATACTGGATGGATACAGTTTCGACCTTGAGGTGAAGATGGGGGAGGATGTGCGTACCTTCCAGGCCAATGACTTGGATATGGAGATGAACGAACTGACCTTGGCGCTCTCGGACTGGGCCATGGGACTTTGTGAGTAATGTTTTGATAACGAACTGGTTATGAAGATTGGAAGATTGTTTGTGATATGCCTCGTGGCGTTGGGATGCATAGGGATTGTGGCCTGTAGCGAAGAGGAAGTGGTGCCTGAAGTGAAGATTGTGGAGGGAGGTGCGAACTACTTCGGAGAGTCGATGTCTTTCTCCTCCGCTGGAGGTACGAAAACCCTGGCTTTCACCTCGAATGTGCCTTGGACTCTGGCTCTCTCTGCCTCACAGAGCATGGTGAGTTGGTGTGAGATGTCGCAGACGGAAGGTGTCGAGGGTAGGCATGAAGTTCGTATCACAGTGGAGCGTAACACCCGACTGGAGGACCGAAGCGTGATACTGGTGCTGACGGCCGGTGAACTGAAAAAGTATGTCTTCGTGAACCAAAAACAGCAAGATATGCTGACTCTGACTCCTACACAATTTGAAATGGGACGCAAGGGCGGAACGATAGATGTGGAGGTGAAGACGAATGCGGACTATAAGGTGGAGATAGACGAGAAGTGCAAGGACTGGATCAGTCAGAAGACCAGTACACGCGCCATTGAGACCAGTCGTCTGTCGTTTGTGATAGCCGAGAACAAGGAGTTTGACAACATTCGAGAGGGGGAGATAAGGGTCTTCACGGAGGATGTATGTGAGACCGTAAAGGTGTATCAGAGGGGAAGGTGAAGGGTTTAATGGTTCATGGTTCATGGTTAAAGGTTAAAGGTTAGAGCTTAGAGATTAGAGGTTAGAGGTTAGAGTTTAGAGGTTAGGGGTTAGAGATTAGAGGTTAGAGTATTTTTGTAAAAATACATTATATAAAAAATAAGAAAATGAGAAGAATGAGGACTTTGATGGCTATAGTAGCCATGATGGGAGCAATGGGTGCGAATGCCCAGACGCTTAAGATGACACATCAGGTGGTGAGAATCACGGCTTATGAGGCTTCGACCTCGGTAAACCTGGTGGTGGTGAAACCCGAACAGAAGTTGGACGCACTGGATGCATCGGTATTTGATGTGGAGACCAATGGTGTGAAGCGCAATGTGAAGATCGTGTACACCTGCGATGACAGGGGCGAATGGACAGACGGAGGCGACTATCTGGCTTTCGGTTTGGAACTGAGCAAGGAGCGCGGAGCAGCTCCCCTGGTGTCGAGAGGTATGGGAACATGGAGCACAGCCTATCCCGTGAAGGTGGGACTGAAGGCAGGCAAGAGCATCAAGGCTGGTGGTAAGAAATACACGGAGGTGGAGTGCGCAACCAGTCATGCCCTTCGTAACTTCCTCTCGGAGAGCGACTTCTTCCATCGTGGCACATTCACAGCACCCTCAACGGGTAAGCCCGGGATGGAGACCTTGACCTACGGTGCCTTTGAGCCCGAGGCCCTTCGCATAGACGGCAAGAAGAACCCCCTCATCATCTGGCTTCACGGTATGGGTGAGGGAGGTACGGATGTGTCGATCGAACTGATGGGCAATGAGGTTGTTGCTCTGATACGCAACGACATACAGCAACATTTCACCACCGAGGGTGGCGAGAAGGGTTGCTATGTGCTGGCCGTACAGTGCCCCACAATGTGGATGAACACCTCCAAGGGTATGGGCACTGGTGGTTATCCCTCGCTCTACTCGGATGCCCTGAAGGCCTGCATAGACAACTATCTGAAGCAGAATCCCGATGTGGATGCTAACCGAATCTACATCGGTGGTTGCTCCAATGGTGGCTATATGACGATGAACATGCTCATACGCCATCCTCAGTTCTTCGCAGCTGCATACCCCACCTGTGAGGCTTATGCCAATGCCAACATCACCGACCAGCAAATCAAGCAGTTGGCCGAGGAGAATATATGGATTGTACAGTCGTTTGACGATACTACGGTCAATCCCCGAGAGTATTGCATCCCCACCTACAAGCGACTCATGGAAGCCGGTGCAAAGAATGTATGGATATCGATGTTTGAGAATGTGACGGGTACAGACATGCCCGGACAGAGACTGATGGGTCACTTCTCATGGGTATATGTGTTCAACGACCAGGTAACAGGAGCACAGGAGCAGTCCACAGCCGACATGAAACCCTCGAACAACGGTGGTGGAACCGTTGCCCCTCAGGGACATGCCAACCTCTTTGAGTGGATGAATGCTCAGGTGCTGAAGGCTCCCGTTGCACGACAGCAGCAAGGCAGACAAAGACGATAAACAAGTGATGAAAAAGTAAGCATTACTATATAGAGTTAGTTTTACTGTATTAAGTTAGCATTACTATATAAAAGGTAAGGGATGTATCTGAAAATGAATACATCCCTTATTATTTTTCTCACTCTTGAGGCGCTTCGTATTTTACGCTGAGAGTGCTTTGCCTATCTGCCTTGAAGTGCTTTTCCTAGCTGTCCTGAAGTGTTTTATCATTTTCTGTTCCTAGGGAATAGAATACGCTGGATGAACGACTGGATGGCAACAGCCGACTCGGCACCCAGATTGCCATGAGGCGCCCTGTCGTTGAGCAATAGTTCGGCTTCGACCCCAGCATCGTATAGTGCCTGATACATCTTGATGGCCTGAGCCGAAGGAACTCTCATGTCGCGCTGTCCGTTGATAATCAAGATGGGAGGATCGTCGGGGGTGACATGATAGAGCGGACTTCCAGCCTTCACCAGGGCATACTGCTTGGGGAACTTTTCAGGATGGGCAGTTACGGTTCCCAGGTTGCACTCGTCTGTGGTAAGACCGAACAGTTGTGAGCGACTCGAGTTCTTATCCTCCACCAACTCATACACTTGCTGGTCCGTACGACCTAGGTCGGGACGCGCGTAGAGGTCGGAAGCAAGCGTCAGGAAGTCGGTCATACCGTAGCAGTCCACACATCCTATCACCTTGCTGTCCACCTGGGTGTTGCCTCCCACATTGCCTTCCATATCCTTCTCCCCATTCGACACCGCCGTCAATAAAGCCAGTTGCGAACCAGCCGATTCGCCCATGGTCATGATGCGAGTGGGGTCGATGCCATACTTCTCTGCATTGGCCTTGAGATGACGGATGGCCCCCTTCACATCGTGTATCTGTGCGGGGAAGATAGCCTCGTTGGAGAAACGATAGGTAGGAGCCACTATGGTGACACCCTTCTCGCGCAAGTCCAGGATGGCCTTGATCTGCTCCGAACTGCTTGGTGTGAGATTGTTGTCACCCGATACCCAGGCACCACCGTGAACAAAGAGAACCACGGGTTGTGGTCCCTCTCCCTTGCCTTTCCAGATGTTGATTTTCAGGTTCTTTGTGCCTCCATTGACAGTAGGGGCCTCTGCAAAAACGATGTTGCGGAGCACTTCCGGCTGAGCCTGTGCACTTGCTTTCTGCGAAAAAGACGAAAGCGCGAATACCGATATTGATAATACAGCAAAAAATCTGTTCGTTTTCATAATGAGTTACAATTTATTGCAAAGATAAGTAATTTCACTCAATTCAGGATGTGCTTTTATGTAATTTTTATGTAATATGCAGATTTACAGCCCATTTTTAGTGTGTAATCGAAATACTTTTTGTAATTTAGTACCCAAAAGTTAATCTTAAATAGATACCAAGATGATTAAGGACATTGCACACATTGCCTTGAATCCATTGGACATGGACAAGACGGTTGACTATTTTGAGAAGGTTTTTGGTTGGAAGAAGGTCTTCGAACTGCATAAGGAGAATGGCGATCCCTGGATTGTGTATCTGAAGATATGCAAGGGGCACTTCCTCGAACTCTTCTATGATGGACTGAACGATCGCGACTATGCTTTCGATTTCAAGAAGACCGGTTACAACCATCTCTGCGTGACTGTAGGCGACATACGCAAGACCTTGAAGGAGATCTACGACAAAGGTTTTATCGACTCTCCCGAACCCGAACTTGAGAAGAGTGGATGCCTCAACTTATGGCTCTTTGACCCAGATGGCAATGGAATAGAACTGCAACAATATACTCCCGCTTCGGTACAGATGCAGAGCAACGAGTTGGACTACGACTTCGGTCGTGAGGGCTATGTGGGCATCGGACACGCCTGTTTCGTGTGCAAAGACATTGATGCCTCGCTCGACTTCTATTGTAACAAGTTGGGCATGCAACTCGTAGGCATACAGGACAACGACGAGGGACAACCCTGGTTGCACTATGTACGCATGGCCGATGGTGTGTACCTCGAACTTATCCCCAATGGTGAGGGCGAGAATCCCAACAAGGGATGGAACTCCCGCGGATTCAATCACCTCTGTCTTGAGACCGACGATCTTCTGGCCGATGTGGAGCGCCTCCGTGCCATAGGTGTGCAGATAGACCAAGAACCCAAGACCTCTGCCGACAAAAACTGGCAGGCATGGATACACGACCCTGATGGCAACAAGGTGGAACTGATGATGATAGACCCCGACTCCCCCCAGGCAAAAGCATAAGCTAATTCATAACACACATCAATAATTCATAACTAAAACGATGAAAAAGACAACATTGTTCTTTGGCCTTATTCCAGCCATGTTGCTGGCTTCCTGCACTAGGTTTACCAAGACGGAGACATTAATCGTTAAAGAGGAAGTCACGGACTCGCTGCAGGTTACCAATCCCGAACTGTGGGAAGCACAGCATCATAAGTTGGAACTGAAGGCCGACCGTGGTGTGATGGCCAACCCATTGGAGTTGGATAAGTTCATACAGATAGCAATCATCGTGCCGGACATCGAGGTGGCTGCACGCGAATGGGCCGAACTGCTCAATGTCCCCGTGCCCGAAATCAGAGTGCACCAGACCGTGGACACAACCGACCCCAACCTGATGTACTATGGCAAGAACTACAAGTACGGACTGAAACTCGCCTCAATCATGGCTCCACAGGGATTCATCATCGAACTGCACCAGATACTCGATGACAATCCAAGCACTTACAACGAGTTTATCAAGGAGCATGGTTATGGTGTTCACCATCTCGGTTTTGCTGTGGGTGATCGCCGTGACTCTGTGGTGAACGAACTCATTGAACGCGGTTATCAGAAGCGTGTGGAGCACATCTACCCAACGGGTAGTTGGACCATCATCGACAGCGAGCAGTCGTTGGGTGTGAACCTGAACATCAAGCCCGCAATGTAATTTTCAATTATTACTTACCAGTCTTTGGATTTCGTGTGAAAGGAAGAATTTGAAAAACTATTCCGATTTCCATGTCATCTTGATATGGGGTATGCCGTCAAGTATGAAGGGTTCGGATGACTGTCTGAACCCAACACCTTCGTAGAATCCCTTGGCATACTCCTGGGCCTCGATGTCGATAAGTGAGGCTCCAAAATGCTTCACGGCCACATCGATGGCATGAAGCATGATCTGCTTGCCATACCCCTTGCCACGCTCCACGGTGATGACCCTCCCGATGGAAATCTCCTTCATATGCGTGCCGGCAGGGCATACACGGGCCAAGGCCACCACCTTGTCTGCTTGGCACGAGTGGGCCTTCTCTTGTGCCTTGTCGTAGGGTAGGGTCAACCAGAGGTGTATGGCCTGCTGGTCGTCATAGTCAAGGTCCTGATACACACAATTTTGCTCCACCACAAACACCTCGCTACGCACACGGAGGAGTTCGTAGAGTTCGTCTGTGGTCAGTTGCTGGAATGTTTTCTTATGAAGTTGGATATCTGTAGGCATATCTCTGCTTGTCTTTCTAAATGCTTTATGCTTGTTTTTTGTATTTCCAGCACCCCTCCAGATGACCGTTGATGACACCTATGGCCTGCAAGAAGGAGTAGATGATGGTGCTTCCCACAAATTTCATCCCGCGCTTTTTCAGGTCCTTAGATATCGTGTCGGAGAGGTGAGAGGTGGTACGGAGGTCACAAGGTTCGTAGACAACCTGCCCTTGGGTGAAGCCCCAGATGTAACGGTCGAACGAGCCATACTCTTCCTGAATCTTGATGAAAGCCTTGGCATTCGTTACGCTCGAGTGTATCTTTAACCGATTGCGTATAATATGCGGATTTACAGCAAGTTCGTTGAGTTTGATTTCGTCATACTCCGATACCTTCCTCACCTCGAAGTTGTCGAATGCTTCACGGAATGCCTCACGCTTATTCAGTACGCACTCCCACGATAATCCTGCCTGAAAACCCTCAAGGATGATCATCTCGAAGAGCATTCGTTCATCGTGGCAAGGCTCTCCCCATTCCTCATCGTGATAGGCAATGTAGAGGGGATTGTCGGGATTGGCCCAGAAGCAACGCTTCACATCAGTGTTCATACTATTTGTTTTCAATCTCTCTCAGGCAGTGAGGCAATTTCCCCATAGCGCGATGATGTGCAACGCATGCACAGCATTTGCCATGTCGGGGACACTCTTTGGGACAAGTGCACTCGAAGTATAGGTTCTCTGCTACTGTTGATGATCTGTGTGGGCAATTCATATTTGTGTGTTTTTTAATTCTTTAATTTTATAAACTCGTTTATAATCCGTGTTGTTTCATTCAGTTTCTTGTGCATGGTGTGTGTTTCGCCTTCTATGAGATGCAACTTCGAATGCTTGTAGATGCTGTCGTATCTCTTGCTACACCAGAGAGGAACAATGCGGTCCTTCGTACCGTGTATGATGCATACAGGACCCTGATAGTGGGCCGATGTGCCGTAGATGTCAAGTTGCTGTGTGGTGGTAAGGTATTCCCTGCCGAGTTTGTACAGTCCGAAGCACTTGATGTATTTGGGTGGATTCTTCGGGTCAAATCGCTTGCCGAAGAAGTGTCCTCCCTGACATGCCTCCTTGATGACGGCTCCAGGGGCAAGTAGTATGAGTTTGTGGGGCGAACGACCCTCCTTGGCCAGTTCGCCTGCCAGCATGGATGCCACAACACCACCTTGCGAATGGCCCAGGATCGACACCTTCGTGACATAGGGCAGAGAGCACGCATACTCATATACAGCCTTGGCTTCCTCTATCTCCTTGGCAATGGTCATATTCACTTTCTTGCCCTTGCTTCTACCGTGCCCTCCGAAATCCATGGCGATGGTGGCTATCCCATTCTGGGCAAGCATCTTCCCAATCTTGGGCATGGGAGGATAGGCCTTGCTGGAGAAGATACCATGCATCAGTACCACCATCTCCACGCTGTCCTTCTTTGGGTCAAATCTTTTGGGTAGGCGTATCTTGGTGGCCAGTTTTCCCTGCGGACCCTCTACGGCAAATTGCGTCTGGCACGAGGTGATAAGCAATAAGCACAGTAGTAGGAATATGTATTCTTTAATTTTCACCTCTCAATTCTCAATTTTCAATTTTGAAGCTCTGCTTCGAGCTTGCTCACGCTCGGGTATAATCAAGCAAGCTTGTTATCCCTCTCGCTTAATCACAACCTTCAATTCTATTCCATATACTTTATCATGTCCATAGTTCGTGGCTTTGCTTCGGGTGTCTCGTTAGGATAACCGAGTGCAATGCAATAGAGGAGTTCGTATCCTTCGGAGAAAGCCATTCTGTCAAGATAAGGCTTTGCCGAGGGTGAGTCCTTTATCCATCGAGCCGAACTGCCCAGACAGCATGAACCGATGCCTTTCTCCCATGCAGAGAGGATGATGTTCTCACCCAGCAAACCGCAATCCACCTGACTCATGTCGTAGGTGGTGTCGTAGGCAATGCAGAGCACACAAGGCGCATCTACGAAGATGTTCTTATACCCTTCGCGCTCACCTATCTGTGGATTGTCTTTCACCACAGCCTCCGAGATGCTGTCGATGAGGGCAGGGGAGAGCACACGAACCTCGTAGGCCTGTATGTTCTTGCCATTAGGAGCATTTACACCACATTTGAGTATCTCGTCGAGCGTCTCGCGAGCGATGAGCGAGTCCTTGTACTGGCGTATGCTCCTACGACTCATCATCAGTTCGGTCACAGCATCTTCTGAAGTCTCTACACTGATGTTCTGCTCATTCTTCTGCTGACAACTTGCAAGCAAAAGTGTAGCAAATGCAAGGGATAAAATCTTTTTCATTGTTATTTCAATTTTCAATTTGCTTATATTATTATCGCAACGGCGCACAGGGCGAGCAAGGTAGCCATCACGATGTCAATCTGTTTTTTGTAGTTCACAAACCACCCTCTCAACCATGCCCCTGCAAGGAGCCACACCAGATTGGCTGTGGGGCCGGCCAGAGTGAGAATGTAACCCACGATGAGCAAGTCGGAGAGCCGGTTGGAGTAGGGCAGCACGAACATTGAGAATATCGTAAGGTCGAACAGCAACATCTTGGCATTCGTCAGTTGTACTATCATGCCCGAGGTGAAAGAGCAGGTCTTAGCCTCATTCTCTGCCAGTCCCTTGCTCCTGTAGATGTTGTAGGCCAACCACAGGATGTATGTAGCACCCACATACTTCAGCCATTCCACATATTCGCCCATCACCGTACCTATCATGTGAGTGGCAACAGAAGCCAGGGTGACGGCAATGAGGAATCCGCACAACTCGCCATACCACATACGCAATGCCTTACTCCTCCCGTACTTCAGCGAGCACGAAAGCGCATACAGATTGGCAGGTCCCGGTGTGTAGCCCACCATCAGTATGTAGAGCAACAGAGACGGCAAGAGATGTAGTGGCATAATGACATGTTAAGCGAAATTACTATAAATTAAAACATTATGCAAATAAATCACAACTTTTCTTGTGATTTCATCCCTTTCTGTGCATTATCCTCCCATTTTCACCCTCCCAGGTGGCACGCCTTTGCCATACTTATGACTCGTCGTTGTCATACTTATGACGAACTGCATACCTGTTTATATGCGACAAAAGACAAACGACACAACACCCTCCCCCCGAGTATTAGGGCAGAAATCCCGGATTATTTGTTGTTTTCGGTGTTTCAGGGATAATCGTCATTCGCCGATGATGGTTGCCACGATACTGCGCTCACCTCCGTAGTTGCGGAACTCGCAGAGGTAGATGCCTTGCCATGTGCCCAGGTTGAGGCGACCTCGCGTGATGGGTATGCTGATGCTCACACCGCACAGCGTGCTCTTGGCATGGGCGGGCATGTCGTCGGACCCCTCGAGCACATGGTCATAGTAGGGTTCGTTCTCCTTGACCAGACGATTGAAGATCTGCTCCATGTCGGTGCGAACATCAGGGTCGGCATTCTCGTTGATGCTCAAAGCGCAACTGGTGTGCTGTACAAAGAGATTGAGAAGGCCTGTCCTGGGAAGAACGGGGAGATGGGCGAGTATCTCTCCTGTGACAAGGTGAAAACCTCTGCGCTTGGGTGAAAGTGTAAATTCCGTTTGTTGTATCATAATTATTCCTTTGACTTCTAATTCATTGAATTTTCTTGCCTCTATTCTCACTGAATCTCTCTCACTGAATCTCTCTCACAAAATGTGGATATAATTCCTCGCCGAGCCGGGGACTGTACTCAAATCCCTCATAACTGAACGCCTTGAGTTCCTCGGGTTGGGTAATCTGATTCTGAAGGATGAACCGAACCATTGCACCACGGCATGACTTGGCCCATACGGCCTGCATCTTCAGGCTTCCGTCCTTCTGGCGAACATAGAACAGGGGATGAATGACGGTGACCTCCTCCATCACTCTCTTCCAGTCGAAGAGGTGCTCGTACTCCTCGGTGGAGAGGTGAACGAGTATGCCATCATCGGCTTTGACGCTATCAATAAGCACATCCGTCAGCAGGTCCTTCCAGAAGGTGTTGATGGGTTTGTCGTTGGTCATGGCAAGTTTCACGCAATGCTCCATGCGATAAGGTACGATACCGTCCATAGGGCGCAAGAGGCCATAGAGAAAGCATGTGATCCACAGATGTTGCTGGCCGAATGAGAGCGCTTCGGCTTTGAGTGTCTTTGCTCTGAGATGCTTGTATGCCTGACCGTTGTACGCCATGATGGCAGGCAACTTGTCCGCCGTGAGGAAGTTCTGGTACCTGTGCCAGTTCTCCGATGCCAGTTTTCTGCTACAATCCAGTTCCCTGGCCAATGTGTCGACATCGCACGAGGCCATCTCCATGGCCAGGTTGTTGGCAACGGTTTGGAACATAGGTTGTGTGAGCGGTGTCACATCCGACTGCTCATACATTATCTTGGCGTTTGCGAGTAGGATTTGCATAATGCTTTCCGTTATGGTTGCTTACAGTTATTGTTGCTTCTTTGCCTTCGATTTAGGGTAGGGGATATGAGGGAGCAGGGTCTTTATGACTGTTTCTGCCTGTTCGCGGTGCTCGATGTCGAGGATGTAATGCTCCTTCGCCCCATCGTAGGGGAAGCCACACTCTGCATCCTGCATGAGTGGCTCAATCGCCTTGTGCTTCTTGATGTAAACGATGTTGTCGCAAGCCAGGAGAATGGGTTTCTCATCGATGTAGATACAGTAGTCGCCAAACATCTTTCGTGCCCGTACCACACCAATCCTTTCTATCTGCGTGCAGACAAACTCTATATAGTCATTTGAACATGCCATTGCTGATTGTTACCTTTAATTCATTATAAGTCAATACACTCACCCTCTTCCTTGATGCACCAGAACGGTATGCCTCGCTCCTGGCAGAATGGCGCCATACGCCATGCACTCTCAAAACCGCTTGCCACAAAATGCATCGGTACGAACAGGCCCACGCTGAAACGCTCAATGAACTGCCGGCCTCCGAGCGTGTAACCGTTGCCTATACGACCGTCAACGGGGAACATGACGAGGTCGAAACGGTCCGCTATCTTCCTGATATCCTTCAGTTCGCCCAGAAACTGCTTCTCCTCTGCTTTGGGATTGATCTCCCCGAACTCGTCCGAAACGACCCTTTCCGGGACGCTGTCCTCTGACAGAAACCGTGCGTACCAGTTGCAGAGGTCGCCAGCATGGAAGATGCGTTTGCCTTCGTGCTCGATGATCCAACTCACACCGCTGTCGTTACTGCCTGTGGCATAGACTTTCAGGTGGCAGTCCTCCCACACACCGCCTTTCGCCATCCACACATCAGCATCTTCCCTCTGAGCCCGCCTGCGCCTCAGGATGTCCTTGGAGAGAATGTAGGTGATGTCACGGATGCTATTCCTCCACCCGAGAATCTCCTTCGTGAAATGATCCTCATGGAAATGGCTCGCAAAGACATAGACATGCTTCTGCGTGTGCAAGTATTCGCGCATCACACCGGCAGGATCCATCCAATAATCAAAGACCAGGATGCAGTGGTCCGTCTCTATGAGGAAACCGCTATGGAAGATGTATCTGAGGGTCATATAGTAATGATATTTTTTAACCATTACATAATACTAATTTTGATCACACCTACTATATTGATATGCCAGTCTCTCATCACCGCTCCAGCAATGGATGATGCCACAATACTCAAATCCCGCCTTAGCTATGGCACCACGCATCACCTTGTTGTCCTGGTGGGTGTCTATGCGGATGGTGTCGTAGTGGTGCAAGGCATACTCCATCACTGTACGGAAGATGCCCTTGACCCTACCACTGCTTGCAATACGATGAATGGTGGCATAGGGATTGTCGTTCTTCCACGCACCGTCGTATATGATGTCGTAGGTAGGGTCAGCCCCGCCACGGAGAACGAAGGTGGCCACCATCTCGTCTTGCTCCATGCAGATGTAACTGTCGCCACTGTTGATGTCGGTCGTCAGTAAATCAGCAGAGGGATAAGTGTCTTCCCACTGATGAGGATTGCCGGTCTGCGCCATGAATCGGCGTGCTATGGCGAATATCTCCATCATCTGTGGGATATCTTCGAGTGTTGCTTTACGAATGTACATGTAATATGCTTTATTTCAATATCTTGTTTCTTACACTTTTTACGGCTGGAGTATAGTATGAGATCTCCATTGCTTCAAGTGTGCGCTTCAACTCGTCCATCAGTTCGGGATAGAATCTGCACATCTTGTAAGCCAGTTTCATGCAGATAGACTGTACACTGGGCACTTCATCCGGATCGGTCATTTGTTTGAGACAATGGTCGAGAAAATCAGTCCGCACATCTTCCTCCTTCATGTCAAGTCTCAGGATGATATTGAGCAAAGCCCTTTGGATGGACGAATTGTTGCATCGCAAGGCCCTGTCAATGAGTTCGTCTTTAATGTGATCCAGTTGCGCCAGTTCCTCATCGGTTGCCCTTGAGAGTGCACTCAGCGCGTTGCGTTCGATGATCGGGTCATCATCATTCAGGTACTCCCTGACGAACCCAAGAAAATCCCCCGTCTCCGCAACCCTTGCACAGAGATTTGTGACAAGGTCCTTGCTATAGTTTCCCTTTATGTTCTCTCGAATAATGCCCACGGTTAGAATCTCTATTATTTAGATCCAAAGGATATAGGTCAGCGACACACAACTGATGGTAATCCAAAGAAGTATGCCCTGAATGAGAGGGCGTATGCCAACAGCTTTGAGCGTCTTGCGCGTCAGTCCTGCTCCGATGAAGAAGAGTGACAAGGTGATGAGATGCTTGGCAAGTTGGTTGACAGCACTACTTACTGCCGAACCAATGCTTGCAGTATGATCGCCAATCAGCGAAGCATTTGACAGCAGATAGGTGTTCACCAGTATGGCTACAACGAACCAAATGATGAAACGAGGAATGGCCTGATGCCAGGGTTTTCCGCCCTTTGTATCTCCCTCGTCAGTTCGCATCACGAAGGGCGTTACGAGCACCAAAGCCACTATCCAAAGGGCACGGGTGAGTTTGATAGTGGTGGCAACCTCCAAAGCAGATACGCCTTCGCTCGCCATCAGTTCTGGATGAAGGGCATCGTATGCCGAACCGGCTCCTACCACCGAACTTGTATCGTGAATGGCAATGGCCGCCCACATGCCAAACTCCTTCATGGTCATGCCTATGGCATCGCCGATGTATGGGAAGATGAAGAGTGCAATGGCGTTCAACACGAACACCACTCCAAGTGCTACAGACATCGACTCAGACTTGGCCTTTATCGTAGGACCAACGGCCGCAATGGCCGAACCTCCGCAGATGGCTGTGCCCGAGGAGATGAGATAACTCGTCTCGCGGTCCACCTTCAGCAGTTTCCTGCCTATCAGCCAACCTATGGCAAGCGTACCGAATACGCTGACGATGGTGAACAGCATGCCCTCCTTGCCAGAGGCAAGTGCCTGATTGACATTCATGCCAAATCCCAATCCGATGACCGAATACTGCAACATTTTCTTAGACATCGTCTTGGTGAATTTCTCGTAGGTTGCACCGAAAGTAAGGGCAAACACGATACCTAGCAACAGGGCAACAGGCGATGATACCCAGTGGGCCATCCAATCCATTGCGCCCAGATCGATGCCAAATTGCTTTGTGACGAATGCCGCAAGCAGAGAAATGCTCAGTGCTGACACAATGAGAATGTAGATGATTTTCTTATACATATATTTCTTTCAGATATCTCTTCAGTATAATTCGCACCCCGAGGGTTTCGTCAGTTCTCCTGCAACCACCGCCCCAGCATGCTTTTCGCTGAACTCACGGTTGATGTCGGCCAGTTCCTTTAATCCATAAATATAATCATCGTACATGTCGGAGAGGTCAATACCCTCACAGTCACTGTCTGCTCCGAGTGCTTCGCGAACGATCTGTGCACGCTCGCTGACTGTAGTGTCTTTGATAAGTAAACTTTTCATGTTTAGTAGTGATTATTCCTTAATAATACCTTCGGGTATGTGCATGCCATACATGGTGAGATTATTCTCCTTCGCATATTCAATGATTCGCTTTCTTGACGCCGTTGCCTCCTCTGGGTTCATGTCGAAGAAGGGGCAATATTCAGGATGCTCCATCTGCAAGGCTACTCCATGCATGAGGTCGGCAATGACAAGGATACTGTCCTTCTGGAATACGGTGTGGCCAGGCGTATGGCCGTAAGCCTCAATGGTGCTTACCCCACCCGCAAGTGTATCGCCAGCCTCAAAGAGATGGAGTTGGTCCTTGTATGCCTCCAGTACGGCCTTGGGCAATGTGGCATTGTCGCCGTCCATAGCCTGCCATGCCTCAACCTCCACACGGTTGATCCAAAGTTGTGCATTGGGGAATACCCTGGCACCATCCTTCAGCAAGCCACCGATATGGTCGCCATGCATGTGGGTGATGTAGATGAGCTTGAGGCTGTCGGGATCAATACCCTCCTCGCCGAGTTTGGGAAGGAGTTGGCTGAATGGTGCACCAAGTCCTGCATCGAGAAGGATGGTCTGACCTTCAGCCCGAAGGAGAAAACAACTCATACTTGAGGGAACGCCATCCTGCAATCCCAGAGCATCCCAAAGCGAATCGGGCACTGTGGGGAATATCTGGTGGTCCTGAAGCGTAGGACCCGGTTTGTCCTCAATCCAAGTGATGGTAGCGGGCTCTGAAGTCTCCTGTGTTTCAGCCACTTCCTTTGCTGTCTGTACACATGACATCATGAGAAATGAGGTCATTGCGATAGAGAAAATCTTATTCATAAGTCTTATAATTTTGTTTTGTCACTAAATTTTGTTTTGGAGCACTATGGCAGGCAAAGATACAACTTTTTAGTGAGTTATCTCACATTACTATGCTTTTATTTCGTATGAATATTTTTTGAATTGTCCTTTCGGTATGTTTCCTTGCGCTTCGTATGTTTTTACTGATACTGTCTGATTCTTACATCGATGCCACTTCCTTCAAGCAACCTAACAACCTGTTGGATATCAGTCTTGCCATAATGATATGGGAACAGAACCTTTGGGCGGATCACCTTTGCTACCTCTGTTACTTGCTCTGGTGTCATAGTGAATGGCAGATTACATGGAAGGAAGGCAATGTCGATATCCTTGATGTCCTTCATCTCGGGGATGGGTTCTGTATCGCCAGCAATATAGATGCGTAAGCCTTCAATAGTCAAAACATAACCATTGTCGCGCCCCTTGGGATGAAACTGTTGTTTGTCGGCAGAGGTGTTGTATGCAGGTACGGCATCAACCTTCCAAGTGCCCATTTTCCTGCTATCACCATTGGCCATCACATCCCCTCTACCACCCAGGATCTCACTACTGCGAGGGTTGAGAATGAGCGTTGTCCCGTCTTTTGTGAGTTGCTCAATAGCCTTTGCATCAAGATGATCGCTATGTTCGTGTGTCACAAGAATGTAGTCAGCCTTTGGCATTGTGGTATAGTCAGTTACCGGTTGGGCCTTGTCCGTTACGGGATCAATGTAGATCCATTTGTCTCCAATGTTGATGCTTAAGCTACCATGCTTGATGCAATGGAGGAAAACCTGTTTCCCGTTAGGCGTTGTAAAGTCATCAACATAGGTTTGTACTGCATTCTGGGCATTGCATTCCATGAAGCCTACCATGCAAGCTAATAGAGTGGCGATTCTTAATTTCATGTTCATATTCGTGACTTATAGTTTTATTCTTTCTTGTTTTGTTTATTGTTTGCCATTTTGAGTTTCTTCATTGCTTCTGTTGAAATGTCATGAGTCTCATCTTCAAGTTGCTCTCTGTCATTTCACCACTGCATGCTTCGTGAAACACATTTTCTCATAATCGTGACCGAAGATAAACAATGTGCCTGACGGTTTGAAGCCAAGGGAGTGGTAAAGTTTCTTTGCCCTTTCATTGATAGGGTCAACAGCCAAGGTGACATCAAGGCAGAGAGCTTTCCCGTTTTCGACGCCCTGTTGCAACAACTTTCTGCCAATGCCTCTGCCACGATATTCTGGCATTACGGCAAGGCTGTCGAGATAATACTCACCAACTACTGCTTCGTCCTCCATGCCAGGGAACTCTACCCCGAGGTGTTGTTTGACCAGCGCCATTGTACGGATTCGCATATCGTGATAGTAGCGTCCGTCATAGGCTGTCAGCATACCTGCAGGTTTGCCATCAACCTCGGCAATGATAGTGTTTCGCCACGAATACAGCACATCTTCACGAACGCAGATATTTCGGGCAAAGTTTGATGTTTGCTCATCAGATGCATCGTCATAGAGCATAGCCATGTGAAAGCCTCTTGCTATGAAAAGGGCATCGTCGATGGTGGCATTGCGGAAAGATATTACTCCATTCATAAGTAAGCAATCAAAATTTTGTTAAGTCATCTTATTCCATTCTGCCATGTTTAAGTTCCTCTCCCTGGCTATCATACTGCTTGCGCTTACCAGTGGGAGGAGCTGTGAGAGTGATACGCACTACGGCAGTTCTACCGAGGCTTCTTGCAATAGATGTGTCAAAGGCATCCATGTGTTTAGGCAGGAATCGCTCACAAATGGCACGCATTGCAACTATCTTCTCTGCCTCGTCGGTCACTATCTCTGCCACACCTTGAGCCATGGCCGACTTGAACTCCAGTGTGAAACTGCCATCTTTTGGTCCTACAGTAGGTTTGCAAGTAGTAACAGCAGAAAGCCACACCTTTGGTGTCTTGCTGATGATGTCAAGTTTCTTGCCTTCCAAAGCCCCGTGAAAATAGAATGTCTTCTCATCAGTGCGTGCCAATGACAGTGGTACGGCATAGGGTGTGCCATCCTCATCAGCCATTGCCACGGTGATGTATGGAGCCTTGTCCATTATCTCGTATGCCCAATCTGCGGGCATTTCTCTACTTATTTTTCTCATTGATACCAATATAGTCAGTCGCAATTCCCTCCCCCGGGATTCCAGATCATCATAAGTTATTCCTCATCCGGATGCTGACCATCATGAGCCTTCCAAGCACATTCGGTCAACTGCATGTTGGTGAATACGGCCTTGAAGGAAGACTCTTCAGGTGAGCATGCGTAGATGCCAACAGAGCAAGCATGGCGAATGATAAGATTGTTTTTTTATATTTGTATTGTTTTACACGGTTTCAATATAGAAACTTACAGACAGTCAATGAGTATTGCCTTGATGTCAGCTTCAAGCAGAGGAGCCCACGCGTGTTCAAGTCCCTCGTTGTCGGCAATGTGCTTTGCCATTTCGTCGATGCGGCTGTCATCAATGCCAACCTCACGGAGCGTCATAGGTATGCCTATCTCCTTGTAGAAGTCATGGATTGCCTGTATGGATTCCTCCGGAGTGTTCACGCCAAACACATTCTTTCCGAATGATGTGATGCGCTCAACAACCTGCTCGTGCAGTTCGCCTTCAGAGGTGTTGAGGATGTGCTTCATCCATCGAGGTGTCACGATGGCAAGACCTTCGCCATGAGTGATGTCGTAATATGCAGAAAGGGCGTGCTCAATAGAGTGCATTGGCCATCCGCCTGCGCTGTTGCCCAGTGCGTAGATGCCATTGCAACCAAGGGTAGTGGCATAGAAGATTTCGGCGCGAGCATCGTAGTTTTCAGGGTCGTTGAGTACAATCTTCACATTCTTGATGAGCGATTTGATGGCACCTTCCATGAAAGCATCGTTCATCATGATGTGCTCGCCACAGAAGTACTGCTCCATGATGTGATTGATGCAGTCGGCCACACCTGCGAGTGTCTGCTTTACAGGGAGTGAGAAGGTGTAGGTCGGATCAATGAATGAAACAGCAGGGAACACATATGGCGAGAAGTATGCCAGCTTGTCGTTGGTCTCTGTGCGTGAGATCACACCGCCACAATCATACTCCGAACCTGTTGCAGCAAGTGTGATGATGTCAACGATAGGAATGGCTGAGGTGTTACGAACTTTGCCTGTTACTACATCCCATGGATCAGCATCCGAGCAGGCACATCCGGCAATAGCCTTAGTGCAGTCGAGAACCGAACCACCACCAACAGAGAGGATGACATCAATCTGCTTTTCACGGCATATCTTGATGCCTTCCAGTACGCTTGGGTTGAACTTTGGGTTTGGCTCAATGCCAGAAAGTTCATACAACTCCTTGTCCTTGAGGATTTCCTTCACCTGGTCGTAAAGGCCACTACGCTTGATGCTACCACCGCCCCATGTCATGAGTACGCGTTTGCCAAACTGAGCCATAACGCTTTGTAGTTTCTCTGCTACTACACCCTTACCGAAGATGAGTCGGGTAGGGGTCTGATAATCAAAATTCTTCATATCTGTATATTTTATATTGTTTTTAGTTCTCCAGTTTCACTATCCATGATGTAACCTCGCACCACGACATCTTTTGGCACGAGAGGGTGATTTTTGACGAGGTCCACAGTTTCGAGCACAGCAGCTTCCGTGTCGTCAAAACCATGGAGCCACGAGTCGAGGTCAATACCACAATGCTTCATGAGAGTGATGTGCTCTTCGTCAATACCTCGTTCACGCATCAGGTGTAGCATCTCCTGGCTGTCCATGCCTTGTACTCCACATGTCGTGTGACCAATGATCATCACCTCGTTTACGCCAAGTTCGTAAATGGCAACAAGGAGCGAACGCACCGTTGAGTCAAACGGATTGGTTATCGTGCCACCAGCATTCTTGATAATTTTCACATCACCGTTCTTTATGCCAAGAGCTGCAGGCAGGAGTTCCACAAGACGAGTGTCCATACAAGTCACAATGGCAATCTTCTTGTCAGGGTATTTGCTTGTCTGGTATTTCTCATAAGCCTTCGATTCCACGAACTGCTTATTGTATTCGAGCATTTGTTCTATCATGATATTTATCTTGTTATTACTACATTCATGCGTTCAACCTCAATCTTTTGCCATACCTTTTCTTGTACATAAGGTTCGTTAGCAAGGTATTCGTCGATTTGTTCACGATTCTCATACTCCATGATGAGCACCGAACCTTTCATCTTGCCATCACCATCGAGCAAACCACCTGCACAGATGACATGTTCTCTTATCTTTTCGATACCTTCCAAGTGGCGAGGGCGAACCTCCATTCTCTTGGCAAGCATTCCTTCCCCGTCGTATGCTTTTATGATGAATTGCATATAAGTAAAATTTCAGTCGTTATTAATTGCTATCTTTATTACGCCATCTTCCTTATTCTCGAAGTTACTTTGTGCGGAACGGTCTTTGGATGGCTTCTTTAATCCCTTCTGTACTATCGAGGAAATGTATACCATGATTCTCTATCAGGGAGCAATCCATGGTTAGGTTCCTTTCTTGTTGACTGAATCTCTCTCCATCGGGTATAATCCATGCTTGTGGTTCTTTGAGCCCCATCAGATCAGCAACTTGTAAGTGGAGTTCGAAGCTGTTAAATGCGTTTCCACTACCAAAGTTGTAGATACCTCTTGGCAGAGATATTGCTTTTTCGATGTTCTTTACTACCTCCCACACATATGTCACACCTCTATACTCATGGATGGCTGGCTTGACGATACTACCTTCGCTGAATGCTTTCTGTAAGTTGACCAGAATGTTGCTATTCAACTTCATACGACTATCAGGAAGGTCATACATCCAAGTGAGGCGAAGTCCTACTGATTCGGGTAGATTCCACTGTGTTCTCTGTTCGGCTTCCAACTTATGCTGACCATAGATGTTGACAGGCTGAAGCACATTCTCTTCTTTGAGCGCACCCAACAAAGGAGTTCCATTATACACTTGATCGCTGGACATGAAAATGAGTTTTGCGCCTATGAGTTTACAAGCCTTGGCAATCCTCACCATACCTTGCACATTTACCCTATGCGATTCATCAGGATGCTGTTCGCAATATAATGTGTTGCTAAGAGCCGCACAATGCAGTACCACATCAGGGCAATGCTCTTCCATATAAGCTCGTACCGCTTCCTCTCGGCTAACATTCAGTTCTCCATGAGAGGGGAGTAGAAGCTCATGCCTGTCCTTTAGGTAGTAAGCCAATCTGCTACCCAAGAATCCACTGCTTCCTGTAATCAGTACCTTTGCCATTATTCTATTGTTTCAATGTAAAAGCTTACAGGTCGAAAACCATCATTGCAACTGATCAAGGCGCTGTATGGATTCTTCATCCAACCATCATAGAAGTTGCCTTCGCCTCTTGCAAGGGCTTCGACATACTCCTTCATCGTCTTCCATGCTTCGGGACAAAGTCCGGTTGGACATTTGCCGTCTTCGCTAATCCATGACTCCCCCTCGCAGACATCACAGGTATGTTCAATAGGATTCTCGTACTTTGCCATGAGGTCATCGTACTGCACCTTGCGTATAGCGGTTATTTTGATTTTCTTCATATTATAAAATAGTTATTCAATTCACATTATTAAGACTATGTTTATAGAAGAACTCTATGCATTATTCAATACATTACTTTCCGATGCAAAATGTCATTTTCCAATACAGAAAGATTTTAGAGAAAATAAAAGTATTGATAATCAGATGGTTGAAAATTTAATTATTGCAAAAACCACTTGTCTGGAACTCCTTTATTTATATGCAAAGTTACTTAATTTTTGCTGAACAAAAGAAAAAAAGGTTTAGTTTAACACTTGTATGCAGTTAAAAAATTAAACTAAACCGATTTTTGTGGCAAATTGCACTAGTGTCCGGTTAAACTCTATCACAACGAAAGTTGTATAGGTTTGATGTCCGAACGGCTATCATTATCAATTCTTTAGTTTCATTAAATATGTAATGGATATCACATTGTTTGAATAGAAGCGGACCAATAGCATTGGAGATTGTGTGAAGTGATTGCGGTAGACAGTATTCCTTCATGGCTATGATGAGTAACAGGTAATCACAATATGTCTTTTCCTGATTTTGATCCTGAACACTTTTTTGACGATGTTATTGGCAACAACAAATCAAAATCGCCTTTTGACTCCAGAAGTCCTGGCAGCATTTGAGGGTCACGAACTGTACTCTCAGGATGGTAAGAAGAAGGATGCCAAGTGTATCGCAGTGTTTCGTAACGGCAATATGCGCTGGTACTTCATCGAAGGTCAGGAGGAAGGCGAGGACTTTATCTTCTATGGTGTAGTTCTTGGGCTCGTGGCTACTGAATATGGCTATGTGTCTGCAAACGAGATGGCTTCAATCACCATTGATGCGTCGAAGTATGGTCTTGGTATCTTGCAGGTCGAGCAGGACAAGGAGTTTGAGTCTTGCAAGCTCTCTGCT
>JAZQQX010000044.1:0-49396 GCA_045629325.1 Bacteroidaceae bacterium | reverse complement strand
CTCACTTACGGATAAGACTCCGCTGAGAGAGCTCTTCGAAAAGACTAATTTCAACGATGTCAAAGAACTCGATTATCCCCTCTTTGAGGGACTATTTGATTAAATTTAACTTCGTGCCGATTTTAACGGGACACTAATGATATAGAATAAGTGTAAATTTTCTCTTTAATCAATATAAAAATGGTTCATCTAAACCTACTTTTCTACTGATTTAGCTTATATTTTAGCTATATAAAGAGAGAGTTTTTACTATTGCAATTATATAAGTTGTTGATAATCAGCAATGTTATTTCCCCTCTCATCACCTCACCCAGCTAATTTGCGTAACAAATTTGTTACGCTACGCTAATACCTATAATCTGTACCATTATAGGTGACATCGATGAGTCATAAGCATGACTTGCCTTGGTCATTATATATGGCATCAATGAGTCACTATATAGGACATAAAAAAGTCACTATATAGGGCAAAAAAAGTCATTATATAGGGAAAAATTAGCCTTTTTATACGCCTTATATGTGCTCTTTTGCGTAACAAAAAATGAGGGCGTTATTGTTCGCTTTCAGGTTTGGTATGTGAGCTTGGTATAAAGTAATAATACCAATAATTTTGGCAGTAATCCATCAAAGATTTACGAGGGTCGATGTCAGACATTGAAGCATTTTCCAATCGAACCTTAAACTCCTTCAGTTCGTAGAGCATGGCGCTGTCGCATATCTGTACAGATTTGGAGTCCATGTCGGACGAGAGAAGCAATGCCTGTTTGAAGTTTTGAGGGATGCTATCAACCTCTTGGTAGATGTGAGTTAGAGTGTCCTTGGGTGGGTAAAAAGTGGTGTATGTTCTCGTAAAATCATCCAGTTTGCGGTCCACCAGATAGGATACAAGTAGATAGTCCTTCACATGTTCGGTTGCAACAGTATCTTTGATGAGATATTCCAGGTAGGTTGTAGCGTCCATGTCGGTAACAGGAAATCCACCCAACCATTCCTTTATTCTACCCACTACATTCCAAGGTCGGATGCTATCGTAAGGAGTTGGCAGTATCTGCTTTTTAGTATCTAACTCTATGAAGTCGAAAGCATTCTCACCCAATTCCCCTTTCTGACTTAAGGCAAAGACAGCCATTGAACTGATAAAGCGAGACTTACTATCACTATTCTTGATCACATCCAGTGCATCGTCCCATCTCTCCTCACCTACTGCTCGCTCGATGGTAAGTTCGTCGTGAAGCAGATGATCCGTATTGGAATAATATCCAATAATAATAATATAAATAAGGATAATAAAGAGATTAGGCCAGCAAAGTACGGGAAAAGAGGCGTTCTCACTCCTACTCTCCTGTACTCTCAATGCAAAAAAGTACAAGCAAAGGAACACAAGAATGAGGATACTCCAGGTAAGTATGCCGGGGTAATGGGAATGAGGAGAAAACTTGCCCGCCCTGACGCTTGTAACAAACATCAGGGAGAAAAACGAGGGAAACCAATGTAGTGCCCTGAACCGAATGGGTAGATGTACGAACATCTGTATGGTAAATCCCAGTACGGTCAGACCCAGCGTTAACAATACCGGAAAGACAATACTGTGTGAGACATTGCGCCCAGAAGACAAATAGTGCTGTGCCAATGCCAGGTAGTCGTTCTGAAAATAGGTGAGATAGCAAAAGCAGAATAGTGCAAACAAAAGGCCACAGATGATATTGACCATCTGTGAAGCCTTTTGCGTTCTATTTATGGAATAATTCATTGTCATTTACATACAAAATGAAAAGAATCCAACCATTGTCTATGCTATCAAACCGCAATGCTTAATCCACCAATTGCAATACGCAGGCACTACGGGCAGGAAGGTAGAGTTGCAACCAACCCTTGTTGTCGCGTGCAAGGAGAGGATCGTAGTTGGTGAGGTGACGAACAGAGTCGTCATTCAGTCCATGACCGCCAAATGCCTTGTCGTCGGTGTTGAGCACATAGTCCCATGCACCCTGCTGAACCATGAATCCGTAACCGTCAAAACTCTTGTTGGGAGAGAAGTTGAAGACAAAGAGCAGATTGCCACGCTGATAAGCCAGCACCTGGTCGCCATCGTTGTGCCAAATCTCCTGGATGGGAGTCTTCTGTATGTTCTTCACCAACTTGAGTGTGTGGAGCATTGCCTCGTCAAAATCACCGAGATAGTGGAAGCACAGTTCCTTGTTGTCAACAAGATTCCACTGACGGCGAGCATATTTGTGGCTCCATCCGTTACCCTCGCGAGGGAAGTCAATCCATTCGGGATGACCAAACTCATTGCCCATAAAGTTGAGGTAACCACCATTGATGGTTGAAGCCGTGAGCAGACGGATCATCTTGTGCAGGGCAATGCCTCGTTCTGCCATATAGGTCTCATCACCCTTCTTGAAATGCCAATACATATCAGCATCCACCAGGCGGAAGATGATGGTCTTGTCACCTACGAGAGCCTGGTCGTGACTCTCAGCATAGGAGATGGTCTTCTCATCCTTACGACGATTGGTGAGTTCCCAGAACATACTGCTTGGTTTCCAATCCTCGTCCTTGAGTTCCTTTATGGTCTTAATCCAATAATCGGGCACATTCATGGCCATACGGTAGTCGAAGCCATAACCGCCATCCTTGAATGGTGCACCAAGACCCGGCATACCGCTCACCTCCTCGGCAATGGTGATAGCGTTCTTGTTGACCTGATGAATGAGTTCGTTAGCTAGTGTCAGATAGCAGATGGCATCGCCGTTCTGACCGGCATTGAAATAATCGCCATATCCGCCAAACGACTCACCAAGACCGTGACTATAATAAAGCATGGAAGTGACACCGTCAAAACGGAAACCGTCGAAGTGGTACTCTTCCAACCAGTATTTACAGTTGGAAAGCAGGAAGTGCAGAACCTCATTCTTGCCATAGTCAAAGCAGAGACTGTCCCAAGCAGGATGCTCACGGCGGTCACCCTTGCAGAAATACTGACAAGGATCACCGGCAATATTGCCAATACCCTCCATCTCATTCTTAACAGCATGACTATGAACGATATCCATGATCACAGCAATGCCATTCTTGTGGGCTTCGTCGATGAGAGCCTTCAATTCCTCGGGTGTACCCTGACGACTGCTTACAGCAAAGAAATTGCTGACATGGTAGCCGAAACTGCCATAATAAGGATGCTCCTGGATGGCCATGATCTGGATACAGTTGTAACCATCCTTAATGATACGGGGCAATACATTGAGGCGGAACTCTTCATAACTTCCCACCTTCTCTGCATCCTGCCCCATACCGATGTGGCACTCATAGATGAAGAGTGGAGAGGTGTTGGGCTTGAATTTCTTGACTTGCCACTGATACTCCTCTTCGGGAGACCATACCTGTGCGCTGAATATCTTGGTTGCGGGATCCTGTACCACACGGCGAACCCATGCGGGGATACGCTCACCCTGACCACCTTCCCAGTGCACACTCAACTTATACAACTGTCCGTGATGCAAGGCTTTGGCGGGCAATTTGATTTCCCAGTTGTCCGACTTCCCGACACGCTTGAATGCGTACTTCTTGTCTTCCTTCCAGTCATTGAATTCGCCAACAAGATAAATGGCTGTAGCGGTAGGAGCCCACTCACGGAGCACCCAACCCTTATCGGTGCGATGCAAACCATAGTAGAGATAGCCAGTTGAGACATCGCTCAATGTCTTGGCACCATTGCCGGTCAGTTCGGCCAACTTACGCTTTGCATAATTATATCTTCCTTCAATGGCATCAGCATAGGGCTCAAGCCATTTGTCGTTCTTGACGAGTTTCAGTTGACAGGTTTTCTTTGTAGAAACTGCCTTCTTTGTAGAAACCGTCTTCTTTGTGTTTTTTGTTTTACAAACCATAGTACTATAAGGTATATAGGGATTTACTCTTTTACAACTCCGTTCACATAGACACCCTTACGGGTGACATTGCCGTTCTTGTCTTTCTCTACGAAAGGACCGTCCTTCTCCCCTTCCTTGAAGTTGCCTTCGTAGCGTGTACCGTTGGCTTCCTCGAGGATACCGTATCCGTCCTTGAGGCCATTCTTGAAGGTGCCCTTGAATTTGGTACCATCGTTCATTCGAAGCACACCCTCACCTTCCATCACGCCATTCTTCCAATGACCTTCGTAGATGTTGCCATTCTTCCAAGTCTGAAGTCCCTTGCCATGAGGTTGGTTGTTCCTCCATGCACCCTTGTACACATCGCCATTGCTCCAGGTGTAAGTGCCTTCGCCGTTCTGCTCGCCCAACTTGAACGAACCGCTGTACTTGTTGCCATTAGCGAAGTAGAATACACCCTCGCCAGAACGCTCACCATCCACATAGCCACCCTCGTAGCGGTCACCATTCTGGAAATGGTAGATACCACGGCCATGCTGTTTGCCATTTAGCCAGTCACCGGTGTAAGAGTCGCCGGAAGCATAGTGGTAGGTACCCTTTCCGCTCATCTGATTTTCCTTCCAGAAACCATCATAATAGTTACCATTGTTCCAGTCAAAACGACCCTTGCCATGCTTCTTGTCGTTCTTCCACGAACCAACATAGTTCTCGCCGGTTGAGAAGGTATAGGTGCCTTGGCCTTCGCGCTTATCCTCGTACCAATTACCTACATACGAGTCACCATTGTAGTAATACATTGTGCCCTGACCTTGCTGATAGTCACGATACCACATGCCTACATACTTGTTGTTGTTGGCAAAGTAAAAAGTGCCCTGTCCGTGTTGCTGGTCCTGGAACCATTCACCTTCATATTTCTCACCGTCAGTAAACTGATAGGTACCCTTTCCTTGTCTCTTGCCTTTCACATACGCACCGGTATGTGTGTCGCCTGTTGGGAAAGTGGTTGTACCCTGGCCGTAAGGCTTACCCTTGAACAGATCACCCTGGTAAACAGCACCATCGGGGAAGGTGTATGTGCCGATCTTGATTTCCTGCGCGAACCCCGATCCGCAATACATCATAGAGAGTAATATAAATGTATGTTTCAGCTTCATATGTTTTTCTATATATCGTATTTGGTTGTATTCTAAATGTCGTATCTGGTTGTATTCTAAATATCTTATCTGGTTGTATTCAATCAAAATATCACAGTTGGCAGTTCGGCAGGCCTTGAGCCTAATTAAGCATCGCGTTTCTTGAGAAACTCTTCTGCGCGTTGCAAGTCTTCGGGAGTGTCTATGCCAATGGTCTCAATGTCGGTAGTGCCCACTTTTATGGTATAACCATTCTCGAGCCACCTCAACTGCTCCAGACTTTCAGCTTTCTCCAATACCCCCTGGGGCAATGAGGTGATCTGCTTCAGAACCTCCGTTCGATAGGCATACAGACCAATGTGCTTGTAGTATGTATGGTGCTTCAACCATTCGCTCTGATCTATACCACGAAGGTAGGGAATCACACTTCTGGAGAAATACAAAGCATGCATCTCCTTGTCAACCACCACTTTGGGACTATTGGGATTGAAGAGTGCTTCAATGTTGTCGTCCGAGGCAAAAGGCTTGACGAGTGTAGCAATCTGTGTTGAGTCATCATTGAAACATTCGCATATAGAGCGTAGTTGTAAGGCTTGGATGAATGGTTCGTCACCTTGGATATTGACCACCACATCAAACTGCTCGCCAAACTTACAATAGGCTTCCCAACAACGGTCCGTACCACTACGATGAGCCATACTTGTCATGATAGCCTTGCCACCAAACTGCTCTACAGCATTCAAGATGCGCTCATCGTCGGTTGCCACAACGGCTTCATCCAATATGCCTGATACCTGCTCATAGACACGCTGTATCACGGTCTTGCCTCCAAGCATGGCAAGGGGTTTGCCGGGAAAGCGTGTAGATGCATATCTTGCTGGTATGATTCCAATGTATTTCATAATGATTGTCTCAATATTAAACGAGTTCGTGATGAGGTGATTCGATATTCATTCAATTGTTTCTTGCTATAACAGAATCTCTTCTACTTCATCATCGTTCGACTCATCGTCATTCACATCGCCGTAAGGATTACAATCTTGATGTTCTACAGGGATGTTGAACTGTGCATCCGGATTATATCCTAAAGACTTGTCCTTATAAACTTTCTGCATGAACATGGCCGCAATAGGCAGGGCTGCTGCGGCTCCCTGACCGTTGGACATGTTGGTGAAGTGAATGCTTCTCTCTTCACCTCCTACCCAAGCACCAAAGGTCAGCTGGGGAGTATAACCTACAAACCAACCATCCGAATTGTCATTTGTTGTACCTGTCTTACCTGCCATGGGTGACATGATGCCATATCGGTTGCGCATACGGCTACCCGTACCGCCATCCATCACGGCACGCATCATGCTGATCATCTTGTAACTTGACTCCTCACTGATGGGTTGGTAGTAGAAGTCCCAACCGTCACGGTCGCGGAAATCGGCAATGATATTACCATTGGCATCCTCTATCTTTGTCACGAAACGGGGATGACGACAAATACCCTTGTTGGTAAATGCAGTATAGGCTGCCACCATCTCTACCAAACTGATATCGCAGGTTCCGAGGCAGAGCGACATGGAGGGTTGCAAGGCCTGATCCTTGATACCGAACTGATGCAAGGTGTTGACAAACTGATTGGGCGTAAGTTCGTTGATGAGATATGCTGAAATCCAGTTGTTACTGTTCTGCAAAGCCCATCTCAATGTGACAAGTTCGCCCACTCTCGACGATCCGCTGTTACGGGGAGTCCATGTGGATGTGCCGACATTGTAGGTTCGTGAGATATTGAGTACCTCGTCACAGGGTGTCATGCCATTGTCCATTGCCAAGGAATACAGGAATGGCTTGATGGTTGAACCTACCTGACGCTTGCCCGAAGTCACCATATCGTACTGGAAGTGAGAGTAATCAATACCACCCACATAGGCTTTTACATCACCTGTGGCATTGTCCATACACATGAAGGACGAACGGAGGAATCGCTTGTAGTACAACAGCGAATCCAAGGGTGTCATGGTGGTGTCCTTCGTTCCGTTGAGCGTATAGACACTCATACGAACCTTGGTGTTGAATGAGTTGATAATCTCCTCCTCACTACAGCCATCGTTCTTCATTTCCGACCATCGGGGTGACTGTCTCATCGCATCGCGAATGAGTCGCTGACGCTTCTTCGAATCAATGTCTCTTGCATAAGGTGCATTGCTGTTGTTGCGCAACTCACGCTCAAAAGCGGGCTGAAGCGTGTTCTTGATGTGGTCGATCAGAGAGGATTCGGCATACTCCTGCATACGGGAATCAACGCTCGTATATATCTTCAGACCATCGGTGTAGAGGTTGTAGTTGGAGCCGTCACGCTTGGTATGCTTGTTGCACCAGCCATATAGCGGATCGTTTTCCCAAGCCACCGAATCCTCGTAGAATTTCTGTGTCTGCCATGCCGCATAGTGACTTCTGACGGGTCTTTTGGCCATCAACACCTGACGGAGGAACTCTCGCAGATAGGTGGCATCACCTGCCTTGAAGTCCTGCGGTTTGTAGTTCACCTCCATGGGCATTGCCTTGCAACTATCCGACTGTTCAAGGGTCAGGTAACCTGCCTTTTTCATCTGGTCGAGCACCACATTGCGTCTTGCCTCACATCTCTCGGGATGGGAGATGGGATTGTAGTAAGAGGGGTTCTTACACATACCCACCAGAATGGCTGCATCGTTGATTGTCAGGTCTTTGGGGTCCTTTCCATTGAAATAGATAGACGAGGCAGACTTGATACCGACAGCATTGTGAAGGAAGTCAAAGTAACTGAGATACATCGTGATGATCTCTTCCTTCGTGTAGTATTGCTCAAGCTTCAAGGCAATAGCCCACTCAATGGGTTTCTGCATCAAACGCTGATGCTCGCTTTGCACGCGTTCGCTGAAGAGCTGTTTGGCCAACTGCTGGGTAATGGTACTACCACCACCGGCATTCTTCTGTCGCAACAGACCTCGCTTCACGATGGCACGGGTCAAGGCTCTGTAGTCTATACCGGAGTGCTCAAAGAAGCGCTCGTCCTCGGTAGCCACAAGTGCCTGAACAATCCAGGGCGACAGCTCGTCGTAATCCACCAAGATGCGGTTGTTACTGCTATAGCTCCATGTACCGATACGCTTGCCGTCTGAAGTGAATATCTGACTGGCAAACTTATTGACCGGATTCTCCAGTTGCTCGATGTTGGGCATGTATCCGATAGCACCTTCAAAAACATTATAGAAGAACCAAACCGTTGCTCCTAGTCCAAGAAAGACGAGCAACCAGATTGTTAGGAATATGTTTCTGCGTATATGTTTCATTAATTGGTAGTTTCTTGCAAATAAGAGAATAATTTGTGCAAAGATACATAATTTAATTAATATATTTTAGAAATAACAAAAAAAGTTTCTCAAAAGTTGGTTTGCTATAGGTAGAAACAAAAATTATTCTTAACTTTGAACCGAATTTGAACCAATATATTTCTCAAGTACGGAAAAATGAAAAGAAATACACCCCGTAGCTTGGTCACAATCGCCGAGCATACACGAGAGAAGATTGAGTACCTCATAACGATGGCTGAGGAGTTTGAACGCCATCCCAATCGCAAGTTGCTGGAGGGAAAAGTGGTTGCTACGCTTTTCTTCGAACCATCTACTCGTACCCGTCTGAGTTTTGAAACTGCTGCCAACCGTCTTGGTGCCAAGGTTATCGGTTTTGCCGATCCCAAGGTGACCAGTGGTACGAAGGGTGAGACACTCAAGGATACTATCATGATGGTGAGCAATTATGCGGATATCATTGTGATGCGCCACTATCTGGAAGGTGCTGCACGCTATGCAAGCGAAGTTGCTCCCATCCCCATTGTCAATGCTGGTGATGGTGCCAATCAGCATCCTTCGCAGACCATGCTCGACCTCTATAGCATCTGGAAGACCCAGGGCACACTCGACAACTTGCAGATTTATATGGTTGGCGACTTGAAATATGGCAGAACTGTACACAGCCTTCTGATGGCTATGCGTCATTTCAATCCCACTTTCCACTTCATTGCGCCTGATGAACTGGCTATGCCTGAATACTACAAGCAGTATTGCAAAGATCATAACATCAACTATGTTGAGCACAAGGATTTTGACGCCAATACTATTGCTGGTGCTGACATCCTTTATATGACTCGTGTTCAGCGTGAGCGTTTCTCTGATCTCATGGAATACGAGAGAGTGAAAGACTGCTATCTGCTCAAGAAGAATATGCTGTCAAAAGCAAAGGAAAACCTCAAGATTCTTCATCCCCTACCCCGTGTCAATGAGATTGAATATAGTATCGACGAGACTCCATATGCTTACTATTTCCAGCAAGCTGGCAATGGACTCTATGCTCGTCAGGCTTTGATCTGCGATGCACTTGGCATTACATTAGACGAAGTGAAAGCGGATCAGTCTATTATTGAGAATTAATTTACAAAACCATACGGATTAATTCATCAATATCATACAACTTACTGAAGCATACTATAAATAAATTTGATTACTTATTTACTATCAAGTATGAAACGCCAAGAACTACAAGTTGCCGCTCTCGAAAAGGGCACTGTAATCGACCATATCCCTTCCAATAAACTGTTTGCTGTTGTCAACCTGCTTCATCTTGAGGAATGTCGTACGGCCGTAACCGTAGGTTTCAACCTCAAGAGCAAGAAGATGGGTCACAAGAGCATCATCAAGATTGCCAACAAGTTCTTTACTGACGAGGAGCTCAACCAGTTGGCTGCTATCACTCCTAATGTCACGCTCTGTATCATCCGTGACTATGAGGTGGTAGAGAAGAAGACTGTGACTTTGCCTGATGATCTCGTAGGTATCATCCAATGCAAGAATCCTAAGTGCATTACAAACAATGAACCTATGCGTACGCATTTCCGTGTACTCGATCATGCTACGGGTACGCTTTGCTGTCACTACTGCAACACTCAGCAGACGCTCGATGAAGTGGAGTTGTGCAAGTAAAGCGATGCTTTCTACTGTTTGTTTTTGAGTAGTTAGAAATAAATTATTGCAGATAGAAAAGGAAATAGTTTTTACTAGACAGAGAATTATAAATAACATTATTATATTATCTAAAGTTTAAGGTAAAAAAGATTATGAAAAGAGACGACGAAATTTTCGCTTTGATTGAAGAGGAACATTTGCGTCAGGCTCGTGGTATCGAGCTGATTGCCAGTGAGAATTCTGTAAGTCCCCAGGTTATGGAGGCTATGGGTTCTTGCCTTACCAACAAGTATGCTGAGGGTTATCCTGGTAAGCGTTACTATGGTGGTTGTGAGGTTGTTGACAAGGTTGAGCAGTTGGCTATCGACCGTGTTTGCAAGCTTTTCGGTGCTGAGTATGCTAATGTACAGCCCCACTCTGGTGCTCAGGCTAATGCTGCTGTTCTGTTGGCTGTATTGAATCCTGGTGACACCTTCATGGGTATGAACCTCGACCATGGTGGTCACCTTTCTCATGGTTCGCTCGTTAACACCAGTGGTATCCTTTACAAGCCCGTTGGTTATCAGCTCAACAAGGAGACGGGTCGTGTTGACTACGATGAGATGGAGCGTCTTGCCAAGGAGTGTCAGCCCAAGTTGATCATTGGTGGTGGTAGTGCTTACAGCCGTGAGTGGGATTATGCTCGTATGCGTAAGATTGCTGACGAGGTTGGTGCTTTGCTGATGATCGATATGGCTCATCCCGCTGGTTTGATTGCTGCTGGTTTGCTCGACAATCCCGTGAAGTATGCTCACATCGTAACTTCTACTACTCACAAGACTCTCCGTGGTCCTCGTGGTGGTATCATCCTCATGGGCAAGGATTTCCCCAATCCTTGGGGTAAGAAGACTCCTAAGGGTGAGATTAAGATGATGTCTGCATTGCTCAATAGTGCTGTATTCCCCGGTCAGCAGGGTGGTCCTCTGGAGCATGTCATTGCAGCTAAGGCTGTTGCCTTCGGCGAGGCTCTCACTCCCGAGTTCAAGGAGTGGGCTCTTCAGGTTAAGAAGAATGCTGCCGTTTTGGCTGACGAGTTGATGAAGCGTGGCTTCCATATCGTAAGTGGTGGTACCGACAATCACTCTATGCTCGTTGACCTCCGCACCAAGTATCCCGATCTCACTGGTAAGGTTGCAGAGAAGGCTCTCGTGGCTTCTGATATCACAGCCAACAAGAACATGGTTCCCTTCGACACTCGTAGCGCATTCCAGACCAGCGGTATCCGTCTTGGTTCGCCCGCTATCACCAGCCGTGGTGCTAAGGAGGATCTGATGATTCAGATTGCTGCTTGGATCGAGCGTGTACTCAATGATCCCGAGAATCCCGAGGTAATTGCTGCAGTCAAGGCTGAAGTTAATGAGACCATGAAGTCTTATCCTATGTTTGCTTACTAATTGGATAGCAATTACATCAGTAAGATTATTCTTATATTATATTAGGTTTATACTTATATTATATTAAGTTTATTCTTATATAAATACATTAGGTGGGTTTACATTTGTAAGCTCACCTATTTTTTATCACTTTACGGGTACTTGCGCTAACATTCCCTTTGTATATTGCTCACAAAAATGCATTTTGTGCAATTTCTATAAGATTTCTACACAAAACATTTGGCTAATTGCACAATTATGATTAATTTTGTGCAAAACTAATAGATAGAAGAGATTATGCAAATTAAGAGTGTAAATAAAATGGTTGCACAGAGTATCATAGACCATTGGGATATGAACTCTATGTCGGATTATGGAGATTATACTTATCAGTATAAGGATGTAGCTCGTGTCATTGAGAAGATGCACATCATCTTTGAGCAGTGTGGCATTCAGAAGGGTGATCGTATTGCCCTCTGTAGTCGCAATTCGGCTCGTTGGGGTGCTGCCTTCTTTGGTATTCTCACTTATGGTGCGGTTGTGGTGCCCATCCTGAATGAGTTCCATCCTGCCCAGATTCAGGATATCATCAATCATTCTGAAACCAAATTGCTTTTTGTACAGGATCAGATTTGGGAGAAGTTGGATGCTGAGGCTATGCCCAATCTTCAGGGTGCACTCTCATTCACCGATTATGGACTCTTGATGTCTCGCTCGGAGGAGTTGAATTATGCTCGTGAGAACCTCAACAGACTCTTCGGTGAGAAGTATCCCGAGAACTTCCGTCCTCAACACATCAACTACCACGAGGATCAGCCCGATGAGTTGGCTCTTATCAACTACACCAGTGGTACTACCAGCAATTCAAAGGGTGTAATGCTTCCCTATCGTGCTATCTGGAGCAATATCGACTTTGCACAGGCTGTGCTTTCGTCTCACATCAAGGCTGGCGAGAAGGTTCTGTCTATGCTCCCCATGGCTCACGAGTACGGTATGGCATTTGAGTTTATCTACGAGTTCATCCAAGGTATTCATATCAACTTCCTCACCAAGATACCAAGTCCCGTCATCTTGATGAAGGCTTTGGCTGATATCAAACCTTGTGTGTTGATCTGTGTTCCTCTGATTATTGAGAAGGTGGTTCGCAAGGCTGTATTGCCCAAGATCCAGGATCCCAAGGTGAAACTGATGCTCAATGTGCCTATCATTGGTGACCGTATCAAGAAGAAGATCTGCGAAAGCATGCGTCAGGCATTTGGTGGCAACTATTACGAGGTCATCATTGGTGGTGCTGCTCTCAACCAGGAGATTGAGGCTTTGCTTCACGATGTAGGTTTCAACTATACGGTTGGTTATGGTGCCACCGAGTGTGCTCCTATCATCACTTATGAAGATTGGAAGTCGTTTGCTCCTGGTAGTTGTGGTAAGGCTGCAAAGAATATGCAGGTGATGATCAACAGCACCGATCCTATCAACATTCCCGGAGAGATTCTTGCCAAGGGTCCCAATGTGATGCTCGGTTACTACAAGAACGAAGAGGCTACTGCTGCCACTATTGATGCTGACGGTTGGTACCATACGGGTGACTTGGGTGTGATGGATGCAGAGGGCAATGTCTTCATCAAGGGTCGTTGCAAGACCATGTTGCTGGGTGCTAATGGACAGAATATCTATCCCGAGGAGATTGAGGATAAGTTGGCTAATGTTGCGTTGGTCAACGAGTGCCTCGTGATCCAGAAGGGTGAGAAGCTCTACGGTTTGGTTTATCCTGATCAGGAGAAGGTTAAGGCTCTCAATCTTCAGAAGGCTGACTTGGAAGCTATCATGGAGCAGAATCGTAAGGAACTTAACCTCCTGCTCCCCAACTATTGTCAGTTGAGCGGTATCCGACTCATTGACGAGGAGTTCGATAAGACTCCCAAGAAGTCAATTAAGCGTTACAAGTACATCGATTACCCCGTATGATCTGACTCATTTCACGATTATATCATAACTGATATTCTTCAATAAATACAATAGAGACATCAAATTCCTTTGGTGTCTCTATTTTTTATATAATATTGAAAATCGTAATCTACTTTACTTTTCTTTCGCAAGATTCCCACTCGGTTTGCAAAACTTGAATGCTATACCTTTAGCGAATTGACCTTCTCGTCTATGAAGAGTGAGCATAGGTATGCGGTCAGGATGCATACTGCAATACTGAATGCACCATACAGGAACAGATTGGCATCGGTACAATAAGCCATCCATACAACAGCTATGATTCCGCACACAAAGCCGGTCAAGGCCGACTTGGCACCTACCTTGGGCATAAACACGCCTATGAAGAACAGTCCGCCAAGCGATCCTGTCAGCAGACCTAAAATGCTGTTGAAGTAGTCTATGAGTGATTTGATGTCGGCTGTAGCCATCAGTAGGGCTATGCATACACCTGTTATTCCGGTAACAACGGACGACCATCTGGCTACACGAAGCGTCGAACTGTCATTTGGATTCTTCTTGATACGCTTCCAGAAATCTACGGTGAAGGCTGTCGATACACTGTTGATATTGCTACTGATGGTACTCATTGTTGCTGCAAAGATTGCGGCAATAAGTAGTCCGGCTACACCTTGTGGCATCTTGGCCATCATGAAATATGGAAGTATGGCATCGCCCGAACATTGGGTGAGGTCCAGTTCGCCGGGATGTGTCTGGATAAAGGTGTAGAGTCCGGTACCGATGAAATAGAATACCAACGACACACAGATGCACATACAGGCATTGAGCACGATACTACGGGCGGCGCTATGTTCATCTCGCGTGGTGACATATCGCTGTATGATTGTTTGGTCGCTGGTATAGGAGATGAGATTGTTGGCCAGTCCTCCTACTATGGCCACCCAGAAGGATACCGTGCGGTAGTCCCACGACCAGTCAAACAATTGCATCTTATGGGCATCGGATGCTATCTGGAAGTAGCCTTCTACCCCACCCTCAGTATGAAACATCAACCAGCCGGCAAGGAAAAATGCTCCTCCCACAAGTACAGCACCTTGGATCACATCGCCCCATATAACAGCTTCTATTCCACCCATTGCACAGTAAGCGATAGTGACCAGTCCAATGAGCAGTATACATAGTATGAGGTCAATACCCGTCACTGCAGAGAGTGCAAGACTGGGTAGATAGAGTATCAGGGCCGTTCGGGCGAGCATATAGATGATAAACATCGCACTCGAAACCAACCGGGCTGTTGTGTTGAAGCGCAACTCAAGATATTCGTAGGCACTCGTGATGTTTACCCTACGGAAATAGGGCAGATAGTAACGGATAACGAATATAGCTACCAGAACTGTAGTGGCAAGTATGGGATAGTATGTCCAGTTGGTGGCATATACTTTTGCAGGGATTCCCATAAAGGTTAGCGAACTTACCATCGTGGCATAGATGCTTATTCCTGCTGCCCACCAGGGTATACGGCCTCCTCCTCTAAAGAAATCATTGGCGTCCTTGTTACGATGCATGAAATACAGTCCAAGGACAAGCATTCCCGTGAGGTATAATGCCAATGTTATCCAGTTGAGCGTACCGAACATATTTATTCTTGCGTAAGTGATCTGAATTGTTTTTACTTGGGCAACATCTCAATGGCATCCGACATGCCTATCTGCCGATTACCCTTATAGGCAACAAGGAAAGCATCTTCAAAGGTCTCCCTCACTTCTGCCAGGAGTTTGCGTGCACCGGCATAGTCCTTGGTTGTGCCACAAAGATACTTGTACATACCGTCCTTTTCTACAACAAGCAAGTCTTTCAATCCCTTAAAGCGTGGATCGGTAGGTTGCAGTTTTGCCTTCAAAGAGAATATTTGAACACTGAAGAGCAATGGTTCGTCAAGTTCCTCGGGCTCATCCGTACCTTTGAGCAAACTGTCCTTTGACTCTGTAGGATTGGGGATAATGACCATCGTATTTTTTGCTACTTCAGGTTGTACTGGAGTAACGGGTGTAGTGGGTGTTGTTGCCTGGGTTTTGGTATTTGTTTGAGTTTGAGTCTGCGTTGTTGTTTTCGCAGGCTCTTGAGTTTTTGTTTGCGCCGTTGCTTGCGTCTGGTTCTTTGCTTGTGTTTGAGTCTGCGTTTGCGTTATTGCTTGTGTTTGCGTCTGCGTCTGAGTTTGAGTCTGGGTTTGCGTCTGAGTCAGGGTTGTTTGCGTTTGAGTTTGAGTTACATTTACCGCCATATCCATTTCAGGAACCAGTTTTTCCGGACCCTTCCCGGCAGGGATAACATTCTTGTTCGACTGTCCGCCACTTCTTCTCAATGAGGCTAATGTACTCTGTATCTTATCGTTTTCAACGGTTTCGTCATAGTCCTTCAGTCCGCGGTATATGCTCTGTGCTATCTCTTCATTACCCTCTTTACTGGTCATGTAGCGCTCATCATTGGGATTGGTTATAAAGCCAACTTCTGTGAGTATCGAAGGCATCTTTGTATAAAGAAGCACATAATATCGTTCGCGTTTCACTCCACGACTGATGGGGCGACCCGCTATACCATAGTATTTCTGCATCATCCAGGCCAGCAGTTCGCTCTTCTGGATGTTCTTCTTACGCAGTCGTTCAAGTTCCTTGTCCTCCGTTCCTCCCTGCGGACCGTAGAATGTCTCCGTTCCACTTACGGTTGACACTTCGGGTACCGAATTGACATGGATGCTCAGGAACAGGTCGGCATTGGCATTGTTGGCTATCACACATCTCTGGTCAAGAGTGAGATAACGGTCATAGTCACGGGTAAGGATCACCTTCACATTGGGGATGTTGGCCTTCACCAGTTCAGCCACTCGCTTTGCCAAACGAAGATTGATATCCTTCTCCATCGACCGTGCCGTTTCGCAACCATGATCGTTACCGCCATGACCCGCATCGATCACCCAAACCTTCTGGCGCGTCTTGGCACAGAGAGTCAGGGGCAACAATATGAGGAATGAAATATATAAAAGTTTGCGCCACATTGTGGTATGGGTCTTCTATTTGTTTTTGGTTTGTATTGGATATTGTAAGAAGGATAAATGGTATATATCGTGTAATCCAATGCAAATATAATCATTTTTTACCTTATATAATATAAAATTGCGGAAAAAGTAGTAAATTTGCATCATGAGCGACGGAAATTTCAATAGAGCACTATTGCCTCACACCCCTTATGCAAGTGGTATGAAAGCAGGCAAGCAGATTGCCAAGATGAAGGCAGTCGAAGTATTCAAGGAGCAGATAAAGCAACTCTGTCCATCCATGAGTGATGATGAACTGAAGCTTGAGACAGAACATTTTGAGCATAAATTGGCCCAATTGCTATCATAGCTGGACCGTTGCTATCATAATTGGCCCAGTTGCTATCATAGTTAGCCCAATTACTATCATAATTGGCCCGGTGCTATCATAAAAAAAAGCTAATAGCCCCCAATAATTTACAGAGAACTATTAGCTTATTTTATTTTTTCAAAAGATATGTATATTATCCTTTGATTAGTATCCGTACATATAGGAGGGCACCAAAAGGTGCTCTCCTATAGTTGTCAGTTTTTATGCCTTAGTGTATATCATCCATTGATTACACTAACCTTTGATGCCAGGGCCTTACACTTGTCACGAAGGGCATCCTGAGATGCGTTGAGTTCGTCCCAACAAACGACGACACCCATACGACGACCTACATGGGCAACGGGTTTCTTGAATATACGGATATCAGTACAGGTTGCTGCACACACCTCTTCAATACCCACAATATCGGGATTCTCTGCCTCGATTTCAGACAGGATAACAGCAGATGCTCCCTGCCTATAGAGCGTAACCTCGGGTATGGGGAAATGAAGCACGGCACGCGCATGCAACTCAAACTCGCTAAGGTTCTGCGTCTGAGCCAATGTCACCATACCTGTATCATGTGGTCTGGGAGATAGTTCGCTGAAGATCACACCCTCCTTCTCACTCACAAAGAACTCCACGCCCCATATACCTGCACCCGTAAGTGCACCGGTGACCTTCTCTGCCATGATCTGTGCATCGCGCAGATGTTCTGGTTTCATGACACGAGGCTGGAAACTCTCACGATAGTCACCACCCTTCTGCACATGACCGATAGGGGCACAGAAGAGCGTAGGTCCGTCGTGCTGGGTAACGGTAAGGAGCGTGATCTCATAATCGAATGGTATGAACTGCTCCACGATAACCTCCTTCAGGTCACCACGCGCACCACCACAGGCACACTCCCATGCAGCGGGAAGTTCGTCGGGGGTATCGACCTTACTTTGACCATGACCACTACTGCTCATCAAAGGCTTGATGATACAAGGGAAACCGATCTCATCTGCCGCTTTAACCAACTCCTCGTAAGTCTTGGCATAGAGATAGTTAGCCGTCTTCAAACCCAGTTCGGTATGAGCCAACTCCCTGATAGCCTTCCTGTTCATCGTGAAGTTGACCGCCCGGGCACTTGGCACCACCTGGATACCCATCTCTTCACAGTCGAAAAGTTTCTCCGTACGGATAGCCTCAATCTCAGGAACGATGATATCGGGCTTCACCTCTTCCACGGTCTTCATCAAAGCATCACCATCCAGCATGCTGAACACACGACGCTCATCAGCTACTTGCATAGCAGGAGCATCATCGTAGCTGTCGCAAGCCACAACATACTGCCCTAATCTTTTACAAGCAAGAACAAATTCCTTGCCCAATTCACCACTTCCTAATAATAATATCTTCTTCACAAAAAGCCCTACCCCCGCCTCCCCGAACGCTTAGCTGGGGGAGGAGCTCCATTTCATCTTGGGGGTTGATGGAGATGTTAATATTATATAAGTAACAAAGATTTATGCAAATCTCCTACTTAGTAATTCATTGATTAGAAAAAATGTTTCTTCAAGGTGGGTGAGTGAGGTCTATTGATGCTGTTCTCTCAACAGGTCGTTGACGGTCTTAACGGGGTTGAAGGTCTCAAGAGGAACTTCAACGAAGACCGTACACCAGTTGCTCATAGCGCCATTCCAAAGACCGGGAAGCTCCAAAGCCTTCAGTTCGCGACCATTCTTGCTCTTGTAGGAGATGAAACCAGTAGCAGGATCAACGAACTTGGGAAGGTCGAACTTATTACCCTTATAGTCGCGGATGGCACATACGAGGTCAACGGGATTGAAGTGAGTGCCCTGTGTGAACATCTTCATGTACTCCTCATTGTTGGTATCGATCTGGCTACTCTCAAGGATCTGCAGACTGTTACTACCATCAGGATTGTATGCAGCGAAAGGACCACCACCAGGTTCGCCCACATTCTTAACCACACCACACACACGCATGGGACGGTTGAGGATGCGGCGCAGGCAAGTTACCAGTTCGGCATCCTCCATGTCCTTCAGCGAAGGTACATCAGTATAGAGCTCGTGACGCACGAAACGGATCATCTCCTCGATATCCTCATGTGTGTACTTGGCACTATCGAGCAGGTTGATGAACTCAAACACCTTCTTCTGCAAACTAACCAGTACACCCGCAATAACCTGCTTGTAGGTGATGGTGGGATCCTTCAGACGGTCGGGCACAACATTGTCAATATTCTTGATGAATACGATGTCGCTCTGAAGATCACTCAAGTTCTGTATGAGTGCACCATGGCCACCTGGACGGAAGAGCAGTTTTCCATCATCAGTACGGAAAGGCTCATTGTCCATCGTAGCAGCCAGCGTATCAGTACTTGGCTTCTGCTCGCTGAAGCTCACATGATACTTGATGCCATACTTACTCTCATACTCGGGAAGTACACGCTCAACAAGTGCCTCGAAGAGTTCGCGATGCTCGGTGCTCACGGTAAAGTGGACATCAGCCTCGCCCTTACTGCTTGCATAGAGAGCAGCCTCCACCAAGTGTTCCTCGAGGGGCGTGCGAGCCTCCTCGGCGTAGTTGTGGAACTGAAGCAAACCCTTGGGGAGCTGGCCATAGTTGAGGCCATCCGCGCCCAGCATGTTGGCCACAACAGCCTTGTAGTTGCCCTCTGCCATCAATGCATCTACACCCATGCCCTCATTCACATGACAAGCATCATCGAGTGCAGCAAAGAAAGCAAATTTGTGGATATTGTCAAAATACTTCTTCTCAAAATCAGTAGTAGGCACATCGTATTCAGCGTCCAGGAACTCAAACATGTTCTTGAACATACGACTTGCAGCTCCACTGGCGGGAACAAACTTAGTGATATGATGACCTTCGCCCATGTAGTCCTTCCAAGCCTCTACATACTGCTTGGTTTCCTCCTCAGTGGGACGAATGATGCCATTACCTACAGAAGCCGCAGCACGAAGTTTCAAGAATGGAAAACCTTTGCGAAAATTCTCTAATTGAGCATTTATCTGCTCTTCGGTGATGCCCTTCTTTTGGAGCATCTCTTGGTCTTGAGCTGTTAACATATGGAAAGAGTTTAATGATTTCGTCACAAATTTAATAAAAAAGATTTAATATGAATATATATTTCGGGAATAATTAGTATCTTTGGCAAAGAAAAAGAAGCGTTAACCAAATCTTGCAAACCACTTACCTTATAAATTAAGGTGTAAAAACAAGACTGATAATATGATAGAAACTTCCTTTTTTACTGAAGATGAACGAAGCGAGGTGATCTACCTGCACCACGAGTTGATGCGTCGTGGGGCTGACATACTACAGCCAAATGATGATAAGTTGCTCAAAGAATACTTGCGCAGAGCCATGGAAAGTGGCCGGTTGGTGCGTGATGACTTTGGGCTCAATCCCATACTGAAAGATCTCCAGACAGCCCTTATCGTGGCCGATGAGATAGGTATGACACGAGGCAGTGTGGTGGGCGTGATGCTCACGGGTGCTATCAGTTGTGGCGTATGCACCATGGACGATGTGGTGCGCGACTTCGGTACCGATGTTTCAGCCGTGCTCCACGGACTCTTGCGCGTCAACTCACTGTACGAGAAGTCAAGTGCTGTGGAGAGTGAGAACTTCCGCCAGCTACTTGTCAGTTTTGCCGAGGATATGCGCGTTATCCTCATCATGATAGCCAACCGACTAAATGTGATGCGCCAGATACGCGACACCAAGCACGAGGAAGCCCGCCAGAAGATAGCCATGGAGTCAGCCTACCTCTACGCTCCCCTAGCCCACAAACTGGGTCTCTACAAGATGAAGAGCGAACTGGAAGACCTCTCCCTCAAGTACATGGAGCACGATGCCTACTATCATATCAAGGACTGCCTCAATGCCAAGAAGGAGAGCCGTGAAGCCTACATCAAGAGTTTCATCGAACCCATAGAGAAGAAGTTGGTCGAGGCAGGACTGCATTTCCACATGAAAGGGCGCACCAAGAGCATCCACAGCATATGGCAGAAGATGAAGAAGCAGAAGGTGGATGTGGACGGTGTGTACGACCTCTTTGCCATTCGTATTATACTAGACTCACCTATCGAGCGCGAGAAGCAAGACTGCTGGCAGGTGTTCAGCATCATCACGGATATGTATCAGAGCAATCCAAAGCGAATGCGCGACTGGCTCTCGGTGCCCAAGAGCAACGGATATGAGAGTCTGCATATCACCGTACTGGGTCCCGAGAAGAAATGGGTAGAAGTACAGATACGAACCGAGCGAATGGACGACATCGCCGAGCACGGTCTGGCCGCACACTGGCGATATAAGGGCATCAAGGGAGCGCAAGGTGGTACCGACGAATGGCTTGCATCCATCCGTGCCGCGCTGGAGAACAACGATGACTTGCAGTTGATGGACCAATTCAAGATGGACCTCGTGGAAGATGAGATCTTCGTCTTCACACCCAAGGGCGACCTCTTCAAGTTGCCAAAAGGTGCAACGGTGCTCGACTTTGCCTATGCCATCCACACCAAGGTGGGCGACAAGTGTATCGGAGCCAAGATAGGCAACAAGAATGTCACCATACGACAGCCCCTGCAGAGTGGTGACCAGGTGGAAATACTCACCTCTACCAACCAGACACCCAAACAGGATTGGGTCAATATCGTCAAGACAAGCAAGGCTCGTACCAAGATAAAGCAATCACTCAAGGAGGTACAATCAGGTCAGGTACAGATAGCGAAGGAACTCTTTGAGCGCAAGATGAAGAACAAGAAGGTGGAACTCGTAGAATCCACCCTCATGCACACCATCAAGAAACTGGGATTCAAGGTGGTGACCGACTTCTACAAAGCCATAGCCGAAGAGACCATCGACATCAATACCATCATCGAGGAATATCTCGCCCGTCAGCGTCATGAAAAGGGCGAGGAGATACGAGCAGATGTACACAAAGCCGACGAGTACATCCTCAACCCCTCGCAGGACGAGCGCCGACATAGCGCGAAAGACGAGGATGTGATGGTCATCGACCAGGATCTCAAAGGACTTGATTTTCAGTTGGCCCGCTGCTGTCAACCCATCTATGGCGACGATGTGTTCGGATTCGTAACCGCAAGCGGAGGCATCAAGATACACCGCCAGGACTGTCCCAATGCCCCCCAGATGCGCGAGCGCTTTGGATACCGTATCGTCAAGGCCCGCTGGGCAGGCAAGGGAGGCAGTCAATATGCCATCACGCTCCACATCATCGGCAACGACGATCTGGGTATCGTCAACAACATCACAAGCATCATCTCCAAAGAGGAGAAGATGCTGATGCGATCCATCAGTATCGACAGTCATGACGGTCTTTTCAGCGGTCATCTCACCGTGATGCTCGACGACACAAGCCGACTACAGCAACTCATCAAGAAACTGAAGACCGTGAAGGGTGTGAAGAATGTAGAACGCAGTTCGAGATAATCCTAAGAAAGTAATATGATAAAGGTGGGAGCTATAAATTACCACCTAAAAATAAATTTGATCACTTACCTATATTTATCAAATTTACAATGAAGAAGACATTGTTGCTTGCCATGTGCGCTATAGCAAGCCTACCCATCGTGGCCGACCAACTACCCGTGAAGAAACTGGTCAAGGCAGGCCCATATCTCACCAATTCGATCATACTGACCGACACCACCGATGTCAATGGCAGGAAGATGGAGACCGAAGCCAACATCTCCGATGGCATCTCGCCCCGACTCCTGAAACAGAGTGATGAGACCGTCAGCTCCGACAGTCTCTTTGTCTTTGCAGGCCATGAGCAGAAAGCCTCTGCCTACCTCGCCGGATTCACCTTTGAGAATAGCCGATATGCACGCTGCAGTGTAAAGGTGAAGGGCAAGCAGAACTATGCCGTATTCATCGATGGCAAACAAGGGGCAGACATGTCTCTCATGCCGGGTCGCCACGATGTGGTGTTCCGTATTTCCTGTAAGAAGGAACAAAGCGATACTTTGAGCGTATCACTTGAATCAAAGCAGTCTGACTACATCATCATCAACCCTGAAGGCAAGCGACTCTATACCCTCGCCGACTACATGAATGGTGAGAAAGCCAGCACAACGAGTCTGAGCGCCGATGGTAAGTACCTGATGATCAACTCCACCCTCACACGAAACGACGGCAAAGCCGAGTACAAGAAAGAGATCATCGAACTGAAAACGGGTAAGAAGATCCTGGCAGACGGATTCCGCCAGTGGTGCAGTGAAGGGTCGGACTACATAGCCACCAAGCGAGGCATAGAGCAGGAGACTATCTACGAGCGCGTCAACCCAGTGACCGACAATCGTGTGACCATTTTCACCGACTACGCCAACAATTCCGGGACCATACTGCCAGGCGAGAAGGAGATGCTCATCTCCAAACTGACAGAAGGACCCCGTGAGGACCGTGATGTACACCAGATACTGGAGCCCGATGATCGTCAACCTGGATGGCGTAACCGTTACAACATACAGATATTGAATATGGAGACGGGACTGGTCTCTACCCTGACCAAGGGACAGAAGAATGTGTATGCCAAGGTGAGCAAGGACGCTAAGAAGATCGTGCTGACCGTCAGCGAGAACGAGATAACCGAGCGTCCCTTCACCTTCATGTCGGTACTGCTTTACGACCGTGAGACCGAACAGATAGACACGCTCATCCGTCGTGATGGATTTATCGGTCAGGTAGAACTGTCACCCGACAACAAATACCTTGTGGTTCAGGGTTCGCCAGAGGCTTTCGGAGGAATCGGCATCAACGATCCTACAGGCAAGATACCCAGTATGGTACAGCAGGAACTCTTCCTGCTCAACATCGAGACGGGCAAGGTGGAGAGCATCACCTACGACTTCAATCCTAATATCAGCAAATGGGTGTGGTGCGAGACTGACGGCAACATCTATGCCATCTGCGAAAATCGTGACCGCCAGGATATCTTCCGCATCAATCCCTTCACCAAGAAGACCCAGCAACTCAAACTCACGGAGAACTACATCAAGAGTTTCTCCATAGCTGAAAAGAAACTCCTCCTGAGCTACACCGGACAGAGCGACTCCAACGCCGATCGTGTGTACACCGTTGACCTGAAAACGGGCAAGGAGACACTCGTGAGAGACTGGAATACAGAGCGCATGGGCGACATCGTGTTGGGTCCCTGCCAGGACTGGAACTTCCTCTCATCAAGAGGTGACACCATCTACGGACGCTACTACCTCCCACCTCATTTCGATGAGAACAAGCAGTATCCCATGCTCGTATATTACTATGGTGGCTGCTCACCCACGGGTCGCTACCTCGAGAGTTATTACAACTTCCACGGTTGGGCAGCCATGGGATATGTGGTCTATGTGGTTCAGCCAAGCGGATGTACAGGATTTGGTCAGGAGTTTGCAGCACGCCATGTCAACACCTACGGTGAAGGCACAGCCGAGGATATCATCGAAGGAACGAAGAAATTCTGCGAGGAGCACAAGTATGTGAATGCCAAGAAGATCGGTTGTTTGGGTGCCAGTTATGGTGGTTTCATGACACAGTATCTCATGACCGTCACCGACATCTTTGCCGCATCCATGTCGCACGCCGGTATCAGCAATCCCACAAGTTATTGGGGTTACGGCTACTGGGGTTATAGTTACAGTGCCACGAGTGCAGCCAACAGTTATCCCTGGAACAATGAGAAACTCTTCTCCGGTCAGGCACCTCTCTTCAATGCCGACAAGGTACACACCCCCATCCTCTTCCTCCACGGTGCAAGCGATACGAATGTGCCTATCAACGAGAGCATCCAGATGTTCACGGCGCTCAAGATACTGGGTCGCGAATGTGCCTTCGTGACAGTGGAAGGTCAGGATCATCACATCACCGACTACGAGAAGCAGAAGAAGTGGGTAAGCACCTACTATGCATGGTTTGCCAAATACCTACAAGACGATGACAGTTGGTGGGAAGCACTCTATCCCAGCAAGAACCTGAAATAAGTAATGGTAAAAAAAATACAAGCCAAATCCAACGAAAGTTATTATTTCACCATTACAAAAAAACTTGATAAATGATCTATCCGAATAATTTCGAACATAAGATATCATTCAACGAGATACGCGACCTCCTGAAGACGCATTGCCAGAGTAAGATGGGTAAGGAGCGTGTGGATGAGATGGCGTTTCTCACCCATGCCGATGCAGTCAATACGCAACAGATGCACACGCACGAGTTCCTCCGAATGATGGAAGTGGAGGACGAGGTGCCGCAGATGGATTTCTTCGACCTTCGCGAGTCGTTTCATCGCATCCGTATCGGTGGCACCTATCTTGAGGAAGCCCAGATGTGGGATCTCAAACGCTCTCTCGACACCCTTCATTCGTTCATCGCCATCATTCGCCGGGGTGAGCGCAAGGAAGGCTATGGACAGCACGACGAGATGGTACAGCAGGAGAAGGCTGGCCGATACGAAGGTAGCGACTACCCCACTCTCTCAGCACTCTCCGACGGTGTGTTCACCTTTCACAATGTGACACGGCGCATCGAACAGATACTCGATAAATATGGTAAGGTGAAGGACGAAGCCAGTCCCGACCTTGCCCGCATCCGTCACGAACTGCGCAGGGCTGAAGGAAGCGTGGGTCGCACCTTGCAGAAGATCCTTTCATCGGTTAAGGCTGAAGGACTCGTGGAGCAGGATGTCAATCCCACCATGCGTGATGGCCGACTCGTTATCCCCGTGGCCCCTGGACTGAAGCGTCGCATCAAGGGTATCGTTCACGACGAGTCGGCTACGGGTAAGACGGTGTTTATCGAACCGGCAGAGGTGGTTGAGGCCAACAATATGATTCGCGAACTGGAGGCCGATGAGCGTCGCGAGGTGATCCGTATCTTGCAGGAATTCACAGAGATGTTGCGCCCCAACACCAAGGAGTTGCTTCGCGCATGGCAGTTTCTCGCCGACCTCGAATTCACGCGTGCAAAGGCACAGTTGGCACAACAGATAGGAGGCATCACACCTCGCGTTGAAGGTCGACCTATCATCGACTGGACACTTGCACAGCATCCACTCCTGGCACTCAACCTCAAGGCACACGGCCGAAAGGTTGTGCCTCTGGAGATAGCCTTAGGCACTGAATTTAAGACAGATAAGCACAACAAACGCTACTTCACCCGAGCACTCAATCGCATACTCATCATCAGCGGTCCCAACGCTGGAGGTAAGAGTGTATGCCTCAAGACGGTGGGCCTGTTGCAGTATATGCTTCAGTGTGGCCTCCCCGTGCCTATGGGTGAGAACTCGCGCTGTGGCATCTTCCAAAGCATATTTATAGACATTGGTGACGAGCAGAGCATCGACGACGACCTGTCAACCTACTCTTCGCATCTGCTCAATATGAAGAATATGATGCGCTCTTGCTCGCATCAGTCGCTTCTGCTCATCGATGAGTTTGGTGGCGGTACCGAACCTGCTATCGGTGGTGCAATGGCAGAGGCCATCCTCTCGCGCTATCACGAGAAAGGCACCCTGGGTGTCATCACCACACACTACCAGAATCTCAAGCATTTTGCTGACGGACATGAGGGTGTGGTCAATGGTGCTATGCTCTACGACCGTCACCAGATGCAACCCCTCTTTCAGTTGCAGATAGGCAATCCGGGCAGTTCGTTTGCCGTGGAGATTGCCCGTAAGATAGGAATCCCCGAGGATGTGATCAACGATGCCTCGCAGATTGTGGGTCAGGACTATATCGATGCGGATAAGTATTTGCAGGACATCGTGCGCGATAAGCGTTACTGGGAAGGCAAACGCCAGAACATTCACCAGCAGGAGAAGCAGATGCAACAAACCATCGCACGCTATGAGGATGAGGTGACCGACCTTCACCAACAGCGTCGCGACATCATCAAGAAGGCACGCGAGGAAGCACAGCAGATCATAGCCGAGGCCAATGCTCGCATCGAGGCTACCATACGCGAGATACGCGAGGCACAGGCCGAGAAGGAGCGCACACGAGAGTCACGCCTTCAACTGCAGGAGTTCAGGGAAGCCCTCAACGACGACGCTACGCTCAACAGCGAGGAGGCTTCGGTGGCTATCGAGAAGAAGATGCGTCAGATAGAAGAGCGAAGAAAACGCAAGGAGGATCGCAAGAAGAAAAAGAAAGAGCAGTCAGCCCAGGCACAACAAGGAGAGACTGGCAGTGCTTCACTTCTCAACGATTCGGATTCGTCTGCACTTTCGGGAGAATCAGCACATCGCTCCACGCTCAACACTCAACTCTCATCGCTCGCCTCTACCCTCATCCCAGGTCAGTCCTGTCGCATCAAAGGACAAACCTCCGTTGGCAAACTGGAGAGCATCGATGGCAACCGTGCCACTGTGGTCTTCGGTACGATGCGCACCATCGTGGATGTAAAGCGACTCCTCCCTGCCGAGCCACCCAAGCAGGAGAGCATCATGCAGGTGGCCACTTATCTGAGTAAGGAGACGAGAGACGACATGCATCAGCGCAAACTCAATTTCCATCAGGACATCGATGTGCGCGGAATGCGTGGTGACGAGGCATTGACGGCCGTATCCTACTACATCGACGATGCCATCCTCGTGGGTGCAAGTCGTGTACGCATCCTGCACGGCACGGGCAATGGTATTCTCCGTACACTGATACGCCAATATCTCAAGACCATTCCCGCCATCACCTCTGCTCGCGACGAACATGTGCAGTTTGGTGGTGCCGGAATCACCGTAGTCGAACTGAAGTAAGAAAAATATCCTTTGAAGTAAACTATACATAAACCACTGAACTTAACTGTAAATCCCCTTTAAGTTCCGTGGTTGATCTCCTTTTTATTCTTTTATACAAAGCATGTGGAGTTGATGCATTGTGCCGTTGAACACATTGCAGTCCACATTGCCTTTGATACCGTCAACCTTGCCGATATCGGTATATTGCCACATACACCAATCGCTGTCATATCCCAGTTCATCCTTGTAGTAGCGCGCTATCCACAGGGGATATTGGTTGAGCTGTTCGGTGTTGAGGTATTTCTTTTTGAAGTCATATCCGGTGTAGATGATGGGGCGCACACCATAGTGCTTCTCCACGATCTCCAGCCATGTGAGCACATCGCTCTGAAGTTGTTCCGAAGTCAGTCCGCCCAACTTCTCCACATCGAGGATGGGAGGCAGATCGCCTCGTTGTAACTTCACATTATTAATATAATACTCTGCCTGTCGTTTGGCATCACTTCCAGGGATGAAGAAATGGTAGGCACCTGTGATGATGTGCAATCGGCGTGCCTTACTGAAATTGTCCTTGAAATTGATGTCCTTGACGGTGAGTCCTTCCGTAGCCTTGTTGATGACAAACGAAAGAGGATAGCCTGCCAGTTCTGCCTCCTGGAGTTTGGCCCAGTCTATCTTCTGCTGATAGTGCGAGATGTCAATACCCCTCACCTCATAGCCTTCCGGTTCGGGCACACTGCCAAACTGCGCTCTCCAACGCATGCTGAACGGTCCCACGAAGATATAATAGAGCACAAAGACATAGAGGCCAACCATCACCACACCCGATGTCCACAGTATCCATGCAGGGGTACGACGAAGGAAGCGCAAGAGCCTGTTCTGCTTCTTGCGTGGCTTGCGTCGGCGAGGCGTTGAGCGTCGCTTCTGCGTCTTTCCTTTGGATCGTGAAGTCATAGGTGAAGATTGTGGAAAATAGAAGGTTGTCTTTGCCTGACAGCGGGATGGTTTATTGACTAAAAATAAATGGTGTGTTAACCAAAAATAAATGTGTATTGACTAAATATAATAATGTATTGATTAAAAAAATGCCTGGGCTGGCCCAATCGCCAGTCCAAGCATTCTTATATCGTGTTAGGATTACTTAGCCTGCTCGAGTGCCAAGGTCTTGGTGCACTGGTCGCAAACCTCGGTGGGACCCCAGTACTGGATAGGACCGGGATAGACATAAGCAGTCTCCTTAGCCCACTGCTCACGGTGTGCAGCGAAGTACTTGAAGGGAGCACCGTCGAGCTCAACGAGAGCCTTGCGGATAACGGGCTTGTTGGCACCGTTACGACGCTCGATGTTCATCATCATAGTGATGGGCACACCACCTGCGATCCACTCTGATGCAGGAGCAGTAGTGTTCTTGATAACTGACATATAACCGGTCTTGCCGTTAGAGATCAGGCGGCTTGCGTTGTAACCGAGGCTGTAGCAGTAGTCAGCATCGTAGTTAGAAGGAGCAGCGCAACGACCCTCGTAACCGAAGAAGTGGTGCTGTGCGCTGAACTTACCATTGTACTGGCCAGCAGCCTTCCACTCAGCGAGCTTCTTAGCAACCATAGCAGAGAGCAACTTCTCAGTCTCGATGAGAGATACCTGTACATTACCGTGGGGGTCACGGTCGAGGCAGAGCTGACGCTTAACATCAGCGGGAAGAGACTCAAGTACAGCCTTGTTCTCAGCGGTGATGTTAGAGAGTACGAACTCGATCTGTGCCTCAGCGTTAGCAAACTCACGGGGCTCGCCAGTAGCGGGATCGGTCAATACCTCGTTCAACTGAGCGATCAACTTCTTGATAGCAGGGATGAACTCAATCAGACCCTCGGGTACGATAACGGTACCGAAGTTGTTACCATCAGCAGCACGAACGCAAACAGCCTTTGCGATGTACTCAACTACATCGTCGAGGCTCATCTGCTTAGCCTCAACCTCCTCACTTACGAGGCAGATGTTGGGCTGGCACTGAAGAGCACACTCCAGAGCGATGTGAGAAGCTGAGCGACCCATCACCTTGATGAAGTGCCAGTACTTACGAGCTGAGTTACAGTCACGCTGGATGTTACCAACGAGCTCAGAGTAGGTCTTACAAGCGGTGTCGAAACCAAATGAAGTCTCGATCTGCTCGTTCTTCAGGTCACCGTCGATGGTCTTGGGGCAACCGATTACCTGTACGCCATACTGCTTTGCAGCGTAGTACTCAGCGAGCACACAAGCGTTGGTGTTAGAGTCGTCACCACCGATGATAACGAGAGCCTTGATGTTGAGCTCACGCAAAATCTCGATACCACTCTCAAACTGTGCCTCCTTCTCCAACTTGGTACGGCCCGAACCGATGATATCGAAACCACCAGTGTTACGATACTCGTCGATGTACTCGTCGGTGAACTCCAGGTACTTGTGATCAACGAGACCACCAGGACCCATCAAGAAACCGTAGAGCTTGCTGTCCTTGTTCAGAGACTTCACACCGTCGTACAGACCGCTGATCACATTGTGACCACCAGGAGCCTGACCACCTGAGAGGATGATACCTACATTGATAGGAGCGTTGTTCTCGCTCTCTGCGGGTACAAATTCTACTACGGGCATACCATAGGTGTTGGGGAACAATGCCTTGATCTCCTCCTGGTTACCTACACTCTGGGTAGCAGCACCCTCCTGAGCCTTTACAGGACCCTGAAGTGCCTTGGGCAACTTGGGCTGATAAGCGGCTCTTGCAATTTGCAATGCACTCTTTTCCATTTTTTTGAAAATAATTTTATGTAAATGTATAGTTAAACATCTGACTCATGTCATGCGGAAACGGTCTTTCGGTCCGTCCACATACATTTTGCTATGCAAATTTAATAAGAATATCGATATAAACGGGCTTCTTCCACCTTATTTTATTATAAAAGATGAAATATTACTGAAAATTCTTCCCTCTTTGCTTGCAATATCACCATTTTTACTTATCTTTGAAGGCAATTATGCCCAAAATCCAGTTTTAGATTTCAAACTATGGCAAACAAAAGACAACTGAAGAAGAGAGTTAACAATCTGTGTGCAGATTTATTTGCAGAATGCATTGCTTGCATACACTATGCCAAGGTGAACCGTGAAGATGCCGATGCAGTGATGGTCAATATCCTCAACCTGCAGGACGACATCCTCTGCCGTATCAGTCATGTGGAGCCCGGTCTGTCAACCAAGATCTTCTTCAAGAAACTCAACGACGACCTCCGTTCGGCTGTCGAAAACATCATCTCGCAGATTGAATCTTTGGCATGATCCAGAAGCTATCTCATTGGTTGCTCTATCGATGCTGGGGATTTAAGTTCGAGACGGATTTCACGCTCCCCGACAAATACATCATTGCCCTTGCGCCCCACACCAGCAATTGGGACTTCATCGTGGGTCAGTTGCACACCTTTGCCCAAGGCTACAGTTGCAATTTCATGATGAAGAAGTTCTGGTTCTTCTGGCCTTTAGGCTACATTATGCGCGCCCTGGGTGGCATACCCGTGGAGCGAAGCAAGAAGACCAGTCTCACCGATCAGTTGGCAGAGCAGGCCCGACAGCGCGACACCTTCCACCTATGCATCACCCCCGAGGGCACACGCAAGGCTGTGAAGGATTGGAAGAAGGGATTCTACTACATCGCACTCAAGGCCAACCTCCCCATCTATCTCTACGCACTCGATTTCCAGACGAAGACCATCTTCTGCCACAAGTGCATCATTCCCAACGGTGACATCGACACACAGATGCAAGAGATCAAGGCCTACTATCGCGATGTGAAAGGAAAGCATCCCAGCAAGTTCGCCATTTAGTACCTCCCTCGCTCATCGCTCATCGCTCAACGCTCATCGCTCCCCGTTCAACGCTCAACGCTCCCCGCTCATCGTTCAACGCTCAACGCTACACGCTCATCGTTCAACGCTCAATGTCCTACATACAACATATCAAGCGCTTACATCTCCTAGCGGTACTTCTGCTGGGAGTTGTTTTGCATATAAATGCCCAGGTCAACAATACGCGTCTCAAGACACAGTTGGCCGACTATTTCAAGAACTACACCAATACGGCCTACACCAACAATCAGAAGTACGCGCTCGACCGTGTGCTCACGAGTGAGTCGGGCCGAACGGTCGATGTGTATGCCAACGAGGTGTTTGGCATGCAACCCTTCACCCCCGCCCTTGTTGATGAGATTATCGAAAAAATTCGGCTTCGACTGCCTGCGCCATACAACAGTTATACGCTCAACATCTATGCAGGCAACAAGAACATATGCGAACTCATCACCGCAGCCTGGACCAATGTCATGGGTGAGCGCCGTCACTGGGACAAGGTGGAGTACCGAGGCATTCCCTGGGTGAGCAATCTCTCACAGGCTGGTCAGGCTAATGCGGGTTTGCGTGGCCGTCATCTCTCGCTCTGGGCCAGTCATGGCAAGGTGTATTCCAATGGCGAACACAAGTGGATCTGGCAACGCCCCCGACTCTTCTGCACCACCGAGGATCTGCTCACGCAGAGCATTGCCGTACCCTTCCTCTACCCCATGCTCGAGCGTGCCGGAGCCATCGTCTTCACACCTCGTGAGCGCGACTGGCAACGCCGTGAAGTGGTTGTTGACAACGACTTCCCCACGCAGAATGGCAGTTATACCGAGGAGATGGGACTCTACGAATGGGAGACACACAAGACGGGTTTCAGCAACATACACACCATACTGACCGACTTCGACGATCCTCATCACGAGGGCAATGCTCGCATCATTCCCGCGCAGAACAGTTCCCGACAGTCAAGTTCGGCCACATGGACTCCCATCATTCCGCAGGATGGAGCGTATGCCGTGTATGTCACCTATCCGGTGCTTCCCAATGCCGTCCCCGATGCGCTCTACACGGTGGTTCATTCGGGTATCAAGACACAGATTCGGGTCAACCAGCAGATGGGTGGAAGTACCTGGGTTTATCTGGGCACCTTCGATTTCAAGGCAGGCGAAACGGCCGACAACCGCATCATCCTCTCCAATGTGAGCAACTACCGCGGTTATGTGGGAGCGGATGCTATTCGTCTGGGTGGAGGCATGAGCAACATCCAGAGAGCAGACATCAAGAAGAGCATCGTCACGCAGTTGGCTGTGCTCCCTGGCGACACCACTGGTTTCCGCATCGAGGCTGGAAGTGTGGTTAAACCTAACGGTCAGATTGTACCTCCCCGAACGGGATTCGTAGAGCACTTCGATAGTCTGTATCTGTCAACGGATACTACTGTACAGATACTTCAATACAATCATATCAACGACTTGATTGGCAGTAATTTACCTCGTCATCTTGAAGCAGCTCGATACACGGCTCAGTGGATGGGTTTACAGCGCGAACGCTTCAGTGTGAAGGATGGCACTTACGACTATGGCGACGACATCAACGCGCGCCCCATTGCCACCAACTACATGGCGCGTGGTTCTGTGTATCTGCCTGGTGATAGCGGTCTGTGTGTGCCTCTCGAACTCAACCTCGCACTTCATAGCGATGCGGGGTATCGTCGAGGCAATGAGATCATCGGTTCGCTGGGTATCTACACCACTGATGTTGACGAGGGCAAGATGCCTGGCGGTCAGAGTCGTCTGGCGAGTCGTGACTTTGCTGACATCTTGCTTCAGCAGGTCACCAAGGATATGAATCGTACCTTCGGACAGTGGACGCGCCGTCAGATGTACGATCGCAATTATGGCGAGACGCGCATCCCGCGCATTCCTTCGGCCATCCTCGAGATGTTCTCCCACCAGAACTATTTCGACATGCTCCACGCACTCGATCCTCATTTCAAGTTCCAGTTGGCGCGAAGCATCTACAAGGGCATCCTGCGCTTCGTCACCCTTCAGCATGCCGGGGCCCAGGCCATGAGCATCAACCCCATCGTGGCTCCACTCCCTGTGAGTCATTTCTCTGCTGAGGCCGATGCCATCAATCATCGCATCCATCTCTCGTGGTTGCCCACCATCGATTCGCTCGAGACCACTGCCACACCTACTTCTTATATCGTCTATCGAAGTACGAAGGATAAGGGTTGGGACAACGGTACGCTGGTCAGCGAAACCTCTTTCGACTTCATACCTGATGACAGTCTGCTCTACCGTTTCCGCGTGGAGGCTGTCAACGAGGGTGGTCGAAGCATGGTGTCGGAGACACTCTGTGCCCGTCTCACCAACACACCCTCCGTACCTTCCATTCTCATCATGAACGGATTCCAGCGCGTGGCAGGACCTCAGGCTGTGTGCACCACCGACTCCTGCGGTTTTGACATGAGTCGCGACCCTGGGGTGCCTTACATCCACACCACGGAGTTCTGTGGCAACCAACTCTACTTTGCCTGGGACGGCATAGGTAAGGAGACGAGCAAGGGTATGGGTTATAGCGGTTCCGAACTGGAGGGTTTGCTCATCAAGGGCAACACCTTCGACTATCCCGTGCTTCATGCCGAGGATTTCCTCCTCTATGGCGACTACAACATCTCCTCTTGCTCTCGTAGCGCTTTGGAAGACGGACAGGTGAGCGCAGGAGCCTACACCCTGCTCGATATCATCATGGGTGCTCAGCGTGAGGATGGCTACTCAAGTCTGCACTACAAGACATTCACGCCTGCGCTCCAACAACTGCTCAAGACCTTTACCGAGAGTGGCGGCTCGCTCCTCGTCTCGGGTGCCTACATTGCTTCGGACATGACAAGTCCTGCCGAACAGGCTTTCACGAAGGATGTGCTTCACTATCAGGCAGGTACGAGTGTCAAGTCCAGTGCCGGTTTGCTCCGCATAGAGGGCATGTCAACGGCTTGCACCTATGTGCTTCGTCCCAACGAGCAACGCCTTTCTACGGCCTATGTGAGTGCTTTGACGCCCGACAATCGTTCTTTTGCAACGCTCGCATACATCCTTCCTTCGGCAGAAAAGGCTGTTCAGACACAGGCATCTGTTGGACAAGCAAATGCAGAAGCAGGTGTACAAGGTGAAAACTCTGCCGAACCTGCTCCCATACGCACCTGCGCCGCAACGGCTTACAAGGGTGCTGACTACAATTGCATTGCCGTGGGATTCCCCATCGAACAAATACAGGAAGATGCCGTGCGTACCAATCTCATGCATGGTTTCCTGCAGTTCCTTCTCACCAAGCAAATCACAGAACCCTAATATAAAAAGTAATCATTACAGCATATGCCAGTACTGTCCGATTTCTTACCAACCACACGCAAGGAGATGGAACTCCGAGGATGGGATCGCGCCGATGTGATCCTCTTCAGCGGTGATGCCTATGTCGACCATCCTTCGTTTGGAGCGGCAATTATTGGGCGACTCCTCGAGGCTGAGGGATTGCGCGTGGCCATCGTGCCCCAACCGGACTGGCATGGCGATCTGCGCGACTTCAAGCGTCTGGGTCGTCCGCGTCTGTGGTTTGGCATCTCACCGGGCTGTATGGACTCTATGGTCAATAAATATACGGCTGCGCGTCGTCTCCGTAGTGAAGATGCCTACAGTCCTGATGGTCGTCACGACATGCGTCCTGAATATCCCACGATTGTCTATTCGAAGATATTGCGCGAGCTGTATCCTGATGTACCTATCGTGTTAGGAGGTATAGAAGCATCGCTCCGTCGCCTGGCTCACTACGACTATTGGAAGGAGCGTCTGCGTCCCAGTATACTCATGGATAGCGATGCGGACATGATCATGTATGGCATGGGCGAAATGCCTACACAGGACCTTGCACAACGCATGCTCAGCATGATCGACAGTTTCGACGACTCGCTCTTCTACGACGAGTACGGTGAGGCTTGCATCACACGCGAGGCTTTCCGCAAGGCCACGCTGGGTGAGAACCAGATGATGCAGACCGTAGCTGTCTATCCCAAGCAGGCTGTACCGGGTGGCATCAAGGACGACGACATCGTACTGCATAGTTACGAACAGTGTCTCAAAGACGGTCGTAAGCAGGCTGAAAATTTCCGACATATTGAGGAGGAATCCAACCGTATGCATGCTCAGCGTCTCTTGCAGGAAACGGCCGGACAGATGGTGGTGGTGACTCCACCCTACCCCCCTCTCACCACCGACGAACTGGATCATTCCTTCGACCTTCCCTACACGCGTCTGCCTCACCCCAAGTACAAGGGTAAGCGCATCCCGGCCTACGATATGATTAAGTTCTCGGTCAACATGCACCGTGGTTGCTTTGGCGGTTGTGCTTTCTGCACCATCTCGGCTCATCAGGGTAAGTTCATCGTCAACCGTAGCAAGGAGAGCATTCTACGCGAGGTGGAGCAGATCACACAGATGCCCGACTTCAAGGGTTATCTCTCCGACCTGGGCGGACCGAGTGCCAATATGTACATGATGAAGGGACGCAACCAGAAGGCGTGCGAGGCGTGCAAGCGTCCCTCGTGTGTTCATCCGCAGATCTGTCCCAACCTCAATGTGGACCACCGTCCGCTCCTCGACATCTACCGTTCTGTGGATGCTCTTCCGGGCATTAAGAAGAGTTTCATAGGCAGTGGTGTGCGCTACGACTTGCTCCTACATCAGAACAAGGAGGAGGAACTCAACCGCGCCTCACGCGACTATACCCGCGAACTCATCGCGCACCATGTGAGTGGACGACTCAAGGTGGCGCCCGAGCACACTTCCGATCATGTGCTCAACATCATGCGCAAACCTTCCTTCTCGCAGTTCCACGAGTTCAAGCAGATCTTCGAGGACATCTGTCGCAAGGAGCAACTTCCCCAGCAGATCATACCTTATTTTATTAGTTCGCACCCGGGTTGCACAGAACTCGACATGGCTGACCTCGCCATCAAGACCAAGCAACTCGACTTCCAACTCGAACAGGTGCAGGACTTCACCCCCACCCCTATGACCGTTGCCACCGAGGCATGGTACACGGGCTATCATCCCTATACCCTCGAACCGGTTTTCTCTGCCAAGACACCTGCCGAGAAACAGGCTCAGCGCCTCTTCTTCTTCTGGTACAAACCCGAGGAGCGCAAGCGTATCATCAGCGAACTACAGCGCCTCGGTCGTCCCGATCTCATCAAGCGTCTCTTCGGCGATATGCCTGCTTCTTTTGGCAAGGCCAACTATGATGCTACCCATAATGGCAAGCCCAATTATGCCTCTCCTCAAAACAGCAAGGCTCACAACGCCACCCCACATACAAAAAAGCCCTTCAAGAAAGAATTCAAGAAGGACTTTAATAAGAGTTATAAAAAGCGTTGATGTTTAGCCTTCAAATTCGGGCTTCACATCATCTTTCTTATCAGCAGTCTCGTAGGGATATACATCCATGATGGAAGTCTCTGCGATGCTCTCTATCACCCACTCACCGAGGGTAGAAGCCATGCCGTTGTCGAGGTTCTTCAGCGCATCGCGGAAGTCGATAGCCTTCACCATCATATTCTGGCGAGCACGCTTCTCCACGCCGGTCTTCTCATCGAGGGTGATGAAGGCCACGCGAGCCTTAAACCATCGGTCAGCCAGACCGTCGTTGCTGTCGAAGAGTTCGCTGATCTTCGCCTTGGTGATACCACTCACCTCAAATTCGCCACTCATGAAGGGCTTCAACTCATCCACAAAACGCTTCTCTGCTTCCGTGAAACTCAAAGCGTCCACCAGATAAGTCTCAGTAACCTTCTTGATAAGACCATTCTCCATCGTCTTATCAAATCTCATTTTACAGGTAAACCACTGTGCCATATTTCAAGTATTTTTCAATTTTCAATTTTGAGGCTACGCCTCGAGTTTGCTAGCGCTCGGTTCAATTTTCAATTTTCAATTTTGAGGCTACGCCTCGAGCTTGCTCACGCTCGGCTCAATTTTCAATTTTCAATTTTCCATTTTCAATTCGCTTCATCTCTGCGCATGCTCTATGAGCGCCTTGATGCGGTCGTTGAAACTACCGGCAGAAAGGAGTTGCTCGATGTAGAGAGGCATACGGTAGCGCCAGTAGTGGCGGGGGTTGGCGGGTATGTTGATACGCTCCTCCGAGGGATCGGGATAGCGCATGCAGTCGTCGATAGAGAGCCAGTTCTGAAGGCTGATGAGGCAGAGCATTGAGGGACTGAACAGATGGCGTGCCACCACCTCTTCGCAGAGCCATCCGGGGATGCTGTGAGGCGCCTCGCCGTCCTTCTGCAACACCTCGTTGAAGTACTGCTGTGCACGCTCTGTATCCTCTTCCCACCACATACGCAGGGTGCTCATGTCGTGCGTGAAGATGGTTGCCACACTGCGGTAGGGATTGGCCTCCAGGCGACTGAACTTCACACCGAAGTCCTTGGGCATGGTCTGAATCTCGAGCGAGAGCATACGCAGTTCCTCCATCAAGGGTCGTACGCAAGCGGGCACCATACCGAGATCCTCGGCACAGCAAAGCATACGGGTAGCCTCGATGATGGCTGGCAACTTCTGCTTGGCCACCTCGTACCAGAACTCGTTGTGACGCTCGTAGTAGTAGTGCTCGTAGAGTGCCGAGAAGCAGTTCTTCTCCACCTGCGAGAGCGAAGCGTAGAAGTAGTCGTTCATGGCGCTGATGCGTGGGTGGTAGTAACCGGGCTTCTGCTCGTCCTCGATGAAGAGCACATTGCTGATGAGTCGGTACAGCCCATAGCGCAGATCCTGCTCCTCCTTGGTCTTGCACTCGCCCAGAGCCTCCTTCACCTGTATCTGTGTGGCATACTCGGGCTTGAGCTGGTAAGAGTCTCTTCCGGCACGGGTGAGATAGGTGGCCTTCACCTCGTCGATGCGCTCTCCGAAGTAGTCGTAGAGCATGCCCTCGGTGATGAGAGGAGAGGTGAAACAGTCCTGGAACTTCAGTCCGAAACCTTCAATCTCCTCGGCCGACATAGGCATGGCGGGATTGAAGTGGCCCAGCAAGCCCTGTACGCTGTGCAGAGGTATCTGCCAGATGCGGAAGAAGCCGAGCACATGGTCAATGCGATAAGCATCGAAGTAGGTTGCCATACGCTTCAGGCGCTCTCTCCACCAGCGGAAACCGTCGTCGGCTATGCGCTCCCAGTTGTAGGTGGGGAATCCCCAGTTCTGACCTTCCTCGCAGAAGTCATCTGGTGGCGCACCTGCCTGACCGTTCATGTGGAAATATTGGGGTTCAACCCAAGCCTCTACGCTACAACGGCTGATACCGATAGGTATGTCTCCTTTGAGTACCACGCCATTTTTGCGTGCATAGTCGGCCGTCTTGAGCAGTTGCTTGTGGAGCATGAACTGCAGGTAGTAGAAGTAAGCCAACTCATAATAATGTTCGCGTGCAGGAGCGCAGAATCGTGCTATCTCCTCACGCTTGTACACGCTATATTCGGGCCACTGGTTGAAGTCGCATGTGCCATACTTGTCGCGCAGGTAAGAGAACGAGGCGTAAGGCATCAGCCAGGTGGCATTCTCGCTGAAGAAGAGTTTGAAGGCAGGGCTCTCCAGCACGCTGGGACCCTCCTGACGGTAGATGCGTTGCAGGTAACTACGCTTGAGTTTCATCACCTGTTCGTAGTCCACGGTAAACTCACCATTGAGTCGCTCGCGTTGCATCTCGTAGTCGTGCATGAAGTCGGTGTCGTTCACCTGGGGCAACTGACGGATGTCGAGGTACAGGGGATGAAGGGCATACACGCTGATGGCATTGTAGGGATACGAATCCATCCAGGTGCGGTTCTGTGTGGTGTCGTAGATGGGAAGCAACTGTATCATCTTCATACCCGTCTGCTTGGCCCAGTCCACCATCATGCTCAGGTCACCGAAGTCACCCACACCCTGACTGCCCTCGCTACGCAGAGAGAACACGGGCACCACGCATCCTGCCACCTTCCAGTGGGGATCGATACGGCGGAGAGGTTCGTCGGCGAGGATGATCACATCGTCGCTCTGCATCTCGATGCTGGGCGTACGGCGGTTCTCACCTTCCTCCCAGGCCACCATCTTGCCAGTCTCCTCATTCACCACCACATACTTATATTCGAAGGGCAAAGGCAGGTTCGTACCGCTCAATGCGATACACCACTCGTGCATACCGTCGGGCAGGAGGCGCAGAGCTCTGTCGGCCTGCCATCCACCCAGCATAGGCACATTGCCCACGATGCCCAGACACTCGTTCTTGCGCAACTGTGGAGCCTGCACACGCAGTATGATCGTCTTGTCGAAGTACGACAGGTTGGCCTTACCCACATGCATCGTCACACCCTCCACACGGCAGTAAGCCGAACTATACAGATGGGCCAGCACGGGGATGTCTCTCCAGCGGTCCTCTATGATCACCGTCTTCTTATCGTCGAAGGCAATTTGTCGGTTCACATTGTTCCATTCGCGTCTCACCTCGCGCTCACCGTTCATGATCACATAGGTGTACTCGATGTAGGTCAGGTCCTTGCCTGTCACCGTGAAGTCGCTCGTCCACACCTTACCGTCGCGTGTCACCAGAGGCAACAATTCCTGCCCATGCTTTCCACGACTGCCATACGATGTGATCTGGGCGCAAACCATCTCGCCCCAGTGCGTTGTGTACTCAATGCTAAGTTGTAATTTCATATCTTTTTACCTGCTATTTTTATAATCTACGCTTCTATTTTTATAAATACGATGACAAAGATACACATTTTCCCAACAACTGCCAAAACTTTTCCCGCTTTCCTTCTCTCCCACCATCCTAAATAAAGCAGAAAAGGCGAAGCCCCATGGCCTCGCCTCTCCCTATTTTGTAAGTAAAAATCTTACGATGAAATGCTCGATTTACTTCTTCTTCAGCAAAATTTCAACCACCTTGTTCACATCGCCGATGGTCACCTCGCCGTCACCGTTCGTATCGCCAGGAACCTTCACACACTCCAGCATATCCTTTACGGTGAAGGTGAACTTGCTGGTGCCGGTGTATTCGCCCTCATTGAAGCTGAAGTTGACTTCACCTTGATAGTCGCCATTTTTCTGTTTGGTATCCGAACTGAAACGAGCTACCATAAGCAAATCGTCTCCCTTCTTAAATACGGCTGGGTTATCACTTGCTCTATACACCAATTCGAGGTTGTCAGTTCTTTTATGCATACTGAGACTTACCCATGAGCCACGCTTTTCCCAGCGATTAATGTTGGAAGGAACTTCAACATCAGGAATAGAACCACTATTTTCAACAATTCCAATAAAACTAAAACCTTCAGGAAGCTTAAATGTTGCAGTAAAATCATCCACTTCTCCGATGTTCTTCAGCATGATGGGCACTACAAGGGTCTCACCGCGAGCAAAAGTCTTATTGGGGATATAGATAGAATAATCCTGCTTGGCGGGATTGGTGCTTGCTGGTTCATCGTAGTTCTGGAACAGGCTCCAGGGAGTAGTGTTTCGATAGGCTTCGTCGGCATCTTCTGGCAAATGAAGCGTCGAGAGGATCTTAGAGGTCGTAGCATCGATGGTAAATGCATTCTCGGCACATGAAGCCGCAGCCGTACTCTGGCAAGTCACATCAGTCAGCTTACAACCTGCGAAGGCTTGCTCTCCGATGCTAGTCACACTGGCGGGCAGGGTGATGTCGCTCAGCGAAGTACACCCTTCGTTTTTATAAAGTATTGATAGTTAGATAAATACGTGTTAAAAGGTAGAAAAGTGGCGAAGGAATGTTTGAGGGGTGGATGGGAAGGTGAAGATTTAACGTTTTTAATGTTTTTTAAGAGCGATTTGGGAGGTTTAGATGGCATTCTCAACAAAATTTTGGGGTAGATATCTATCTTGTCGCACAATATACAATCACCGGGGTTTCCTGCGTTTGGAGCTTAATCTTCCCGTGGTAATACATCCTAGAAGCAAAGCACGTTGGTTTTGTTAAATTTGGCGCTTAAATTTAGACATTTTCTTTCAAATTGACAAAGAAAAGCGTCTGAAAATGCTATTTCAAGGGATATTTTTTGCGTATTTTAATAAAAAATGGCAGTTCAAGTAAAGATTTTAGAGCATTTTTGCCGTATTTCCTTGAAAAATATGTAACTTTGTACCGTCTATACCCACGCTGTGCCAACCAAGAAGGATGACAAATCTTGTTAAGGGTGGCGGGCATCTGACAGAGGTCAGACTATATGGGAAGGACACTACATAATGTAAAAGCGTCATCGATGCTTTGTTTTTGGCGGTATGAACCTAGGAAATTCATTAAGCTAGTCAAGAACATTGTCAGAAGTGAATGCTTACGGGTATGGCATAACTATATCCCGGGGTGTGTAGCGAGGGTATTTTATATCCTCATGCACACTTTTCCCGGAGATATGTGCTATATACTTGCGTGGGTATTGCTCTGCTTCGTTCACTAGCAAAGGTTTTCCTAGGACCTATACCGCGGACGAGCAGAAGTGGATACCCACGTTTTTATTGTGTGGTCAGTCAAATTATAAAACCTAAAAGGGCTTATCTTGGGTATCTACAGGCCAGACAGAATTACACTATGGGTGTATGTCAGATAAATAGCGGTGAATACATATGTTCCCGGATACTTAAGATACAGTCCATTCCACATATCTCGATTCTTGGCGGAATGGATGTTACGGAGCAAGCTGCAACCATAGTCAGGTGTGCAGAAGATATGTCAAATATGCTTTCCGAAGTGTATCAATACTACAAAGATTTATACACTCGTTCTGGACAGCCTCATGACATGTCTACGGAAATTACTTGGGCATCAAGACCTGTTGCGAATCAGCCATATAAGGCAGATGTTGACTTGTACTTAGTTCTCAGAACAATCCACGCACAAAAAAGTGAGTCAGAAAACATAGCAAGCAACATACTTACCCTATTTAAATCAACACTCAATAATGCTAAATATGAGTTTTCCGAAATTGATCTAACCGCATTCTCAGAATCCCTTCCATTATCTGCCACCCAACAAGTGCAAGCTATTGTTAAGGAGGAAAGCATTGTAGATTTACAGAATCAATACATTCCTGCTTGCTATAGTTTTGACAGGCTTCCTACAGAATACCCGGATCTTGGTAAAATAGCGAGTATATTAACCGACAATCCCGATTCTGCTGTCACATTGCAGTTGATTCCAACATATTATACTCCAGAAGAACTCTCTGAACTGAATCGCACGAATCAAAATATCAGCATGCTCAGTCGCGGTGTGAGCGACAGACAGATGGGTAATCTCAGTGTTTCCTCTGCTCATGACGTTTCGGAACTTTACAAGCATTACGTAGACAACGAAAATCGAGCTTTGTTCGTGTATAATATATTTGTATATGGTCAAAGCAGTTCGTTGGTCAGCGTTGCAACCCGTGTTATGGGACAACTGGGAGCTTCTCGTAGTACATCCAGCAATCTTAAGTTCATAGAACTGAATGCCTCAGAAATTTATCAAAACGAACTTAGCCTTTATGCTCAACCATGGATGTTGAATGACATCCTTTTGAACCGAGGACGCAACGCATCTGTATGGAACAGTGGAATTGTAGGACAAGGGGCATACCGCTTACCTTATATAATTACCGCAGATGAAGCAGCATCTTTCTTCCGACTTCCAATCGGCAGTGATAGCATTAATGCAGGATTTAAAGTAAATGAAACTGGAAAGGCCAACAAAACCTATTCTCAGAACATCATCAATGCTGGTGATATAGAGATAGGTAAACTAAAGTCTGCAACAGGTGCTGCTAGCATAGGACTGTCGCTGAAGGACTTGGCTAAACACATGTTGGTAGTAGGTACGCCAGGCTCAGGTAAGACAACATTCTCTGTTGGACTGCTTGACAGACTCTGGAAAGACCACCATATTCCTTTCCTTGTAATTGAACCTGCAAAGAATGAATATCGAGCATTGGTGCAAAGTATTCCTGAACTACAGGTATTTACACCAGGTAAGAATTTTATATCTCCTTTTGTGTTCAATCCTTTCGTTCCACCAAAGAATGTTTGTCTCGAAACGTATAAGTCAACATTGAAGACAGCTTTTGCTGCTGGTGTCTCTATGTCATCACCCTTGGATAAGATCTTTGAGGATACCATAAACAACTGTTACAGCGATTTCCGCTGGCTTGACACTTATACCTCAGATGATAAAGGTAAGGTCTTCAACATTGCTGACTTCATAAAGTGTTTCCAAGAGACTTTTGACGAGATTGGTTATACGGGTGATGCCAAGAACATCGGCCGAGCAGGTATTGTACGTTTGAAAAGCCTTGTTAATCTCTTTGATAACTATTTTTCTATTCCTATAGAGGACATTCTGACCAAACCAACAATTATTGAGTTGGCTGCCATAGAGAATGCCGATCAGAAAGCACTCATTATAGCACTTCTTCTGCTATCTATCCTAGCATACGTTAATGCAAACTATGTTGGCGAGGGTGGTTTGCGTAATTTCATCTTGTTGGAAGAGGCTCATGTTCTTCTGGATGCAGATAGCCATTCTGGCAGTGAAGGTTCCGCCAATCCCGCTGCTATTGCGCAAGGACTCGTTAAACGAATGTTGGCAGAAATACGTTCTTACGGTGTAGGTCTCGCTATCGCAGATCAGTCTCCACGTAAGGTGGGCATTGATATTGTAGCTCTTACTGATATCAAGGTTGCTTTCCGACTTGTGGAAGGGCAAGACAAAGAAATCTTGGCAGACTCTACCAGTATGACATCTCTTCAAGTTGGACGTCTTGCGAAGCTGAAACCAGGTGAGGCCTTTCTGTTCTTCAACAAACTTGATGAACCAGAGGAAATAATCACTCCCGATTATCGTCTCAACAACAATATCTCCATTTCTTTGTCAGATGATGGTATAAGAGAACTGTCAACCTACTGGAACACACGCCAGGATAAACTGCGTCCATATCCAGAATGTCAACTTTGTCCTTATTGCAAGACTACATGTAACTATAGCCGCCGTGTTCTTGCAAGAGAGGTCGCTCGTCGTATATTCAAAAAACATATCGGACCAGGCTGTAAGGATGTTGAAAAGTTAAAGAAAGTACTAAAGAATATTTGTAACCTCATAGTCTCTGAACTTAATGATGAACCATTTAGCAGAGAATTACTCTCTTGTACTAAGGTGTATTTGTGGCGTCATATCAAGTATGATACGCAGCTGAGAGTTCCAGAGAATATAATTATTAATTCACTTGTAAAAGAATAAAAATATGGGAGAATTTGATGATACAAGCATCGACTCTACACCTGATGTAAGTGAACCAGAAGTTGATACTTCGATTGACGATTCTGTAGATTTTTCAGACGATTCATTTTCGGAAGAGGATATGGAAGATGTGAATGCAGAAATTCAAGAAGCATATGATGAGTATGATTTAGCACATGAAGATTCCTTTGAAGAACAAAATGTCGAAGTTGACGAATCTATTGACTCTACAGACGATTCATTTTCGGAAGAGGATATGGAAGATGTGAATGCAGAAATTCAAGAAGCTTATGATGAGTATGACTTAGCACGCGAAGAAACTGCAGAAGAAACAGAACCCGAAGAATCGGATACCACGACTTCTACAGACTCATGGCCAGAGGACGCTGGAGTTGGAGAACCTTCCAATGAATATTCCATGTCTTCTAATGAATATAATGAGGAACCTGAAGAAGAAAATGATGTTTATAACGAATGGTCTGAAGATGATGGCGGAGCAGCAGCCAACGAACAAGCACGTAAGGAGTTAGAAGAATTCTCACGTTTGCAAAAAGAACAGGAAGAACAAGCAGAAGCCGAACGTACTGAACAAGCTGAGGCCGAAAGAGTTGAACAGAAAGAAACAGAACGTGCCGAGCAAGAAGACTATGATAAGCAATATGCTGAGATGAGTGACAGATACAGGGATCTCGATAATCAGTACCAAAACATCAAAAATGACATCGAGATGAGCCGCACTCCAGAAGAGCAGGAATATTGGCAGAAGCGAGGCGATGATGTATGGAACGAACGTGACAAACTCGGAGCTGAAATGGACGCATTGAATAATAAACGTAATAATAAATAATGTACTACTTTAAAAAATTACAATTATGGGACTATTTCACAAAAATCCAAATGAGGTAAACTTTGCAGGTGGTAGCAAGAATATCATGGAGTCAATCCAGCGAGAGCATGACACCAATACGTTGATTTATCTTGATCCTCGCGAAGATTTTAATACCAATTCCGTTATTACCGTTGCTCCTAATGAGCAGGTAATCTTTATCAAGAATGGCGAGTTCTATGGAACCTTGCCTTCTGGTCGTCATGAGATAAAGAATGAGAACTACCCCGTTCTCAGCCGTATCCGTAATATGCTGACTGGAGGTATGAGCACATTCACCTGTCAAGTATATCATGTTTCCACCTCAGAGCAGAATGTAAGTTGGGGAACTTCAAGCGCAATCGAAATCCAAGACTTCTTCCTTGGTGGAGGTATGATTGGTGTACCCACACTGATACGAGGTGCTGGTGAGTTTCGTGTTTGCTTTAACATCCGTGAGGATGACGATGCAAGTAAACAGACCTTTATGCGCCTAATGGGAGATAAGAGTGTATATACTGTAGATGATCTAAGTATGCTCTTCCGTGCGCAGATTTCGCAAAAGATCAGTTCTACCGTTGGTAAGATTTTGCAGCAACGTTCACGACAAGAGTCTATAAACGCCATATCTAGCGAATTAGAGGATTTTTCGGAGGTTCTAACCCCACATTTTAGAGAAGTTTTCAGAAACTATGGTCTTGAACTGGTAAACTTCTCTTTCTACAACCTCACCATAGATGAGACTGAAGAACGTAAGAAGTATCTTGATCGTCTTATTGCAACTGCACATACAGGTAGTTATGACAAGGCTGTGCAACAGGAATTGCTCAAGGACGTTGCACTTAATCCCGGTTCTGGAGGCATAGCAAATGCTGGAGCTGGTCTTGGCATGGGAATGGCTGCTGGTAATGCCTTTGCACAGATGGCTACAACAGCTTTCACTAATCCACAACCTCAACAACCTCAGCAACCAATGGGCTTTGGTGGTCAGAGTCGTTTCGGTGGCATGGGGGCAGGCGCTCAACAGCAGCCGCAAGCTTCCGCTCAACCCGACCCAATGGAGTCGCTGATGAAAATGAAGCAGATGTTGGATGCTGGATTGATAACCCAACAGATTTATGATGCTAAAGTTGCAGAAATAATGAGTAGAATGTAATCCAAAAACATGATTATAATGAAAACAAATATTCTAAAAGTTGTCGTAGCACTTATATTTCTAGTGCTCTTCAATGTTCTGTTCTTTGTTCTTGGCGGAACTGAACAAAGTCAAGTAAACTGGGTGTCTTATGGCTTCATTCATGCAGCTTACCTAATGATATTGATAACACCACTTTTTGAAACAAAAAGCAAAGGGTTGACTGTACTGAATGCCAGCCTTTATCTCCGTGCTATATCATACTTTTTCACAGAATTGATTATAGGACTTGCGTTTATCGCAATACAGCCCGAAAGCATTTTATGGCCATTAATCATTCAAAGCGTGGGTATTGCTATTTTCCTCATTTTGCAACTTATGAGCGTGATGGCTAACGATGCAACAGAGGCATCTGTCCAAAAACAACGTACAGAGTCTGCATATATTAAGACAATGGCTATGCAGGTCAAGGCTGCCATGAGGAATATAGAGGACGAAAAGCTGAGGAATTGCGTGATACGTTGCTACGAATCCCTTAATAACTCTTCTGTAGAAAGCTTTCCTGAGGCTGAGGATGCTGAACTTGCATTGCGCAATTCAGTTGAAATGCTCTGTACTGCAATTGAAGATGGTGACAATACACAGATTGAAAAGAAAGCAAATCGTGTCTTTAATGCCATACAGACAAGAAATGATATTATAAAGCGTTGTAGAATGAATAACTAATAAATATACTTATAATCACTAAAAGTTTAACATTATGGCAGAAACATTAGAGTTACAACAGGTCATCTGTCCGAGTTGTAAGCAGGTTATTACCTCGTTTAGCCCTTTCCAGGCTGAAGTAGAGTGTCCTTATTGCCACAATAAGGCGTTTAATCCACTTATCACAGCAAAGAAGGTTCCTGTTCCAGAACGTATTATCGTGTTTAAGACGACAGAGAACGATTTTGAGAAGAACCTCGTTAACAATCTCGTAGAGCGCGATTATGTTCCAAAAGACATTTTCCAGTGCATCAATCCTGGCAATGTCATCAAGGCATATCTCCCAATGTATCTTTACGAAGGTACATATCAGTCATCATGGTCTTGTAAAGTAGCGATTGAGGTGAATGAAGTGCGAGCATCGGGTAGCAAGGTACGGAATGAGACCGTCAAGAAATTTACTCCTCATACTGGTACCTCACAGGGAAACTTCGCATTCCTTTGCTTAGCTTATGAGGGCAAGGATATACCAGAGGAATTGAGAGCATTTAGCAAACAATTTCCTTACAATATCATGGCGTCAAAAGAATATGATCCTGCCCTGTTGGGAATCGGAGGAGGTGAAAGCCCTATGACGATGGCTGTAGATGCAGATACTGATTTGGTTTGGAACAAATATGGAAACGACCTTGTGAATGAACTTGCCTGTGACAGCGCATTAAAACAGCTGTCTGGTGATGAAATCAAAGATTTCCGTGCAAGCAACAGCTATGATCTGAAACATGCAGGACGTTATGTTCTTGCACCATTCTGGTTTGTATATTACACATATAACAACGAGAAACATTATTTCATTATGGATGGACTTGGTGATAATACTTCAATGACAACACCTGTTGATCCTGAAGAGGTTTCCTTCGTTGAGTCCAAGGAGAGAATCAAGACTATTGTCAAGTGGTTGTGGCCTTTGGCATTCGTACTAATGTACTTTGCGAATTTTGGAACAGGTATCGGTTATTTGGTGGTATGGTTCATTGCAAAGTTCATTGTTAACAAGGTTATGAACAACCAGATTCAGACTCACCTGGATGAGAGTCGAGCCGAAAGACAAGCTGCAGCAGCTCGCCTTGGCTAGTTACGTGATAATAATGTGAATTATACAGAGTGTATCAAGGAGTAATATCTCTCCTAGATGCACTCTGTATTTATACTTAATGAGAAGATATTTTTTCGAATTACCTTCACTTCTTCTGAATGCGCTCAAGCCAACTCATATTGGAGAATTTCTGTTGTTCCTCTTCGGCTCCCAGACGCTTCGCATCTTCCAGTTCTTTGGTGTGCCTTTCTGCGACTTCCTGCTGTTCCTTTTGCATAGCAGCAATCTGGTCACGTGCCGATAGAAGTTCAGCCTCCAGTTCCTTTGTCTTGGCATCATGCTCGGTGGTCAGGGATGTGAGTCTCTCGGACATCTCCATCTGGACAGATTGTCGGGTAGTGTTCTCTATTTTCCTGCGCTCAAACTCTTTGCGTAAGCTCTCTGATCTGCGCTGTTTCTGTTGTGCGAAGACAACGTTTGCCTGTTCCTGTTCGGACTGATAGGAAGCCATTGCTTCACGGAACTTCTTCATGAGGTTAGGCTTCGACTTGTGGCTCTCGGCATAGACGAAGTAGCGGAAGCCATCTTCGAAAGTCACACCACCTTCTCCCTCTTCAAGACGTTTGACAGTGTTGATGTTCATACCAGTACTCTTGGCAACCTCGTAACGAGAGATGCCCTGTGATGTGCGCCAATCCATGAGCAACTTTGCCATGGTGACGGTGTAGATCTGTGGTTTCTTCTGTTTCATAGAATCTTCGATATAAAGTGCGTTATACTTCAAACTGTTGGACTATAATAGTGCAAGCCTTTGCAGTATCAAACTCAGCTTGCTGACACTGGGTCTTGCCCCTCCGCACGTTGATTTCATCAACT
>JAZQQX010000043.1:0-136289 GCA_045629325.1 Bacteroidaceae bacterium | reverse complement strand
CAAGACTCGCCGACATCACGAAATGGAGGAGGGAGAACCTTCTGGAGAATCCTTGTATCAGCAGGGCTAAGACAATGTCAATGGCTGCCGGATTTTAGTACATCATTTGTTACAAACTTGACAGCCTAGGTCTGACCCCATTTTACATGTGAAACACCCTTCCTATCACACGAAATCTACCAACTAAAAAATATCTGACCGACATCAATTTCGGTCAGATAATGTAACTTAAAATATTTCAACAAGTTACTCGTTAGCGTTTTGTAGCCATACTGTATCAATTATACTACAATATGCGACGGGATACGAGCCTATACCTCTACTATTTACAATCACGACTTTTCTGCCAGATTCATGATCCACTCAGAGAGAGCGAAGGTAAGCTCGTTCATCTCCATATCCAGCTCGACTCCGTCAAATACACGCTCCGCGCCGTCCCCCTTTACGACTAAGGTAAACGAGTACCCATCCAGCTGTTCGAGATCGCCAGTATATTTCAGTCCCTCCAAGGCAAGGAGTTCTTGGGCGTGCTCTCTCGTGATGACATCCTTGTACCTCTTTGGTACCCTTACAGATTTCCATTCGTCCGCAGTAGAGTCAAGCATGAACATGCCGCTCTGCCTGTGGCGTATCTCAATGCCTTCGTCAAAAATCAGGCACATCTCTGTCTCCTGGCAAAGCCCCGAAGCCTTGCGTGCTCGTAAATCAATCTCTATCATATTGTCACCTTTTGTTTTTCTTGTGATTCACAAATCCTAATCCTCTATTTCTATCTCATTCTCCTTGCAGAATGCCCTTATATCCTCGATGACTGATGGCTTACCACCGAATCGTTGATACATCAGGCGAAGTATATCCATCTCATCATCGTGCAAGGCATCACGGATCTGCCATTCGTCAAGCTCTATTTCATCCTCATAGTCATCCCGGAAGACGAAAACAGCTCTGTTGTCATCATCGTACCTTGCGATGACAGAGTCTGATTCGGTTTCATTATCCTCATAAAGAAACACCTCAGTATAACCATACTCATATTCCATGCGTTGTCTCAAAAGACGCTTCTCGTGCTGGCAACTAGGGCAAACGCAGAAAATGTGATTCCAAACAGTATCATTTGCAATATAATCTTCTTTTTCCCATACGATGTCATCCAACAAGGTGATGTATTTACAACGGTTGTCAGCATGAGGTCCCCACACCTTGCGGAAACTATAGCCACACACCTCACACTCATCACCCTTCGTTGCCCACAAGTGTTCATGCAAGATGCGGTTGATAGTAAAGGACTCCCCCGTGACCACATAACCAGGCATACAGAAACGCATCCGGCTATTATAGAGATATTCCATCCACAGCACCTCCAGCCTCCTGGCCTGCTCATCGTTCAGCACCCTTCCCGAGTGCCCCTCTCCCCAGTCGAAGTCTGGGATCTCAGCCTTCAGCCTCTCCAGCGAGAGGAAGGGCACGGTCTCCGTATCCACCATAGTGTCGGGCACAACCGTTATGTTATACCCCTGCCTTCCCTCGTTCTTTCGGTCACCATCTGGGAAGGCCTCTTCAATTACCGTTCCTGCCATCGCAATGCCCGCATATTCATCGCCGACACGAAGCATAAAGAAACGATCATCCTTACACACCTCATTATATTCCCAGCAATGCCAGTTATACGACAGCCAATGCTCCGTGTCGTCATACTCCTTGCGTCTGTTCAGGCACTTCATAGCATTCACCATCTCGCTCTTGGTCACATCAGAGATCGTGGGGTTCCAAAGTAGGATTACAGTCTTCATATTCTATGTTTTTTAGGTTTCTGTTGCAAAGGTACGAAGTGCGTTGGGAAAATCCGCTTCCCATGTTTGGGAAATTTTGGGAGATGATGAAAAAATAGGTAAAGGAATATACGAATTGCTATGCCGCTTCAATGGCAGATGTCCTTGTGACCCTTGATTGCACACATCATTTATACATAGGTGGATGCTTCCTGAAATGGGGATTCCATGAATACTTGTCATAGTTCTCCTTTATAAAGGCATGAGCCTCTTCAAAGGAGATACCCCCCTTATTTATTAGTATCGTTAAGTCACCAAAGAAATTGTATGTTTTTGCCGAGCAGAACATATCGTTTTATTTTTTTCGAAGATTGTCAGACATATCTTTTATGGTATGTGCCTATCTCTCACTCTTATGATTTCTTTAAAGCTTTTATCTCCTCGTTAAGTTGCAAACGGTAAAGTTCCTTTTCACGCTCTATCTCAAGCTTGATCTGCTCCTTGGTAGGCATGTAAAGCATGTATTTTGCCTGAAAGAGATGATCGTTACCGTTTAATGTAGAGTACCGAGCGATGTCGGCATCAGTATCTGCACAGAGGATGATGCCAAATGTAGGATTATGTCCCTCAGAGCGGTATTGGTCATCGTACATCTTTCGGTACATGTCCATCTGTCCCACATCCTCATAGGTTATTTTGTCCGTTTTCAAATCCACAAGAACAAAGCAGCGAAGGATGTAGTTGTAGAATACAAGGTCAATGTAGTAATCCTGCTTTTCTGTTGGGATATGCTTTTGACGGTCCACTAGGGCATATCCCTTTCCCATCTCCATCAGGAACTTCTCTATATGCTTGATGATAGCATCCTCAAGTTTCTTTTCGTTGAAGTCGCGGTCGGCGTTGAGTCCTAAATATTCTGCTACGACAGGATTTTTGATAAATTCATCCTTTTCTGGAATTGTAGGTTCACCTGCATGAACATCCACCACATCCTGCGTTTTGTCCTTCTGGTTGGCAAGGAGGCGATGATAGTACTGACTATATATATTGCGTTCTAGTTCTCGTGTACTCCAGAGCTGGGTTGAAGCCTCTTGCATATACCACAGTCGAGCTTGCTCGTCATCCACGCGGAGTAGATGACGAATATGCGTCCATGTTAAATTCGGCACTCGCGAGTGCCAAATCTGCAAATCTCTGAAACATAGATAAAACTGGCGATAATCACGCAAGCGTCGTTCCTTGAAATTCACACCGAATTCAGGCACCAACTCAGCTTCCAGTTTCTTTAACATTTCAGCTCCATATTCCGCACGCACCTCTCCATGCTGCTCTTCCTCAACGATGCGTCTGCCCACATTCCAATATGTTTGTATCATTGAGGCATTTATGCTGATGTACGCCTGCCTACGCCCTTGCTCAATGATTTGCCGCAAGTCCGTAACCAAATGGTCAGTTGTAGTAATATCCTTTGTCATCATCTTTTTTATTAGTTTCTGCCTTCTATTATCTTTATCTCATCTTCAGTCAAACCGTAAAGGTCGCAGATAAGACGGTCGATTTCGGATTTAAATAAGATAGAGGGATAGGAGACACATCTCTAATATCCAATGAAGTAAATTCTAAAAAAAAACATCGGACGAAATGTCGCCTAATTCAAGGAATAATATGTTCGTTTTCCAACAATTTTGATAATAGGTTCATGCATAAAATAATACGATCTTCTTGGTCTATCCCATTTTCAGATTGCAATATAAGTGTTTCACTGTCAATAACCTCTTCTGAAGAACCATCTTCACGGTTTTCTACATGACAGATCACGATACTATTATTTGTAAAATATAGTAACTTATTTATAAATAACAATTCAAGTCTATTTCCGTCATTTGAATATGCATACTCTCCAAGCCTTACACTTAGATTAGGATTATCACCCTTTAATCCATCATAAATAGTCTTAAGGAAAATATTATGATTTCTTCCACCAATACTTTTTTCTGTCCACATCATCAGAATCTGATATGAAGATTTTTGTGTTGAGGCATAGTCTTTCCAATAGTACATACCATAGCGTTCAGGACGCATTGAATCATACTTTACGACATAATATCTCCAATTAAGTTCGTTTGTACTATTCAAGTATTCATCTATTATTTGCTGTAATTTGGCATTAGTAAAGTTTTCATTCTTAGCCAGTAATTCAAGAAGTACTCTTCTGGTTTCGGTAATATCTTCTTCTTTTGTTCTAAAAATAGAACGCCATGAAGTTTCATTTGATTTTGTTCCGATTTGATAACGCCAATTTACAAACAAAGAATAATCTCCGATAGACAATAATGCTCTGTTCACTAAACTCCAATCACATCTAAATAATGAATAAAATCTTTCCACATATTCTATATGGTCCAATCCTAAAACTCTTGTAGCTCCTTGAAGCAAGGGATGATTTTCAAGTTTACAAAGTAAAGAGTATTTGTCTTCATTATCTTTAAGCCACATCACTTTGTCATGCTCTTCAATGAGTTGATTTAAGCCAAAACTTGGATACCCATCTTCTATATCGCCATGAGTCAGGATATAATTTGTTTGCTTGTAGAGGTTAGACAAGTTGTCCTCACGTAATTCGAATTCAGAACCCTTGATTAGATTGGTAATTATTCTAATTCTCCGAGCAAACTCATTTTTTTTAATACTATCTTTATGACAAAGATAATATACGAAAGCATGTAGCAAAACCATACGTCCTATTGGAAATTTTCGTCTCTGGCCTTTTTGCTGATGACCGTAGAAATGACATGCTTCCTCAAATATGTTTAATGGTTCAGAAATGACGCATTTAGTTGTGTCCTCACCAGGCAAACTCGTAAATACACTTTCAAAAAGATACTCGATGTCTTCATTGACCCAACAGTCGAAGCCATCCAACACATATTGTGCGTTTTGAATAGAATTGTTTTCAGAGGAGTCAAACAACTCTTTTGTTAATGTAAAAATATCCTTCGTTGCATCGATCTCACTATTATTTTCTATAATGATAGAGTCTGCAAGGAACCTGAAATATCTAACAAACTCATCATCTATTACATGGTCTTCACTTGTACCTAGTCCGCTGTCCCGATATGGCCATAACAGATCCGTCCAAGCTAAATCAACCTTATTTCCAATAACACGAGCGAGTTCTTTATTGTGTTTTTTCAAGCACCCCTCCCACTCTGCCTTAAAATGTTCAAATTCGGTCAATGGTTTCCCACGCGAATTCATTTTGATATAAAGATCATCTGTTGCTCCGAGATCAGGTATGGAAAGGAAATAGAAAGAAATACATCCGTTCTCTAGATTCTCCCATAGATTCATAGTATGCTTGAATTTCAAATGGATATCATCCAGCATATTAAGCATCGCGCTGATTGTAGGATCATTATGCCAGTCTCGGGGCATCCAACTTTGATCTGTTATGTCCGAAGAAATTCTTTCCATCTCCATATTTGGCACATATGAAGAAGAAACTAATTTCTGGCAAAACTCTCGAGCACTATATCGAGTGGCATATGTAAACTTGGAGAGAAACCCCAATTTTTCATCTTCTATTAATTCATGTCTTGCAATATACCAATGAAGAAGAAATAAGGTCGTAAGTCTTTGTTGTCCATCTAGTGGAATGAGAGTTCCGTTTTCATCAATATCTCCATATACGAAATCGAGAGTAATTGGAGTGGATGTTGTTAATGCGTCGTATAGAGAGCTAAGAAATCTTGTTCTAATTCTATTAACATCAGGGAGATCTCTACCTTGTGCATAATCTCGTTGTATGATAGGAATTTCAATAGACTTTATTGGAGCGGCATTATCTTCCAGAGAAGGATTGAAGAGTCCTATGAGGCTATATTTAGCAGAATTTATCATGATAGTTTAAAATTCAATAATTAATAAGACTAACATATTTATTAAGAGTAGACTTGATAGCTTCCATATAAGCCTCTCTATCTTTTGCTCCCCAAAAATGCACTTGGTTTTCAGAGGATTTCGTGTAATATTTGAGAAAAACCATCTTTGTGCAATAGGGAATAAATTCACCTCTTTGGTCCATCTTGACAATAAGATTTCTCTTAACATCAAAAGTGGAATTATTAAGTGCAGCGTTATCATTTTTACTTAACAACGCCATGTTTGATAAGGTATGAATATATTCAACATCAGTACTTTCTGATAATTTATTAGTTACTTGGACAAAAATGTCATCAAATGTACTTCTATCAAGATTCCCACTATTAATTATATGATTGATTTTTTCTATTAATGTCATATCTGACTCTTTGTCCTGAATGTCTATTAGCGCTTCCAAGTGCATCTTAAGCCAAGCCATTTGCGCTTCACGCGTTTTCAGTCCTTCGGAATTTTGTGCATGAATATGTTCTAGACTCCATTCTAGTGAGTTGTATTTACTGAATGGAAAACGTTGGTACACATCCCTTTCAAGTATTGATATGACATTAAATAGTAGCAGGAGTCTGCTTATACTATTATAATCCTTTTGATAGTCAAGTTCCCAATAATCGTCTATTGTCTTATTTTTAAAAGTTATTGATTCTGCTATCATTTGATCCAAACTATTCTTAAAATCACTTTTACGCTTCCCTTGGGCTACTTTATATATGTCAGACATGACTTTATGTCCTGAAGCAATAAGGTAACCTATTTTATGATAATAGGTCTTGTCATTATACCATTCTTTTATCTGAAGAAAGTTATTGATGACATCCTGCCACACTTCTTCTTTAGAAGACGATGCTATCATTTCTTCCATTTTAAAGAATGTATAGTATATATCCATTTCATCCTCCCTTTTGTCCACCATGAGATCAAAAAGCAACTCAATCCTTGTAGGATAGTTCTTAGCACTATTACGTGTAATGAAAGACCAAAATTCGTTGTCGTCCGAGCAAAGTTGTTTTTCTATATCATCCCATTGTATGGACATTTCCAGCTGTTGGCGTTTTGAAATATCGTTGTCAGCACTAGTAAGGAACAAGGCTCTTATAAGTTCTGCATTGGTTAGTCTGATCTTTCCGATATTTAAACGAGTAAATAACGCTATGGGGTCTGTATCCTCACCCACTTCATACCAGATTACTTTTACATAGTCCGTCATGTAAGAATTCAATGTAAATAAAGCATTAAATTGCCTTCTCTTGTCTTGTGGAAATTTTTTATTAAGCCATTCGCTTATCGCTAAATTTGCATTGTATATATGATAAAAATCTATATTGGTCTCAGCTTGATTCTCGTCTAAATTTTCCAGAAATTTTGATGTGTCCTTTCGAGTCTCGTATGTTAGAGTAAATACATCATCTTCTATTGGCATTGGCACAATCCGCTTTATGTAGTTAAGCAGAATAAGGGTTGTTGTCAAACGCTGTTGCCCGTCAATAAGGTCGTAGTGGTCGCCTTTGTTTAATACTACTACAGGTTGTAAGCAATAGAATTTCTTTATATCAGCGGTAGCAGCAGTATAAAGGTCATTAAGGAGTGTCTGTACTTGCTGTGTTCCCCAGCGGTAGCCCCTTTGGTAGGCAGGTATATTAAATTTACCCTGAATATTGCCTATAGCCTTAGCTTCAAGTTTCACATTTTCCATAATAATTTAGTATTTAAGGAACTCTTTTATGAATTTCGATTAGCCTTCTTTGCAAATATAGTAATTAATTCTCAAAAACACAAGAAAAGGAAGGTTATACTATATTGTTTGATAAAATTCGTTCTATATATATCATAGCCCTCAAGATAGGAATATCTATAGCTAAAATATGTTGGTATTGTTTTCTATGTTGTACAATCTTTCATTTAGGGTAGTCAAATCGCGTGAGAATGCGAGAGCAATCTATAGGCACAACCTTCTTAAAAATGATAATATAGGGTGAAACCTCATATGCCATAACAACTTGACGACTTGTTGATACCCCCATCTGTAGCCTCACTAAAAAATAGGGATTGAATAGTTATTGATTTTATTCATTTTCATTATACAAAGCATTCTTGCTCATCGCATGAGCCATGTCAATCTTCAATTCCTCGTCGAAATCATCTCCTTTTATTACATACGGTATGATACGACCAAGCATATCCTCATCGATATTGCCTGCTGCCACATGCATGATGATAGCGGCCATATGGCTCATAAAGGTTGTAGCGGCCCAGTATTTGCCATTCTTGTGAAGGAAGTAGACGCCCAGGGTCAGCGACATTCGCTTGTTGCCATCATCAAACAGATGTCCTGTACAGATGCGAGATACAAGGAAAGTGAGCTTAGAATCAAATGTTGGGTAATATAAGTCGTTCTGAATCCATTCGAGCACCGACTCCAAGCGTTCTTTGTCTCTTAATCCAGCAAAGCCACCGCCACTATCTTCTACCGTCTTACCATAGACATACAGAAGCTCCTCCCACGTGATGTATTGTATCTCATTCATCTTCTGCCTGCTTTAGGATTCGTAACACATCTTTGTTTTCTGGCAATGCCAATATTGCGTCAAAGTCAAGAGAATCTTTGCCAATAAACCTGTCAAATTCCTCTGGGGTCACAGCTTTCAGATACTCCGCAATATTACCATGAAATACATCACGGAAGGCGAGGTCACGACTTGCCATCTTCTGACGGGCATCATAAACATATGGTGCCTGTAAAGGGTGCTCTGCAAGTAATTGTGTGATCTCACCGACTTCAGCGACTGTGAGATTTCTTCCAAGGCTCTTTGCTTTCGCTGTCACCTCGTATGCAACTCCATTCTCAAATGAAGATACACATTTCAGCACCTCAGCATACAGCGTACGGCGAACATTGTCCTTCTCGCTAAGATCTAGAAGTTTTCTATATTCTTTTGCCTTCTCACAAAATACTGCCTTATAGATATGATCCATAACCTGTGCATACTTGAAGTTCTTGTGTCCATCCACATACTCCTTTACAGCATCAGTTAGGTTCTTATGATAGTTCTCTTCTTGTATAGCGGCAGGCAAATAGTCACGGTCACGCCTGTTGATATACTTTGTACCCCCACCTGTTTTCTCATTGATAGTAGCTATCACAATATCCAATATACGCGTGCGTACCATCTTAGCTTTCTCGCTTGTCGTGAGAAGCATACCGATGTTCAGAAACGAGCGAAAATCGAAGATACCTAATCTAACAGTTTTGATACCGAAATCGTTTTCGGTATCAAAACATAACTTAAACTTTTTCAACGAGTTACCCGTTAATACCTGATAGCCATTTTGTTTCAATTCCTCTTCATTTGCTTTGAGGACATTCTCTATGGTGCGCACATCCACCTCATAGAAATCTGCTACCATTTGTTTGGTTAAGACAAACTGACCGTCAAACTCTAAAGCAGAAACGCCTAGCCCTTCTTTAATTTTAGGTAAAGCAACTGAATTATTGAGAATATTCTGCCTGTCGAGCGCAGATGTTGTTAAATCTTTTGCCATTATCTATTGGATGTCTTTATATTACATATTAATAAGTTTTGAATGGAAACCGCAAATCTTTCACCCGTCCTTAGAAGCATAAGCTCCTATATTGAAATTTCATGGCTTCTATCCGTTTTACATGATTTGTGCACGCGCATATACGCACAAACATCACAAAATTATGAAAAAGAAACGAAACCTGCAAAGGAATGGCAGAAAAATCAATCTGAGATGGGCTTTATCTCAATTATTATTAGTATATTTGCAGTCTAAATGGCTATGCCCTGCGAGGGTGGTGGCTACGGGCCCGAGGATGGCTGATGGCGGCGGGCTTCGATGGAGTGGAAATAAGAAAAAAAGGAACCTGAAGGGAGAAATAGAATGAATAAGATAATTAAGACGATAACGATAGATGATGTCACTCCCGGACACAATACTGAGGAGGTGATCAGAGCACAGATAGCCGAACCTCTGGAGCGCTTCTTCGTAGGGAGGGAGAATAGCATCAACTGGACCATGGTGGAGACTTCGGTGACATGTTTTTGCAGTTTGCCTGAGCAGGAGAAGATGGTGCACGAGGCGCTCAAAGGGCTGTACTGGGAGTATCTCTGCGACAACATACCACACACGATGGGGATGTCGCGCCTCTATGGGTTTGTGGCTCGCATGATTGGTCGCTTCGAGGGGCTGGCCGAGTGGATTGGCGAGATGGATATCAGAGAGTTGGCCATGGAAATGCTGAAGCTCAGAGAGCCCTACAGCCATTTCCTCAACGACATGAAACTGCTGCTCCGCATGGGATATGCCCCCTACATAAAGCTATGGGACAAGGCGTACATTGACGACGAGATAGAGAGGCTGGCTGTGCAGGATGACCGCAAGCGTGGGGAGCTCTTCTGCATCATACAGGCCTACTACTCCATAGCCACCAAGGAGGGACTGACGGACGAGGAGCGCATGCAGATGTACGATCTGCTACGGGAGAACTGGAAGTTTCTGGTCAATGTCTATTCCGTCATGGTGAAGCGAATCGTAGGGTCGGGCTTCAAGGTGTACTCGCAACTGGTCAACAATATCAACATCTCTACTTCGTACCACCCGTATATCCATCTGTTCTACAACGCCCTGCTGCTGCGCCAGGACGACATATTCCCCACCGACAAGGACAAGGACAAGGCGGTGAAGAACCTCACTCGCATGGAGGACATCATGAAGGAGACGCCCAAGGACACGCTTCTGGACGACCTGTGCAAGGTGATGTTCGGCGAGGAGTTTGAGGAGGTGATAGCGAGGAAGAAGCAACTGACATACGACGAGATGAAACAGCAGCTGAAGGAGTATCGCGACACGATGCAGATGATGCAACACAACTGGCAGATGGTGGTCAACCAACTGAAAGCAGCGGTTGAGGCTTCCATACCTATCTCCGTGATAGAGAAGGAGTTGCTGAAGATGGAACCAAACATAGCCTTGGGTATATTCTCAGAGCTCAACATGCTACTCACGGGCGTGGAGGTGTGGACCAGCAATGCCAACGAGATAAAGCAGAAACTGCTGGAGAAGCGCAACTTCAACATCGAGAAAGCCAGCATCTCCATCATGTCGGTGGACAAACTGGAGAACAACGGCACGCTCAACGACCTCGAGGGTGCTTACCTCTTGCCTGGCATCAGCAAGGAGGGAGCCAGAGGAGTCACTTACAACGAAAATCGCAAAGCAGAATGAAGATAGGAACACTCATAAACAACGGTACGATAAACGACATGACGGGCGCCCAGGTGCTCATCACACCGCAGGGGATGCAGGTGCAGCAGGTGCAGCCGGCTGCCACTAAGCCGGATGAGATGTGCTTCGACCATCTGCCGGAGAAATTGCGTTCGCCACGGGCGCAGGAACTGTGGCGCGAACTCTTCAAAGCGGGGTATGTGGACAGCCGGTGCATCACCACACGCTCGCGCACGGAGTCGGCTATCATGGCCAAGGAGATGGCCGAGAAGCTGAGCCTCACGCGCTACTGGAACGAATACTCCGACTTGTGGCAGATGTCAAACCTCAAATCGGCCTACAGCAAGTGCCACGATGCACAGAGCGGGTGGGATTTTGAGGAAAAAGTGAAACGCATATTCGACTGAACATCACATAGATACATCGCTATCTACAACCTTTCGGCAACCCATTGGTAACCATTCGGTATCCAGTGGGTTGTTATTTTTACCCTTACCTTTGCAGTAGAAATTTCGACATCGGAGTTTCTGCTGCATTCTTTTTGTGGATGTAAGTCGGCAGACAAAAACTGAGCACGGCTCCGAGGGCACGGGATGAAGAACGCCATTCTATACTCCGTGCCGAGTGCAAGAGGGCATCCCTAATACGCAAAAAACAAAATGACAAAAAACTATTTACTTTGCATCGACCTGAAGACCTACTTGCAGAACGATGCGATCTTGAAGGAAGGAAAGCCCTACAGCGGGGAGCTGATGATGGACGGCGTGGACCATGTGTGCTTCGTGGAGAAGGCGCGCAAGAAGGGTTGCAAGCGCAACATGCGGGTGTACTACGGACAGTATGTCACGATGACCTACCGCATGACCGACGGCCACATCCGCTTCAACTTCCGAGAGGTGAACATTCGCAACATGCATCCCGACACCTACGCCATGAGCGTGATGAACGAGATACGCAAAGCGCTCAAGGGCCTTGTAGGAGAGTAGGCGGTTAGCCATCTCTCCCACCCCCCTGGGGGCGGTCTCAAAATCTCAGTCTCAGTTGCCGAAACGGACTCGAATTTTCCCCAATCTCTTCCTTATATCCTTATAACTATCTAATAATAAGATAGATAAAGAATAGAAGAAGAAAAACCGTATGCCTGTTTGGCGAACTGAGACTGAGACTGAGACCCTTATCAGAACTATCAATCACAAACCCAAAACCCTGATATACAATGATATACGACATCTTTAGCGGTTGTGCCCCCGCTATGCCCAAACCGGGCAAGGGCACAGAGATCATCCGTCTGTACACCTCGCAAGTGTCGCCTGAGATGCGCGAGGCCATCACTCCCATGCCCTTCTCGGCATTTGCCTCTCATCTACAAGGCGTGAAGGTGATGTACTGCAACAACCGTTTCCTTGAACTTCACGGCCAGATCAACCATTTTATCGGTTCGTCGGGTGTCGGCAAGGACCAGTTGGACAAGATTGTGGAGTCCATCTGTCGCTCTTTCCGCACCCACGATGAGATTGAGATGCAGAAGATTGCCGCATGGCAGGCCAAGCCTAAGAAGGAGCGCGAGAAGAGCACCCGTCCTGCCGTGGCCATCTACTTCCCACCATCGGACACCACCAAACCTGCCTTCATCCAGAATGCCATGGCGTGTGAGAAGGAGGACGGCCATGCGCAGTACTTCAACCAGCCTGAGGTGGAGATGCTGGATTCGCTCTGTGGCGGCAGGAAGGCATCGGGACAGATGCTCATCAACATCCACGATGTGAAGCGTGTGGGTGCCCTCAGAGCAACGGCAGAGGGCGTGACCGGCAATCCCGTGATGCGTGCCAACATCAACATCTCGTCCACCGAGGAGGCGGCACGCGAATACTACAAGCGCGACATCCGCACGGGTAAGACGGGCCGTGTGAGCTTTGCCTACAAGCCTCGTGGCGAGCGCAAGGGCAAGATACCCCGTGAGGGTGCCTACGACGAAACCTTCCAGGCTCGGCTCGACGAGTACCTGGAGCGTCTGGACAATGCCAAGGGGAGTTTCATCATCAAGCCACTCAACAAGATAGCCGACCAGCTGGCGGCTGAGATGGCACAGGTGGCCGACCTTACGGACGACGATACGCTCTTCGACCTGAGCCACCGTTGCATCCTTGCTGCATGGAAGAAGGGCGCCACACTCTGGCTCCTTAACAATCAGACCTGGACTCGCTCCATTGGCGAATTCGTGGTATGGTTCTGCTACTACGACCTCTGGTCGAAGATGCGTGTGCTGGGCGACATGTTCAAACCACGAACCACAACAGAGGATGTACAGAAGTCGGGCCCAAAGAACATGCTGACGAGCCTTGGAGACTCCTTCTCACAGGCAGAGCTGGAGGCTCTCCGTGCTCAGATGGACAAACCCGTGGCGGGCACCAAGCATCAGCTGAATGTGTGGGCAAACAGAGGCTTCATCACCTATTGTGCCCAGACTGGTCTCTACACCAAGACGGACAAATACCTTAAAGTATAATTCACAATTCACAATTCACAATTCACAATGCATAATGCACAATGGACAATGCACAATTCATAATGCACAATTCATAATTCACAATTCATAATGCACAATTCATAATTTATAATGCACAATTCATAATTATTATATGGATAAACTCGAACTGCAAAGACTCCGCGACCTCCCCATTGAGGGGGTCGCAGAGCGATTGGGACTGCGGGTGTCGCGAGGGCACAAGAGTCTGTGCCCGTTCCACGACGATCATCATGCGAGTCTCTCCTACTCCCTGCGCAACAACACCTGCCGATGCTTCGTGTGCATGGATGAGTCGATGGGCACCATAGACCTTGTGATGAAACACCTCAGGCTCTCCTTCCCCGAGGCATGCCGGTGGTTGGCCGACTCGCACAATGTGATACTCAGCGAATGGAGACCAGCCACTCCCTGCGTAGCCGTCCACAAGCCATCCTTCGACGCCAGCCGGTATGAGCGCTTCTTCCAGCGCCCCTGGCTGTCGGACGAGGCACGGAGGTTTCTCTTCGATGAGCGAAAGCTCGACCCTCGCGTGGTGAGATGGTGCAGGCTCACCTCGTGGCGCGACCGCAATGGGGTGAACTGGCTCCAGACACCCTACTACGACATGGATGGCAAACTGATTGGCGTACAGCATCGCAACCTCGACTATCACTCCCCTTCGCTCGACGCCCATCGCTCCACGCTCGACAGTACCCCACGGTTAACCGTGGGGCATACTCCCCCGCTCTCCGCTCCACCCCCTTCGCTCGACGCTCATCGCTCATCGCTCAACGCCCAAAACGCCCCTCGCTTCCGTTTCCCCTACGGTAGCCAGTGTGGCATCTACAACCTGCCCGTACTGCGAATGCTGAAACCCGGCGAGGACCTGTGGATTACGGAAGGATGCTCCGACTGCTGGGCCATGCTCTCAGCAGGCCACAAGGCGATAGCCATACCCTCGGCCACCCTCCTCTCGCCAAAGGACAAGGAGATCCTCTCCTCGCTCGACAGTACCCCACGGTTAACCGTGGGGCATACTCCCCCGCTCAACGCTCCCCTCTCCTCGCTCGACGCTCATCGCTCATCGCTCAACGCTCCCCCCTCCTCGCTCGACGCTCATCGCTCAACGCTCAACGCCCAACCCTCCTCGCTCGACGCTCATCGCTCATCGCTCAACGCCCAAAACGCCCCGCACTTCCACATGTACCCCGACAAGGATGCGCCCGGCGAGCGCCTCTTCCTGCAACTCAAGGAGCTCCTGCCCGAGCTCCAGCATCATCAGTTGCCCCCGGGGTGCAAGGATTTCTCGGACTACTATGTGCGGGAGCATAGTTAGAAGAAGTCGTCCTCGTGTATGCCCAGCTCCTCGCAGATGTACATCACCACCTTGGGAGGCAGGAGGCGCTGGGTGGGCGTCACACCCATCTCTTCAAACTTCTCGCTGTGGCGTCGCATCCAGCGTTTGAGCGTGCTTACACTCATGCCACAGGCATAGGCGATCTCTGACTTTGATTTTGCTTTCATAGTTTTTCATCGTTTCAAACTCTATACAAAGGTACGAAATATTTACGGAATATGCAAATATACGAGCATCATATTGTGCCTTGCAGAGCCTTATTTTCGCACATTTTCAGAGCATACGAGTGTGCCTGAGCGAAGCTCGCGAATCTTACCACTTTGCAGCAGAGAGAGGGCAAAATGCATGTATGGCGACCCGTTTTCGTCATAAGTATGGCAAGGGGCGGTCATAATTATGACGAAGGCAAGGCATAACTATGACAAGGGCAAGCCACCTGAAAGCGGGAATGGAGCGACTTACGATGTCCTTTTATGGACCGCAAGGCATCCTCATTCATTTTTGCTTCAACAGCCTTGTATTAGTTGCGACTTTCACAAATCTTTCGTATATTTGCAAAGCAAATGGTAGGTTTTCATATTTTGCATTAGGAAATATCTTTACAGCACAAAGCATGCGAAACGGGTATCATATCAACACAATAATCGTATGGAAAGCAGACAAGACGAAATAGTAAAGACGGGATATATAGGCGTGGCTACCAACATCGTGGTGGCAGGCGGTAAGGCTATCGTGGGTGCCCACCGTCATATCGTGTCTCATCATCAAGACGGGCATAGAGATGCTCATGTCGCCTATCAACGAACTGCTGGGTATGCGTAGCGACCCGGAGATGGTGGACGCCATCAAGCAGAAGGTGAGAACGGTAGAGGGCGTGAGAGGCGTGTATGATGTGGTGATACACAACTACGCTCCGTGAGCAACTCACCCAATGGCTTGCCCAAACCTACAAGGATTATGACATCTACATCGGTCTGGACAGAAACTATAGCGAATGAAAATATGAAACAAATCACCATTTCACATGAAGAAGAACGAATATATAGAGAAGAATGAGGCCTTCCTCGCACTACTCAAAGGGCGCGAGGGCATACACGAACTGCGTGCCGGCGTGCTCTACGAGGTGCTGGGCGAAGGTGAAGGCCGTGGAGAGGTGGGGCCACGAAGCATCGTGACCTGTCACTACATAGGCAAGCTCATCAATGGGAAGGAGTTTGACAACTCCTACAAACGCAAATGCCCGGAGGCCTTCCGCGTGAACGAACTCATAAGTGGATTCCAGATAGCCCTGGTCAACATGCACATTGGCGACCACTGGCGCGTATATATACCCAGCGAGATGGGCTACGGCAAGCGAGGGGCTGGGCGCGACATACCCGGCGGTTCGACCCTCATCTTCGAGATCGAACTCATAGCCATTGGGTAAGGGGGGATAAAAGAAGGGTACGCATGGTGTGCGTACCCTTCTTTTGTACGATGAGCGATGAGCGGCGAGCGTTGAGCGATGAGCGGCGAGCGATGAGCGGCGAGCGATGAGCGGCGAGCGATGAGCGGCGAGCGGGGAGCGTTGAGCGAGGAGCGAGGACCGGGGAGCGATGAGCGGCGAGCGATGAGCGATGAGCGGCGAGCGAGAAGTCGAGAAAACGAAAAACACTCAACACTCAACACTAGACGCTCAACGCTCAACGCTCAACACTAGACGCTAGACGCTACACGCTCAACGCTAGACGCTACACGCTCAACACTCAACGCTAGACGCTCAACACTAGACGCTACACGCTCATCGCTCATCGCTCAACGCTACACGCTCAACGCTACACGCATCAGAAACCAAACATCATGCCACCACCCTGGGGCTTGATGGGCTGGCCTACCTCTGATGCCTCAACATCCTTGTCGTTGAGTTTGAAGAGCATGAAGTTGGGCTCCTTCTCTGTGCAAGGCTTCCAGATACCAGCCTTGGCACCATTGGGGTCGCTATACTTGGCAAAGTTGGTCCATGCAGTCAGCATCTTCTCCGAGAGATCCCAGTCGCCCTTGGTCCAGGGACGCCAGCAATGCTTGAGGCTCTTGAAGACGAACCAGAGATCGGAACTGTGGAAGGCACCCTTGAGGCGCTGTGTGACCTCGGGATGGCTGCCATCATCGGGCAGAGGACGGGCAAACTCGTAAGCCCAAGCCTTACCACCCTTCTGCTGACGAACCTTGCAGAACTCTACGATACCGGCGCTCATGTCGCCCATGTCGTTGAGGGTGTAACCAATCATATATGGCACATCGGCCAATGTACCCTCGCGGGTAGCATCGTCGAAACTCTTCACGCTAACATAGTTGTCGATGATGGGCGACATGGGGATGTAGGCACGCTCGCCACTCACCTGACCGTAGAGGGTAGAGAGGGCATAGATGGTCTCGGTACCAGCCTGACGCATCTTCTGGAGGTCGGTCAGTCCAGCCCAGTCCATCATCTTCTTGGTGGCAGCCTCTGCATCCTTGAGCGACATGCTACCGAAGCCACCACGACGCATACCGCCACCCATAGCAGGAGCATTGGGATTCTGTACGCTCAGACCGTTGGCACTCATGATGACAGCCTTGTGGAAGAGACCACGGGCCAAGGGACTCTCACAGAGGGTGCGCACGCTACCACCACCGGCACTCTGACCGAAGATGGTGACATTGTTGGGGTCGCCACCAAACTGTGCGATATTCTTCTTGATCCACTTCAGCGACTCGATCTGGTCGAGGATACCATAGTTGCCACTCACGCCGTGAGCACTCTCAGCAGAGAGAGCGGGATGGCAGAGGAAACCGAAGACACCCAGACGATAGTTGATGCTGACGAGCACCACATCCTTGGCACCCCACTCCTGACCGTCGAACTCGGGTTCGGTACCCCATCCCTCACGGTATCCACCACCGTGGATCCAGAGCGCAACGGGCAGTTTCTTACCGGGCTGGGCAGAAGCCTTGGTCCATACATTCAGGTAGAGGCAGTCCTCGCTATAGGGAGCCTCCTTGCCATAGCCCCACTCTGTGGCATAGCCACCGGGATAGTGTACGGCCTGATAACTGGGATGACCGAAGGTGTCACACACCTTCACACCCTTCCATGCCACCACGGGCTGTGGTTCCTTCCAGCGGTTCTCACCGATAGGAGGCGCAGCATAGGGGATACCACGATACACGATGACATCGGGATGGTCATCGGTCTTGACGCCTTGAACTTGTCCACCCTCGATGGTGAGGACAGGAGCCTTCTGTGCAAAGGATGACATACTCATCACCAATGCAGCAATTGCTAAGAGTGTTCTTTTCATTTGTTTGTTTGTTATTAGGTTATTAGATTGGGGAGCGGGGAGGAGAGGAGAACCGTCCGTCAACGGACGGTAATGGTGGGAGCGGGGGCTACTTGAGAGCCTTGGCTACTGCTTCGCGACGCTCCTGCCAGGTCTTGTAGTCATCGGCCTTGATGACGGTGGCACCCTTCACGGCCTCGGTGGTGATGATGACGGGCTTATGGCCAGAGGCAATGAGCTTGTCGGCCATGAAATTGACCTGACCGATCTTGAACCACGACTCCATGGTGTCGTTCTTACCAGGCACCACCTGAATCACCTTCATGCCCTTGGTGTCGCCCTCGGGAAGGTAGGTGGCAGTCATCTTGTTGAGGTCGTAGGTCACCTTGCCAAAGGTAGCCTTGCCTATCTTCTGTACATCAGTATCTATGCGAGGATCGGACAGCACGCTCCACTTGAAACCCTTGTCGGGCGCCAGGTACATGTTGGTGGGGTCGGCAATGGGAGTGCCGTCCACAACGAAGCGATACTTGCGCACATCGACATTCTCCTTAATTGCGCAAGCCCACACGCCATCGGCATCCTTTGCCATAGCGAGAGGCGCCTTGCCATCGTCAAACTCGGCAATCACCTCCTTGGCATCGGGGGCATTGAGGCGCAGGATGACAGCCGTCTCGTGCCACTCGGGTGAGGTGACCTGACGAGGGAAGAGGGTGGCCATGGTGCTGGCCGTGAACTGTGCCTCCTGGCCCGTACGAGCCATGGTGGGCTGTGCACCAGCCATAGCCTTCCGTGATGCCTCCTTATTAAATAATAAAGGCATGGTCTTGGAGAGGAAGTACTTGGCGTTCATCCAAGTGTGGCCAAACTTATCGTGCGTGTACTCCTTGACGGCCGTGATGCCATGGTCGTCGAGGTGCTGCATATAGTCGCGTGCGTTGCCGAAGAGGAAGTCGTCGGTACCTACGCCAAGCCAGAAGAGGTTGATCTTCTTGTTGGTCTCTGCAGGATTGTCGTAAACGCCGGGAATGTCGGTTGAGGTAAAGGAGCTATACGAGCAGAGGTAGGAGAACTTATCGAGGTTGCGCAGACCGATGCCCAAGCCCTGATTGCCACCACGGCTGAAACCACCTATGGCACGATGGTCAGCATCGTTGATGGTGCGATAGTGGCTCTCCACATAGCGCATGAGGTCGCCCGTGATATCCTCGCTTACCACATCGCGGAACATGGGCATACCGCCACCCATACCGCCAGGACGCATACCGCCAGGCATACCGCCAGGCATACCGCCGGGCATACCGCCACCAAAACCACCATTGCCACGCAAGCGGTTAGGCCTCTCTGGCTCGGGCGCATCGGGAACGATGCTGGTGAGCAACTTCGTGGGATTGCCATAAGGCAGGACGATGATCATCTCCTGCGCCTTACCCTCGGCGATGAGATTGTCGAGGATATAGTTCATACGGCCCACCTTGAAGTAAACCTCCTCCGTATCGGTAGTACCGCTGATGAGATAGAATACGGGATATTTCTTCTGTGGATTCTTGTCGTAGCCGGCAGGGGTATAGACAATGGCCGAGTTCACGCCGCCAAGAGGCTCGGAGAAATAATGTACATAGTCCACCTTGCCATGAGGCACATCCTTGCGTATGTCGTGAGCCAAAGGTCCCTTCTTGCTGGGCACCTCGAGGAGCGAGTTCTTGAATCCCTCGTTGGGGAAATACTGTTCGCACTTGGGGTCCATCACGCTCACGCCATCCACCACGAAGCAGTAGGGATACATATCGGGAGCACAAGGACCGAGCGTCACGGTCCACAGTCCTGTCTTGGCATCCTTCTTCATAGGATTGCGCCCAGCAAACTGCACATCCACAAGCACTTCCTTGGCCTTGTCGTTCTGATACTGGAAGGTGACCGTACCATCTGCATTACAAATGGTAGATGCAAAATTCTTACCCTGTGCCGTCATGCCTAACGAGGCCGACAGCATCAAGGAAACGAGAAAATACTTCATTCTTTTCATGGCATTGTTTCATTCTTTTCGTGGCTTTGCCACACATCTATCGTGGCACAAACCAACCGTCATTTACACTCAAATGCAAATTTACTGATTTTTTTATGAAAGAAACAAACAAAAATGAAATATATTTAACAAGAAACAAAAATAAACGAAAATGTTTAAAAAGAAACTAGAATGAACGGCGCTCAGCGCCTTACTTTGCCATCTTGTAGATCTCGGCCATGTCCTTGCAACCGAGCACCTTGAGGCAACCGATGGTGCCATTGCCACCATTACTGCACTTGAGGGCCATCTCCTCGATCTCGGCATCCGTGATGTCACGACCGATGAGCTCGTGGATGCTGGTGGGCATACCAATGCTATGATAGAAGGCCTCCATAGCCTGGATACCTGCCTCGGCTGTCTCCTCGAGCGAACGGAAATTCTGCTTCACACCCATCACATTGACAGCAAAACGGGCAAAGCGACTCATGTTCTCACTACGCACATAGCGTGCCCAACTGCCCCACATGGCAGCGAGACCTGCTCCGTGGCTCACATCAAACATACCAGAGAGTTCGTGCTCGAGGTTGTGTGTAGCCCAGTCGCCACTGGTACCGCAACCGGTGAGGTCGTTGTGAGCCAGACTACCTGCCCACATGATCTGTGCACGGCTGTTGTAGTCGGTAGGATTCTGAAGCACCTTGTGTACCTCGCTCATACAGGTGCGAAGCAAAGCTTCGGCGATGCTGTCGGTAATCTCCATGTCGTCGTCCTTGGAGAAGTAGCGCTCCATGGTGTGCATCATGATGTCGGTGACACCACAAGCGGTCTGCCAAGCAGGAAGGGTGTAGGTGAGTTCGGGGTTCATGATGGCGAACTTGCAACGGAACTCGTCCACGCAATAGTCCTTCTTGAGCCAGCCTTCCTCGTTGGTGATGACCGAACCGTCGCTCATCTCACTTCCAGCAGCGGGAATGGTGAGCACACAACCGATGGGCATATACTGGGTGGCCTTTGCCTTCTTGAGATAGAGGTCCCACACATCGCCCTCGAAATAACGACCCGAACTGATGGCCTTGCAAGAGTCGATGACCGAACCGCCACCTACGGCAAGGAGGAAGTCGATACCCTCCGACTTGCAGAGCTCGATGCCCTGGCGAACGAGAGACACACGGGGATTGGGCACCACGCCTCCGAGTTTGATGTATGCGATGCCGGCATCCTGCAACGACTGCTCCACACGGGCAAGCAGACCCGACTTGATGGCGCTATTGCCACCATAGTGCAACAAAACCTTGGTTCCGCCAAACTCCTTCACGAGCTGACCTACCTTCTCCTCGGTATTCTTACCGAAAGCAACCTTCGTAGGTGCGTAGAATTTGAAATCTTTCATCGTAAGTTATCTATATTATTAAGTTTGTAAGTTATCAAATATGGTGTTAGAGTCGCATGAGACATTTACACGGATGAACCATCATGAAGACCCAACCTTTTGATTTTTAGTGCAAATATAAGAATAATTTTGCACAAAATGATGAAGTTCGTTGTTTTTTATAAATTTATTTGTAACTTTGCATATCAAGAAACAAAATATAATGTACAATTCACAATGCACGATGCATAATGCACAATGCACAATGCACAATTGAGGAATAGTATGAAATACACAAAACTGATGGTGCTGGCCCTTGTGGCAACTTTGGCGGGCAACGCGTATGCACAAAAGAAGAAGGTAGCAAACGAACCAACCGTGCGTATAGCAACAGGCGTAGTGCAGGGTATAGAGCAGGAGGGCACAGAGGCTTTCCTGGGCATACCGTATGCCAAGGTGGAGCGATTCATGCCTCCACAGCCGGTGGAACCATGGGACACGGTGATGGTGTGCAACCACTGGGGACCGCAGGCCATGCAGAGCACCAACCGCGATCTGCCGGAGTCGGAGATGAGCGAGAACTGCGCCGTGCTGAATGTGTGGACCACCGACCGCAAGGCCAAGAAACCCGTGATGCTGTGGCTCCACGGTGGCGGGTTTGACTCTGGCACATCGGCATGGAACCCTGGCATGGGGCTGGCCAAGAAGGATGTGGTGGTGGTGAGCATCAACCACCGACTCAACATCATGGGATTTCTCGACCTCTCGGCCGTGTCGCCCAGATATAAGTATTCGGGCAATGTGGGCATGATGGATGTGGTGCAGGCTCTGAAATGGATACACCAGAACATCCACCTCTTCGGCGGAGATGCCAGCAACATCACGGTGTTTGGCGAATCGGGCGGTGGTGGCAAGGTGGGCACTCTGCTGAACATGCCCGAGGCGAAGGATCTCTTCCACAAGGCTATCATCATGAGCGGAACGATACTGAATGTGAACACGAAGCAGATGACGGAGGATCTGGGCAAGGCCGTGGTGGCCGAACTGGGTCTGACGGCTTCCACTATCGACAAGATACGCGAGGTACCCTACAAGGAACTGTACAACGCCGGACAGCGTGCCATGGCTAAGAGCGTAGGCACACGCCGACCTGGCACTCCCATGATGTGGGGCTTCGGACCTACACCCGACGGGGAGACGGTGACCCAACAGCCTTTCCAGCCGGGCTTTGCCTCCTTTGCAAGCAACAAGCCCATACTCATCGGTACGACCTTCAACGAACTGATGCGCCTCACCTACAACCAGCAGATGAGCACGGAGGATGCGAGAAAGAGCTTGCAGGCTACCTTCGGCGAGGATACGGACAACTATATCAAGGCCTTTGACGAGGCTTGGCCGGGCCACTCTCCACAGGACTTGCTGTGCATAGACCAGCTTTTCCGTCCGAAGACGATCATCACGGCCGACTACATCTCAAAGCAACACAAGGCGCCTACCTATATGTATATGTTTACATGGAAGTCGCCTCTCAACCAGGGATCGGTACACGGATACGAACTGAAGTTCTGCTTCAACACGCTTCACCACTCGGCCAACGAGATACCCCACCCTACTGCCGACGACCTGGCGCTGGCCGACAAGATGAGCACGGCATGGGCTGACTTTGCCCACACGGGCAACCCCAATGCGAGCAACATCCTCCCACAATGGCGCCCCTATACGGCGGAGAATGGGGAGATGATGATACTGGACTACAACTGCCGTGTGCGCAACAATCCCGACCGACAACTGGCAAGCATCATCAACAAGTATTGCTTCAAGCAGTTGGACGAATTCGAGAAGAACAAACCCGAGAATCAACCTTACACCATACCCTCTACCAACATCGGCGGAGACTACCCTCGCATACTGCCCGACAATAGTGTGCTCATACGCGTGAAGACGGCCGATGCGAGTCAATGGAGACTCTCGCTGGACAACAGTTGTAAGTTCTACATTCAGCCCGACGGCACCTGGTTGGCTCATACTAAACCTTTGGTTGAGGGTTTCCACTACTACTGGTTCAATATCAACGGACTGGAGATGTCTGATCCCGCAAGCAAGAGTTACTTCGGCTGTGGACGCATGACGAGCGCCATCGACATACCGGAGAAGGACTGTACCTTCTACGACAGGAAGGAGGTGGCACACGGCAAGGTGCACCAGATGGAGTACTACTCGGAGGTGCGTGGCAAGCATGTGGGCGTATGGGTATATACGCCTGCCGGCTACGACCAGAGCAAGCAGAAGTATCCCGTGCTCTACCTCCAGCATGGTGGCGGAGAGGACGAGACGGGATGGGTGAACCAGGGCAAGACGAACTATATCCTGGACAACCTGATTGCTGAAGGCAAGGCGAAGGAGATGATCATCGTGATGGCCAACGGTACCTTCAACATCCCCGGCATGCGAACGGGTTATTCGGTAGAGGGCATGAAGCCTCATGAGCAGGATCTCACAAAGAGTCTGATACCTTTCATAGAGAAGAATTTCCGCGTGAAGACCGACCGCAAGAGCCGTGCCCTGGCAGGACTGTCGATGGGTGGCGGACAGACTTTCTTCACCGGACTGCAACATACCGAACTCTTCGCCCACCTTGGCGTGTTCAGCACGGGTGTGTTTGGTGGCATACAGGGCAGTAGCAACTTTGACGCGGAGAAAGCCCTGCCCGGACTCATCAGTCAGGCCGACCGATACAACAAGGAGCTGACTACCTTCTACATCTCCGTGGGCGAACAGGATCCTCGCATCACACACACCAAGAAGGCCGTAGAGAGCATGACCTCGCAAGGGCTCCACATCATCTTCAATTCCTTCCCCGGCGACCACGAATGGCAGGTGTGGCGCAAGTCGCTCCACGACTTCGTACAGAAGATCTTTTAATTTTCAATTTTGAAGCTACGCTTCGAGCTTAATCACGCTCGGTTCAATTTTCCATTTTCCATTTTCCATTTTCCATTTTCCATTCTCAATTTTCCATTCTCAATTTTCCATTTTCAATTCGATACACCCACAATGAAAACAAAAATCTTTTTTTCGCTCTGCATGATGTCAACACTTGCACTCCATGCACAGACATCAAGCAAGGAGAATCTGAAACTCAACGACCTTGAGTATTTCGAGCGTCAAGGTGTGAATGTACTGGTGTACAGCAACACCTTCAACGGAGGTTTTAACGACGAGAAGAACTCCGGAATAGAAGTAATCCACCATGGTGTGCGCACCATACAGGGTGGTGCCGTGAGACTGAACAACACGCCAGAGCAATGGGACCTCGTGCCCAAGATGACGAGCCGAAAGGTGAATCGCGAGAACGGTTCGATAGAGGTGGCCCTGCGCTACGACGACTACGACTTCGACAGTCGTGTGGTGGTGACCAACAAGGGCAAGGCTGTAGAGATAGCCGTATATCTGGACAAGCCCGTACCCGACGCCATTGCAGGAGAGGCTGGTTTCAACCTTGAGTTTCTCCCCTCTCAATACTGGCAGAAGACCTACATCATGGACGGCAAGCTCAACCGCTTCCCACGCTATGCCGTGAGCGAGACTGTGACACGCCCTAACAGCGAGAAGCCCCGACAGTTTAAGGGATTCAAGACCTACGACGACCGTGGCACAAACCGATTCGTAGATCCTCTGCCCATGGCTACGGGTCACAACATCATCATGGCAAGCGACACGCCCGACCGACTGGTGAAGGTGAGTTGCGACGATGCCGAACTGAAACTCTACGATGGTCGTATGCTGGCACAGAACGGATGGTTTGTGCTCCGTAGCGTACTGCCCAAGGGCAAGACGGGCAAGGTGGTGACATGGACCGTAGAGCCCAATGCCATAGCCAACTGGGTGAGAGAGCCCAACATCGGTTTCTCACAGGTGGGCTACATCCCCGAGCAACCCAAGGTGGCTGTCATCGAACTCGACAAGACGGACAAGGTACAGCCTTCGGCCTCACTCTATCGCATCATGGACGACGGTAGCATCAAGGAGGCTTACAAGGCCAGCGTGAAGGAATGGGGTAAGTTCTATAAATACAATTATGTGAAGTTTGACTTCTCACAGGTGAAGCAACCTGGTATCTACTACATACAGTATGGCAACACCAAGACCAACAACTTCCTCATCGACGAGTCGGTTTACGACAAGATAACGGATGCCACAACCGATGTGTGGGTGCCTATCCACATGAACCACATGGCTGTGAACGAGGGTTACCGTATGTGGCACGGAGAACCTTTCCGTGAGGGTTATCTGCAGGCTCCTCCCAGCGACCACTTCGACCTGCACAGCCAGGGACAGACCACGGATACCAAGTACAAGCCATACGAACTGATACCCGGACTGAATGTGGGTGGCTTCTTTGATGCTGGCGACTACGACATCGAGACGGGTTCGAACATCAGCGTGGTGGAAAACTTCGTGCGTGCATGGGAACTCTTCAGAAGCGACCGTGACGAGACTTTCGTGGACGAGAAGCAACGCTATGTGGACTTGCACCGACCCGATGGTGTGCCCGACATCCTGCAGTTCATTGAGCACGGCACGCTCAATCTCGTGGCACAGGCAGAGCAGATAGGCCACATGGCTTCTACCCTCTCCAATAGTGTGCTCGACAACTATCACCACCTGGGCGACATCAGCGCCATCACGGATGGTCTGCACTACGATCCTTCGCTCAAACCCTACGAGATATCAGCCGATGGCAAGTCGAGCGGTACACCCGACGACATGTGGGCCTTCACCACTCGCAATGCCAGTCTGGACTTCCGCGCAGCCACGATGTTTGCCGCAGCAAGCCGCGCGCTGGAAGGCTACAACGACGAACTGGCCAAGCGTGCGCTCGTACAGTCGAAGCGACTGATGGAGGAGGCCAACGAACTGATGAACAGACGCGGTCAGAATGGCAACAACGCGAATGCGCGCCGTGGTGACAACAATGGCAACATGGCAACCAACCTCCAACTCTATGCCGCAACGAAGGAGCAGAAATACCTCGACCTCTTCAAGGAACAGATATGGAGAGCCCTGGACCGAAATGTGAACAACAACATTCAGACGGCGCTCGACGCTGTGCCCTACATGGATGCACAGTACAAGGAGAAGTTGCGTCCCTACATCGTGAAGTATCAGGCTTACATCGAGAGTCTGGACAAGGAGAACCCCTACGGAGTGCCCATCGGTACGGGCAACTGGGCTGGCGCCGGTGCCGTACTGTCGTTTGGCACAACGGTATGCTTTGCCAACCTCTACTTCCCCGACATCGTGACGAAGAAGGAGATCTATCGTGTAGCAAGTTGGCTCTATGGTTGCCACCCCTACCACAACTACTCCTTCGTGGCTACCGTTGGTGCAACACGCCCCAAGCAGGTGTTCTACGGCAACAACCGTGCTGACTTCTCAGCCATCCCTGGCAATGTGGCTCCCGGCGTGCTCTTCCGTAAGCCCGACCACTTTGAGAACTACGATGACTGGCCATTCCTGTGGGGACAGAACGAGGGTACGATTGCGGGCAACACGCAATACATCATCTTCGGTTCGGCATTTAAGAATCTCGTGAAGAAATAAATCAACGCTCAACAAAAACATAACAAAGGTTAGGCTTTTATAAAAATAAATGCGTAACTTTGCATCGCTTGCCCTCGCAATAAGTGTCGGGGGCGAGCGAGACAAGACGAAAAGTATTCACTCATAATAGACAGAAACAATGTTTGGTACACCAGAGTTATTAGTCATCGTACTGGTTGTGTTGCTCCTCTTCGGAGGCAAGAAGATACCCGAACTGATGCGTGGTCTCGGCAGAGGCGTGAAGAGTTTCAAGGAAGGTATGAAGGAGACCATCGACGATAATACCGACGACAAGAAGAAGGAATAAGCGCTTTGCAAGAAGAACAGACTTTCTGGGAACATATAGACGAACTGCGAGGATGCCTCTGGCGCATTCTCGTGGCCGTTTGTGTGGCAGGTGTTGTAGCATTCTGCCTCAAGGAACCGTTGTTCAGACTGGTTCTCGCTCCCTGCCACGACGACTTCATCACCTACCGACTGGTGGGTGCTGATCCGTTTGCCCTTCATCTCATCAATACCGGACTGGCCGAACAGATGCTCATACACCTGAAGGTGGCATTCTGCATGGGCATCGTGGTGGCTTCGCCCTACATCATCTATGTGCTGTTCTCCTTTATCTCACCGGCGCTCTACGACAATGAGAGGCGCTACTCCGTGAGACTGTTGCTTTCGGCCTACGCTATGTTTTTCGTGGGACTGGCTGTCAACTACCTCATCATCTTCCCCCTCACCGTCCGATTTCTGGCTCTTTATCAGGTGAGTCCCGATGTGGACAACATGCTGACCATCAGTTCGTACATCGAGACCCTCCTCATGATGTCCATCACCTTCGGCATCATTTTTGAGATACCCATTCTGAGTTGGATGCTCTCACGCTTCGGTCTGCTCAAGGCAGAGTGGATGTCACGATATCGCCGTCATGCCATCGTGGTCATCCTCATCCTCGCTGCTGCCATCACACCCACAGCCGATGTCTTCACGCTCTTTGTGGTGTCTCTCCCCATCTGGCTTCTTTATGAATTCAGCATTCTCCTCATAAAGAAACAATGAAGCTTTAAGTAGGCTCTCAGCAGGCAGGCTCTAAAGCAAGGCATATACAAGTGTAGCCTGCGTAAATTATCTTTCTCCAACTTTTTTACACTTCCGAATAAACCTTGTTAGGATTTCTGTATCATATAAGCAGATGTGATTCACAAATACTAACAGCGAAACAAGCGTGTGTAAAAACGAATAAAACGAAAATACAATGATGAGAAAGGGAATCTACTTAGTAGGTCTGGCCTTGATGGCCATGACCTCGGCAGAAGCCAAGAAGAAGGATGGCATCGTTTTGACCTACAATGGCAACAAGGTGACCGTAGTCAACAACCTGAAGGACAGCGCAGAGGTGGTGACCGACGGGGCTCGTGTCACACTCAATAGTCAATACAAGAACCCCATCACGATACGCATGAAGGGTCAGTCGGACGACGGTATGCTGGTGCTGAAAAGTGCTGGTCGAGTTGCCCTCGAACTGGATGGTGTGAACCTCACCTCAAAGGAGGGAGCACCCCTGTGGCTCAAAAACAAAAAGCGTGTTGAGATCGTGGCAGTTGATGGAACCAACAACAGTCTGACCGTAGAAGCATGCCAAGATACAGCAAACTACAAGGCTGCCGTCATCTTTGTAAAAGAAAATGCAAAACTGAGCGGTAAAGGTACACTCAATGTGATAGCCGAAGGCAAAGGTTGTAAGGGCATTACCACAAAGGGTGACCTGACCATCGACGACCTCACGCTGAATGTGGAGACCAAGGGCGACAACTGGAACAGTAGCCGTGGCAAGTTTGGTGGCATGGGCGGTTTCGGTGGCTTCGGAGGCGGAGACGGCGAAGGTGGATTCGGTGGCTTTGGAGGCTTCGGAGGTGGTTTCCCCGGTTTTGGCGGTGGTGAGTTCAATCCCGACAGCATACCCGACTTTGGCGGAGGCTTCCCCGGAGGTGGCTTCGGTGGTCCTCGTGGCGGTTTTGGTCCTCGCGATGGTGAGGAATTGCCCGACAGTCTGCGTGAGCGTCGTGGCAGAAGAGGCCGTGGTGGATTTGGCGGCCCCCGTGGTGGATTTGGCGGCTTCGGCGGTGGTGAGTTCAATCCCGACAGCATACCCGACTTTGGAGGTGGATTCCCCGGTTTCGGTGGTGGCTTCGGTGGATTTGGTGGCGAAGGTGGCACCATTCCTCCCTTTGGCGGAGGTGGCGGTCATGGCAACCCCAAGGGTATCTCTGCAGCAGGCAACCTGACCATCAACAGCGGTAATATCACAGTCAAGACAGCCTTCCACGGTGGTGAAGGTCTGGAGAGCAAGCAGGTACTGACCATCAATGGTGGTAACATTGATATTGATGTGATAGACGATGGCATCAACTGTGCCAAGCAGATAGTTGTCAATGGCGGTAAGATCATCACTCGCAGTTCTACCAACGACGCCATCGACTGCAACGGCAACAAGGAAGCACTCATCTTCAATGGTGGTACCATCTATGCATGGAGTAGCACGGGAAGTCCTGAGGAAGGTATCGACAGCGACTTCGTTCCCATCCAGATCAATGGTGGCCGTATCTTCAGTATGGGTGGCGGCATGATGGGCGATGAGCCCTCAAAGCCCAACAATGAGACCTCAAAGCAGCCCTCTATCCTCCTCGTAGGACTGGAGATGCAGGAAGGCGTACTTGTTGAGGTATATGAAGGAACGGCAGAGAAGTTGGGTAAGAAGATTGACAGTTTCAAGGCACCTTTCAACCTCGCACGATGCTCAAGTCTGATCAGTTATCCTGAGTTCAAGGTAGGCAATAGCTATGTAGTTAAGATTGGCGACAAGACAGAGGAATTCACCTTGAACGAGAACTACAACACCAATGCCAAGGAAGGCAACCGTGGTGGCTTCGGCGGAGGCTGGGGCGGTTTCGGTGGTGGCTTCGGTGGCTTCGGCGGACCTGATGGCGACAGAGGTCCAAGAGGTGGCGACAGAGGCCCTGGCCCAAGAGGTGGCAACAGAGGTCCAAGAGAATAAGAATAGCCTGATCGAAAAAGAAAACGACATCGCATACAGACCATAGAGGGTACGGCAGGAAACCGTGCCCTCTATACTTTATATAATGGCCTTCTTACTTTTTATATTAAATAATGTTGGTTGAGTGTTGCAAGTGTTACATTTTTGTAGTATCTTCGCAAAAAATATCATGTTAAACATTAAAAATCAACCAAAAACCATTATAAACATGAAGAAGACAACCATCATGAAGCGTGTATCGCTCTTGCTCGTGGGATGGCTCGCAACCTTTGTTGCCATGACCTCGCCTACCAAAGCAATGGCACAAAACGCAGCCTCATCGGCACAAACCTTCGACCCCAAGCAGGGGTACAGAATTGAAATTGCTGACGGACTGGCCCTCGACTGTCAGGGCTCAAACATCGTGCTGTCGGCACTCAACAAGAAGAGCCAGTCACAGGTGTGGAACATCGTTCCCGGACGCCGTCCCGGTGTGTACAATCTCTACAGCCCCTTCACCATGCAGTCGCTTGACAATGGCAACCATGGCAACCGTGAAGGCGAGGTGACACAATGGGCACAGGACTTGGGCAACGCCAACCAGCAATGGCAATTGGAGAAGATAGCCGACGATGTGTATGCCCTGAAGTGTGGTGCCGGCGGTCTGTACCTGGGTTACAAGGACACGGCACAGCCCGGAGGTAGAGTGTGGCAGGTGAATGCCACCTCAAAGGACGAGAATGTACAATGGCACTTCGTACAGACCAATCTCAAGGTGACTCCTCTGGCACAGGGTGAGAAGAGTCGCAACGATTGGGAGAACCAAGCCATCTTTGCCATCAACAAGGAGCCCGGACACAACACCATGCTGCGCTGGGCCAACGCTGAGGAGATGAAGGCTGACGAGGCTTACGGAAAGCCCTGGCTGCATACTACGAGCAGTCTGCGCAGCTACCTGAACGGCAACTGGCAGTTCAACTGGGTACCCAAGCCTGAGGATCGTCCCGTAGACTTCTACAAGACGAACTACGACGCCTCGAAGTGGAAGACCATCCCCGTTCCCTCGAATTGGGAGATGCAGGGCTACGGCACACCTATCTATACCAATGTGACCTACCCCTTCAGAAATGTTCCCCCATTGATCCGTCCTCAGGATGGCTACACCATCGTGAACGAGCCCAATGCCGTGGGTAGCTACCGTCGCACCTTTACCGTACCTGCAGACTGGAAGGGCCGTGAAATATACCTACACTTCGACGGCGTGTACAGCGCCGCATACATCTGGGTGAACGGCAAGAAGGTGGGCTACACACAGGGCCCCAACAACGATGCCGAGTTTGATGTGACAAAATACATCCAGCCTGGCAAGGAGAACCTGTTCTGCGTGGAGGTTTACCGCTGGAGCGATGGCTCGTATCTGGAGGATCAGGACATGTTCCGTATGAGTGGTATCCACCGCGATGTATATCTGGAAGCAAGGAAGAAGGAACATGTACGCGATGTATATATCACCTCAGAGATTGCCAACGACCTGAAGCAGGCAACCATGAAGGTGAACATGGACATCCAGAACTTTGGCAAAACGGCCGAGCTGGCTCCCATGGTGGAAATCGTAGATGCCAAGGGCAATGTAGTGGCCAGCATGATTAGTGGTGCTGCCCCATTGGTAAAGAAAGGTACATCACAGAAGTTCGCATACTCACTCTCCGTGAAGAATCCTGCGCTTTGGAGCGCAGAGCAGCCTAACCTCTATACCGTCAATGTGACGCTTAACGGCGAGGTGGTGAGCATGAAGTATGGTTTCCGCAAGATTGAGAATCGCAACGGCCGCGTCTTCGTAAACAACAAGCGTATCATGTTCAAGGGTGTGGACCGTCACGACACGCATCCCATCTACGGAAAGGCAATTCCCGTAGAGAGCATGATTGAGGATATCGTGCTGATGAAGACCCACAACATCAACACCGTGCGTACCTCGCACTATCCCAACGACCCGAAGATGTATGCACTCTATGACTACTATGGTCTGTACATCATGGACGAGGCCGATGTGGAGTGCCACGCCAACCACTCTCTGAGCAACAATCCCTCATGGCAACCTGCCTACCTGGACCGTATGACCCGCATGGTATTGCGTGACCGCAACCATCCCAGCGTCATCTTCTGGAGTATGGGTAACGAATGTGGTGGAGGTCAGAACTTCGTGGCCGGTCACGATGCCATCCATGCCCTGGACGACCGCTTGGTACACTATGAAGGTATGAACAGCGCCGCCGACATGGACAGCAATATGTACCCCAGCGTGGACGGTATGAAGAACAACGACAAGCGTGGTCAGCAAGACAAGCCTTACTTCCTTTGCGAGTACGCTCACGCTATGGGTAATGCCATCGGTAACCTGAAGGAATACTGGGACTACATCGAATTTGAGAGCAACCGTATGATCGGTGCCTGCATTTGGGACTGGGTGGACCAGAGTATGACTAAGTTTGGAGAGGACCCCAGTCACATGTACTACGGCGGTGGTTTCAACGACCATCCCAATGACAATGACTTCTGCTGTAACGGTATCATCACAGCCGACCGTCATGTCACTCCCAAGTTGTTGCAGGTGAAGAAGGTTTACCAGTATGTGGACTTCCGCCTTATCGACAACAAGAAGATTCGTATCCGCAACCGCTATGCCTTCAACAACCTCAACGAGTTCAAACTGGCAGCCAACATCACACTCAATGGTAGCAACGCCGCACAGGCTACGATGAATATGCCCAGCATTGCTGCTGGCGACAGCATCGATATCGACTTGAAAGAGATCTTCAAGAACGATGAGATCATCAATGAATTCTATGGCACCAACAACAAGGACTATCCCGCTCTGGCCAACCTCAACCTGGCTCTGATGCTGAAGGAGGATCAGATATGGGCACAGACAGGTCATGTGGTAGCCGATGAGCAGTTGGCTCTGGGTGGACAATGGATTGACTACGACTGTGACGACCCATTCGACCTTGAAGATTATCTGAAGGCATTGGCCAATGCCAATAACCCCAAGAATAAGAACAAGAAAGACAAGGTGACCGTACCCGCCCTGCCTCGCCTCATCTGTGAGAGCACAGGCAACGAGATTGACTTCACCACAGAGAACCGCAAGGTGCAGATCTGTTTCGACCAGACTACAGGTGTACTGAAGAGTCTGAAGTACGACGGTCAGGAGATGATCTACAACGGCAAGGGACTTGAGTTTGACTTCTACCGTAGCATCAACAACGAGAGCATGCAGTATCCTCGTAGCGTACAGACCAAGGCCGAGGTAGAAATGAAGCAACTGAACGATCAGACAGCACAAGTGATTGTAAAGCAGATCGTGAGCATGAGCAGTACGGGTCGCCGTCAGCCCGGTGCTAATGGAAACAACATGGATGAGGTGCCCGTCAACATCGTCTATACCATTGCTTGCGACGGTACCATCAAGGTTGAGGCCAAGTTCCCCGAGCGTCAGCCCCGCCTCCCACGCATTGGTTTGCAGATGAGTCTCACACCCGGCCTGGAGCAGGTGAAGTGGCTCGGTCGTGGTCCGATGGAGAACTATACCGACCGTAAGGACTGTGCTTATGTAGGTCTCTGGGAGAACACCGTAGAAGGCATGAAGGAAGAGTACATCCGTCCACAGAGCATGGGTGAGCGTACCGACACTCGCTGGCTCACATTGACCAACGAAAAGGGCAAGGGCGTGAAGATCATGGCTGCTTTCAACAATACCTTTGACTTCGCCGTTCAGCACTACAGCGACCGCGAACTCTGGCAGACCAAGTACCTGCACCAGTTGTCGGGTATCCGCCATGCAGAGTCTATCCTCCACCTCGACTGTGCAAGTCGCGGTATCGGTAACGGAAGTTGTGGTCCTGGTCCTCTCCAGAAGTATGAGATTGGTGGTGCTGCACAGGAGTACACCTTCATGATCATGCCTTCAGATGCCAAGTAAAAGAAATTACAGAAAGTAAATATTTATGAACAAATAGAGCACGAGTTTTTCGTGCTCTATTTTTGTAATATATTGGGGATGATTCTCCATCCACCATTAGGAGTTTTGGGCCATCATCAGCCTAATAAGGTTCTCAAGTAAACTCCCCTCTTATAAGGTAGGTCTTGGGTTAGCGTTCAACCTTAAAAGATTTCTGGGGTAGTCTTCGTCCATATAAGGCTCGCGCGCCAGAAAACTAAAACTTGCTGACAACAATCTTACGCGCCGAACCATCCTTGCGTCGAACAACCTGTACACCACGCTGGGATGCTGAGGAATGACGGCCATCAAGCGTGAAACGCTCAACTGTTTCGTTGACTTCAACAAAAGTGAGAGAAGTCTCAATTTCTGCCTTTGTCATGGCCTCAATACTGTCAAACCATTTCCAAGGTTTTGCATTAGAATAAGCTTTGATAGAAGCAGAAGGGACATGCAACTTACAATAGATCTGCCAGTCGTCGTCAAAAGTCTTGTCGGGAGCTGTAGGAGGTACGGAAGCCTGGCAGATCACTTTCTTCAAACTCTTCGTGCTACCAAAAGCCTCGCTTCCGATAGTCTTAAGGCCTGTACCAATAGTCACCTCATCCATATTCGACATGCCGTAGAAAGCCCTTTCGCCAATAACCTTTACATCGTTGTAAATAACAACAGACAAGATGCGGGTACACTTATAGAAAGCGTATGGAGCCACTTCCACTACCGTCTCGGGAAGGAGATAGCAATTAGAGGTGGTGGGAACGGGGCATTGAATGAAAAGTGTCTTGGCCTTGTTGAGCAGAGCGCCCTCATATGAACAATAGGAGGGATTGGCCGGATCGACGACAAAATGATCAATTGCATTACATCCACGGAAGGCAAACTCGCCAATGGACTTTACCGAAGCAGGAATGTCAACGCTCGAAAGACGAGAACAGCCACGGAAAGCAGACTTGCCAATCGAAACAACCGAAGAAGGGATATCGACAGCACCCAGAAAACCGTTATTGAAAAATGCAGAGTCGGCTATGCTAACCACAGCATAATCCTTGCCATTGGCCGTTACTGATTCGGGGATAGAGATGCCTTCTGTCCAGTTACTGCAACCACAAACCGTGGCTGTGCGATGAGCCTCATCCAGATTGAAATGAACTGCATCTACTTTCAAATCATAAGCAAAACAAGCGCTTGCGAACAAAAAAGAACACAGCACGGCAAAGCATCTTCTCATCAAAGATGAAGCAGAAAAAGTATATCGGAATGATGACATAATACTTGATACATAGTGATTTTACGAGATGCAAAGATATATAGAATCATGAATACTGCAAAAAAATATCCAACAAATTTTAACATCGTGCGCGCAAGGTATTAGAATTTTTTTTCGTATCTTTGCACGCGATTATAGAAAACAAGAATAATACATCATCACAACATGAGTAACCAACGCTATATGATGCGCGGTGTAAGTGCCGCCAAGGAGGATGTTCACAACGCTATCAAGAACATCGACAAGGGTATCTTCCCACAGGCTTTCTGCAAGATTATCCCCGACATATTGGGCGGTGATCCCGAGTATTGTAACATCATGCATGCCGACGGTGCCGGCACCAAGTCGAGCCTTGCCTATATGTACTGGAAGGAGACTGGCGACATCTCCGTATGGAAGGGCATCGCACAGGATGCACTCATCATGAACACCGACGACCTGCTCTGCGTGGGTGCTGTGGACAACATCCTCGTCAGTTCAACCATCGGTCGTAACAAGATGCTCATCCCCGGTGAGGTAATCTCCGCCATCATCAACGGTACCGACGAACTTCTGCAACAGATGCGCGAGATGGGCGTGGGAATCTACGCCACAGGAGGTGAGACTGCCGATGTGGGCGATCTCGTTCGTACCATCATCGTGGACAGCACCGTGACCTGCCGTATGAAACATAGCGATGTGATAGACAATGCCAACATCCGTCCCGGTGATGTCATCGTGGGTCTGTCATCAAGTGGCCAGGCCACCTACGAGAAGGACTACAACGGCGGTATGGGCTCTAACGGTCTGACTTCTGCCCGTCACGATGTGTTCAGCAAGTATCTGGCAGAGAAGTATCCTGAGAGTTATGACAAGGCCGTACCCGAGGAACTCGTATATAGCGGTTCGTACAAACTGACCGACGAGGTTGAGGGCAGTCCTATCAATGCAGGCAAACTCGTCCTCTCCCCCACCCGCACCTACGCTCCCGTCGTGAAGAAGTTGCTCGACGACATGAAGGCACTCGCAGAGGAGCGTGGCGTGAAGTTGCAGGAAGTATTGCACGGCATGGTACATTGTACGGGTGGTGCACAGACCAAGGTGCTTCACTTCGTAGGTGACAACTGCCGTGTCATCAAGGACAACATGTTCCCTGTACCTCCCCTGTTCAAGGCTATCATTAAGGAGAGTGGTACCGACTATGCCGAGGCCTATAAGGTATTCAACATGGGCCACCGCCTGGAAGTTTACCTTGCTCCCGAGGATGCAGAGAAGGTTATTGAGATCAGCAAGAGCTTCGGCATCGATGCTCAGGTGATCGGACGCATCGAAGAGGGCAAGAAGAGCCTGACCATCAAGAGCGAGTTCGGAACCTTCGAATACTAAAAAGATAAAAGCGGATCCCGTATGAGCGACCTGTCAAGAATGACCCTCAAAGAGTTGGGCATATTTTTCCTATACACGGCTTGTATGCTTCTTATGATGCAGTTTACTTTCCAAAGTTTGAGACTTGGCGAGTACACACACATGTGCATGGAGGCGTTGGGAACGATTGGCTGGATAATCATATACTACAAGTACACGAACGGGCTGCGCAAAAAATACAAGAAAAATGCATAAGGATGCCAATGGCATTTTTACAGAAAATACAAATAACAATAAATGATAGAAGATAACGAGTTACTTTCGCGCCTTGAGGGCTTGGTTTCGCGCTACGAGGAGGTCAGCACGCTGATCACCGACCCCAGCGTGATTTCCGACCAGAAGCGCTATGTGAAGTTGACCAAGGAATGGAAAGACCTGGGCAAGATCATGGAAGCCAGAAAGGAGTACATGGGTTGCCTGCAGAATGTGGAGGATGCCAAGGAGATGATCCAGATGGAGGATGATCCCGACATGAAGGCCATGCTCCGTGACGAGATGGCAGAAAGCGAGAAGCGCTTGCCCGAACTGGAAGAGGAAATCAAGTTGCTCCTCATCCCTGCCGATCCCGAAGATGATAAGAATATCGTACTCGAAATCCGTGGCGGTACAGGTGGTGACGAGGCTGCACTTTTTGCCGGCGACCTCTTCCGCATGTACACCAAGTACTTCGAGACGAAAGGTTGGAAGATGGCCGTATCGAACTTCAACGAAGGTGCTGTGGGCGGTTACAAGGAAATCGTGTGTACCGTGACGGGCGAAGGCGTATATGGCATCATGAAGTACGAGAGTGGCGTACATCGCGTACAGCGTGTTCCTGCCACCGAGACTCAGGGTCGTGTACATACCTCTGCCGCTACCGTGGCCGTATTGCCCGAGGCAGAGGAGTTTGATGTGGAGATCAACGAGGGAGCCATCAAGTGGGATACCTTCCGAAGCCAGGGTGCTGGTGGACAGAATGTCAACAAGGTAGAGTCGGGTGTGCGTGCCCGCTACATGTGGCGCAATCCCTTCACCAACGAAGACGAGGAAATCCTAATTGAGTGTACAGAGACGCGCGACCAGCCCAAGAACAAAGAGCGCGCCCTGGCTCGCCTCCGTACCTTCATCTACGACAAGGAGCACCAGAAGTATCTCGACGATATCGCTTCTCGCCGTAAGACCATGGTATCTACAGGTGACCGCTCAGCCAAGATCCGCACCTACAACTATCCCCAAGGTCGTATCACCGATCATCGCATCGGCTATACCATCTACAACCTCCCCGCCTTCATGGACGGACAGATCCAGGACTGCATCGACCACCTCATCGTGGCAGAGAATGCTGAGAGAATGAAGGAGGCAGAACTATAAGACTCTCCCCCCGCCCTCCCCTTAGGGAGGGAGCTGCATAGCAACGATGTGGGGGTGAGGATAGTTTAGAAAAGGTTAAAATAACAATTAAAGAATATACAAACAAAACATAGCTGCACGAAGCCCCCACTTAGCAATGCAGCTCCCTCCCTAGAGGGAGGGCGGGGGGAGAGTCTTTTTTATGACAAGACAAGAACTTTTTGAGAATATAAAAAAGAAGCAGAGTTTTCTCTGCGTAGGTCTGGACACCGATTTGAAGAAAGTACCCGAACATCTGCTGAAAGAAGAGGATCCTATCTTCGCCTTCAACAAGGCTATCATCGACGCTACCGCTCCCTACTGTGTAGCATACAAGCCCAACCTGGCTTTCTATGAGGCATTTGGTGTGAAGGGTATCATGGCTTTCGAGAAGACCGTGAAGTACCTGAAGGAGAACTACCCCGATCAGTTTATCATAGCAGATGCTAAGCGTGGCGATATCGGCAACACCAGCCAAATGTATGCCCGTACCTTCTTCGGCGAGTACAATGTGGATGCGCTGACCGTAGCCCCCTACATGGGTGAGGACAGCGTGACTCCCTTCCTTGAGGGTTATGAAGACAAGTGGGTCATCCTCTTGGCTCTGACTTCCAACAAGGGTAGTTTTGACTTCCAGTTGACTGAGGACAAGGACGGTGAGCGTCTCTTTGAGAAGGTGATCCGCAAGAGTCAGCAATGGGGCAACGATGAGAACATGATGTATGTGGTTGGTGCAACCCGTGGCGAGATGTTCAAGGACATCCGTGCCGTAGCTCCCAAGGCCTTCTTGCTCGTACCCGGTGTAGGTGCTCAGGGTGGTAGCCTCGAGGAAGTATGCAAGTATGGTATGATCGAGGACTGCGGTTTGCTCGTCAACAGCAGTCGTGCCATCATCTATGCAGACAAGACGGAGAACTTCGCCCAGGTAGCTGGAGAGAAGGCCAAGGAACTGGCAGAGCAGATGGCTGCTCTTTTGAACTAAGAACAAAAGCACGAGATATGGAATTTACCGCAGGAATGATAGCAGGCCTCATAGAGGGAACCGTAGTAGGTGACCCCAAGGCCATTGTGAACAATTTCGCCAAGATAGAAGAAGGAAAGCCTGGATGCATCAGTTTCCTGGCCAACGACAAATATGAGCACTACATCTACGAGACCGAGAGTAGCGTTGTGTTGGTAAACAACAACTTTGAACCCAAGAAGGAGATCAAGGCTACACTCATCAAGGTGGCCGATGCGCGTGAGGCTGTGGCCAAACTGCTACAAGTGTACGAAAGCATGAAACCCAAGAGAAAGGGTGTGAGCGACCTGGCCTTCATCGATCCCACAGCAAAGATCGGCGAGGAATGTTACATCGGTCCCTTCGTAGCTATTGCCGAAGGTGTAGAGATCGGTGACGGATGTGTGCTTCATCCCCATGTAACCATTGGCAAGAATGCCAAGGTAGGCAACAATACAGAAATCTACAGCAACGCCGTTGTTTACCACGACTGTAAGGTGGGTTCTCGATGCATCCTCCATGCCGGTTGTGTCATCGGTGCTGACGGTTTCGGTTTCCAGCCAACCGAGAAGGGTTACGAGAAGATACCCCAGATTGGCATTGCCATCATCGAGGACGATGTGGAGATAGGTGCCAACACCTGTGTGGACCGTGCTGTAATGGGGGCTACCATCGTACACAGCGGTGTGAAGCTCGACAACCTCATTCAGATTGCCCACAACGACGAGGTGGGTAGCCACACCGTCATGTCGGCTCAGGTAGGCGTTGCCGGTTCTACCAAGATTGGCGAATGGTGTATGTTTGGCGGTCAGGTAGGTATCGGAGGTCATGCTAATATAGCCAACCGCACCATGGCTGGTGCACAGTCGGGTATCCCCAACACCATCAAGAAGGAAGGCACCACCATCCAGGGCTCACCTGCCATCGACGGAAAGAACTTCTGGCGAAGCAGCGTTGTGTTCAAGCAGTTGCCCGAACTCAACACCATGGTTAGGCAGATGCAGAAAGAAATAGAAGAACTCAAGGCCAAACTTGAGAACAAATAATACGAGAAGAGAGAGAGGAGAAAGGGGATAGAACCCTAAACAATCAACTATTCACTTTTAACTTATCACTTAAAGAATCATGCTAAATCAGAAAACGCTCGGAGGAACATTCTCCCTAAGCAGTAAAGGACTACATACAGGTCTCAACCTCACACTTACAGTCAATCCCGCACCCGTAAACCACGGATACAAGATTCAGCGTATGGACTTGCCTGGCCAGCCCATCATTGAAGCTATTGCCGAAAATGTGGTAGAAACAACCCGAGGCACCGTTCTTGCCAAGAAGGATGCGCGATGCAGCACCGTTGAACATGCCCTTGCTGCCCTCTATGCCAAAGGTGTGGACAATGTACTCCTTCAGGTTGACGGTCCTGAGTTTCCTATTCTCGACGGAAGCGCAGCCTATTACATTAAAGAGATAGAGCGCGTAGGTATCGTTGACCAGGATGCTCCCAAAGATGTATATTATATCACACATAAGATAGAGGTGAAGGACGAGGAGACTGGTTCATGCATCACCTTGCTACCCGATGAGGAGTTTAGCATCACCACGATGATTGCCTTCAACTCCAAGGTGCTCAACACGCAGTTTGCCACTTTGGACAACATGGAGGACTTTGGCAAAGAGGTGAGCTCAGCCCGTACATTCGTGTTCGTGCGCGAGATTGCTCCCCTGCTCCATGCTGGACTCATCAAGGGTGGCGACCTCAACAACGCTATCGTCATCTACGAGAACGAGATGTCACAGGAGGAGGTTGACAAACTGACTGCCACCATCGGCGTGCCTTCCATCAAGGCCAACGAACTGGGTTATTTGCAACACAAGCCTCTGGTATGGGAGAATGAGCCCGCGCGCCACAAGTTGCTCGACATCATCGGCGACATGGCGCTCATTGGCCGTCCCATCGTAGGCCGAATCATCGCAACCCGTCCCGGTCACACCATCAACAACAAGTTTGCACGACTCATGCGAAAGGAGATACGCAAGCATGAGGTGCAGGCACCCAAATACGACCCCAACAAGGAACCCGTGATGGACAATGTACGCATCCGTCAGTTGCTCCCTCACCGCTACCCCATGCAGTTGGTGGACAAGGTCATCAGGATGAACAGCAACAGCATCGAAGGCATTAAGAACATCACAGCCAACGAACCTTTCTTCCAAGGTCACTTCCCCACCGAGCCCGTCATGCCAGGCGTACTACAGGTTGAGGCCATGGCTCAATGTGGCGGATTGCTGGTACTCAACGGCGTGGAGGAGCCCGAGAAGTGGAGCACCTATTTCCTGAAGATTGAGGATGTGAAATTCAAGCAGAAGGTTGTGCCTGGCGACACACTAATATTCAGAGTGGAGTATGTCACCCCACAGCGCCACAACATAGCCACCATGCACGGCTATGCATTCGTGGGCGAGAACTGTGTCACCGAAGCCACCTTCACAGCACAAATAGTAAAGAATAAGTAAATATGAGCAAAATTAGTCCATTAGCTTACATCCACCCCGAAGCCAAGATTGGCGAGAACTGCGAGATCGGTGCCTTCTGCTACATCGATAAGAATGTAGAGATTGGCGACAACAACACCCTGATGAACAGTGTGACCGTGCTCTACGGTTCTCGTATCGGCAATGGCAACATATTCTTCCCCGGCGCAGTCATCGGTGCCATACCGCAGGACCTGAAATTCCAGGGAGAAGAGACATTGGCCATCATTGGCGACAACAACAAGATACGAGAGAATGTAACCATCAATCGTGGAACGGCTGCACAGGGCCGTACGCTCGTTGGTAGCAACAACCTCTTGATGGAGGGTATGCATGTGGCTCACGATGCAGTTGTCGGCAACGGATGTATCATCGGCAACAGCACCAAGTTGGCAGGTGAGATCGTCATCGACGACAACGCCATCATCAGCGCAGGCGTACTGATGCATCAGTTCTGCCGTGTAGGTGGATATACCATGGTGGGAGGCGGAACGCGTTTCAGCCAGAACATTCCTCCCTACACCATCTGTTCGCGCGAGCCTGCAGCCTACTGCGGTCTCAACATCGTTGGTTTGCGTCGCCGTGGTTTCTCCAACGAACTCATCCAAAACATCCACGAGACCTACAACATCATCATGGGCCCCGGTGGCAAGTTGGGCGAGAAACTCGCAAAGGTTGAGCAGGAGATACCCATGTCACCCGAGATACAGTACATCCTCGACTTCATCAAGGACAGCGAGAAGAGAGGATTCGTAAGACCCGCAAAGGACTGACACACTATGCTACTCACATTCATGATTGCATCAAGCGAGGTTGATGACTTCGCTATGAAGATAAAGATCGATGCCGACTCCACATTTGAGGATCTACACAACCTCATCATCCAGGCATGCGGATACATCGACTTCGGCGTACATCGTTTCTATGTGTGCGACGAGGACTGGCATCCCGAGCATCGTATCTTGCAGAGCGATGCCGGATACAGCGCCGACGAGGACATCTACCTGATGAGCGAGACCCCTCTGGGCGAACTGCTCGAGGATGAGGGACAGCGCCTCGCCTACCGTTTCGACCCCGAAAGCCGACGCATACTGCTGATGGAGGTCACCTCTACCTCGTTCGGTCAGACCTTGGACGAACCGATTGTAAAGTCGAGGGGCGAGGCACCTATGCAGATGCTCATCGACGAGGAGCCTGTCAAGCCTGCCACTCCCACATCTACTTCGGAGGAAGAGATAGAGGAGTCGTTCTATGGCGAGGAAGGATACGAAGAAGGCGAACTCGACGAGGAAGGATTTGAGATAGAGAACAACTGATTGCCCTATCAGCAATAGCATGAAACTGCTCATCGTACTACTCGGTCCCACAGGTGTTGGCAAGACTGAACTCTGCCTCTCCCTTGCTGAGAAGTTGAACTGCCCCATACTCAACTGCGACAGCCGACAACTTTTCAAGGGACTTGAGATCGGTACGGCAGCGCCCACGATTGAGCAACAGCAACGCGTGAAGCACTATTTCGTAGGTACACTGGGCATCGACGACTACTACAGCGCCGCGCAGTACGAGAGCGATGTGATGCAACTCACCGACGAACTCTACAAGCACCACGATGTGCTCATTCTCTCTGGTGGCAGTATGCTCTACATCGATGCCATATGCAAAGGCATCGACGACATACCAACCGTCGACGACGAGACACGAGCCTTGCTAAAGAGCAAGTTGGAAGAGCAGGGCCTCGAAGCATTGCTTGACGAACTGCGCCTCCTCGACCCCGAGCATTATGCGGTGGTGGACCATCACAACACCCGACGCATCGTCCATGCGCTGGAGATATGCTACATGACGGGCAAGACATACACCTCGTTTCGCAAGAACGAACAGCGCCAGCGCCCCTTTGCCATACTGAAGATAGGACTGCAGAGACCGCGCGAGGAACTCTTTGAACGCATCAACCTCCGCGTAGAGGAGATGATGAACGACGGACTGCCCGAGGAGGCTTTGAGATGGTATCCCAGCAGGGACAAGAACGCACTCAACACCGTTGGCTACAAGGAGATATTCGAGTACCTCGACCACAAAGACCTCCCCGACGAAGAGAAGCGCCAGCTCCACATCAAGGGCAAGCTCACCACGCTTCACGACGCCAAAGAAAGAATAAAAAAGAACACGCGCGTGTACGCAAAGAAACAAATGACTTGGTTTGCACACGACAACAACATACATTGGTACCACCCCGACGACCAGGAAGGTATCATGCAACTCATAAATACAACCATTGAAAATGAAGCGAATCTTGCATAGAATCAAAATGGGAATCTTTGCCATCTATGGTGGCAGATGGTACAAGCGTATCGTCATGTGGTTCCTCACATTGATTGTGCTCGCCGTATTGCTTTTATTGGCAGTTGACGGGAATCTGTTTGGACTGTTCGGTCAGTCTCCCGGCTTTTCAGAAATCAAGAATCCCGAGACCAACGAGGCCAGTGAGATTTACAGCGCCGACAGCGTGCTCCTGGGCCGATATTTCAGCGAGAACCGTTCTCCTGTCAAGTACGAAGACATCTCGCCCATCCTCGTCCGCACACTGGTGGATACGGAAGATGAGCGCTTCTACAAGCACCGTGGTATCGACTATGCGGGTCTGTTTGCCGCAGCCAAGGACATCGCGGGTGGTCATGCCCGTGGTGCAAGCACCATCACCCAGCAGTTGGCCAAGAACCTCTTCCGTGTGCGTACACAGTATTCCACGGGCAAGCTGGGTAAGGTCAAGGGACTGGGGCTTCTCATCATGAAGGCGAAAGAGTGGATCGTGGCCACCAAACTGGAATTGGCATTTACGAAAGAGGAGATCATCACGATGTACCTCAACACGGTGGATTTCGGTTGCAACTCCTACGGTATCAAGACGGCATGCCGCACCTACTTTGGCACCACCCCCGACAACATCTCCTACGAGCAGGCTGCCGTACTGGTAGGATTGCTCAAGGCCACCAGTTCGTACAACCCCCGCCTGCATCCGGAGGCCAGCATGCAGCGTCGCAACCTGGTGCTCTCACAGGTGTTCAAGCAGGGACATATCCTTATTGATGGCGAGACGGCCACAGAGGAGCAGTTCGACTCCATCTGCGCCCTTTCCACCAAACTTGCACAGAGCCGTACGGAGAGCAGTTATGACGGCGATGCGCCTTACTTCCGCCAAGAACTGTCCAACTACATCAACCAGCTCTACAAGGAGGGCAAGATATCGGGCTATGGCAAAGACGACAAGCTCGACCTCTACTCCGACGGTCTGAAGATCTACACCACACTCGACACCCGCATGCAACGATATGCCGAGGAGGCCGTACGCAAGCACATGGGCACGCTGCAACAGCGTTTCCGCGAGCATTGGACAGGTCGCAATCCCTGGGTGGATGAGAACGGCAGGGAGTTGCCCAACTTTATAGAGAACATCGCCAAGCGCTCCGAATACTACAAGATTTTGGAGAAAAAATACCCTGAAAATCAGGATTCTATCAACTATTACCTCAACAAGCCTCACAAGGTAAAACTCTTCACCTACGACGGAGAGATAGAGCAGGAGATGAGTACCATGGACTCCATCCGCTATATGGTATCGTTCCTGCATTGTGGCTTTGTGGCTATCGAACCCGACACGCGCCATGTGAAGGCATGGGTGGGCGATATCAGTTATAAGTCGTGGAAGTACGACAAGGTGACCTCGTTGCGCCAACCTGGTTCTACCTTCAAGCTCTTCGTCTACACGGAGGCTATGAATCAGGGTATGAACCACAACACGCGACGCCCCGACATCTATAAGGTATATGCCGACACCGTCAACGGTCACATCACCACATGGATACCTCACAACTCCAACGGTTACTTCTCTGGCAGTCATCTCACACTGAAGAATGCCTTTGCCATGAGTGTCAACAGTGTGGCAGTAGGTCTGGGCTATGAGTGTGGCATCCACAACATTGCCAAGACGGCCCATGCCATGGGTATCACCAACGAGCTTGATGAGATGCCTTCAATGGCACTCGGTAGTAGCGATGTGCGTCTGTATGACATGGTCAACTCCTACTGTACCGTAGCCAACGACGGTAAGTTCCACCGTCCCGTGATGGTGACACGCATCGTGGACCGCAATGGTAAGGTGATCTACGATGCGAAGAAGGAGAAGGAGACACAGGCTATCCCCTATCGCTCGGCTTACCTCATGCAACAACTCTTGCAGGGCGGTCTGTCGGGTACCAGTTCGGCACTTCGCAACTATGTGCGCGATGTCTTCAACGAGGCCGACTGGGGTGGCAAGACGGGTACGAGCAACAATCACAGCGATGCCTGGTTCATGGGCGTCACACCCAAACTCGTGGGTGGTGCGTGGGTTGGTGGCGAATACCGCAGCATCCACTTCCGCACCAGCGAGATGGGTCAGGGTAGCCGTGCGGCGTTGCCTATCTTCGGCTATTTCATGGATGCTGTGATGAAGGACCGCAACTTCAAGAAGTATCACGCTCACTTCCCCGAACCCAAGGATATCGACCTCTCCGACATGACTACGCCCTACAACTATTCCGTAACCATCGACATCCCCGACACCCTGCTCATGGATGGCGAGATTATCGAGGAGGCTGGCTACGGTCATGAGTTCGACGAGATACAGGAGCCCGTACTGGAGGGTGGCATTGAGAATCACGCCGTAGAGGTAGAAGCCAGCAGCGAACTATGATAGACACCAGCAGTCAGGAGTTCCAGAACGCGCTTCATCTGGTTACGCATACCCGTCACTCCATCTTCCTTACGGGAAAGGCCGGTACGGGTAAGAGTACCTTCTTACGCTATGTGTGCAAGAACACCAAGAAGAAGCATGTCATCTTGGCTCCCACGGGTATAGCAGCCATCAATGCCGGTGGCTGTACGCTGCACAGTTTCTTCAAACTGCCTTTCCATCCGCTCGTGCCCGATGATCCACGCTACGCTGGTCGTCGGTTGCGCGACTTTCTCCGATACAACAAGGCACATATCAAACTCCTTCGCGAACTCGAACTCATCGTCATCGATGAGATCAGTATGGTTCGTGCCGATATCATCGACTTTGTGGACCGCATCCTGCGCACCTACACGGGCAACTGGCGCATACCCTTCGGGGGCAAGCAGATGCTCTTCATCGGTGATGTCTTCCAACTCGAACCTGTAGTGAAGAGCGATGAGCGCGACATCCTCTCCCGCTTCTACACCAATCCTTATTTTTTCTCTGCCCGTGTCTTTCATGAGATCGAACTGGTAAGCATCGAACTCACCAAGGTCTTCCGCCAGAAGGATGCAGGATTCATCCGTGCACTCGACCACATACGCATGGGGCAGATCAGCGAACTGGAGATGACACTCCTCAACACCCGGGTGAACGAGAATGCCGTGGAGGATGCCACCGAAGCGGGCGAATCTCCCTCTCCCGAGCATCCATCGCTCAACATCGTCCTTGCCACAAGGCGCGACAATGTGGACTATATCAACCAGACCAACCTGGAGCGCATAGCAGGTCAGTCCAGGGTCTTCAAGGGACATATCACGGGCGACTTCCCCGAGACATCGCTACCCACGCTGATGGACCTCGAACTGAAGTGCGGTGCACAGGTGATATTCGTCAAGAACGACCGTGACCGCCAGTTTGTGAACGGCACACTGGGCACCATCATCCACATCGACGAGGAGGAAAACGAGATTGGCGTACTGACCGAGGAGGGCAAAGAGGTCATCGTAGAGCCCGACATCTGGGAGAATGTGAGGTACACCTACAACGAGACGGAGAAAAAAATTGACGAAGAGATACTCGGTTCATTCACACAGTTCCCTCTCCGCCTGGCCTGGGCCATCACCATTCACAAGAGTCAGGGCCTCACTTTCAACAAAGCCACCATCGACCTCACAGGAGGTACCTTTGCCGGAGGTCAGGCTTATGTAGCTTTGAGCCGTTGCACTTCGCTCGAGGGTATGACCCTCACCCGCCCCTTGAGCCAGGCTGACATCTTTGTTCGTCCCGAGATCACCCGCTTTGCCAGCGGATTCAACGACGAGGGTGCCCTGAAGCGTGCATTGCAGTTGGCCAAGGCCGACATTGAGTACGATGCGTGCGTAAAAGATTTTGACAACGGAGACATTGAAGGTTTCCTCCAACATTTCTTTGTGGCCATCCATGCCCGCTACGACATAGAAAAGCCTCATGCCCGCCGACTCATCCGTCGAAAGTTGAATGAGAAATTCGGCCTCATCAATCGTCTGCAAGAGGAGAATAAGGCCGTGCGTGAGAAGATGCACGAGCAAGATCTCCGCTTGGAGAAGTATGCCAAGGAATACTATGCCATGGGCAATGTGTGTGTCACGGAGGCTCACGACAGCGTAGCGGCAATCAAAAATTACGACAAGGCCATCGAACTCTGTCCTACTATGGTCGATGCCTGGGTACGAAAAGGCGTCACGCTCATGGACGATCAGTTGTCGGCCGGTGCTGCCTACAACTTGCAGGAGGCCACCCATTGCCTCAAGCATGCCGTCCAGATGAGTCCCGAACACTTCAAGGCCCGCTACAACCTGGGACGCCTGTATCTGGAGATGGGTATGTACGACGAGGCCATCAACGAACTGACCCACGCCACGAGCATCAAGAAGGACCATGCCAAGTCCTACGAACTCCTGGGCGAATGTTTCGCATTCAAGGGCGACGAGGAGAAGGCCGACATCCACTGGTCCATCGCCGAACAACTGCGAAAAAAGAAAGGCAAATAGCATTTCGGGGCACAGATTTCAGCATTCCATGTATGTTTTTTCTTGTTAAAACTATAAGTTTTATTTGTTATATAGCAGATAAATTGTTATCTTTGCGCACATTTCCGAATGAAGAATAACAAATAAACACTCATAAATCATGAAAAACAACTTTATGAAGGCAGCCGTTTTGCTTGCCTTTGGTGCACTCACCGCAAGTTCTTTGTGGGCTGCCAAGCCTAAGTACACATCGTATCTGTTTACCTATTTCACGGGTAATGCAGTAGCAGAGGAGCAGATCCGCTACGCTTTGAGCGAGGACGGATGGACATGGAATCCCCTCAACGATGGCAAACCCATCATCGCAAGTGACACCATCGCCTTGAAGAAGGCTGTTCGCGATCCCCACATCCTCCGTGGCGAGGACGGTTACTTCTATCAGGTTGTGACCGACATGGCAAGTAGCCAGGGTTGGGCCAGCAACCGCGGTATGGTGTTGCTCCGTAGCAAGAACCTCATCAACTGGGAGCACCACACCGTTCACTTCCCCGAGAAGTACAAGGGCACCAACTTTGCTCATGTCACTCGCGTATGGGCCCCCCAGACCATCTATGATGCAAGCGTAGGCAAATACATGGTATATTTCAGTCTGCTCACCGACGACGGCAGCATCCCCTACGACAAGGTTTATTATCAGTATGCCAATGCCGACTTCAGCGACCTTGAGGGCGAACCCAAGGTACTCTACGATACGGGCGACGCTGCCATCGACACCGACATCGTGCTCGATGACGACAACAACTACCACATCTTCTTCAAGACCGAGAACGGTCGCCAGAAGGGTATCAAGCAATTCATCGCCAAGGACCTCCACAACTACAAGGAGTGGCAACTCCAGCCTGGTTTCTGCCAGGACACCAACGAGGCTGTTGAGGGTGCCGGCGTATTCCGTCTGCACGATGGCACATGGTGTCTGATGTACGACTGCTACGGTGCTGGCCACTATCAGTTCTGCAAGAGCACCGACCTCAAGACCTTCAAGATGGTACAGAACACCGCCACCCGTGGTGCTTTCACTCCCCGTCACGGCACCGTCATCGCCATCTCTGCTGAGGAGGAGGCTCTGCTCAAGGCATGGGAGAGTTTGCAGAAGGCTAAGGAAAACCTCCGTCGCCGCTCTGTTCCTACCCTCACCCTCTATCAGTTGCAGAACCGTCAGGCTATGATCCAGGACATTGAGAACACCCTGAAGGCAGAGGCCAGCATGAAGTCTTATCAGGCACAGGAAGCTCGTCTCAAGGCATTCTTCGCACAGTAATAACTGGATACAATGCAACAAGTTGGCAATTTCATCCACATTTTCACATGAGATTGCCAACTTGACTTTTTCTTCCCCCGCATTCATTTCCTCGCCCATTGCTTGAAATGACAATTAAACATGTAATTTAGAAAGGGTAATTTTTAATCATTACATAGACAACCAAAACATACAAAATCATACAATGAGAATAGCAAAAATTCTGGCAAGCGTCGCTTTGCTCCTGTGTGCGCTGACTCTCCAGGCAGCCAACACCAAGAAGACGGTGAAGCAGGTCACCGAGGCCGTCACGCTGACCGACGATGTGGACTACATCATCACCGATGAGACTCCCTTCACCGATGGAGGTAGCGTGAACATTGAGAACACCGAGCACGCTGTCATCATCATCAAGAACATCAAACCAAGCGTAGTGAGCAGTAAGTGGCTCAGGGGCCATGTCTTCATTGATGGCAAGCAGGCTACCACCACCAACTGTCAGGTACGCATGTATGGCAGGGGTGCCATCATCTTCCCCTACAAGTCCACCTACAAGCCTCTCACCTGTTACACGGAGGCCAACTACGAGGGAAAGTCGTACGATAACTATCCCGAGGGCCACGACGGTGGTTTCATGAAGACCCTCACAGCCAGCCAGCTCAACAATCAGATCAAGAGTTTCAAGTTGAAGCGTGGCTATATGGTTACCTTCGCCACGGGTAAGTCGGGCTGGGGCTACAGCCGTTGCTTCATCGCCGACCAGGCCGACCTCGAGATACCCGTGATGCCCGAGCCTCTCAATGGCAATGCGTCAAGCTACCGTCTGTTCAAGTGGCTCAATGCCTCAAAGGCAGGCGTGCACGATACCAGCAAGGAGGCCAATGCAGCGCTCCGCACCACCTCATGCTTCGACTGGGGACAGGGCAACTCCTCTCTCCTACCCGATGTGGAGTGGGTAGCTCATCACATCTACGAGGACTGGCCATCTGCAGCTGCCTGCGGTAGTGTGGACGGAACCTGTCACATGAAGACCAACAACGAGCCGGGTAACGCTTCCGACGACCATCCACAGAGTGTTGAGACCATCCTCGACAACTGGCAGAACCTCATGCGCACCGGCCTTCGCCTCTGCTCTGAGTCGAGCCACGATGGCAGCATGGGCCATCTCAAGGATTTCATCACGGAGATCGACAAGCGAGGCTGGCGTTGCGACATCCTCGACCTTCATTGCTACTGGGACGGTCAGTGGAACAGTCTCGACTGGTACATCTCTGAGTATGGCAAGGGTCGTCCCTGCTGGATCTCCGAGTGGGTATGGGGCTCAAGCTGGGGCAAGAACGGCGCCTTCGCCAGCGGACGCCAGAGCGATGATGCCACCTACAACGGTACGGTGCCCATCCTCGAGCGCCTCAACAAGACGGCCAAGGTGGAGCGCTACTTCTACTGGAACAGCGAGCAGGGCTACACCAAGATTTGGCGCGATGGCAAGCTCACCAAGTTGGGCGAGTATTATGCCAAGATGGATGTGCCCTTGGCCTACAATGCAGCCAACGAGTATGTCCCCACCATCGTTTATCAGAAGGCAGAAAATCTCAAGACTGCCTGGACTGCATCTACCCAGAAACTGAAGATCACCTGGACCGACGACAACGGCGACATGCTCGACTCAATGTGCGTGGAGATAAAGGGTCCCAGCGACACCGATTATCGTCAGGTGGCTACCGTGACCGTGAAGGACAAGTCGGCTAAGTCGGGCAACAGCTACACTTGCACGCTCGACAATACGGTCATCAACGGGGATGGTATCTACAACTATCGCATCGTGGCCTATGGCAACGGTAGCAAGAAGAAGGTCTACACCGATGGCCGATACATCCATGGCAACAGTCAGACACTCAAGTGCTACCTCCAGAATGAGACGGGTACCTTCCTGCAGCAGGGTGCTAAGTGGGGCACACAGGCCATATTGGGCGGCACGGGCAATCTCCTCACAGCTACCATCGTGGCCGACAAGGCTATCTTCAACACTGGCGTGGGCGAAGGCGAAAATACCTATCTCGGTAGCAACGGTTATGTGGATGCCGCTCTCTTCGAGTGGACCATCACTCCCGTGAAAGAGGATGAGAACGGCACGGTCTACAACATCTCCGACGGCAAGACCTTCATCGGTGCCGGCACCACCAAGGACAACGCTGTGAATCTCCTCCTCACCGATGGCAGTCTGCCCGAGGCTCAGTGGCGTCTTGTCACCAAGGAACAGCGCAACGAACAGATGAAGAAGGCCACCGCCGACCAGCCTTATGAGGCTACCTACTGGTTGAGCAATCCCAACTTCGACCGTCTCGTATCTACCTCTGCATGGCAGGGCGACGGTACCGTGGGTGGCGACGATGCCAACCGTTGCATGGAGAAGTACAACTGCAACTTCGATGTCTATCAGACGGTGAGCGGTCTGCCAGCAGGCAACTACCTGCTCACTTGCCAAGGCTTCTATCGTGCCGGCAACAGCACCACGAGCAAGAAGCGCAATGCCTTCCTTTATGCCAACGAGGAGACCGTCGAACTGATGTCTATCGCTGATGAGAGTGGCACCAAGCCCAACAGCATGAGCACAGCCAGCACGGCCTTCACCAATGGCAAGTATGAGAAGAACAACCGTCTGGAATTTTCTCTCAAGGCGGGTGAGAAACTGCGTTTCGGTATCAAGAAGAGCACGGCCGTCTCAGAGGATTGGACCATCTGGGATAACTTCCGCCTCTACTATCTGGGCGACGGTTCTCCCGTTGAGGATGCCATCCTTTCGGTCGGTGCAGAGCCCTCAAAGCCCCTCTACAACATCCAGGGCGTAACCGTAAAGCAGGGCCACCTCCAGCCTGGCATCTACATCAAGGGCGGAAAGAAGATCATCGTAAAATAGTTCCCAAAACCTCGAACCCTCGAACCCTCGAATTCTCGAGTCCTAAAGTCCTAGAGTCCTAGAGTCCTTGAAAAAACCAAAACAACACATACAATGAGAATCGCATCTATTTGCCTTGCGCTACTAGCATCGGTCACCACGGCCTTTGGACAGCCCAAGGATGTCACAAACAAATACATTGAGAACGCCGATTTCGGCGCACGCTTTGCTGCGTGGGTCAACCCCGGCAGTTTCACCTACAACACCAACGAGACTTCCTTTGAGAAACGAAACGGACAGGTGTGGATGGAGAAATGGGTGGCCAAGGGAAGCATGCTGGGCACCAACACCGGTATGTACCAGACACTGCGCAACCTCCCCACGGGTACCTACACCCTGGTGGTGGCAGCCAAGAATGTCAATCAGAACAGTCCCGCCAAGAAGTGCACCGGTGCCTTCGTATATGCCGGACAGGAGCAGACGGAGATCAGCGAGGCCAACGACTACAGCGTGGTCTTCACCGTGGTCAATGGCAAGGCCGACATCGGCGTGCGTCTGAAGTCATGCTCGGGCAACTGGGTGTGCATCGACAACTTCCGCCTCTACTACAATGGTGAGAATGCCGACAGCATCGCTGCCGAGCAGACCCGTGTGGATAGCGAATTGGCGGCGCTCAAGGAGAAGGTGGCTAATGCCAATGCTACCTCGCTGAAGGTCACCACCTACGACTTCGTGCCTACGGGCAACACCATAGCCCTGGGTCGTAGCACCGTAAGCGGTACATGCAAGGAGAAGGGTTTCTGCTGGAGCACCGAGGGCGAACCTACCATCTTCGATGAGAAGACCACCGAGACCTTCGACAAGAACGGCGCCATCTATGTGATGCGCGGTCTCAAGCCTGCCACCGCTTATTATGTGCGTGCGTATGCCATGACGAATGGCGGATATGTGGCTTATGGTGCGGTGAAGAAGATTGTCACCCTGCCTGCCGGCAACATGACCTACGGATTCTTCAACGACAACAATGGCGATGCTGAGACCTGTGCTCGTATCAACAGTGCCTCGGCTGAGTGTATATGGATGTACAACCAACTCTCTTACATCCCCGGTTTCTACCTCAGCGTACACTATGTGCCCGGAGCGGGTGCTGGCGACGGTACGGCCGACTGTTCCTACGGCGGCTGGATGCGCGTGAGCCAGAAGAATGCCTACCAGCAGACGGGTACCATGCTCCACGAGACCAACCATGGCGTGGGTGTAGGTACTACGGGTGAGTGGTACAACAACGCCAACCTCCGCGCAGAGACCTCTCGTGGCCTCTGGCTCGGTCCCATGGGTACCAAGATGGTGCGTTTCTTCGACAACAGCGCCACCTCTACCATGACGGGCGACGGCACTCACATGTGGCCCTACGGTATCAATGGTGCGGGTGAGGACCGTTATCAGCCCTCCGACCACTGTCTCTACTTTGCCAACATCCTCATCACCCACGCCCTCCATCAGGACGGTCTGCCTTGCACCAGCGGTGTGGGCTTTGCCTCTCCTGCCTATGTCTTTGAGCAGAACGACACCACCAAGTACTACATCAAGAACAACGGCGAGACCACCGGTCTGCTCACGGGTTATCTCTATGCCACTTCTATGGGTGTGAAATGGAACGCCATCTCCTCGGCCGATGCCAAGGCCGACGACAACTACGCCTGGTACATCAAGTACGATCCTGCCACTCGCCTCTACTACTTCCAGAATGTGGGCACGGGTAAGATGATCACCTATAGCAGCGGTTACAAGACGGCCACACGCACCAATCCCACTGCTGCCGAGAAACTGCATCTCATGCCTGCTCGCGTGGAGACTACCATCGGATCGGGCAAGTCGGCTGTGAAGAAGACGGCCTACTGGGTGATGCAACCTGCCAAGTATAATTCGCAGGCTCTCACGGCTACCACCTCGGGCATCTCTGCCACCAAGATCGACCTCTCCAACACGGCCACCAGTCAGCAGTGGATCTTCCTTACCTCCGATGAGATGGACGAGATGGAGAGTGCTGCCATGGAGGGTGCCAAGAAGGACTTCAATGCTTCCCTTCAGGATATGCGTGCCCTCCTCGAGGTGCCTCATAGCGTAGCCGAGGAGTCGCAGAATACCGATCAGATCTTCCTCGCAGCCATCATCGCTGCCGAGACAAAGGTGGAGCAGGCCACATCGCCTGCCACGGTGACAGAGGCCACCAGCGAACTGCAGGAGGCTATGCTCACCTTCCTGAGCGAAGTCACGGCCACCGATGCCAGTCAGCCTTTCAACCTCACCTTCCTGCTCAGCAATCCCAACTTCGACACCAACGGTAGCGGATGGAGCGAGACTCCCGCCTGGGGTAGCAGCGCATGCGAGTTCTACCAGACCAACTTCGACTTCAGCCAGACCATCAACTTGAAGATGCCTGCGGGCAACTACGAACTGCGTGCGCAGGCCTTCCAGCGCCCCGGTACGCTCGACGACATCTACCTCGACTACTTCACCAACGGTCAGGACAAGGTGAGCACCAACCTCTATCTCAAGACGAAGAACCAGAAGGTGAAGAATATCGGTGTGGATGCCAGCACGCGCAGTTATGGCACGGGTAGCGTACAGCTCACCAACAAGATGTTCATCCCCAACTCTCTGGGTAGCGCACAGGCATGGTTCAATAACGACTGCTACGACAACAGCGTATGGGTCGCCACTACCAGTGCTGCCACCATGAAACTGGGTATCAAGAGCACCAACAACGCAGGTGGTGGCTACTGGACTGCCTTCGACAACTTCCGCCTCTACTTCTATGGTCAGATGAGCAAGGACGAAGCCACTGCCATCCAGTGCATCACACCCAGCCAGACCGATGCCCTCACCTCCCCCACCTACGACCTCCAGGGCCGTCCCGTCAGCACTCCTGCCAAGGGCCTCTACATCAAGGGTGGAAAGAAGATTATCGTACGATAGTTCCCTAAAAACCTCGACCCCTCGAGTTCTCGATTGCTCGAGTTTTCGAGTTTTCGAGTTCTCGAAAAAAAACATAACAACACATACAATAAGAAAGGCCATCAGCCTACTCTTGCTCTGTCTTTTCACCATTGGAGTGCACGACAACAGCCCACACACCCTCCCCGCCTATCGCAGGATAATCATAAGAATCAGATAACCACTACCCAGGAGCATGCCATCACAACATGCTCCTTTTTTCGCCTCATATCCTTTTGAAAACAAGAGAGAGAACTAATCACAAGAAGTTACTATTTGTAAGTATTTTTACCATTAAAAGCAACCATTCCGACAGAGGCAAACGGGCAGGAAAGACTGGATGATTATTATTTGTACTGTTTAATCTCGTGTGCCCTCGCCGGCTTTTGCAAGGACCTCTTGACACATTCTCGTAGCGACAATTAGTCACTCAAGCTTCCTTATACTGGGAAGGAAAGGGCCTTTTAGGTGGCATGCCTTTGTCATGCTTATGACTCGTCGTTGTCTTGCTTATGATCGGCCGTTGTCATAGTTATGACGAATACGGGTCATTATGCATGTGATTTTCAATGCAAGTCTCGTGCCAGTGAGAGGAGAAGGAGCTCGCTTCTTATCCCGAGCGCAGCCGAGACTCGCGGTATCATTTATGATAACGCAAAGTTACAACATTTAGGAGGGCCACTAACAGCCTCGGGTAGGTTGCGCCGAATAAGTGCTTTTCTGTTACTTTAAGGTCGATTTTGAGGTATAAAAAGTTGCATATTTCGTAAATATTTCGTACCTTTATAAAAGAATTGAAACTCCTACTAAAGAAACCGCTCGGCATCCCGAAGGGTGACGCTTAGCTCCGCAGGGGCATAAGAACTAAAGAAACAATTTTTTATATTCTTGGATTATGGAAACAAGCGATGAGATAATGAAACAGAAATGCGCTCGGCATCCCGAAGGTTTTCTTTAGTAGGAGTTTTTATATAAAACCATCTATTTCTTTCCGATTTGCCCCCAACAGTAACGGAGCTCCTCCCCCAACGAAGTGCTCGGGGGAAGTCGGAGTGACTAAATGTCACTACGAGTATGTGTCAAGGCGGGGGTAGGGCTTTAAACCTCAAATACTATGAAAGCAAAACTTAAATCAGAGATCGCCTATGCCTGTGGCATGAGTGTAAGCACGCTGAAAAGGTGGATGCGACGCCACAGCGAGAAGTTTGAAGAGATGGGTGTGACGCCTAGCCAACGCCTCCTGCCTCCCAAGGTGGTGAGGTACATCTGCGAGGAGCTGGGCATACACGAGGAGGACTTTAAGTGTCTTTTTTAAGGGCACTTTTTGCTGCTGAGATGTTTTTGTAATTTGTTTATATTCAGCATGTTGTATAAACACAGGGCACTTTGGCGCTTTTTGGAGTATAAACTTTACTACATACGCGCATGTAAGAGTAAAAAAGATTTTATACCTTAAAAAGAGCCAAAGCGCCCTATGCATCTGCAACATATTAAATTTCAATAAAATACAAAACCATAATTAAGAAGGAAAGCGCCCTTAAAAAGTGCCCTCTCTCATTACACGCCTGTAATTTCCCAAAATAGGCTGACTGTTTTAGGTCAGTTTTATGCCTTGCTCCTACGATAAGTTGACCGGGGTAAAATTGTTCCTAAATAAAGTTGACTGATGCCATCAAGATTCGCAAGCTCAACATGAACAAAATATATTAAGGAAAATTTGCATAATTCAAAAAAAACTGTTAACTTTGCTTATTAATTATATAGCATGCGTTTCGCACACGCATACGATGCACGCGAAAAGACATGACAAAACATGAGAAACAAAATCATTCAAAATAATCAAAATCAAAAAAGTGTATGAAAAACCGTTTTAGCAAAAAGGGCTACAAGTCATCGTGGATGCTTGTCCTGCTGGCAGCATGCGGTTTGACCTCATCGTGCAAGGATGAGTACCTTTGGGACGACAAGAAACCCGAATGGCTCAACAGTAGCATCTATGAGAGTCTGAAGAACAATGGTAACTACAATACCTATGTTCGCCTGCTGTCCGACGCTGAGGTGAATCCTACGAACGCACGCCCTCTGACAGAGGTGCTGAGCCGTACGGGTTCGAAGACAGTGTTTGTTGCGAACGACGAGGCATGGAAGAAGTTCTTCGAGGAGAACGCGCTCCGTCCCGAGTCTGACCCCTGGCACACCGCCACCAGTTACGAAAACCTGAGCCCAAGCCAGAAGAAACTGCTGATCCACACCAGCATGCTCAACAACGCCATCGTGATGGAGAATCTGGCGAGCAGTGAGAGTTCGGGTACGGCTGTCCCCGAGCGTGGACAGTACATGCGTCGCTACACCGATGTGGAGCTGACCGACACCGTGACCTATCTCGACGGCAACTCTCTGCCTGTGAACTACAGCGAGGGTAATGGCGAGCAGGACTACTGGGCCCGCTTCCGCACAGAGAACGGCGGTAATGGCATCTACATGGTGAACGACTCGAGCCTCTCAATGATGCTCCACTTCACCAACGAGCACATGAAGAAGGCCGGCGTGTCGGACGAGGACTTCAGCGTGTTCATGCAGAGACCTCGCAACACGGAGGATGTGCATATCTACGACGCGCTGCTCATAGACAAGGATGCTGTGTGCGAGAACGGATATGTGAACACCACGGAGAAGGTGCTCGTGCCCCTGCCCAACCTGGCAGAGATGATACGCACCAATGGCCAGACCAACATCTTCAGCCACATGCTCGACCGCTGGTCGGCTCCTTTCTACAACAGAGGTGTGACTGAGGCTTACAAGATACTGAAGGCTTCGCGTGGAGAGGAGTGGAACGACTCTATCTTCACCAAGCGCTACTTCAGCGACCTGAGCTGGGGCCACAACGCTCTGCGCTTCGACCCCAAGGGCCAGCAGTTCAGAGACAACGCCTCTACGGATGTGGCTCTGAAGTTTGACCCAGGATGGAACGGCTTCTACTCGGAGTACCGCGGTCCGCAGTACGACATGGCTTCTATGTTCGTGCCCAACGACTCAACGCTGTGGGCTTACTTCAACGAGAACGGTGGTGGATGGCAGCTCATCCAGACCTACTATGTGAAGGCCGGCACTCCCGACGAGATAACCTACACAGCTCCCAAAGACTATGACGAGCTGTACAGACAGATAGACCAGATACCCATCAGTACGCTTCGCTCTCTGATCAACATCATCATGTTCAAGAGCTTCGTGGGTAGTGTGCCCAGCAAGATGACCAAGCTGCGCGACGATGCCCAGGAGCAGATCTTCTTCTATGAGGACAGAGACCACATCGTGGATACGAAGCTGGCCAACAACGGTGTGCTCTACATCACCGACAAGGTGTACGGTCCGGCCGACTATACCTCTGTAGCCGCTCCCGCATACATCAGCAACACCAACCTCGTGATGCGCTGGGCGATCTACAACGGTTCGACCAAGGCTACCGACTACATGGGCTTGAACTACTACGCCTACCTGAAGGCTATGCAGAGTAAGTTCGCCTTCTTCCTGCCCAGCGACAAGGGTCTGCAGTACTACTACGACCCCGTGAGCTTCCCCAGCCAGAAGAGCCGCGTGATCAGCTTCAACTACAAGAGCGCTACCTTCCCCATCGAGTACAAGATGTACGCCTACAACCCCACAACGGGTGAGTTCGGACAGAACTACAACCTGGAGAAGATGACCAACCCCGAGATCACCAACCGCTTGAAGGACATCCTGGAGAGCCACACCGTGGTGCTCGACACTATCAAGGATCTGGACAAGGACATTGACCAGTACTACATCACGAAGAACAACTCGGCTATCAAGGTGACCCGCGAGAACGGCAAGATCGTTCGCGTACAGGGTGGCTTCCAGTTGGAGAACGAGGAGAGCGGCATCGAGGCCAGCATCTCTGACGACAACAAGGGTGCATTCACCGAGGTGAAGGGCATACAGGGTGCCAAGGTGGAGGATTCGCAGAAAATGAACAACGGTAAGACCTACATCCTCGACTCGCCCATCATGCCTGCTTCAAGAAGCGTATACAGCATCCTCTCCAACAACGGCAATGAGGACTCTGATGACTTCGGCGCCTTCTACAACTTGTGCCAGGGCGACGAGGAGATCGTGGAGAAGTGCGGACTGGTGGACGAGAAACTGACTACCAGCCAGAAGAAGAGCGAGAAGAAGAAGTATGTCATCTTCAGCGACATCAAGGGTCCCAGCCTTGGCGTACAGTTCTTCAGCAACTACCAGTACACCGTATTTGTACCTTCTAACGAGGCTATCGCAGAGGCTATCGCCAACGGTCTGCCCACATGGGAAGACATACGCAACGACTACGAGGCTTCGCTCAACGAGGAGGGCTTCGTGAGCACACTCGAGGACAGCTTGCGCCTGCAGGCCAAGATCACATACCTCACCAACTTCGTGCGCTACCACTTCACCGACCAGAGCGTATTTGTGGACAAGAGCACCTTCAGCAGCAGAGACTATGTGACCGCAAGCTACGACAACGAAAAGGGCCTCTTCTGCAAGGTTGAGATGCAGCGCCCCGCTTCCGATGTACTTCAGGTGAGGGATTGCAACGAGGGTGAGTGGATCACCGTATCGGATGTGAACAATGTGCTGGCTCGCGATGTGTCATGCAACAAGACTCCCGTCAACGCCAAGACCATGAACGGCATCACCATCGACGGAAGCTCATTCGCAGTAATCCATAAGATACCTGGTGTGCTGAACCACATCAAGCTTACGAATGGCCGTCACGACGGCACCTGGCAGACCGCCAGTGAAGCTAAGAAGTACTTGAGAGAATTTGCCATTCAGTAAACCCCAGAAAAGCGAATAGCTATGAACAAATATATAAAACTTATAATGCTATGGATGGCAGCACTGGCTGTTGTCCCCGCAAGCGCACAGATATCACGCGTGAGTGGTACTGTAAGCGATGAATTTGGCGAACTGCCTGGAGTGAACATCCAGGAGGTGGATGGCAACCAGCGTATCGTTAGCGCTACCGTCAGCGATGGTAACGGTAACTTCTCAATGACCATCAAGAGCGCCAAGAATGCACTCGTATTCAAGATGGTAGGTTACAAGGCTCAGACCATCAAGCCTATCACCAAGTCTACCTACAAGATCAATATGAGTGAGAATGTAGTGACGAAGAAGGAACTGAATGTGGTGGGCAAGAAGAAGGCTGCCACGACAGGTCTGGAGATTCCCGCACGCGAGTACGCAGGTGCGGTATCAACAATGAACATGGACGATCTCGAGGGTCTGGCCTTCGAGTCGGTGGACCAGGCTCTGCAGGGACAGATTGCCGGTCTGGACATCGTGGCCAACTCGGGTAACCTGGGTTCGGGTACGACCATGCGTCTGCGTGGTACTACCACCATCAACGGTAACGCACAGCCTCTGATCGTTGTCGACGACCACATCTTCGAGCTTCCCGACGGAGCACAGAACATCAACTTCGAGGATATGGACAACGAGGAGCAGTTCTCTACCCTCTTGAATGTGAACACCGAGGACATCGAGAGCATCACCGTGCTGAAGGATGCCGGTTCGCAAGCCAAGTGGGGTGTGAAGGGTGCCAACGGTGTCATCGAGATTAAGTTGCGCAGAGGTAAGAAGGGTCCTACCCGCGTGAACTTCTCTTATAAGTTCAACGGCACATGGCAGCCCGACGGCTACAAGATGCTCAACGGTGATGGCTACACCATGATGCTGAAGGAGGCTTACTACAACCCCAACCAGGTACCCACAGAGATACCTGAGCTCGACTACAACACGGAGATGCCCTACATCTACAACCACTTCAGCCACAACACCGACTGGCTGGGTGCCGTGAAGCAGTTTGGCCAGGAACACCGTTACTACATCGGTCTGACCGGTGGTGGCGACAAGGCTACCTTCCGTATCGGTGCCGGCTACAACAAGTCGAAGGGTTCGGTGATCGGCCAGACCATGGACCAGTTCACCGAGAGCACAAAGTTGCAGTATGTGGTGAGCGACCGCATCGAGTTCAACGCCAGTGTGAACATGACCTTCACCAACAACCACAAGAACTACGGCAACGATGTGATCTCACGCGCATACACAGCTATGCCTAACATGAGCATCTACGAGTATGACGCCATGGGCAACCCCACCGGCAACTACTTCAACATGCTCCGACCCGCCTACGGTCTGTCATCGTCGAACTCAAGCAGACTGGAGAACGACGGTACGATGACCAGCTGGCAGTTGAGCGATATGTTCCAGAACGGTAACCCCGTGGCTCGTGCCAACAAGGCTTGGTGGCTCATGAAGCAGTACAACCTGACTCCTCAGTTTGACATCACCTACAAGCTCTTGGGCAAGGACCGCGACCAGCACCAGCTGAACTACCGCGCCGATGTACAGCTCAACATCAACAACACCAGCAACGACAAGTATTGCCCCTCTGAACTGAAGACTATGCCCTGGGTATGGGGTGGCGACAACAGTTCGTCGGTAGGCAACAACGAGCGCAACGAGGTGAGCAACGACGAGTACAAGTCGCTCGAGTTCACCACCCGTCACGAGTTGATGTACTACAGCCACTTCAAGAACCTCGACCACAGCCTGAGCGGATCGTTCCGCTTCGACATGCATGTGGGTAACAGTAGCAGTCAGAACCAGGCTCTCTGGAATGTGCCCGACGGCATCACAGACCCCACCGTGGTGGCTCTGCAGAAGAGTGCCGGCGCAAGCAACAGCGACTGGCGCGGACATAGCTTCATGGAGCAGATACACTACTCATACAAGAGCAAGTACTCTATGGACCTGACCGTGCGTACCGACGGTAGCACCTCATTTGGCCGTGGCCACAAGTATGGCACATTCCCCTCTATCGGTGCTCGCTGGAACATCAGCGATGAGAAGTTCTGGGAACCTCTGAGCAAGTATGTGTCATTGTTCTCATTCCGCCCCACATGGGGTATCACCGGTAACACCGGCGGTGCAGGTGGCAACCAGTACAACAAGTACTCAAGCAACGGCTACTACAACGGTCACAGTGTAGTAACCCCCAACAACCTCTCGCTCACCAACCTGAAGTGGGAGAAGACCAGCCAGTGGAACCTCGGTTTCAATGCTTCCATCCTCAACGAGATGATCGACCTCCAGTTTGAGATCTACGGCAAGAGCACCACCGACCTGCTCATGAGCCGTCTGCGCATACCCAGCGCCAACGGTTTTGCACAGCTCGACTGGGTGAACGCCGGCAACATGAAGAACAAGGGTTGGGAGCTGAATGCCAACACCGCACGAATACTGAAGAAGGGTAAGTTCTCTATGCGTCTGCGCGGTAACATCAGCCAGAACTTCAACGAGGTGGCAGAGATGAATCCTCTCATCCTTGAGAACCTCAACGGAAGCGAGACCTACGAGCCTACCAACCTCAGCTGGAACCAGCGTGTACAGGTGCACAACGCACTGGGTAGTATCTACGGTCTGAAGTCGAAGGGCGTATATCGCTACGACTACGACCACAACGGCTACACCTACGGCTCATGGGCTACCTACGGCTATGCCGAGGTGGATGCACAGGGTCAGCGCCTGGCCAATGTAGAGGAGGCTTCACGCCTGGGTACCGGCTACGATGCCAAGGGCTATCCCATCAACACCGCCGCTGCTGCTGCACGACGCGGTGAGAACAGCACCTGCCCCATCGCCTACGACGGCGAGGGCAACATGCTGACCGACGCCAAGGGCTTCCCCCTGCCCATGTACTACTGCTACACGGAGGGCTCACGCTACCAGTTCCAGGGTGGTGATGCCATCTACGAGGATATCAACCACGACGGTAACATCGACCGCTACGATATGGTTTACCTGGGCAACTCTAACCCCAAGTGCTATGGTGGTTTCGGTGTGAACTTCTACTATGGACAGTTTGAAGTGAATGCTTCGTTCAACTTCCGTATGGGCAACCAGATCGTGAACATGGCGCGTGCCAACTACGAGAGCATGCTCAACAACACCAACCAGAGCTACGCTACCACATGGCGCTGGCGCCAGAACGGCGACCAGACTGAGATACCTCGCGCACTTACCTCGCGCAACGGTTACTCAAGCTACAACTCACTGCCCAGTGACCGATATGTGGAGAACGGCAACTACCTGCGTCTGCAGTACATCCAGTTCAAGTACAACTTCGACACGAAGAAGGCTTGGATGAAGACATGCGGTATCAAGAGCCTCAACCTCAGCGGTACCATCAACAATGTGTTCTGCTGGACCAAGTACACGGGTGTGGATCCCGAGGTGGGTATCGGAGGTTATGCTGTGGCTACCGACAACAGCAAGACTCCCCGTGCCAAGTCTTTCACGGCAAGCATCAATGTTGGTTTCTAACCTAAAGCATCATAACGAGAATGAAAACACTTAAATATATATATAAGGTAGCTTGCCTGGCTGGCGTGGCACTCTTTGCCACCACCTCGTGCCAGGACTGGCTTACGGTCTATCCCCAGACACAGATCGTAGAAGAGAACTTCTGGGAAGACAAGAACGACCTTGAGGGTGTGCGCTACGCAGCCTACAAGAATATGTGCAGCACACTCGAGAAGCTGACCAAGTGGGGCGACCTGCGCTCGGATGCTTACGAGTGGAACAACAACTGCAGCAATACCGACGATCGCGACCGATTCAGAGAGATACGCGAAGGCAACCTCGAAAGAGACTCGGCCTACGCTTACTTTGAGTGGGGAAGCATCTACACTACCATCAACTATTGCAACAAGGTGTTGCAGCACGGCGAACAGGTGCTCGAGAGAGACAAGCAGTTCACCTCGAGCGAATGGCTCCAGATGAAGGCTGAGATGACCGCCCTGCGCGCACTCAACTACTTCTACCTGCTGAGAGCATTCAAGGACATCCCCTTCTCTACACAGGTGATCAACAAGGATACCGAGGTGCAGTACTTCGGTGCTACCAACCAACTCGTGGTACTAGACTCGCTCATCCTCGATGTGGAGAATGTGCAGGGTACGGCACGAACCTACTTCTCACAGCTCTCCGACACCAAGGGTCTCATCACCAACGCGGCTATCTACGCCATGCTGAGCGACATGTACCTCTGGCGTGCTTCTCTGCACGAGGGTCGATGGAAGCAGAACACCGACCGCTCTACGGATACCGTGATAGTCAGAAACATACAGCCCAACAGCCGTGTGCGCAACCTGGTGGTGAACGGCGACAGCATCTACACCGTACACACGGTGAAGGGTGACTACCGCATCGCCTGCGACTATGCTGACCTGGCTCTCGAGGCTCTGGCTAAGCAGAACCTGGACTTGAGAAAGAAGAACGAGTCGAACCAGGTAGAGATGGTCAACTATGGTCTGACCAACTGCGACATGTACAAGAACGAGTTTGACGGATTCAACAAGGGTGAGGCTCCACGCCTGAGGGCTTACAACGCAATCTTCGCACAGGGCAACAGTCAGGAGAGCATCTTCGAGTTGCAATTCTCTGAGAAGGAGTCGAGCAGCAACCCCATCAACAGCGCCCTCTGGGGCTATGGCGAGGGTGTGAGACTCTGCGTGAGCACCAATGCCCTCAACGATGTCTATACCAAGAACATCACCGAGATGCCTCGCGACAGCCGTATGTGGTTCTCGGCTTGGAAGAGAAACTCTGCAAGCCTCACCGACTATCCCAACCCCTACTGCTTCAAGTGGTGCAAGGTGAACCCCAACATGCCTGAGACCAAGCAGGCTCAGGACTTGGCTATCACCATCGATCAGTCAGGTGCCACCTACTCCCACTGGATTGTGTACCGCATGGCCGACATGATGCTCATCAAGGCTGAGGCTCTCGTGGCTCTCAACGAGAACCAGGAGGCTATGCGCTATGTCAATGCCAACCACCGTCGCTGGTATTGCAACGACGACCGTACCAACTCGGCACAGCCCAGCGAGGATGTGACAAATGCTTCGGGCGGTGTGAACCAGTGTGACAACGCTGCCACCCTGGGCAACGCTCCCAAGGCCGACAACTACGAGAAGGCTGTGATGAACGAGAGACTGATAGAGTTCCTGGGCGAAGGCAAGCGCTGGTTTGACCTGGTGCGCTATGCTGAGCGTCACGCCGGTGGTGTGAACAACACTCAGGATGAGCGCGAATGGACCGAGGACCGTCCCGTCAACAACGGCAAGGCTGGTGTGGACCTGATGGTAGACAACTTCCTCCGCTCAACCTTCAGCGACAACTATACATTGCTCAAAAACCGTTTCAAGAACCGCTACGGCCTCTACAACATCATCCACTATATGGAGATCAAGGCCAGCATTGACGACAACGGCGTAAGACATCTGGAGCAGAATCCTGTATGGAACAAGTCTAAGTATGATTAATCAAAGGAGAAATACAATCATGAAACTATATAAACTGAAGAACATGGCTCTCGCTTTCGCTGCTGGTGTGGGAATGTTTTCCGCACAGAGCTGCAAGGAGAACATCGACATGTCCGACCGATATGTATTCAAAGACGAGACCATCGTAAGCTACCTGCAGAAGCATGAGCAGTATAGCGAATATGTGAAGTTGCTCTACACCGTGCCCATCAGCACACAGAGCAAGTCGACCGTAGGTCAGTTGATGAACGCGCGAGGCAACTACACTTGCTTTGCACCCACCAACGAGGCTATCCAGATATACCTCGACTCACTGGTGACTCTGGGTCTCATCGACTCACCTTCGTGGGATGCCTTCACCGATCCTCACAAACTGGACTCTATACAGAAGGTCATCGTGTACAACAGTATCATCGACGGTGGCGACGACATCGCTGCCTATGAGACTTCTTCGTTCCCCACAGAGAACGGCGCTGAGTTTACCCTCCCCAATATGTACGACCGTAAGCTCAATGTGACCTACGACAAGAAGACCGACATATACATGGTGAGCGGTAGTCCTGTGGACGAGCGCAACCAGAACATTCCTGCCATCAACGGTGTGCTTCATGCCGTGAACCGCGTGATCAACCCCAGCAACAACTCTGTATCTACCTGGATCCGCAAGATCATAGAGGAGAAGAGAGAGGGCTTCTATGTGATGTCAACGCTGGTGGAGGCTTGCGGTCTGCTCGACACACTCGACCTCATCAAGGACGAGGTATATGAGAATCTCTACCAGAGTGGCAAGATTCCCGAGAAGATCATGAGCGTAGAGACCCAGGAGGCTCCCGGTCCCTACTACACTCCCGAGCACCGCTACTACGGATACACGCTCTTCCTGGAGACTGACGACTTCTGGACCGAGGCTATCGGTAAGCCCTACGACCAAATCAGCATCGCAGATGTAAGATCGTATATCGCCGGTCAGGGTCTCTACCCCGATGCCAAGGATGATGAGAACTACAAGTCGACAGCCAACCTGCTCAACCAGTTTGTGACCTATCACATCCTGCCCGAGCGTCTGCCCGTGTCCAACCTCATCTATCACTACAACGAGAGAGGCTACACCACATCCAACAAGGTGGTGACCGTGCCTATGGAGGAGTTCTACACCACCATGGGTAAGCGCCGACTGCTCAAGATATACCAGGCTGGCCGTGCCTATAGCCTCAACAAGTCGTCGGATGTATACCTCAACCGCTTCCCACGCTTCAACAACGGTCCTCACGATGACTACAGCGAGCTGTCGTGCACCGTGGAGAACGAGGGTCTGGTAGTGGGCAAGCCCAACCTTGAGGGCGACAACGACCTGCGCAACGCCATGGTTTATCCCCTCAACAAGTTGCTGGCTTATGACGACAACACTCGCAACGAGCTTCAAAAGCACCGCATACGCTACGATGTGGCTTCTATGTGGCCTGAATTTATCAACAACGACATCCGATGCAATCCCAACGAGGATGACAAGCATCGCAACATCCACATCCCATCGGACAACACCTATCGCTACATCCAGAACGCCTGGATCACCGAGGACACCGAGTTCAACTACTGGACTGGCCGTGGCCGTGGCTGGGCCAACTGGCAGGGCGATGAGCTGACCATCCGCAATGTGCAGGATGTAACCTTCGAGCTTCCTCCCGTGCCCAGAGAGGGTACCTACGAGATACGCTACGGTATGCAGTGTGGTGGTAACAAGCGTACCATGGTACAGGTGTACTTCGGTACCGACCGCGACAACATGCACGCTCAGGGTATTCCTATGGACCTGCGCCAGGGTGGTGACAACACCCGTCACACCAAGAATGGCAACATCGTGAGCGATATCGGCTGGGAGCCCGACAATGCCAAGGATGACGACTACAACGCTGAAGTGGACAAGAAGTTACGCAACAACGACTACATGAAGGGTTGTAACATCATGTCGGCCGGTGGTCCCGGTACAAGCACCATGATGAGATCCAACAACACCTGTCTGCGCCGAATACTCCTGCGCCAGAAGATGGATCCCAACAAGACCTACTACATCCGATTCAAGACCGTACTCGACGACCCCGCAACTTATCTGTACATGGACTATCTCGAGTATTGTGCCAAGGAGGTTTACGACAATCCCGCAATGCCTGAGGATATCTGGTAAAGCCCCCATTCCCTTCCCGCTCCACCAAGGCTGATGCCTGGCGGAAGGGAGAGGATACGAAATACAATTCAAAAGATTTTAATATTCGAATAATATGAAATCAGCTATCAATAAAATAAAGAATACAATTAGCAAGACATTCCATGCCTTCCCCACGGGGAAGGTTGGGATGGGGGTCGTCCTTCTGATTGCTACGGGATGCTCTGACACCTGGGATGAGCACTACAACGCAAGCGACAACGGCACTACCGTAGCAGAGACTCTCTGGCAGCAGATTGAGAGCAATCCCAACCTGTCGCGCTTTGCGTCCATTGCACAGGCTTCACGCTACTACAAAGACCAGGAGCACCCCATGAAGAATAATGCCACACAGGAGGACTTCACCTACGACCAGTTGCTCAACAGCAACCAGATCCTCACCGTGTGGGCTCCCGAGAACGATGCTTTCACTGAGGAGAGCTACAACCAGTGGATGGAACTCGCCAAGAACAATGGCTACAGCGTACAGCAACAGCTCATTGCCAACAGCATCGCCCTGTGGCGCAACAATGTGTCGACGGGTAGCATCGATACCCTGCGCATGCTCAACGGCAAGATCATGGTGTTCGACCAGACCAAGAAGACTCTGGCCAACACGCCTCTCAACGAGATGAACATCGCCGCAAGCAACGGTACGCTGCACACCACCAAGGCCTTGTTGCCCTTCAACTACAGTCTGTACGAGTACATCAAGGACGGACTCAATGCGAAGAATGTAGGCATCACAAAGTTCCACGAGTATGTGATCAGCACCGATACTACTTACTTCGACGAGAACAACAGTCTGGAGGGCACACCCGATGCCAACGGTTATCCCACCTATGTGGACAGCGCCTACCAGACCACCAACTCTATGTTCCACAGCACACATCGCAACTCGGTGACCAACCCCGAGAGAGACCTCACCGCTATGGAGAGCTTCGGTGCTCACATCGAGGTGGAGGACAGCTCGTTCATCATGCTCATCCCCACCGATGGCGCATGGGAGGAAGCTTACAGCAAACTGGCTCCCCTCTACAACTATGCTGACAACTATGTGGACAATGCAAAGGCTGACCGCAACATGACAGCCAACCGCGAGATCACTGCCGAGACTAAGGACTCGCTGACTCGCCAGAGCATCGAGATGGATATCATCTCTCCCCTCGTGTTCAACACCAACATCCAGCCCAACGCCAACGGTCGCAAGGGTACCTGGACTGCCGGAGACTTCCTGGCTGAGCAGGGTGCCTCGGCCAAGTATTTCATCAACACCTTCGGCGACACTCTGCGCTCGGATGCCAACTGGGAGAAGAGCACGCTCTTCGACGGCAAGAAGATGGAGCTGAGCAACGGCTATGGTGTGCTGGCTGACCACTGGAATGTGCCCAGCAAGCTCTACAAGCCCAATGTGATCGTAGAGGTGGGTAACTCAAGAGGAATCAACTCCTTCTACAACAAGGAGAACTGGAAGAACCAGGCTGCCGACTCGCCCACTTACTTTAGCTTCAGCAACAGCACACAGTGGAGCGACGCCACTGGTAGCGTGAGTCACAACAACTTCTACTATGTATTCCCCAACAACGACAACAGCAAGCCTTCTATCAGCTTCAAGCTGAAGGGCAACGATGGTGAGAACAAGGAGTCGGATGTGATGAGCGGACGCTACGACATCAAGGTGGTGATGGTGCCCAACTACTACATGACCAGCAACGACTCGACCATCGTACTCACCGTGAACAACAGCGGACGCGGTACGGGTAAGGTCGTGAACGGCGACACCATCCCCGTGAAGCACAAGTTGAAGGCTACCCTCTACTATGTCAACAACGAAGGTGTGGACTCAAAGGGTGTGGCTAAGCAGGCTTCGCTCACCACCGCCAAGGATCAGTACATCGACTATGATGGAACCAAGGTAGATACGCTGACCGTATTTGAGGACTTTGTCTTCCCTTACTCTTACAAGAATCTTTCTCACAGCTATCCCGTGCTGGAGCTCACTGCCGATGTCAGCGCAGCTGAGAAGAAACTGGGCTATAGCCACGACTATTGCATCGACCAGATTATCCTCGTAAGCAAGGACGACAACACGGTTGTTGCAATCAAGAAGAGAGAAGAATAATAGAATCCCTACCTTATAAATATATAAGATGAACACAATGAAAGAAATAAGCAATAGATTCCTTCTGCAGACACTACGCTACGGCTTCTGTCTCACCTTCATCTCTCTTGCCGGCATCGCTCCCGCCTTTGCCCAGGAACAAGAGGAGGAGGACGAGCAAGCTGTTGTTGTCTACAAGAAAAGAGCAGCTGAAGCTGCAAAGGAAGCAGAAAAATATGTGAAGAAGAGTGTTCGAGGTACCATCTATGACAATGCTACCAGACGACCTGTCAGCGGAGCCATCATCCGTGCCTTGGGATACCCCAACTTCTCTGTGCTGACCAATGAGGACGGTACCTACTCGATAGATATCCCCGACTTCGTCAACACCCTCGTCATCACCGCACCCGACTTCCAGTCTACTCAGTTGGCAGTGAAGGGTTCGGACCATCAGGATGCCTCTATCCTGAGTAGCAGTCTCCGCGGTTTCTACAACGACGAGACCAACATCACAAGCAGCAAGAAGGCTGTGCTCAACGAAAGCAGCAGCGTGTCGATAGAGACTGACATGGAACTGCAACTGGCTGGCGATGTACGCAGCGTGAGCCGTGGCGGATTGCTCGGCATGGGCGACTATCTGAGCATCCGTGGTGTGAACAGCATCAATGCCAACGCACAGCCTCTCATCATTCTCGATGGCAACATCATCGACCCTGAGTACGAACGCACCTCTCTGCACGAGGGTTACTTCAACAACATCCTCGCAGGCATCGACCCCGACAATGTGGAGAGCATCGAAGTGCTGAAGAATGGTACAGCACTCTACGGTGCAAAGGGCGCCAACGGTGTCATCGTCATCAAGACGAAGCGCGGTAAGAGCATGGCCACCAAGATCAATGTTCGTCTCTACGGCGGTATGGAGTTTGCACCCAAGAAGCTCAGCATGCTCGACGGTAGCCAGTATCGCAGTTATCTGGGCGACCTCACCAGTACCATAAACGATGTGACCATCAACAACACCAACAACATCGGCGATGCATTCCTCAACGACAGTCCCAACTACTACTACAATGTGTTCCACAACAACACAGACTGGCAGAAGGACATGTACCGCAACACCTTCGTACAGAACTACAAGATCAATGTAGAGGGTGGTGATGAGATTGGTATGTACAACCTCGCCTTAGGTTTCACCCAGGGTAAGGGTACTCAGGTGGGCAACGACATGAACCGCCTCAACATCCGCTTCAACACGGACATCAAGATCAGCGAAAAGATCAGCACCGAACTCGACATCTCTTACAACCAGAATGCTTACCATATAATGGACAGTGGCTGGAGTGAGAACTACGAGATGCAGAACATCGGTTCGACCAATGTACTGGGCCTCATACAGAGCCCTATGCTGAGCCCCTATGCATGGTATATGGACGAGTTCAACAACAACCAGTTGTCGCTCTCAAAGGAGTATGCCGGTAAGTATGCTTCGAAGGACAATACCCGCTGGATTGAGAACCCCTTCAAGTTCCCCCGCTCACTGGGTATCAACGAGAGTCTCCGCAACCCCTACTGGGTATTGGAGAACGGTCAGGGCAAGAACAAGAACTACGCTGAGCTCACTCAGATCAGCATCAACGCAGCTCCCAAGTACCAGATCACCAAGCAACTGAGCATCAAGGATCGTTTCCACTATCAGATGAACCGCAACAATGAGAAGTATTATCTCCCCATTGCAGGTACCACCAAGTACACCTTGACCGACCTCGGTGACATCACCTCTGTGCTGAAGAGCCAGTTCACCAAGGAGACCACACTCAACAACGACCTCACTTTGGAGTGGAAGAACACCTACGGTGCTCACAAGGTAAGCGCTATGGGTGGATGGAGATACAACAACTACTCGTACTCTTACAGCTTCATGCGTGGTTACAACAACGAGAACGATAAGTTGCCCAACTACAGCAAGGATATGGCTTATCCCAACTATGGCGGTACGAAGGACAACTGGATCGACATGACCTACTATCTGGATGCTGCCTACAACTATGCCAACCGCTACTACGCACAGCTCACAATGAGCTCCCAGGCCAGCTCTAAGTTTGGTAGCAACACCAACGACGGTTTCCAGTGCTGCGGTGTAAGCTGGGGCATCTTCCCCTCATTGCAACTCGGATGGGTGATCAGCAACGAGGATTGGTTTAAGACCAGCAAGGGTATCAACTACCTCAAACTGACCGCAGGCGCAGAACAGAATGGTAACGATGACCTCGACTACTATGCTGCCCGTACCTACTGGGAGAGCCAGCAGGTGACAGAGAACACCGTAGGTCTGTACCTCAAGAACATCGAGAACAGCTCTATCCAGTGGGAGACCACCACGAAATTCAACATTGCTCTCGAGGGTAGCTTCCTCAACAACCGCCTGCATGCAGGTTTGGATCTGTTTTGGCACTACACCGACAACATGCTCACCGTCAAGGACCTCAACTACATCTCAGGTATGAAGAAGTACTGGACCAACGATGGTGCCATGCGCAACACAGGCTTCGAGTTCAATGCCAATGCCGCACTGGTCAACACCAAGGACTGGAAGTGGGAAGTAGGTGCTACATTAGGCCACTACAACAACAAGATTACTCAGTTGCCCTTGCAGAATATGTTTGAGATGAAGTCTTACAACGCTGAATTCAACACCTATGTTCACGAAGGCTTTATCAACGGCTATACCTCTGGTATCTATGGTGAGAGCAATGTGCTCACCGCTGTAGGCTACGCAGCTGGCAGCTTCTACGGATGGCAGACCAATGGTGTGTTCCAGGATGCAACAAGCGCAGCCCAGGCTACCACCACCAATATCACCTTGCTCGATGCCAACGGCAATATCGCCTACAGCAACGAGGGTCACCTGGCCTACCCCACCGGTTTGGCTGATCCCAGCCAGAAGTTCCGCAACTTCCAGGCTGGCGATGTATGCTTCATCGACCAGAACGGCGACGGTGTGATCGACGACAACGATAAGGTAGTGATTGGCAACCCCAACCCCGACATCTACGGTAACCTCTACACCAGCCTCTCATGGAAGAACCTGAGACTGGATGCCAACTTCAAGTACTCTCTGGGCAACGACATCTACAACTACCAGCGTAGCATCCTCGAGGGTGGCAACACTACCTACAACCAGACTTCTGCTATGCAGAACCGCTGGACTCACGAGGGTCAGCAAACCAACATCCCCAAGGCTTGCTACATGGATAGCAAAGACTGGCGCAACAACGAGCGTATGAGTGACCGCTGGATTGAGGACGGTAGCTTCCTGAAGCTGAAGAACCTCCGCCTCACCTACAACCTGCCCTACAACAACGAGTGGCTGCAGGGTCTGAAGGTATGGGCTGAGGGCAACAACCTCTTCACCATCACCAAGTATCTCGGCACCGATCCCGAAATGTCAAGCCGCAACAGCGTGCTGTATCAGGGTATCGACACCGGTATCAACCCTTCAGGTCGTAGCTTCAACATTGGTGTTAGTCTCAATCTGTAAAAACCAGACTTTAATATAATTAAGTATATGAAAAGAAAATCAATCATAGCCCTTATCTTAAGTTGTATGGGTCTGGGAGCAATTACCACCTCATGTGAGGACATGCTCTCTCCCGACAGCGACCGCCACTCTTATACAGTGGCTCAAGATACCTTGTATTCGTACTGGGGCATCCTCCGTTCTCTTCAAAATGTCGGTGAGCGATATGTCATCCTCGGTGAGTGCCGCGGTGACCTCGTTTCCGGAACAACCTACCTCAGCGACAGCATCAGTTCCATCCTCAACTTCGACATGGACATCGCACAGGATGGTAGCAACCGTTATCTGCAGGCAAGCGACTACTATCACATCGTGAATAGCTGTAACGCCTATATGGCCAACTGCGACACCTTGCGCAAGACGGGTACGCTCAAGCCTTACATGCTCAAGGAGTATGCACAGGTGAGCGCCATCCGCGCATGGGTATATCTTCAGCTGGTACAGGTGTATGGCGAGGTGCCTTTCTACACCAAGACCTTGCTCACCACCGATGCTATCAACAACTTCATGAACGACCCCGAGCATCAGACTGCCACAGTGGACAACCTGGCAGACCTCCTCGCTCCCGAACTGGAGCAGATGTACGAGGTGGAACAGCAGTATGGCTTCCCCCAGTATGACGAGTACGGACGCACCGACAAGGTTTGTCACAGCGAGAAGTGCATGATTCCCATCAGCCTCATCCTCGGCGACCTCTACCTGGCCAAGGGCGATGCCGCAAGTTGTGAGAAGGCTGCACAGTGCTACTACAACTTCATCTCTCCCAAGAACGAACAGCGTGCCGGTGGTCCTCTCCCCCGCGACTACTACAGCTACGGCTACATGGGTGAGGGTATGGACAAGCCCAACTATACACACACAGGTACACCCTGGACTGAGAAGGGGGCATGGAGCAAGAACACTGAGGCTATCACAGCTATCCCTTCAAGTAGCAACAAACTTTGGGGTACGGTGTTGCGCGGTGTAAACGAGCTGTTCGGTTTTGCCAGCGAGATTCATGTGAGCGGCGAAGGCGACACTATCAAGTCGGCCGGTGTCACTCTTACACCTCAATACGATGTGAAGCAGTTGCGTGCCAGCGATGGCTACTACGCACAGTGCAAGGCTGTTCCCTTCGAGTACTACATCGCAGCCGACCAATCTGCCGTGGAGAGTTCGGACAATGTGCTCACCGTGGACACCGCAGTGGGCGATGCGCGTCGCTCATGGGTACAGGAGTACCGTCAGAACTATGGCAACGGTGTGAGCAACAAGGAGTACTTCGTAACGAAGCAGAATCCCAACGGTGCATTCACCACTGTTTATCCTATGATCTACCGCAAGTCGATGGTATGGTTGCGCTTTGCTGAGGCACTCAACCGTGCTGGCTATCCCGGATATGCCTTTGCTATCCTGAAGAATGGTCTTTGCAACAACGACAACTGGTTGCCCGACACCGAGGAGCACTATGCTATCAAGGACACCCTGTACACCAGCATCGTATGCAATGTGACATGGGAGGATGGCACCACCGAAGAGGTGATGTACGAACCTGAGATGGAGATCAATCATCTGGCCGACCTCGAAGCAAGCGCTGAGCAGTACATCCAGAAACTGGCAGACGAGAAGGGTGTGAATGCAGAGGGCATTAGTGCCCTGGCTCACAGTTACGAGCCTGCCTCGTACATGAACTATCCCGATCCCAACCTGGCCAACAATGTCATCTGCGACTACATCAGCCGTGAGGAGCGCGTGAAGAGCGTAGGTGTTGACTTCCTCAACCTCAAGACCCAGAGCCTCTTCTCAAGCAGTACAAGTTCACCCGTACTCTATAAGATTTCCAATACGGCATCTGATCCCAAGACCTTCTCTTACAACACTCCTACCACTGGTACCTACATCACCACCGGTATCCACTACCACGGTGCAGGTATGCTGAAGTTCGATGAGAAGCGTAGCCTCTACAACTATGTAAACAAGATTGCTGAGGTGGCACAGAAGAACTATGGCAAGACCCTTACCAAGGAGGACATCTACGACGAGGCTAACCTCAGCATCGTACAGGATTGTATCGAGGACCTCATCGTCGACGAGGAGGCTATGGAACTTGCCTTCGAGGGCACACGATTCTTCGACCTTATGCGTGTGGCACACCGTCGTGGCGATGCGAGCTACCTCGCTGAGCGCGTGTCAAAGCGCAACGGTGAGAAGGACTTCGCTCTCTATGGCAAACTGATGAGCACCCAAAACTGGTACTTCCCCTTGCCTCAGAGATAAGGCATTGCATCTTCGCAAAGTTTAGACAACTAAACACATAAGCAGGAGTGGACAGGTCAAAAAGGCTTGTCCACTCTTCTTTTTTGCGGCTTCACTCATTAAAATTGATACTTTGGTGCAACATAATGTTACATCCACTCAATAATATGTTACATAAGATGTTTGTAATATGCTTATAAATCATTAACTTTGCAAAAAGTATAAAACCTGAAAAGCATCAAACAGGGAAAGGATATAATAGAAATAGCATCTAACAAAATTTGATAGAAACATCTAATAGAAAAAATATCAAACAAAACCTAATTACGATAATGAAGAGAAAAACACTTACGCTCCTATTCGCCATGACAGCTTCCTTGAGCGGTTTTGCCCAAGACAAGCTCTATGCTGATGAGTTCCCCCTCGGCGATGTCACACTGCTCGACGGTGTGCTCAAGCATGCTGCCGACCTCAATGCTCACCATCTGCTTCGCTATGATGTAGATCGTTTGCTTGCTCCCTTCCGCAAGGAAGCTGGCTTGCCCGAGATAGCCCCCTACTTCCCCAACTGGGCCGGACTGGACGGTCATGTGGGCGGACACTATCTGAGTGCACTCGCTTTCTATGCAGCACAGGGCAACAAGGAGTGTGAGCGACTGATGCTCTACATGATTGCCGAACTGAAGAAATGCGCAGAGGCAGCAGAGAAGAACTACCCCGTGTGGGGTAAGGGTTATCTCGGTGGCGTACCTGGAAGCGACCGCGTGTGGACAGCCTTCAAGAATGGCAATCCTGGCCCATTCAACGGCTTGTGGGTGCCTTTCTACAACATTCACAAGATTCAGGCTGGCTTGCGCGATGCATGGACCTATTGCGATAACGAAGATGCCAAGCAACTGTATATCGGTTGCTGTGACTGGATGATCGACATCGCAGCCAAATACACCGATGCCGACCTGGAGAAGGTGCTGGGCATGGAGCACGGCGGTATCAATGAGATACTGGCAGACGCTTACTTCCTCACAGGCGAGAAGAAATACATGGATGCGGCCAAGCGCTATTCACACAAGTGGCTACTCAACCCCATGAAGCAGCACGATGCCAAGCATCTCGACAACAAGCACGCCAACACACAGGTGCCCAAGGTGGTAGGTTTTGCCCGTATCGGCGAACTGGACAACGACAACGACTACAAGGAAGCAGCTCGCTTCTTCTGGGAGGAGGTGGTCAACCACCGCAGTCTTTCACTGGGTGGCAACAGTCGTCGTGAGCACTTCCCCAGCGTGGAAGCATGCATCGACTGGACACAGGATGTCGACGGTCTGGAGTCGTGCAATACCAACAATATGCTGAAGCTCACCGAAGACCTTCACCGTATGGACCCCAACAATGCGCTCTATGCGGACTTCTTCGAGCGTGCCACATTCAATCACATCCTTTCCACCCAGCATCCCGAGCATGGCGGATATGTGTATTTCACCTCGGCCCGTCCACGCCACTATCGCAACTACTCCGTGCCCAATGAGGCTATGTGGTGCTGTGTAGGTACGGGTATGGAGAACCATGGTAAGTACGGACAGTTCATCTACACCAAGACGGACAACAACAAGACCTTGAGCGTCAACCTCTTCGTAGCATCCGAACTCAACTGGAAGGAGAATGGCGTGACCTTGCGTCAGGAGACAGCCTTCCCCTATGGCGAGAACAGCAAAATCACTGTCACCCAGGGCAAGGGTAAGTTCGCCCTGAAACTGCGCTATCCAAGTTGGGTAAGACAAGGCGAATTTGAGGTGACTATCAATGGCAAGAAGGTGGCCAGCGACAATTGGAAACCCGGTACCTATGTAGAGATTGGTCAGAACTGGAAGAAGGGTGATGTCATCGACATCCACTTCCCCATGCATGCCTCTATCGAGCATATGCCCAATGTACCACAGTACATCTCTATCCTCTACGGTCCCATTGTGCTGGGTATGAAGACCGGCACCGAGGATATGGCTCACCTGCTGGCCGACGACAGCCGTTTCGGTCAGATGGCTTCGGGCAGAAAACTTCCCGTGGACCAGGCTCCTTTCCTCATTGCCAACTCACTGGAGGATATTGCCAACGACCTCCAGCCCATCAACGGCAAGCCCTTGCACTTCAACCTCAAGACGCAGATGGGCAATAAGATTGAGGGCGAGCTCCAGCCTTTCTTTGAGATTCACGACAGCCGTTACATGCTCTACTGGCTTGGTCTGAACAATACCGACTATCAGGCTTATCTCGACAAACTCGCAGCCGAGGAGAAAGAGCGCATGGCACTTGAGGCACGCACCACCGATAAGGTTCAGCCCGGTGAGCAACAGCCCGAGAGCGACCACTTCATGGAGGCAGATGCTAGTTCTACGAAGGGTGTCACCAACAATGTGCCTTTCCGCGATGCACGCAACGGTGCTTCCTTCAGTTACCTCATGCAGACCCAGGGCGAGACCAACCTCTCCGTACGCATCCGCTACTGGGGACAGGACGAGTGGCGCACCTGTGAGTACGACCTCTATGTGGACGATGTGCTCGTCACCTCTGTCAACAACAGCAAGAAGTGGCGCAGTTCGCAGTGGAAGTATGAGACCTACCCCATACCCGCCTCTGCACTTCAGGGCAAGAAGCAGGTACGCGTGAAGTTCGTATCAAAGCCTGGCAAGCAGGTTGGCGAAATCTACGAGGTGAGACTGGTCAAGTAAGCCACCCTAACCACCGTTCCTTGCGCTTTTCCACAAGGCCTAACCTCAAAAACAAAAAAAACTCCGCAATATGAAAAATATGAAAAACATACTTACCGTTCTGGCTCTTGGTGCAGTATCGCTTTGCGCCAAGGGACAAAACCCTATCATCAGCACCTTCTTCACCCCCGACCCTGCACCTTATGTGCACGGTGACAAGGTATATCTCTTCGTGGATCACGACGAGGAGAATGCCAAGAACTTCCACATGAAGGACTGGCTACTATTCTCCTCCGAGGACATGGTCAACTGGACCTACATGGGAACTCCCGTCAGCACCGAGACCTTCGCCTGGGCACAAAAGGGCAACAAGGCCTGGGCAGCACAGGCTGTAGAGCGTAACGGCAAATGGTACTGGTACGTATGCTGCAACAAGGCCGACGGCGGCGATGCGCTGGCCGTAGCTGTAGCCGACAAGCCCGAAGGTCCCTACAAGGATGCCATCGGCGGTCCTCTCGCCACAGGTTTCGGCTTCATCGACCCCACCATCTTCATCGATGATGACGGTACGCCCTACCTCTTCTGGGGTAACAAGGGCTTCTGGTACGGCAAGCTCAACGAGGATATGATCTCCTTTGCCGACGGCTACAAGGAGGTACCCGGATACACCGACCCCAAGAGTTTTGGCGAACTGCAGTCGAAGATGGACTGGAGCATCGGTAAGAACCGTATGATGACACAGTACGAGGAAGGTCCCTGGGTCACCAAGCGTGGCGACACCTACTATGTGGTTTATCCCGCTGGTGGTGTACCCGAGTACATGGCCTACTCTACCGCTCCCACCGTCAACGGTCCCTGGACCTTCCGTGGTCGTATCATGGACGAGGCGCCCAACAGTTTCACCATCCATGGTGGCAACATCACCTTCAAGGGTCAGGACTATATGTTCTACCACAACGGCTTGTTGCCTGGAGGTGGCGGTTTCGACCGTTCTACGGCTATCGAGGAATTTAAGTTCAACGAGGACGGATCCATCCCCTTCATCCCCTTCACCAAGGAGGGTGTGAAGCCTCGTGGCACACTCAATCCCTACAAGCGCGTAGAGGCAGAGACAATGTCGCAGAGCATGGGTGTGAAGCTCGACCACATGGCTGGCACCGAGCACTATGTCACCGAGATTCACGAGGGCGACTGGATCCGCGTTCGTGAGGTGGACTTCAAGAAGGGTGCCAAGCAGTTCACTGCTGCTGTCACCAACTTCAAGAACCCCGGTCATATCAACATCTTCCTCGACAACATGGACTCTACTCCCATTGCCACCATCGTCATCTCTGGTCCCAGCACCGACCAGGTGACCATGAAGCTCAACAAGAAGCTTCCCAAGGGTAAGCACGATGTCTATTTCAAGTTCATGGCACGCGAGGCCGGCTCGAAGGACAATCTCTTCGACTTCGACTGGTGGCAGGCCAAGTAAATAAAAAATTAAGGATTAAACAAACTGACAAATAAGAAACAATGAAAACAAAGAACCTACTCCTCGCTGCCAGCCTCATGGCTATGCCTTTTGCTGGCGCAATGGCACAGATGGGCAAGGCTTCCAAGCTCAATCTCCCCATCGTGCAGACCAAGTTCACCGCCGACCCCGCACCCTATGTGCATGGCGACACCGTGTATCTCTTCACCACTCACGACGAGGATGGTGCCGAGGGCTTCAACATGCAGAACTGGCTCCTCTACACCTCTACCGACATGGTCAACTGGCAGGATCACGGCCAAGTAGCCTCCTTGCGTGACTTCAAGTGGTACAAGGGCAACAACGGTGCTTGGGCCGAGCAAGTCATCGAGCGCAACGGCAAGTGGTACATGTACTGCCCCATCCATGGCAATGGTATCGGCGTACTCGTAGCCGACCGTCCCACCGGCCCCTATCGCGATCCTCTGGGTCAGCCCCTCGTATGGCAGAAAGAGCACTGGGACGACATCGACCCCACCGTTTGGATCGACGACGATGGTCAGGCCTACATGTTCTGGGGCAACCCCAATACCTACTATGTGAAGCTCAACGAGGATATGATCTCTACCAGCGGTGAGATCCAGAAGCTCCCCAAAATCAAGGACTATCAGGAAGGTCCCTGGGTGTACAAACATGGCAGTCACTACTACATGGCCTTTGCCTCAACCTGCTGTCCCGAGGGTATCGGTTATGCTATGGCCGACAAGATCACCGGTCCCTGGGAGTACAAGGGTCACATCATGGACCACACCACCCAGACTCGTGGTAACCATCCCGGTATCATCGACTTCAAGGGCAAGTCATACTGCTTCGGTCTCAACTACGACGTATACCGCTTCCAGACCAGTCGCCATGCAGAGCAGCGTAGCGTTTCGGCTGCAGAGATGAAGTACAATGCCGACGGAACCATTCAAGAACTGCCCTACTTCTTCGACTGCAAGCTTGAGCAGGTTGGCACCTTCGACCCCTTCCGCCGTGTTGAGGCAGAGACCATGCGCTGGGGTTATGGACTCAAGACCACTCGCGAGAATCCTTCTGGTCCCTGGCACAACAGCCTCTTCGTGACCGACATCGACGAGGATGAGTTCATCCTCCTGATGGGTGTCAACATGGGCACCGGTGCCAAGAAGTTCATCGCCAATGTATCTGCAGGTATGCACGGAGGTAGCATCGAGCTCCACATCGACGCCATCGACGGTCCCAAGATCGGTACCCTCCAGGTGCCTTACACACACTTCAAGTACGAGGAACTCTCTACCAACCTTGCTCCCACTGCTAAGGGTACTCACGACCTCTACCTCGTATTCAAGGGCACCAAGATGCAGAAGCGCAATCTCTTCAACTTCGACTGGTGGAAGATGACCAAGTAAAAATCCCTTCCCAAACTTTGGTTATCTCACCATTTCAAAAATAAAAAACTGTAACCATCATTTAGGCTACGACAAACCAACAAAAAAGGCCGCCGGCATTTTTGCCAGCGGCTTTTTTATGTGCTCTTACCCCATCCCTGTCCCCCATATCGGCGGGGGGACCTCGGGAGGGTGTAGGAAAGGTTTTACTTTACGGGCTTCACGATGTAGCTGAAGTTGTAGTCCTGATAGGGCATCTGGTACTCTGTGCGAGGCCATGCACCCCAACTGTTGACACATCCGGTACCCATCTGACGCTGCTGTACCTGGATCACGGAGAACTTGCGAGGAGTGAGGTCACCAGAGTGCTTCTGTGTAGTGCCCTTGTCGTCGCCACTGTCCAGATCCTCGGGCAGGTAGTTGAGGGTAGAGCATTCCATCTTGCCCATAGCCACAAACTCCAGACCGCGACCCTGCTTATTGAGTACACGCCAGTAGCGGATATCAGTCTTGTTACCGCTCTCCTGAGGACGGATGTAACCCCAGTACTGGTCAGCCACATTCTGCTTGTAGAGGCCGATGCGCTCCGAGTTGTTACGGTCGATGTAGTTCTCACCGGGACCACGGCCGTAGTATTCGATGGTGCTATACTCTGCGGGCATCACCCACTGCATACCGTAGCGGAGCAACTGAGGCTTCTCCTTGGCATCCTTGTCGGTGGTAAGCGACTCGTTCACCACCAGTGCGCCCTCGGGTGAGAGGATATAGGTGAGCACCAGGGTAGAGTTGGTGCGACGCATCTCGTACTCTACGCGGATCGATGCCTGACCGTCGGTCTCGCCCGTCTCCACCTTCTTCAGTCTGCGCTCTGCATTCTTCCATGCCTTGAAGCGGGTCTGGAAGTTTGCTCCGTAGTCATTATCGGTAGGAGCACGCCAGAAGTTAGGCAACACGCTGTAACCATCCTCCAGCATAGGCTTGCCATCTACATCGAAGTAGTCGAGGTCGCCCGTGTGGCGGTTCACAGTGATGGTGGTACCACCTGCTGAGAGCGTGTAGCAAGCCAACTGGCTGTCAAACTCACCCTTGGCGCCGTCCACAGCAAGTACATCCTTGGCAGAGGGGAAGCTGTAGGGCTGAACCACGATCTGCTCGCGTGCAACCACATCGCCAGCCTTCTGCAGACCGTTGTTGCTCTTCAGCGAGAAGTCCACATTGACGAGGATCTCCTGGCCGGGATACTGATCCTTGAGCTGGCTGATGAACTGTGCAGCCTGAGCGCCGAAATTCACCTTATAGCTCTGCTGGGGAGCCACGTCGAGGTTGTCCATGGGCACGCTCTCCACCACCTTGCCATTGCATACGAGTGAGAGTGTGAGGCGGATGTTAGAGAGAGAAGTGAAGAAGTTCTCGTTGTAGATCTCAGCCGAACCCTTCTCAAGGTCCACATTCTTCACCCAGATGTTCTGGTAGCAATACTGTACCTCATAAGCGTGAGGATTCAAGCTACGGTCGGGAGCGATGATACCGTTGCAGTTGAAGTTGTGGTCGCTGGCGGGATAACGACCCTCATCGCCACCATACATCCAAATCTGCTTGCCGGTCACCTTGCTCACACCACGGATACCCTGATCCACAAAGTCCCAAATGAAACCACCCTGATACTTGGGATACTTACGGATGAGATCCCAATACTCCTTCATACCACCCATAGAGTTACCCATAGCGTGGGCATACTCACACTGGATGAGAGGACGGGGCTTATCGCTCTTACAGTAGTTCTCACAGTTGTTGTAGTCAGCATACATGGGGCAGTAGAGGTCGCTCTTCTTGTTCATGTCCTGATAAGCCTGCTCATACTGCACGGGGCGCTTGCCACCGAAGTCAGTCTCGAGCTTCTTCACTGCATCGTAGGCAGCCTCGAAGTTGTCGCCATAACCGCTCTCGTTACCGAGGCTCCAGAAGATGACAGAGGGATGATTCTTCTGTATCTGCCAGTTGGCGATATTGCGCTCCACGATGGTCTGCTTGTACATGGGGTTCTGTGCCAGGCGGGCATCGCCGTAGCCCATACCGTGGCTCTCAAAGTTGGCCTCGGCTACCACATAGATACCATACTCGTCGCACAGGTCATACCAGCGGGGATCGTCGGGATAGTGGCAGGTACGCACGGCGTTGATGTTGAGTTGCTTCATGATCTTGATGTCCTGTATCATGCGCTCCACGCTTACCACATATCCGTTGTCGGGATCCAGCTCGTGGCGGTTGGCACCCTTGAAGAGCACGGGCTTGCCGTTCACCAGCACCTGTGCATTCTTGATCTCCACGCTACGGAAGCCCACCTTGTTGCTCACGCTCTCTATTACCTTACCCTTGCTGTCGGTGAGGGTCACATCGAGGGTGTAGCGGTAAGGCATCTCAGCCGACCACTGCTTGGCACCAGCCACCTCGATGACCTTCTTCACCTGGGTAGCCGACACGGCATCGTTGGCGCTGAACACCTCACGGCCCTGTGCATCCTTCAGGCTGTAGGCCAACTTCAGGCCCTTGCCACCGGGGATGTTGGTGCGAACGGTGAGCTGACCGTCCTTATAGTTATTTATAAGGTCTTGCGTAATACCCATATCCTGGATGTGCACCTTGGGACGGCTGTAGAGATACACCTCACGGGCGATACCGGTGAAGCGCCAGAAGTCCTGGTCCTCTCCATACGAACCGTCACACCATCTCATCACCTGCATGGCGATGAGGTTCTTCTGTCCGGGCTTGAGATACTTGGTGAGGTCAAACTCGGCAGCCACCTTGCTGTCCTCGCTGTAGCCCACGAACTTGCCATTTACCCACACCTGCAGGTTGCTCGTAGCCGAACCCACATGCAGATACACGCTCTCACCCTTCCACGAAGCAGGTATCTCCACCTCCTTGCGATACGAACCGGTGTAGTTGTTCTTCTCCTCTACGAAACCGGGCTGGTTGGCAAACTGTGTGCTCCAGGCATAACCGGTATTCTTATAGATGCGGTCACCATGACCGTTGAGCTCGAAGAGTCCGGGCACGGGGAAGTCTTCCCACTTGGAGTCGTCGAAGCCAGCCTGCTCAAACCCCTTGGGGGCCTTGTTGTGGTCCTTCACGAAGTTGAAACGCCACTTGCCCTCGAGGCTCATGTAGCGATCACTGGCCTTCTTGTCGCCCTTCTCTGCGAGCGCAGTAGTCTCAAAAGGCAGGAAACTTGCACGGGGCGCCTCCACATTGATGCGGTTGGCGTTTGCATCGAGCCAGTAAGGCTTTGCACCCGTCTTCTGTGCACCGGCCCACAGGGAGCAAGCCACGGCACAGGCTAAAAGAACATGTCTTTTCATGGATAAAATGTTTTAAGTTTATGTTAGAATCTTATTAGCAAAGTTGTGAGCACACATGTGCTTTCATTCAGCAAAGGTAATACTTTCATTTGAAAGTAAGGGTATGAGAGCCACTTTTTTTATCGTTTTCTTGCAGATAGCAAAAAATCATAGTACCTTTGAGGCTTGTAAAAACAAACAAAGACAATGAAAAACAACAAGGCAAAGACCAAACATACGCCTCTGGGCGCAAACCCAGTGGCGACACCCGTCGCAGAGAGCACCTCAACGAGCAGTCCCGGCATCATGGGCCGTATAGGCACACTGCTCCCCTCTGCCCTCGTGGTGCTCACCATCGCGGTGCTGTGTGTAAGTCTCTTCACGCAGGAGTGGGAGATGCTCTACCGCAGTCAGGAACTCTCGCTCTTCATCCCCACACAGCAGTTCTACGACGGCATGCAGATCTACCCTGGCGGTACGCTCTCATGGCTGGGTTGCTGGGCCACGCAGTTCTTCTACCATCCCCAGTGGGGTATCGCCCTCATGGCTCTCTTCTGGTTCAACATCGTTGCCTTGATGAAGTACAATTTCCGTCTGAAGGGTTGGAACCTCCTCTTCAGTCTGCCCGTCATCATCATGCTAATGACCTGCATCGTGCAGACGGGCTACTGGATCTACTACACGAAGTTGCAAGGCTATTTCTTCGTACCCACGCTGGGTATCCTGCTCTCCCTCTACGCCCTCACCCTCTATCGCCTCATACAGAAGAGAATCTGCTGGCAGTCGGGAAGCACTGCAGTCAACCTTGCCCTGCTCGCCGTCAGCATGCTCTGGCTGGTAGTCTTCGCATGGAAGGGCTATCAGTGGATGGGAGCATGGTCGTTCCTAGGTGTAGGCCTGATGCTCATCCCCGACTCGCTGAAGGATATCATCCGCGGCAAGGGCACCCCCAACAGCAAGAGGCTCATGGCCTCCCTCGCACTTGTCTGCCCTATCATCATCGGTGGCCTGTGCCTCCAGCTTGTGCCTCGCCTGGCCTACGATCACATCTATTGCCAGACGCAGATCGGCACCATCTATCAGGCTTGCATGCCTTCGTTCCAATTCAGCGCCACCACCAATGAGAGCATGAAGGGCGTGTACTATGTGCTCTTCCTCACATTCCTTCCCCTCATTGCGTGCCTCTACCTGCCCATCCAGGAGATGGGGCTTACGAAGTGGCGCAAAGCCTTCTGCCGAATACTCATAGTGGCCGTAACCATTGGCGGTCCGGCCTACCTGATGAACCTCCACTGGTACCACAATGACAACTTCCAGCGCGAACTCGTGATGAACCGTTGCGTGGAGGAGGAGAACTGGGAAGGCACGCTCGAGGCTATCCCTGCATGGACGGAGACCGACACGCTCCAGCAACCCTCGCGCGTCATGGTGATGATGAAGAATCTGGCACTCTTCCGTCTGGGCCGTATAGGCGATGAGATGTTCAACTACCTCGAGGGCGCTCGCGATCAGATGATGGACAGTCTGCAGGTTCGCATGACGCAGGTGGGAGGTAAGTTGCTCTACTACAACTATGGCAAGCTCAACTTCTGCTACCGTTGGTGTATGGAGGACGGCGTGGAGTTTGGCTGGAAGGTGGAGCACCTCCGTTTCATGGCGCGCTGTGCCTTGCTCAAGAGTGAGTGGAAGGTGGCCGAGAAGTATCTCAACTTGCTCAAGAAGACGCGATACCATCGTGCCTGGGCAGAGCGCTATGAGAAGTTCATAGGGCATCCCGAACTCATGCGCGAGGACCCCAACCTCGCCCCCATCTGCCAGCTCAAGGAGTTTGGCGACCGTCTCGATGGTGACAACACGCTTGTCGAACTCTATCTGCTCCGCACCTTTGCCAACGGTCATGGAGCCGACCCCATATATCAGGAGGCTACGCTGATGTGCTCGCTCATCATGAAGGACATCGACCTCTTCTGGCCTCGCCTCTATGAGTATGTGCAGATGCACGCCAAGGAGCCGGGCTTCCACATGCCTCGCCACTATCAGGAGGCGGCCCTGCTCTACAGCATGCTCGAGCCCAACCGACCCAGCATCATGTGGCCCGATGTCAACAATGCGGAGGCTATGAAGCGTTTCCCCTTCGATGAGTCGGTGAAGCGCAGTTATGAGAGTTTCATGAACTTCAACGGCCGTGCCGACATCGCTCCTCTGCCCGAACAGCAGAAGCGCATCGCCTTCCAGCCCTATTATGGCAACACCTTCTACTACTTCTACTTCCTCGTAAGGGGACAAAAGACAAATTAAGCAATATGAAGAAGACAATCTATATCCTGCTAATGATACTTTTGGGAGGAATGGCCTCTTGCAGTGGTCCTTCCGTTCCTTCGCAGTTCACCACCGTGGATAGCCTCCCCGCCATCTATCCCGACTATATCGATGTCACAGTGCCTTCCAACATGGCTCCCCTCACCTTCATGATCGAGGAAGGGGCCGACGATCTCGTGGCTCGCCTCTCTGTAGGTGAGAAGGCATGGACCTTCGGTTCGGCCAATGAGGTATGCCCTTCTCCCGAGGCTTGGGAGGAGATGAAGGCGTTGGCGCTCAAGGGCGACGGCAGTATCGGCGTGGAGGTATATGCACAGCAGGGAGGCCAGTGGACGAAGTTCAGGGATTTCCACTTCTATGTGTCGGCCGACAGCATCGACCCCTACATCTCTTACCGTCTCATCTCGCCTTCCTATGTCACCTACGAGGGTCTCACCATCAATCAGCGTTGCCTGGAGAACTATGACGAGAGCGTCATCTACAGCAACATGATCAACACCACGGAGAAGGACGGACAGTGCATCAACTGCCATAGTTATCAGAACTACGACCCCAACCGCCTTCAGTTCCATGCCCGTCAGTATCTGGGTGGCACGGTCATCTCATACGACGGTCACACAGAGAAGCATTCCATCGGTGTCATCCTCACCATCGAGGACAATGGCGACACCATCAAGAGTGGCGGTGTGTATCCCGCATGGCACCCCACCGAGCCTCTCATTGCCTACAGCAGCAACCGCACCGGCCAGACCTTCTACACCTACGACCCGCAGAAGATTGAGGTGCAGGACACCTATAGCGACCTCATCCTCTACGACATACAATCCAAGAAGATCTATCCGCTTGAGAAGGACACCAACGACCTCGACTGCTTCCCTGCATGGAGTCCCGACGGCAAGTATCTCTACTATTGCTCTGCTCACTACGAGAAGCACGACTCTACCCCCTCCATCACCAAGGAAATGGACCTCATCGTGAACTATCGCGATGTGCACTACAACCTCTACCGCCGTGCCTTCGACCTCAAGAGCAAGAAGTTTGGTCCCCGTGAGATGGTCTACAATGCCGAGGCTGACGGCCTGAGCGCCACCCTGCCCCGCATCTCACCCGACGGCACGCTCCTCCTCTTCACGCTGGGCAAGTACGGCATCTTCCACATCTGGCACAACTCCAGCGATCTCTGCATGATCGATTTGAATAAAACAAGCGATAAGGCGAATGAAGGTGATACCGATGCCACCGATAGACATGCGTGTGCCTTCCCTGCCCCCCGTCCCCTCGACGATGTCAACTCACCCGAGACGGAAAGCTATCACTCATGGAGCAGTAATGGCAAGTGGATCATCTTCAGCAGTCGTCGTCACGATGGTAATTTCACCCGTCCCTTCATCACCCACATGAATCCCGACGGTTCCTTCACCCGTCCCTTCGAACTGCCCCAGGCACATCCCGACTATCATCTGCAGTTCCTCCGCTCATACAACATCCCCGAGTTCATGAGCGGTCCCGTCACCATCACTCCCCAGGAGTTCGCAAAGATTATACAAGGGAAGTAGGGTCGAGCGGTGAGCGGTGAGAGTCGAGAGTCGAGTGATGAGCTTGATTTCTCGTTAGCTCGATAGCCCGATTGCTCGATTGCTCCAAATCTCGCAAAAACAATAAAAAAAATAGACTTCTGCAAGTTATTCACTTACGGAAGTCTATTTTCTATATTTCCGTTCGACGCTCAACGCTCATCGCTCAACGCCACATCACTTAAATATCGACTTCAGCACCTCCTCGGTGATCTTGCGAGTAGCCGTGGTAGTAGCGGTCTTGGCAGCTTTGCCCAGGATGTCCGATCCTGTGCTCTTACTGCTACCCTTCTTGCTCGATGATGACGAACCCGTACCGGTGATCTTCTTGGCTACGCTCGTACCCAGACTGCGGGCTACGCTCGTCACCACGGCACCTACCATCGTGCCGAAGATAGTACGCTTCCAGCCACTCGATTTCTTCTCGGCCTTCTCCTTCTCACGCGCTTCCTTGGCGGCTTCCTTCTCTGCCTTGGCTGCCTCCTTCTCGGCTCTTGCAGCCTCTTTCTCTGCCTCCTTGGCCTGGCGTGCCTCTTCCTCGGCAGCCGTGATCTGCTCGTTCACAGCCACGAGCACCTCGTAGGCACTCTCACGGTCGAAGTAGTCCTCATAACTCTTGATGCGTGCAGGGGCAGCATTCTTGATGTCCAGGCGCTGACCTTCCGTCACGGCACCTATCTGACTCAAGGGGAACAACATTCGTGCACGCTCCACCACACCGGGAGCACCCTTGGCATCGAGAAACGACACGAGAGCCTCACCCGTCTCCAGGTTCATGATGGCATCCTCGGTCTTAAACTCCGGATTGGCACGGAAGGTCTGTGCAGCGGCTCTCACATCCTTCTGATCCTTGGGGGTGAAGGCACGCAGGGCATGCTGTACACGGTTGCTCAACTGCGACAGTATGGTATCGGGTATGTCCGTAGGCGACTGTGTGATGAAGTATATACCCACACCCTTGGAGCGGATGAGGCGTATCACCTGTTCCAACTTGTCCACAAGCGCCTTGCTCGTACCGTCGAAGAGCATGTGAGCCTCATCGAAGAAGAAGATCAACTTCGGCAGATCCTGATCGCCCACCTCGGGCAACTTGGCATAGAGGTCGGTCATCAGCCACAGCAGGAAGGTGCTGTATATCTTAGGGTTGAGCATCAGTTTGTCGGCAGCCAGCACGCTCATCACGCCCTTGCCACCCTCCACATCCAGGAGGTCGTTCACATCAAAGGCAGGTTCGCCGAAAAACTTATCACCGCCCTCCTGCTCTATGGCGAGTATGCTACGCTGTATGGCACCGATGCTGGCAGCAGCCACATTGCCATACTGGGTGGTAAACATAGCGGCGTTCTTACCCACGAAGTCGAGCATCAGGCGCAGGTCCTTCAGGTCGATGAGTAGCAACTGTTTGTCGTCGGCTATCTTAAACACGATGTTCAGCACACCGGCCTGTGTCTCATTCAGGTCCATGAGGCGGGCGAGCAACTGCGGACCCATGGCCGAGATGGTGGTACGCATGGGGAATCCCTGCTCGCCATACACATCGTAGAAACGCACGGGGCAAGGTTGGAACTCGGGGTTCTCTATGCCAAACTCCGCACAGCGCTTCTCGATGAAGCCCGTCATCTTACCCGTCTGACTGATACCTGAGAGGTCGCCCTTCATGTCGGCCATAAAACAAGGCACGCCAGCCTGACTGAATGTCTCGGCCAGCACCTGTAGCGACACCGTCTTACCCGTACCCGTGGCACCGGCTATCAGTCCGTGTCGGTTACACATCTTGCCTGTGAGGCAGATAGGGCCCTTTGCAGAGTGGGCCACATAGAGATTGTTGTCTATATACATAGTCGATTTTCTTATTTAAGTGTGATGTTCGTTTGCAAAGATAGTAAATAATTTCCGAACACCACACATTTTCCCTCGAAAAAGGCGAAAGGAGCACAAACACGGGCCCACAACTACCGTGACCGGTGGATGTGGGCAAAATTAGGTTCATCCGGATTTTGGCATCTCCTTTAGCGTGGTTGCCTCAATGGCAGTGTTGCAGTTGAATCTTCAGAGTCTTCATTTCTCTTTCAGTTTGGCTATGGCTTCATCATACTCTTGCTGGGTAATCTTACCCCGGTCAAGAAGTTTCTGCAGGTTTTTCTCATCATCTTCCGACATACCGACAGATTCCAATGGTCCGTCTTTCCCGTAAAACCAACTTCTGAACCAGAAGATCAGGATGCCCACAGCAAGGACACAGATGATCATTAAGATGCTTTTTATCGTTTCCATAATATATTATTCGCTTAAAATATTTTTATAAATTGTAAAAGTCTATACCCTCTGGCTCAATGGGATTGCCTTGTTCGTCTTTTTCGCAGATTTGTCTCACCAGAATGCTGAGTGTGTTCTTTCGTAACAAGTCAATGTATTGGATGAAATCCACATCAGCCCTGGCTTCAAACTCTTCCTTGAAAGTTTCGTTTGTCTCGATGCGATCCAACTCCTCATGATATGCCCTTTTACCCTGCAGGCAGAGCAGACACAAGGCACGATGTACGGCATTGTCCAGAGAGGCGGACTTACTGTCGCAAATGCCGAGCGACTTCTTCCAGCATGCCTGAGCACCGCGAAAGTCCTTCTTGCTATACAGACATACCCCTTCGGCAAAAGGCACATCGGGATTGTCAGGCCATAACAGGTTAAAGAGTCGGAAAAGGCATTGCCCCTTCTCGTTGACAACATAACTGTGCTGACTCATATCATCACGATAGGCCTGTGCAGCTTCGTGTATGAGTAGCATCTTGAGGCGTTTCATCTGCATGACAGGTGAGAGACACGCCTCATCGCTCAAGTAGAGCCAACTGCCAGTGAAGAACAGCGACTTCTCAATATCTTTTGGGGTGACACATCTCATGAGGTTAGCCACGACAGGCATCGCCTCATCTTTACTGTCGTCATATTTCTGCAGTATCTGGTCTATGACAGAGGCAAGCAAAAGGCCCTTCTCGTCATAGATCTTTATACACAACACCCTGCAAAGGTCGTCAGTCAGGGAAAACTTCTTCTTGACCTTCTTATCCTTGTCAGAAGGGCGGGCAAACGCTTTCTTGAGTACCTTCTTTGCCTCTTTCACCTTACCATCATGACGAAGCAGAAATCCCTCTACCATAATGAGTTGCAAGTCGTCAGGATACTTCTGCATGCCTTTCTCCACCAGTTTTATAGCCTCGGGTATGCTATCATGGCGGAGCATGCTTGCCACCTTGCGCTTGAGGGCAAAACCTGGAGTGTCCTTTGCATCGGTCTCTTCATCTACATGGCTACACGAGACAAATGAAAATGATAACAGAACGAAGAATATAACGGTAAAAATATGTTTCATAATTTCTTATCTTATTCTATACCTAAAGGTGTCCATGCCATAAGGCATTGAAGCACATAGCCTGTCTTCTCATTCCACTCTATCTTGAAGAATCCCTTCTCGAGTCCCAGACAAGGGTAGTAGTCGTACACCCTTCCACTCTTGCGTTCTATCTGCCCGATAAGGCGTGCCTTTTCATCGGGATGTTCGTAGATGTCGATTTTATCTAGCGATCTGGTTCGAAAATAATTTTCTGGTAAGGTCATATTCAGTTCGTACTGAACGTTGACAGGACGAACAAAACCACAGCCATCCTTTGCAGTATAGAGTTTTGTGTACCCAGATGTTGCTGGCAGAAGCGTGTATTCCTGGGCATAACACACAAGGTTGTCGCCATCCTGCTCAAAGATGTGGTAGGCTTTGCTGTAGTTCACGAAGACATACTCCTGTGTAAGTCCCGTGTCATACGGCGGTATGTAGGCGTTCTTCTTGCGCAAGGTCTTGCTCAACAACTCCTTGCCGTACTTCTGTGCCTCTTGCTCGCTGACGGGCTTGAAGAGCCGGCTCCCTTCCTCATAGGGGTAGGTGTTGTTTCTCAGTTCCATCGATCCGTCCTCCGTTTGCCGTCCTGTGTAGGTGACATCTTGGCTCACGACGGTCTTCCCTTTCCAACCCTCGTAGAAGTCTTGCGTCAATGCCTCGAAATGGCTCTTGTAAGTCAAGTCCACAGGTGCATTCAGGAAGGATTTTCCCTTCATGTTCAGGAAGAAGTAATACTTGCCGTCCTTGATTACACCCTCCAGTCTCTGTACGAAATAGCCAGGCATATAACCTTTGCGCTTGCGGTCGAACTCGTCGCTATTGCCGTAGAAATATCCACAATGACCAGTGGTGTCCGACCACTGCAAGACCAACAACTCGCACATGTGACTCATCTTCCCGTCAGGGCTATAGAAGTAGTAGGACGCATCTCTCATATCATCCTTACTTGGCGTCTTCACAACATACTCCTCGCGTTCCTTCCTTACCCACTTCTCCCATCTGGCCATAGTCTGCAGTTCGAGTTCGGCCAGGTTGTCCTCAGGTTGGAGTTGCTCTTTTATCTCACTGATCAGGTTGGGTTTGGCAAAGACCAACACGGACAGGCCCAGCAAGGGCACGAGATAGAGCACCTTGAGCCAGGCCAGTCGGTTGGAAGGCTTGGCATACATCATCCAGAGACGGTCCTTTATGATGCTGTGCTTCAGCCCGTTGGTAACGCACTGCAGGGCGGTCTGTGTAGCACGCTGGATGATCAGTTCTTCGTAAACATCGCGGTTGGTTCCCGTCTTCACCACCTCGCGATCCACCTCATATTCGTGTATGTCGCGTAGGTCGTGGCAGAGCATCCATGCCAGGGGGTTGAACCACTGGAGGCGGGCGGTGAGTTCGCAGAGCAGGAGGTCCCATGAGTGACCCTTGCTGAGGTGTATTGCTTCGTGCTGCAGGAGGCAGGGCTCCTTGATGTCCTGTTCGTTGACCAGGATCCAGCGCATCCAGCTCATGGGCATCACGGCCCTGGGTGTCAGGATGACATGCCAACGACTATCTATGCCTTCCACCGTCACCCGCTTACCTTTATATATTATGCGCGCGAGGAGGCCGAGGTTGATGAAGTAACGTACGAGATGAATGATAAGCTCCAATAGATAGATGCCTACAAGAATCTTTAGCCATGAAAAGGCGGCCGACAGTTTCTCTGCATCCTTGACATTTGTCGATGATGAACCGTTTTTATGGGAAAGGCCGGAAGCCTCTACTATGTTTGTCAGCCTTGTTTCATCGGCCTCATACCCATTCCTTGCCTCAATCCGGATACTCCTTTCTGCCTCCTCCTTCACCGCCTGTTCTATGCGCTGTGCACCCTGTGTGATGGGGTTGCTGGATTTCAGCTCTATGTTGCACATAGGCAGAGCCATGCTGCTCAGCAGAATGAAAAGCAGAACGGCACGGTTGATGTGGTGGAAGGTCTCGCGTCGCAGGATAAGCCCGTAGAGCGAATAGAGCACAGTCAGTGCAAACGCCCACTTGATGATATAGATGATAAAGGCAGTCATGATTCAGTGCGTTGGCTTTTCAGTTCTTCAAGATAAGCTATCAGTTCTTCACGGCTGATCTCTTCCTCTTCCACGAAGAAGTTGACAAACGACTTGAGAGAACCGTCAAACAGTTGATGCTTCATCACTTCCAGCACGCGTTTGCGGTATTCGGCCTTCCCGATGAGAGGCGTATAGAAGAAGCTTTTCCCATCTCCTTCGTGCTTCTTCACCTCCAGCATCCCCTTCTCGGTGAGTATCTTCATGAAGGTTCCCACGGTGGTGTAGGCTGGTCGGGGCTCGGGCATCATCTCCATGACATCGCGCACCGACACTTCCTTGCCTGCGCGCCACACGAGATTCATTATCTCTATCTCGCTCTCCGTCAGTATTCGTTTGTCTTTCTGCTTTCTCATATCTCTGTGATTTCTTTGGGCAAAGTTAGAGAAAAACATCAATAACGAAACATTTCGTAGAAGGAAAAACGCACGGTCAGCAAGATTTTAACATATTTTGTTCGTAATAGAACTAAAAAAAAAGTACCTTAGATAACTGAGCCTCGGGCATTCCCTTGACTATGAAAAGTTTTTCCGTCTGGCATGGAAAAGTATTCTGTGTGGTATGGAACAATCGAGAGGATGTGGTTTATATGGCTGAGCCTTGGGCGAAGATTTTTTCTTTTGAGACGCGATAAACCCTTCGCTCGGCTTGCCGCTTAGCAGCGAAGTCTGCATAAGAACCCTCCACTGAATCGCTGGAAATGCCAGTAAATACTGATGGTTCGGGGGTGTTGAGGGTTTTATAAATATAAATTTGATTTTGATATTTTGTTTTGATATATTTCGAATCGTTTCTATATGGCATGAAGGCGAAAGTGGAAAAGTGAAGAAAGGGGTGGCTATTGCCAATCCGTGTTGTCATTTCAGGAACTTTCTGCAAATTAGGTACATGAGTGCGATGCCCACCATGTAGGCCACGAGGTCCTGCCACAGGAAGCCTTGGCCGAGGAGCATGTGCCCGAACCAAGTATTGCGAATACTGACAAGCCACGGCCACTGAATAAGCTGGGAGAACTCATCGAGGAAGGATAGAGTCAGACTCGCCCATGCAATTGTGCTCAAGCTATTGTCAATGAACAGAAAACGCAGGAAGCAGAATAGAGTCATAGCCCAGAGTGTATCCCCCGTCTGTGAGGGTAGGAATGGCACACTACGCGATGTCAGACCAAGGAAGGTCAGCAGGCAGATGCAAAGGAGATAGATGATGCGCTTCTTCATGATAATAGGCACTTAATAGTCACTCACCATGCGCCATCACGGATAGTGAAGTGCTTCTCTCCTTTCTCTATCGTGATGCCAAGGTATCTCTCATCCCTTGGGTCTTCACCTTCAGGCACTTTGCCATAAGAGGCTCCCCAGAAGATATAGTACCTATATTCGTTGCCATCCTTGCACCAGCATGTATCGCCAAGAGATATCTTCTTGTCAATCTGCTTATAAAAAGCCTCGCCGGGCAATTCGTTGAACTCCAGATGGAAAAGAGCATCGTAATCACCGTTTAATCCTATGCCCGGATTCTGAATGTCAGTAACCTCATACATGGGAAACTCTACACCGGTGATTCGGTCTATGCGTTGCTTGTCAACCTGACTTTTGCTGACACAGCCATACAGGGCAAAAAGCAACAGCATCAAAAGCCTGGGTGTTCGTTTCATGGCTTTTTTGATTTATCTCTTTTATGCAAAGTTAATTAGAAATATTGAAAGCAAAGAGTTTTCGTAGTGGAAAACTACCTTGTCTGCCAATCTTTTAACATAATGTCATTGGCAAGTGCTGTGGAACCTATGAGTAGATCAAAATCATCAATCAGGTTACCTTGACTTTTAAGAAATGCCTTTGACTCTGCGTAGATAAGTATTTCATAGGAGTCGCAATTCTTTCGGCGGTCGGCATTCATAGATGAAAATCGGGACATCAATAATCACCCTCTATCATTTTTACACCCGCCTCAAATACATAGTATCCTGCAAGGAAAAAGATGGCGAGCAGAATCATACTGATGAGGCATCCTGGCAACAGTTTTAGACCCTTCTTCTGCATCATCCTGCCGAAGCCGGCAAGGACCAGTAGTGCCACCATGGCAGATGTCCCTATGAACCAAGAGGGGTTATAGCCGAAACACTTCTCACCCATGAATAGGAGAGAACAGGCAACGAGGAAGGTAAGGATACTAAGCAGACATCCAGGCTTGAACTTATCCATAAGCAGGAAAGGCCCACTTACTGCGATGCAACATATCAGATAAATATACCAGGCCATAATGCGTGTCTCAAAGCAAATGCTCTAGATAGTGACGGTAACTCAATTTTTCTTCATCCAAAAAATCATCGATGAACCAATCCTGCTTTTTCTCGTCATAAGTGAGAACCAAGATCTGGACCTGTTCCTTGCCAAAATTACTGAAACGAACTTCCACCTCAGCTTGCTCATCGGTGCACGACAGTACCTGCGCACCCTTCAACTGAAGATCTTCATAGTCCTGGGCATTAATCCAGTGATCACAACTGAAAATCTGGTCTCCTGTATCCTCCTGTATTGTTTCGCAAGCAGATATTAAAAGCCTCAGATGCTCCGAGAGGAAGCCTTCGCGTATCATTTTGACATCTTCCTTCCCGGAAATCTCGTCCGAGTAGGTGGAGAACACCTTAGTATAGATGTCCAGCACCCTTGCCTTCACCCTTTCTTCAGTAGTAGGAGTATCATCCACGCTTTCTGCCACGACAGGCAATGCCTTGTCGCTTACTTCTGTACAATCCTTCACATCTTCATTGTCCGACCCTTTGCTGTTGGCGTCTCCGGGCTTACATGCCACCGTCAGCAATGTGGCAAATGTTAAGAGTAATAGTCTTTTCATATTGTATTGATTGAAAATGTTTTTCATTTATACTGTTATTCATTCAGCCTTTCATTGGATTCGCTATTCTTTCATCAATCTGCGAAGCCGGAATCGTTTTTCCCCATAACATAAGGGGGGCAAGGGAAGCAAATTGCCATCACCATCGAAATTATAATCAATACTGATGCTATAATAAGAAGTAACGGTACGGTTGCTCTTTCTGGCTGGTTTCCATCGTGGCATTTGGGATATGAGTCTCTTGGCAACCTCGCTGAGTCATTTGTCGGGAGAAGAAGTTACCTTGACATTCTGGACCTCGCCCCGGGGGCTGATCTCAAAATCCAGGTCCACCCGTCCCTCTATCCACTGGCTCCTTTTCTTCTTTTTCAACGCCTCGGGGTAATCTATATGATTGTTGAGGTATATATACAACTCATCATTGCCACCGACAAAAGCGCTAGGCATTTCAAAAATCTCACAAAGTAGGCGCACACTGTCATTCTTGGGCCTGGGTATCTCTATCTTCGTCTTGAGTTGTGCCTGTGCCGTCAGGGCTACGAGTGTAATCAATAGCAAGAGTGTTCGTTTCATGATGTTTTTGATTTGTCTCTTTTATGCAAAGTTAATTAGAAATATTGAAAGCAAAGAGTTTTCGTAGTGGGAAACTACCTTGTCTGCCAATCTTTTAACATATTTTGTTCGTAATACAGCCGTTAATCACAGGCCGTTGAGTCTGCCCTGCCCTAAATCTCTTCTCAGCTCCCCGCTTTACCATCAGTTTGAGGTCTTTTTTGAACTGTCCCGAAAAAGAAAAAGGAAGAAAGCCCCCGAATGACAAATCAAAATTCATAATGCACAATGCACAATTGAGTCTTCGCATCCCGCTAACTTTTAATTCTTAACTCCCCGAGGGGAGGGTGTGTTGTCAAATGTCAGGTTGCGAGTAAGCGAGAGGGATAACGAGCTCGTTTGATTATACCCGAGCGTGAGCAAGCTCGACGAAGTCAATTGTCAAGATTGCGAGTAAGCGAGAGTGTAAAAATGGGCTTGTAAAATCAACAGTCCTTGTCTATGACAAAAGATACATTGTAGTTGCGGAGGGGGCGCTCCTTGAGACTGAGAAGCAGGCCTTGACGGAGAAGGATCTGACGGGAGAGGGACAGACCGATGCCCGAACCGGAGGATTTGGTGGTGAAGAAGGGGATGAAGATCTCACGCGCCACCTCATCGGGGATGGTACGGCCGTTGTTGCTGACATAGAGTCGGCCCACACTGCTTGCATCTGCCTTGCTTTCCCAGTCTATGCCAATGGTCTTGGCGTCTGCCTCGATGGCGTTCTTCACAAGATTGATGAACACCTGGCGGAGCATGTCTTCGTCGGCCTGCCAGATGAGGGTGGAAGGAACATCTATGCGCCATGTGAGTTCGGGATAGAGGGTGGCTATGGATGAAAGGAAGGTGGCAAGGCTGACATCCTTCTTCACGGGTTCCTGCAACTGGGTGAGTTTGCGATAACTGTCCACGAAGGTGGAGAGCCCGAGCGTAGTGTCGTGAATGGCCCTGATGCCTTCTTCGTAGGGTGTGCCCTTGATATGAGGATGGCTGAGATAGGCCTGACTGATGCTCTGTATGGGTGCCGTAGCGTTCATGATCTCATGTGTGAGCACACGGGTGAGGCGTTGCCAGGCCTCCACCTCGTCGTGGGCCACGAGTTTCTGTATCTCCTGTCCCATGTCGTTGAGTGCTTCCTGTAAGGCTTTTTCGCCAAAGAGCAGTCCCTTGGTCGGCAGACGGAACATGAAGTCACGATGACGCATGGCATCGCGCATCAGTTGTGCACGCTCCTTCAGAGTGCACTGATGATGCCATATGCCCACCACGATGAGCAGGAGCAATGCAAGGGAGAGGACTATGATGAGCATTGTTCGTATTTCTTATAGAGTGTCTGACGAGTGATGCCCAGCAGTTCGGCCGCCTTGCTCATGTTGCCATGACACTTGTCCACCACCTTCTTCACATGTTCCCTCTCCAGTGCATCGAGCGAAACGACCTCCCGGCTATGATCGATGGCATCCTTGAGTACGCGTGCCAGTTCGTCGTTGTCCCACGGTTTGGTGACGAAGTCCACAGCCCCGTTCTTGAGTCCCCTCACGGCCAACTTCACATCGGCATAGGCCGTCATGAGCACGATGGGTGTGTCGGGATGCTTGCGATGGATGGCAGAGAGCCACATCATACCCTCCTGCCCCGTGTTGACCCCAAGCGAGAAGTTCATGTCGAGCAGTATCACATCCACATGCTCCTGTTGCAGGGTGGCAAGGACGGTATCGGGACTGGTGAGCGCGATGATGCGCTCAAATACACCATCGAGGCATATCTTCACTGCTGTGAGGATAGCAGGATTGTCGTCAACAACGAGAAGGGTATTATAATTCATAATTCACAAAGCACAATTCACAATTGAGGATAAACATTGATATAATTCACAATGCACAATTCTTATTGCAAAGATAGGTTTTTTAGTTGATAACAATAATGTAAGCGATGACTTTTCTTTGTCATTTTGCTGAAAAGTGTATGATTTTCATACAGAATGGTGTATGATTATCATACAATCTGCACTTTGGGGCATAAAAATCCATTGCTCTTCCGTGGGTTGTCCCTACTTTTGCATCAGGATTTGCAGAACATTCCTTATACATAATCTATGCGAACAATGAGAAGACTTACACACATAGTGCTGATGATGGGCATCTGCCTGGGCACAAGGGCCGAAGGCGACACCCTGACGCTGGGCATGAGGGATATGATAGTGCTGGCACAGCAACAGTCGCCTTCGGCACAGAGTGCGCGCAATGCCTTCCTCTCTGCCCACTGGAACTACCGCCACTTCCGGGCCAACTACCTGCCTTCCGTGACACTCAGCACCTCACCTTATATAAATAAAGAGGTGAACAAGATCACCCAGCCCGACGGTACGGCCATGTGGCTGAAGCAGGACCAGCTGGGTGCCGACCTCTCGCTGACGGTTAGTCAGAATGTCAGTCTGACGGGTGGCCGGGTGTTCCTCAAGAGCACGCTCAATCGCCTCGATGAGTTGCAGAACAAGACCACGGCGTATAGCAGTAGGCCTCTCGTCGTTGGGTACGAGCAAAGTCTGTTCGGGTATAACGCCCTGAAGTGGGACCGACGCATAGAACCTCTGCGCTACCGCGAGGCCAAGAAGCAATATGCGGAGACACTGGAACTCATCTCTGCCACGGCGTGCAACCATTTCTTCTCGCTGGCTTCGGCGCAGACCGAACTGGAGATGGCGCGCCAGAACTTCGCCTCGGCCGACACGCTCTACAGCATGGCACAAGGGCGCTACCAGATAGGTACCATCACTGAGAACGAGATGCTACAGCTCGAAATCAACCGCCTCAATGAGGAGACCAGCGTGATGGATGCGGAGATCAACCTTAGGGAGGTGATGCAGAATGTGCGTTCCTTCCTGGGTCTGGAACAGACTACCGAACTGAGCCTCATCATGCCCGACAGCGTGCCACAATTTGAGGTGCCACTCCAAAAGGCACTGGAACTGGCCGAGCAACACAGTCCCGACCCCGACTACTACCAGCGCATGGTGAAGGAGAGCGAGAGTAGCCTCGCCAATGCCAAGGCCAATGCCGGACTGCGTGCCGACCTCTACATGCAGTTTGGTCTCTCACAGACGGGACGCGACATCGGAGCCTCCTTCCGCCATCCCACCAACCAGGAGTATGCCAGCATATCCGTCTCCCTGCCCATCCTGGACTGGGGGCGTGGCAAGGGGCGTGTGAAGGTGGCACAGTCGCAACTCGCCCTCACCCACACCCACGCAGAGCAGGGCATGAACGACTTCCTGAAGAATGTGGAGAAACTCGTACTGCAGTTCAATATGCAGGCACGGCGTGTACACATCGCCTCCCTCACCGACCAGCGAGCCGAACAGCGCCATGCCGTAGCCCGCCGTCTCTACATCATGGGCCGAAGCAGTATCCTCGACCTCAACTCGGCCATCAATGAGAAGAACTATGCCAAGCGCAACAGCCTCAACACCCTTCGCACCTACTGGAGCCTCTACTACACCCTGCGAAGCATGACACAGTACGACTTTGAACGGGAATTGCCTCTAACCGAGGAACTGCCGTTATAATTCACAATGCATAATTCACAATGCACAATTGAGCCTACGCATCGTGTTAAATTCTCAATTCTCAATTTTCAATTCTCAATTCTCAATTTATATCGTGGATATCCAATTAAAGCCCAAACCCTGGTACATCAAGTACCGCTACTATCTGCTGGCAGGCACGCTTTTCCTTGCCTTTGCCATCTATGTCATTATCCTTGCCCTTGGTCCTCGCCAACTGAAGATTGAGGCCGAAGAGTGCAAGATAGCCGAGGTCACGGAGGCCCCCTTCATGGAGTACATCGATGTGGAGGGAGTCGTGCAACCCATCCAGACCATACAGGTCAATGCCCTGGAGAGTGGTTTTGTGGAGCGCATCGTGGCTGAGGAGGGTGCCATGCTGGAGGTGGGCGACACCATCCTTGTGCTCTCCAACCCCGAACTGCTCCGCACCATCGACGATGAGCAGACGGAGTGGGAAAACCAACAGCGCAACTATCGCGAGCAGGAGATAGAGATGCAACAGCGCACCATAGCCCTCCGTCAGCAGGCACTCGATGCCGAGCACCAGATGGCTAGTCTCGACAAGTCCTTGCAACAGAGCCGTGAGGAGTATCGCATGGGCATCAAGAGCAAGGCCGAACTGGAGGTCATCGAGGAGGACTATGACTACCAGCATCGCAAGGCGCAACTGCAGATGCAGAGCCTACGGCAGGACTCCATAGCCACACAACTCAAGCGCGAGATGCTTCAGGCCAACCGTAGTTCGTCCAGTCACAAACTATGCCGTTCGGTTAATCGAACGGAACAGCTCGTGGTGCGAGCCACCGTGGCAGGCCAACTCTCCTTCCTCAATGCCACCATCGGTCAGCCACTCTCTGCCGGCAGCCATGTGTGCAGTATCAAGGTGATGAGCGAATACAAGGTACACACCACCCTCTCGGAGTACTACATAGACCGCATCACCACGGGTCTGCCCGCCCACATAAAGTATAAGGAACATTCTGCGTCCCAAACCGCTCCATCAAACACTCCGGAGGGCTCTCCCCATAAAGGGGGAGCTGGGCAAAGCCCAGAGGGGGTCTATCCCCTGCGCATCAGCAAGGTGGTGCCAGAGGTCAGCGAACGCAGTTTCCCCTGCGACCTGGTCTTCACGGGCGACAAGCCCTCCAACATACGCCTCGGCAAGAGCTATCGCGTACAGATAGAGTTGGGTCGTCCCGAGACCACCCTTACCATACCCCGTGGCGACTTCTATCAGGCCACCTCCGGCCGATGGATATACTGCCTCTCGCCCGATGGCAAGACGGCCCGCAAGGTGGACATCGAGATTGGTCGGCAAAATCCTCAGCAATACGAGATCCTCTCTGGTCTGAAGCCTGGCGACCGTGTCCTCATTAGTGGATACGACAAATTTGGAGAAATAGAAGAACTGGTTATAAAATAAAAGTGATAAATTTTCGTTTATAAGTATATGAGCAAGTTATCTCACAACCTCAAGATTGCGTGGCGCAATCTCCTCAAGTACAAGTTGCAGACCTCCATCAGCATCCTCTCGCTGACGGTAGGCATGGCATGTTTCGCCCTCTCTACCCTGTGGCTGAGGTACGAAAATCAGTATGACACATGGTGGCCAGAGCACGATGATGTATACCTGGTGCAGTATGCAGGTGCTTCGGGGTACTATATGGAGGGAGGTTTTTCAAACGATCTGTCATATCCCGATGCGGGACGCCTGGCGGAAGCACATCCTCAGATAGAATTGCTGTCGCGAATGATGATTAGTGGAGGCGCCTTTAAGGTGTCGCCAGAGGCTGAGAAAAGTTTCAATGGAGCCAGTTTGGAGATTGATAACAATGTACAGGAGATGCTGGGCATCAAGGTTCTTGACGGACGGAAGCAACTGAACCTCAAGTATGAAGAGGTGGCGCTTACCCGTTCGATGGCAGAGAATCTCTTTCATGGCAAGAATGCTGTAGGGCAGAAAGTCTGGTTCGATTACTACGGCAAAAAATACTATGTCACCGTGGTGGCTATCGTCGAAGATCCACAGAGGCCAACCTCCTTCCCCTATGACTTCCTGAAGGGCATCGACCTAAAACAATACGACACTACAGGTTATATCGTCATGACCACCTTCGCCAGAGTGAAGCCCGAGAATATGGCAGCGCTCAAGAAAGCGATAGAGCACGAAGAGGCAACATTTAGTCATGAGACATACGACGCAGAGACAGGCGAGAAAATCGATATTACCTATACACAGCAACACTCCTACAACCTCCTTCCACTCAGCCAGGTGCGTGAGCACACTGACTTTGTGAACAAGGAGGTGGAGCAGAACCACCTGCAGTTGTTCGTCGTCCTGGGTATCATCGTTATCTGCTGTGCCATGTTCAACTACTTCACGATGCTTGTCACTCGCATCCGTATCCGTCAGCGAGAACTGGCTCTGCGCTATGTGCATGGTGCTTCGATGAGCAATCTCATCACGCTCATTGCTACAGAACTGATCATTATCCTTGTCATTTCCACACTTATAGCAACAGGCATCGTGAGCCTGACGATTGAGGACTTCAAGGAGGTATGCTGTATCTTCTACGAACCCAACTCGTTCTTCATCGGCTGGTTCCTGGTGTTTGCCCTGGCGGCAGCCCTCGTCTCGCTCTTGGCAACAGCCCTGATTGTCTATTTCTGCTGTCGCAAGCAACTGCAGCAGGCGCTCGACAAGCGCAAGCGTCCCGAGGGCCGCAGTCTGCTGGGCGGTGTGCGTGGAGGATTGATGATTCTCCAACTGGCAGTAAGCCTTGCCACCGTGTTCTGCTCCGTCATGATGATGAACCAGATTCAGTACCTCCTCCATTCGCCCGACATGGGCTTCAACAAACACAACCGTGGTTACATCGATTTTGTCAGATCGGTAGAAGATGGCGGTAACACAGAGTATGTCAAGCGTTTGGCAGATGAACTGAAGCAATGGCCTGAACTGGAACAGTTCCTTGTTGGCTACACCTATCCTGTCGGCAATGGTTTCCAGGGCACACGGGAGATTGCCACGGCGGAGGGCGAGACACACAAGATTCTCTCCGTTCCGGCTGACGAACATTACTATCGCTTCATGGAATTGCAGATGGTGGATGGCGAGTTCTTCAGCAGCAAGGATGATGAATCACTGGTGTGCATCAATGAGTCGCTGGCAAAGCTCCTTGGCGAGCAAGGCAAGGTGGGCGGACAGTATCGCAACACTAACGAATACGACAAGCATGTCTATACCATCAAGGGCATCGTGAAGGATCTGTCCTACATGTCGCCCACTACGCCCACCCAACCTATGGAGTTCGTTCACATGCCAGAGCCCAACTTTGACTATTATTTCTATGTGAATTTCCCCATCCAATGGAAGGAAGGCACCGATGTCAGGAAACTGGAAGAGAAGTTGGTGGAGAAGACCAAGCAGAAGCTCTATGGGGATGAAAAGAACATAAGTCTTATATTTATCAACTCAGAAGCCATATACGAGGAATACCTCAAGTCCGAGCATACTCTCGTTCGCCTCCTCATGCTCGTCACCGCCGTGTGCGTCCTCATTGCCATCTTCGGCATCTTCAGCATGGTGAGCCTGGCCTGTGAGCGCCGCCGCAGGGAGATAGCCATCCGCAAGGTGCATGGCGCACATACCGGTACCATCATCCGCATGTTCCTCAAGGAGTACATCTATCTGCTCCTGGCCAGTGCCGTCATAGCCTTCCCCGTAGGTTACTACCTCATGCACCAGTGGCTCAGCCAGTATGCCAAGCAAGCCCCAGTCTATTGGTGGATCTATCCCGCTATCCTCCTCGCCATGTTCGCCCTCATCTTCCTCACCGTCATCTGGCAGATACGCAAGGCAGCGCGAGAGAATCCGGCCGATGTGATCAAGAGCGAATAGACAGAAAACCAGTGTAAAAGGACTGACCATTTGCAATTGGACCTAACCCTCTATTCACCGCTTATTTCGTAGGCAATAGCTGTTAATTTTTTAGGTTCACATAAATATTGGGTATCTACATGGAATATGGAAAATTACCTTCACATTCTTCACACCCTATCTTATAGTCTGTATTTCAACCTGTTCATGTACCTCACAAGGCACCCTGAATGTGATAGATGTGAAGCAATTCTGTTAATAGTTATCCATAAAAGTGAAAAGACCTTTGCACATGGGTGAACAGACTTTTGCACAAAGGTGGAAAGACCTTTTCACTCGAGTGGAAATACTCCCGTCCAAGCAACTTGGAAGGTCTATTTGCAGGAGAACATTCGAAACCAAGCACTCACAAAATTGCTTCACACTCTTCACAAAACACCGCAGCAAAGAGATGTCTATCAATTTGAGAAACAAGCATATAGCAACGTGTGAAGAATGTGAAGCAATTATTTCGTATTGTATGAGGAGTGATAAAATTACCCTCCTCACCATCGGTCATAAGGTCTACAAGGTGTCGCGTAACAATCCAGCCAATGTAATCAAGAAGGAATAAGAAGAAACAAGCGTGCAGGGAGATGTCTCTGCACGCTTTGTTTGTTCCTATTCTTTGATTCTGAAATATGCAAGCAGGGTACGAAACTCATCCTGTGCAGAACGGCATGTGTCCAGCATGTACTCTGGAATGGAAGTCCATTGGGCAAGTCCACGGTAGTAGAAATGTTTAAGCTCTTCTGTGATGATGAAAGGTGTGATGCGGTTTGCCAGACATTCCTTAAGCATAATGAGACGCCCTACGCGTCCATTGCCATCTTGGAATGGGTGAATGCGCTCAAAGCGTTGGTGAAAATCAATAATATCTTCAAGCGTGTGACGCTTCTTGCCGTTATATGACTTCAGCAACGCTCGCATCTCGCTTGCCACTTGCTCCGGGGCACGTGTTTCTATGCCGCCCATTTCATTAGGCAATATCTTGTATTCCCCCACACGAAACCACTCCCTTTGACTATCGCTTGTGCCAGCTTTCAGCATCAGGTGCAATTCCTTTATGATGGGTTCGCTGAGTTTGTCGTTGGCGATGTCTATGATGCGGTCAATGCAGCGGAAATGGTTTGTCGTCTCCACAATATCATCCACACGAATGCTCTCCTCGGTTACTCCAATGGTGTTCGTCTCAAATATGAAGCGTGTCTGGTCGTGGGTGAGACGAGAACCTTCTATGTGGTTGGAGTTATACGTCAGGTCTATCTGCACCCGGTGATAGATTCCTCCCTTCAGTCGCATAGACTTCTGCTCTCTCAGGATGTCAAGCAACGGATTATTTATGGCATGAGTTCTTCGTTGGGGCAATGCAGCATCGGCAGGGATGTTCCATGTCTTACCTGTGAGAAAAGCGCCTTCTATCTTTCCCAGGGAACAATAGTTTCGGGCCGTTCGTTCCGAAATGCCATGTTTGTTCGCAAATTCAGTTACAGAGATGAAATCCATCTATCGGCAAGTTTTGTTGTTAAAAACCATGCAAAAGTAATGCTTTTTGCCGATATAGGCAAGAAATACGCAGAAAAGTATTGCCAAATCCTCTGCAACACCTCCTACCCTACAATAGATCTCCTCACATGTTTATGCACAACATCATGGAGAAGGGCACCCCGCTATGACAGTTTACCATTCAGAACCATACGAGCGTGCAGGGAGAGAACTCTGCACGCTCGTTTATTATTTTAGTAGATCAATCCCACCAACCATATAGGCAGTTTCTTGCCTACGGGAAACTCAAGATTGTCGGCAAGAATGTAGGAATCTGGTATGTCTGCTATTTGTTCAAAAGATTTGCCTTCGCCTCCGACCTCAAATGTCAGCTTGCCATCCACTTTGAAGTCTCCAACAGTTTTTCCGTATTCAACGGTATGCTTTACACTCAGTTGGTTGACGACAAAGCATTCCCTCACCGTTCCTACTTTATATTGCCCGGCAAAGGCGCAGAGCATGTTAGGATTGTGGATGTATATCTTGTCGGGCTTCTGCATCTTGGTTACAGATTTATTGTCGGTATAGATGAAGATCATCCATATAAAATGCAGTTTGTTTTTCCGTACAAAGTTATAAAAGGTTATCCTGACAACCAAAATATTACGCAAAAAGGTTATCAAGATAAGCGGTTTTTGTTCAAAAAAGGTTATCCGGATAACCAATTGGTACAACAAAAGGTGTTCTTATGCCCGTTTCTTGTTTTTGGGAAGTTACTTTTATCTGTCTTTGTGTTGGAAAAGAGAGACCCCCCATAAAGTGTATGATTTTTATACAGTATGGTGTATGATTATCATACATTTTGCATTTTTGCCCCATTTCTGTTGCGCATATACGATATAAAAGGTGTACATTTGCAGTAGTTTTTTTGTAAATAATCCGACTTTTTACTTAATAAATCCCACCTTTGTGCGTTTATAGTACAAATGACTGCCACAGAGTTTGAACATATAGCCCAGCAATTGCGCCCTCAGATGATGAGGGTGGCACTCGACTTCTTCCATAACGAGGAGGATGCCGAGGATGCCGTGCAGGAGGTCTTGCTCAGGATGTGGCAACGGCAGTGGAAGCCAGATGATGACCCTTCGACTAACCTGGAGCAGGTTCGCGCTCTGGTCATCAAGGCAACCAAGAACCAGTGCGTCTCGATGGCACGCAAGCAAAGGCTCCGGCAACACCTGGCATTGGAGGGGGCAGTATCGGCAAGACCAAGTCCGAGTGGCGCCGACGAAGCCTTGCTCACCCAGGAACGACGCATGATGATAGAGCTGGCCATCAGTACCCTCACTCGTTCGGAACAGCGCATCATCCGGCTCACACAGGACCGAGGACTCGATGCCGAAGAGATAGCACTCGTCACGGGCATCAAGCTCAACTCCGTCAGGAGCATGCTGTCGATGGCAAGAAAGAAATTGATTAAGAAACTAAGATTATGAGACATACATTATTAAATAAATATTTGGCCGGTGAGACCACCGCCATCGAGGAACAGGAGCTTAGGCGCTTGCTGCTCAGCATGTCTCAGTCGCAGATGACAGAGGACGAGCGAACCGTACTCGATCTGCTGTCCTATGCAGGAGAGGAGACGGAAGAGGAGGACATCTTTGCCGTGGACTATACTGAGGAATACAACAAGGTGGTGCGTCCCCGCCACACCATCCGTCTCTGGCCCTACGTGGCAGCCGCCTGCATTGCCGGAGCCATGTTCATCTTCCTCACGCCACCCAAGGAGGAGAGCCTACAGCAAGGAGGTGAGCAACAAGTGGCTCACGTTCTGCCCGACTCCACTTCCACCGAACTGCTCGTAGAGGGGTTGCCAATAGCAAAGGAAGAAGAACCTGAACAGCCTCACATCGTAAGGCAACCCAAGGCAGAACATCTGGTGGCAAAGGCAAACATTCCGACTTCGACCGTAGAGGAGAAGGACACTGATGAGCAGGACATCAACGAACCTCTCCCCTCTCAGCCCGATGACAATGCCCAGTTGGCAGCCGTGGAAAAGACGGAAAAGGAGCCTCCTGCAAACATCATCATCACCCATCCTGAACGCCTGGAGTACACGCCCAAAGAGATTGAAGTGCTCAAACAGCGAGCCCACGAGAAGTACATGGAGTGGATTCAGCTGGAGCGAGAGATACTGGAGGCAGACAGGCGCCGGACAGCCAGCATGGAATAAAGAATAAAAGAATAGAAACCATCAAAACATACAGATTATGAAACGAATAGCATTAATCCTCATCGCATCAGTCGTTGCCTTTGGTAGCCTTCAGGCACAAAAGAAGCAAAAAGGCGTTGCCAAAAAGGCGGATGTAGATAAGGTGGTGGAAGCCCCCGACACTGTAGCGGTCTACGACGAATACGATGAAATGTGGAAGGAAGCCAGCAGGCTTCAGATGATTTATCCTATCGGTCCCAAGTATATGCAACCGGAGGTGTATGATGTCACGGTGATCATGAACAAGATTGCCAAACTCTTCGGGCTGAAGGATAACGTGCAGACCGAGGTGGTGCGCCAACCCGAATCCGGCGCACTCGTCTCGAGCCTGAACATCATTCCCTTTGAGGCAAACATAGACGATCGCATGTTTATCGAGAAAGCCCCTTCGACTGGAAAGGAAGAAGAGACCAGCATCAAGGAACTCATAGAAGAAGCCAAGCAAGCCTTCCAGTCGTGCAACATCAGCTATTCCTGCGGTTACCTGCAAGGACGGTTGTATGGCGAAAATTTCAGTACGTTGATAGCACCAGGCAAGGCCATCAATCTGCTCACTCCGAATAGTGACGAGCAACTCGTCTATATGGAGGTGAAGAACAAGGAAAACCCCTCGATGCGCGACTTCTATGCAGTGAAATGGAACGTTGAGGATGCTGCAACGATTAGCGGTGCTCTCGTTTTCCTCACCAACCGCCGACCAGACCTCATTGAGAAGGATAACGACGAGTCGAATGTAGAGGTCAAGGCATACCCACAAGGTGATGAGGATTGGCACCCGTCAGATAAGATCATGGCTAAGCTGAAATTTCTGCAAAGTCTAAACGAAAAATACGACAAAGATATCGAGAAGCTGAGAGAGGATTATAGCTTAACTATTAATAATGAAGTTAAAGGTGTCATCAAGGAGCAAATGCAGAACCTTTACTACAAACGCCATGAGGTGATCGACGAGATGCACAGCATCATGATGAAGATCACCAAGCAATGACACCATTACGTTCATAACGACTTCCACCTCCCCCCAAAAGTGTATGATTTTCATACAGTATTGTGTATGATTATCATACACTCTGCATTTTCACCCTCTTTTCCTTGCGCATATATAATATAAAAGGTGTACATTTGCAGTAGAAAACAGAATCGAAAGTGTCATGATGAAAACCTACATCCTCAAACACGCCTTGCGAAGCCTTACCCGCATGCGCACCTATACCTTCATCAATTTTGTGGGACTGGTGGTGAGTCTCACGGGTGCCATCATCATTGCCCGCTATGTGCATCAGGAACTGACGGTCAATCACTATGTGCCCGAACTTGACCGCACTTTCCTCCTTGTCAATCATGGTGGATATGAGGACCACATCAGCTGGGCGCACGACGAGGGCAGGAACATGAATGGCATTGACAACTGGGAGGATCCCTTTGCCGACCCCGACGTGGAGTGCTTCACGAGTTTCTGCTGCGCCTACGGCGGACTGGACCTTGTGAGTGACGAGGTACACTATCAGGTGGATGCCGTTGTGGCGGACAGCATGTTTCTGCGTATGCTGCCTCGAAAAGTGATGGCGGGCAGCCTGACCCTGAAGGAAAGGACGGATGCCATCATCACCCATGAACTGGCAGAACGATTGTGGCCGGGAGAGTCGGCCGTAGGCAAGACGCTGATACACGATGGCAACGCCCTGACTGTGGTTGGTGTGGTGGAGCAACCCGAAACGAAATACAGCTTCGGTTTTGACATACTCTTGCACAAGGACTTCAAGGAGTTGATGTACGTGGGATGGAGCGTGGTACGTCTGAATGAAGGCGCTGATTACAAGGAGTATAACCGGCGTCAGAAACCGTTTGCGGAGACTTTTGGCCATACTTCGGAAAAGTACATCCGTCACTATCAACTCTTCCCGCTCGACGAGGTGTACTTTGATAGTCCTTTCATATACAATGCTCCCGATGCGGACAGGTTCTACCCCAGAGGCGATAAGCAGAACATTGCGTTCCTGATTGGCGGGGCCCTGCTCCTGCTACTAGTGGGGCTGTTCAATTACTTCAATATCTTCTCCATCCTCATCATCCATCGCCGCAAGGGGATAGCCATCCGCAAAGTATTCGGTGCAAACACCTCGGATGTGTTCTGGATGATATTCATGGAGAACTTCCTCCTGACAGCATTTGCCGTGGTCGTGGCATGGACGGTTGTCAGCCTCGCCTCACCCCTTCTCGTGAAGTACTACGACGTGCAGCTCCTCTCCTCGCCTGTCTTCGATCTCTCCCTGTCGCTCGTCATCGCCCTCCTGCTGCCGCTCATGGTGAGCCTGCCTGCTACGGTCGGAAGCCGAGGCAAGACCACCAACGACGACATGAAACGCAGCGGTGTACATAGCCTCTCGCGCCGAGTGTCGCTGTGGCTGCAATACACCTTCACCTTCTTCCTCGTCATTGTCAGTTCCTATTCTCTGCGTCAGTTGTATTTCATGCTGCATTCAGACTTGGGATACAACACAGAGAACATCGTCTGGTTCGACCTCTTCCCTGCAGTTCGTAATCCGAAAGCAGGAGGTATGACTCATGAGGAATGGGAGCATTGCCAGAATGTGATGTCCAGAGCCAAGGAACACAGCATAGATTATATGAGGCGCATCAAAGAGTCTCCGCTGTTCACGCATTGCTGTTACGGAGGCATGTCAGTCTCGCTGACGGGCAAGAAAGCCTCGTTGGGCGACTATGGCACCATGGTCAAGGCGGACATTCCTGGCTCTGACTATCAGACGATTGCCGAAATAGGTCTCTCTCCCGAACAGATAGAGATTTACGGGCTCAAGTTGCTTGAAGGCCAGAAGCCCGATGCGGAGCGCGACCGCTATGAGAAGTACCACCTCTATCTGTCACGCAGCGCCAGGGAGAGGCTGGGTGTCAAGGACATCTCCACCACGCACATTCAACCCCAGAAACGGCTGTGGTACGGAATAGACGAGAGTGGAGAGTACATGTCCGACAATCCTGCCTATACCATCGTGGGCGTGTACGATGACATTTGCCTGACGCATCTTGGCATGGAGGACATCCCATTCTTCATCAACATCATAGCCAAAGAGTTTAACGAATTTAGCTACTTCCTGGCCAAGTATCAGCCGGGCAAGCGAAAGGAGGCTATGGCCTTCCTGCAGAGGTTGTATGAAGAGGAGAACGGCACAGGCAGCGTGATGCCTCACAGCTTCATCGAGGACGAGATAGCAGACATCTATGCCGACGATGCCCGTGTGGCGCGTATCTTCACCACCTTTGCCCTGCTCTCCATCCTTATCTCCTGTCTCGGTCTCTTTGGTATCTCGCTCTATGATGTGCGCAGCCGCCGCAGGGAGATAGCCATCCGCAAGGTGCATGGCGCCAAGTCGGGCGACATCTTCCGCCTTATTGCCCGTCGCTATCTCATCGCCCTCGTCGTAGCGATCCTCACCGGCACCCCTCTGGCCGTCTATGCCCTCCATTTCTACATTCAGGGCTATGCCCACCACGTCCCCCTCACTCCGTGGTACTTCCTCGCTGCTGCCCTCCTCATGCTCCTGCTCACCCTCGCCACCATCTGGTGGCAAATACGCAAGGCCGCAAGTGAGAATCCTGCCGATGTGATGAAGAGCGAATAGACAACTCATCCCCCTGAGGGGTAATTACAATGTTTGTGATATAAAAGGTATAAACAACAAGCGTGCAGGGAGATGTCTCTGCACGCTCGATTATCTATCAAATATTTCTATAATTCACGATACCATCATTATCTTGATTGTTTTCCTGCTCACCGTCATAAATTACTTGTGTGCGTATCACATTATCCGGGAGCAACGAACGTAGATAGTTTAACTGCGTGAAATAATCCTTGCGATAGGTCTGTCCTGATTTTATCTCATAAGCATGAATATTACCATCTGCTTGTTCTTCGATTAAATCCACCTCATGCTGTCGTTGATCTCGATAGAAGTATAATAGAGGCTGTTCTCCTGCATTGTATCTCCTTTTTATGAATTCGTTGACAACAAGATTTTCAAACAATGCCCCTCTCAATGGATGCACATCGAGCTGCTCAGTGGTGTTGATTCCCATGAGCCATGTTGCAAGTCCTGTATCACAAAAATAAAGCTTTGGTGTTTTGACGAGTCTTTTTTTTATATTAGCATGATAAGGAGGTAGTAAATGAATAATGTAGGATGCTTCAAGAATGCTAAGCCATGATTTTATTGTAGGAACACTAACGCCAACCTCCACAGACAATGCGGATGCATTAAACTCAGAACCAATCCTACCTGCACATAAGCGAATGAAGGTATGAAAAGGATGCAGGTCTTTCAGGTTTACCAACTGGCGCAAATCTCTTTCCACATAAGTAGTGTAATAGTTGGACAGTATTATCTTTCGGCCTTCATCTCCTGCCATCCAAACAGCAGGATAGCCCCCACGCAAAATATATTCGGATGTGATTGCATCAGGATAATGTACTTTCAGTTCAGCTACAGACAAGGGTAACAAAGTAAGCACTGCTGTTCTGCCTGCCATTGATTGAGACGCCTTCTGCATCAACGCAAAATTAGAACTACCAGTCACAACAAAACGGCGACTTCCAGAACCGGACATACGGTCTTCATCAACCGCCACTTGCAGGTATGAAAATATCTGCTCAAAACGCTGTGCTTCATCTATTATCATTCCTTCTGGATGTTTTGCTAAAAAGCCCTTAGGATCATATTCCATTTCAGCAAGAGTAGCAACATCTTCCAGATTTGTATACGCCAAATTTTCAAAAAGCCGTCTGCACAAGGTCGTCTTGCCTGATTGGCGTGGACCAGTAAGTGTGATGACTGGCAGATAATTAAATATACCATTCATATACGAAGTCAAACTCCGATTTATCAAGCCTCTATCATTCATGCCGACAAATTTAAAGTTGATGTTTAATTATGTCGCAAAGATACATCTTTTTCTTTAATACAAACAACATTTGCGCATTATTTTTGTATAGAGCATTCGAAAAGTGTATGATTTTCATACAGTATTGTGTATGATTATCATACACTTTACATTTTTGCCCAATTTTCCTTGCGCGTATATAATATAAAAGGTGTACATTTGCAGTAGAAAAAAGGCAAGAGAAAATATGAACCTCAAACTTTTCCTAAGCAACCTGCGCACCTCTGTCCGCAATCTGTTGAAGTATAAGGTGCAAAACGTCATCAGCATCCTCTGTCTGGCGGTGGGCATCGTCTGCTTCACCGTCACCCTCCACTTTGTCTCTGCTTTGTGGAAGCTCAACTACGAAGATAGCAACGACAGCGAATGCACTCGGGTTGATTTCCGTGAAAGTAAAGAATCCGTAGTTACCAAACCACTTGACTCGGAAGCTTTCCAGAAACTGATAGATCAGAAGCCGGCATCTATCCAGCACCTTCTTTTCAAAGAGGAGAACCTGATAGAGGCTGTATGGACACTGACCGGCCTGGATGGCAAGGAGTGGGAATTGCAAGGTGCCCTTACAGCCATTAGCCCTGAATATCTGCATCATTATGGCTTCTGCTCAGCCATCACGGGCAAGCCGATAGAGCATCTTAAGCCTGGCACCATCATCATGTCTGATGGATTGTGGAGGAAGACACTCGGAGGCAGGACTAATCCCGTGGGCTGGCATGCGAGTGTGAGGGCCGACCGAGTCTTTACCGGCCCCGTCAGCGATGTGGTTCGCTCCAGTATGCGTGGGCAGTTGGAAGGTATGTTCATTGTCAGTGACACGCCCTTCCTGAGCCAGTTCAAAACTGATGTTTACTCGCTGAACGTGGTTCTGGCAAAGGGAAAGACGCGAGCCGATCTCGATGCAGACCTTCAACAAATCTACACCGACCGTTTCCCATTTGTCTGGGTTTCCGACACCTCTTTAATGGTGAAGATTACGGTGCTCTGTGGCCTGTTCTTGTTCCTGGGTAGCATCGTGCTGATCATCGGTTTGTTGGGCTTCCTGAAGATGCAGCTGCAGTTGTTCCACCTTCGCAGTCGTGAGATGGCCTTGCGCCGGTGTGTGGGGGCACGCCCCTGGCAACTCTTCTGGCTTCTGGCCATTGAGGTGGTCATCGTATTCATTATCACCACGTTGGTTGCCTTGGGCATCACGACATTGGTTGCAGACTATGCCTTGCCCATCCTGTACAAGGTGGTGAACGATACCCTATATGTTGACATGGAGATCATATACCGTCGCGAACTGTGGATCTCTCTCCTTGCCACCCTGCTGACGCTTGTCATTGCAGCCCTTGCCGTGCGTCGCGCCCTTCATGCACCGCTTGGCATGACGGTGGGTCGCAGCCAACGCATCAACCATACAGGCCGCAGCGTGATGCTTGTCATTCAGTACGTGTTCTGCATCTTTCTGCTTGCGGTGATACTGGGCACCTATTACTATACCAAACAGGCAGCACGTACCTTCCACGTACCTGAGGACCCGAGCTACATCAAGCAATGCATGCTAATAAAGCGTGCCAGCAATATGGATGTGGTGGTCAGCGGAGCTACGCAATTGAACCGCCTCCAGTATTTCACAAACAGCGAGTTGTCTTCTCTGCCGAGCATGGAGCAGGCTGGAGGCTTGTTGGTTTCCGAACATCTCTCTTTCACGGAAATTGACACCATGCTATACGTCAATATGGCGACACTCATGAACGATGACAATATGCCAATGGGCTACATATATACTGTGGCATCGGCCAACGAGCAGTACTTCCTGGCTATGGGCCTTCATCCCGTTGCAGAGTATGATGGCATGGATCGTGAGACAATGGTTCCCGTCTTTGTACGTCCCGAGGATGCCGACCGCATGGCCCGATCGTTGCAGGCAGAAGAGGGAACGAGAAGGCATAGAAGAGTCCTTGCCGACGGGCAGGAATATGTAAGCATTGGCTATGTGCCTGTATGGCATGATGCGTATGGCAGAATATTACCTTCCTATTTTATGATAGTACCCGAAGTCGATGAGAACATCCTGCGCGAGACACTTTCACAATGGAATGGCACAGAGGCTTATTACCATATTCTCCGTCCGAAAGCCCATCGCTATGCCCAGCTTACCGACGAAATGAACGAACTGTACCACGAGAAGTGTCCCAAGAACCTGATGCCGTTGGAGATAGCGAACATCTATGACACCTGGTTCACGCTGGTGCGATGGGCGGAGATGCTGCAGCAGCTCTGCTGGTTGCTCACCGTCATCAGCCTTCTCTGCATCGTCATCAGTGTCTATTCTGCCGTCTCTCTCGACACCCGTGGCCGTGAGAAGGAGGTAGCCATCCGCAAGGTGCATGGCGCAAAGGTATGGGACATCATCCGCCTCTTCGGTCGCTACTACCTGCGTCTGCTCACTGTCTCTGCCGTCATAGCAGTTCCCCTTGGCATTGCTCTGGGCACCATGATTATGAATATCATGCGGGTAGAGGCAAATGTCATCTCCCTCGCTTGCGAGTGGATCGTGTCGAGCCTCCTCATCGTCACGCTCATCACCCTCCTCACCATCGGCGAGAAGATCTACAGGGTGTCGCGTACCAATCCGGCCGATGTGATCAAGAAAGAATAAAGCCACACTCTGGGCTTTGCCCATCTCCCTGCATTTTGTCCGTAAACAAAAGCTTATGGGGAGAGCCATGCGGGACATTTCGTGAACAGAATAATTAATATAAATAATAAAAAATTCTCATTACCCCCAACTAACCGAGAATACAGTCCGGAGGGCGCTCCCCATAAAGGGGGAGCTGCCGATAGGCTGAGGGGGTCTTTATCATGCTAAAATTAACAGACATCAAGAAGGTATTCAGTACCGAAACCGTGGAGACATGGGCTCTGCGCAATGTGAACCTGGAAGTGAAGGAGGGCGAGTTCGTAGCTATCATGGGTCCTTCGGGATGTGGAAAATCCACCCTGCTCAACATCCTCGGCCTGCTCGACACACCCACCGAGGGCACCTATACGCTCAACGGCAAGGATGTGAGCCAACTCACAGAGAATGAACGCACTGACATTCGCAAGGGCGTCATCGGCTTCGTGTTCCAGAGCTTCAACCTCATCGACGAACTCAATGTGTATGAGAACATCGAACTGCCTCTGCTCTACATGGAGACCCCTGCCAAGGAGCGCAAGGAGCGCATCGAGAAGGTGCTGGACCGCATGGCCATCACCCACCGCAAGAAGCACTTCCCCCGCCAGCTCTCCGGCGGTCAGCAACAGCGCGTGGCCATTGCCCGTGCCGTGCTGTCCAATCCCAAGATCATCCTGGCCGACGAACCCACAGGTAACCTTGACTCAAAGAACGGCAAGGAGGTGATGACTCTGCTCAGCGAACTGCATCAGGAGGGCACCACCATCATCATGGTCACCCACTCGCAGCACGATGCCTCGTATGCCGACCGTATCATCAACCTCTACGACGGTGAGATCGTGGAGAAGACATTGCTCTAATAAGCACCAAGGGCAAAAGTCCAAATGGATTAGCCTTGCAACAAAGCAAGAAAATATAATAGTTAGTTAAATATAGGAATTCCTGAAACCGCATTGAGCTGTGAAGCTTGATGCGGTTATTTTGTCTGCCACCATCTGCTTCCCTCACGAGGAAAGCCCTGATTGGCAATTCATAATTCACAATGCACAATGCACAATTGAGATTAAATCCCGCTAATTCTCAATTCACAATTGTTAATTATGATTTGTGAATTATAATTATTATATTTGGAAGGTAGGAAAAGTTTGACTAACTTTGCAAAAAGAACATTGCAAGATGATGGAAAAGACGCTTACACTGAAGAACCACATCGAGGAGATAGCGCTACTGGCGCCCTTCGTGGAGGAACTCTGCGAAGAGATGGGACTGGGGATGGACAGGGTGTTCAACCTCAACTTGGTGCTGGAGGAGGCGGTGACGAATGTGGTGATGTATGCCTACCCGCAGGGGGAGGAGCATGAGTTGTGGGTGAAGGCAACGGCCGACGGCGGGATGCTGACGCTGACGGTGGAGGATGAGGGCGTGCCCTTCGACCCCACAGCGGAGGCGCCGGAGGTGGATGTGACGCTCTCGGCCGAGGAGCGCGAGATAGGCGGACTGGGCATCTTCCTCATCAGTCAGATGATGGACGAGGTGGGCTATGAGCGCAAGGATGAGAGAAACATACTGACCATGAAACTTAAAATCGACGCACAGGAATGAAAAAGATACTGGGACTGAAGGCGGTGCTGAACCTCACGCTGATCGTGTTGTTGGTGGGTGGAATGGTCTATTCGCTGGGCTTCGGCATATGTATGTACCTGGCACGGCAGGAGGTGACGAAGGAGAGCCACGAGAAGGTGGACCTGGCGCTGTCGTACATACAGAACTATGTGGACGGGCAGTTGCAACGCGTGGAGGATGTGGGATACACGCTCCTGAGCAGTAAGTTCGGCCTGACCACACGCGACGACGAGGGTAATGCCTTCGTGACCATCGACCCGAACTCGTTCGTGCTGCCGGGAGAGGAGGAGATATTTGACATGCTGGAGCATTTCATCAACTCCAACCCTCACATCTGTGGCGTGGCCATAGGTTTTGAGAAATTTGTCTATCCGAACACGGCCGGGGAGTATGGCTTCGCGGCGTATGTGACGAATGTGAGTGGCAAGAACGAGCGTCTGCGCCTGGGCGAGATACACGATTACCACGAGAAGGAGTGGTACAGCATGGCTTCGAAGACGAACAAGCCCTACTGGTCGAAGGCGTTCCGCGAGACGAGCATGAACGAGATGGTGACTTGCTACTCGATACCCCTTCACGGCATAGGCAACCGACTGGTGGGCGTGCTGGCGCTCGACATCAATACGGAGAAGTTCCGCGAGAAGTGCAACGAGGCCAACCCCTTCAGCTATGCCGAGGTGGCCATAGTGGACCGCGAAATGCGCTTCGTGTCGCACCCCGACTCCTCGTACCTGCTTCGCTCGGTGGAGGAGGTGGAGGAGTATCGCGACTACCGGGCCAATGCTGACCTGCGCGAGAAGATAATGGGTCACGAGGCGGGTAAGTTCATCGTGAACGAGGGCACGGACCACGAGGCTTTCTTCTCGGTGGCTCCCATAGCGCGCAACGGATGGACGATATCTATCGAGAGCCCCGTGAGCGAGGTGTATGGCGGAGTGAACCGCATGAAGCGCGACACGACATTCATTGCCGTGGTGAGCATACTGGTGATGCTGATATGCTTCATCTTCTTCTTCCGCAGGCTCAACCAGATCACGATGAGCAAGGCTGGCATAGAGAGCGAACTGAAGATTGCATCGGCCATACAGATGGGTATGCTACCGAAGCTCTACCCTGCCTTCCCCGACCGTAAGGAACTGGATGTGTATGGCTTCCTGAAGCCTGCGAAGTCGGTGGGTGGAGACCTGTACGACTACTTCATACGCGACAACAAACTGTTCTTCTGCATAGGCGATGTGAGCGGAAAGGGTGTGCCTGCCTCACTCTACATGGCGGTGATACGCTCGCTCTTCCGCAATGTGTCGCTCCACGAAGACGACCCCTCAAAGATACTGGAGTCGCTCAACACGGCTCTCTCCGAGGGCAACGACCACAACATGTTCTGCACGATGTTTCTCGGTGTGCTCGACCTCACTACGGGCCACCTGGACTACAGCAATGCAGGGCACAATCCTCCCATCGTACGCCGACTGAAGGACGACGGCAGTGTGGATGTGTACTACACCAAACCTGAAGTGAACCTCGCCATCGGCGTGTTCCCCGACTTCCCCTACAAGAAGGAGGAGACCACCATGAAGCCCGGAGAGGCCATCTTCCTCTACACCGATGGTGTGACGGAGGCTGAAAGCGCCACCAAGCAACTCTTCGGCGAGGAGGCCACGCTCAAGGCTCTGGCCAAGGCGCGCAAGGAGGAGGTGAGAAGCGCCAAGGACTTCATCAACCATGTGTACCACGACCTGCAGGTGTACACCGCGGGCAACGAGCAGAGCGACGACATCACTATGGTGGTGGTGGAGTATCGAGGCGTGGAGCGATGAGCGTTGAGAGTGGAGCGTGGAGAGATGAGAGTTGAGCGAATAATTATTTTAACCAAAAATAAACAAAAAAGGAACAAAAACGGAATCATTCAACAATGGGCAGACTGAAGATGCCTATAAAAAATATTCTTGTTGATTTTCGTTGATTTTTGGTTTCAAACAGAATAAAAAGATATGGAAAACAAGACAATCACCGTCTATATCGACGGACCACTGAATGCACAGGCATTGAATGAAGTTGAAGCAAAGATCAAGGCTATCGAAGTGGAGCCAGGCAACATCGTGGTGCTGGACTGCACAGAGATGAGCTACATCTGCAGTGCCGGACTGCGTATCTTCCTGGGTATGCACAAGGATCTGACACAGCGCGACTCAAAGCTGGTGATACGCCACCTGCAACCTCTGGTGAAGAATGTGTTCACCATGACTGGATTTGAGAATATACTGAACATAGAGGACTAACACTCCCCTACCCCTAACACACAGCCGTGAGTATATTCGTCATCATAACCCTGGCGCTGATACTGGCCAAGGTGCTCTGTATGGTGTACAACAAGATGCCTACAGATGTGCTCGCCCTCTTCATCATCGCCGTGACACTGGTCACCACCACACTACCCGTGGAGGAGGCGCTGTCGTGCTTCAGCAGTACATCGGTGGTGCTGGTGGGTGTGCTGTCGGTGCTCGTGGCGGGCATCATACACTCGGGCGTGCTACAGTGGATAGTGAAGCATGTGCTACGCGACCCGTCGAACTACAACCGTGCCCTCCTCAGACTGCTCATACCGGCATCGCTGATGAGTGCCTTCGTAAGCAACCTGGCCGTGGTGCAACTGCTCATCTCCATCGTGAAGATGTGGGGCAAGCGACTCAACATATCGCCCTCACGACTGCTCATACCCTTGAGCTATGCCTCCACGCTGGGCGGACTGTGCACGCTCATCGGTAATGCGCCCAACCTCGTAGTGGCGGAGTTCTACGCCAAGGAGACGGGACAGGCGATGGGTATCTTCGCACCGCTGGTGCCCGGACTCTTCTGCATGGTGATAGGTATCATCACGATCATCGTGCTAAATAGGTTGATACCGGTGCGCAAGTCGCCCGAGGAGAGTTTTGAGAGCAGTGCGGAATATACCGTGGAACTCCTGGTGCCTACCGACTGCACGCACATAGGCGAGACGGTGGAAGAGGCCGGGCTGTACCATGTGAACGGCGGACAGCTCATCGAGATCGTGCGCTTCGACCGTGAGGTGACGAGCCCCGTGCCTCGCGACGAGTTCATACTGGGTGGCGACAGACTGGTGTACTCCGGTCAGATCAATGCCATACTGGAGTTGCGCAACTCACACGGACTGGTCAATGCCACGCACCATGTGTTCAGCGTGAACGAGATAGACCGCAACCGCAAACTGCAGATGGCATCGGTGGACATGAACAGTCCGCTCATAGGCACGGCCATGGTGGATACCGACTTTGAGGATAAGAACAACATAGTGCTGGTGGCTGTGGCACGCGAAGGTGAGCGCCTCACGGACATACCTCGCGAGATAGTGCTCCGACCTGGCGACACACTGCTGCTGGAAGGTAGCAAGTTGCGACCCGACAACTTCACCGACAACCTCAACTTCTTCGACACCATACCCCTGCCCCAAAACGGCAAGAAGACACTCATATCATCGCTCATCATGCTGGGCATGGTACTGCTCTCCACACTGGGCATCATGCCTCTGCTCAACAGTTGCTTCCTCGCTGCCATACTGATGGGACTGACCCACTGCTTCTCCATGGAGCAGCTACAGCGCAGCATCAACTGGAAGGTACTGATGGTGTTTGCCGGTTCGGTGTGTCTGGGACGCGCCATCGATGTGACCGGCATCGCACAGTTCATGGCCGACAGCGTGCTCACCATATGTGGCACCAACACCATACTCACCATGGCGCTCATAGCCTTCGTGGCAACCTTCATCACGGAGTTCATCTCCAACACCACGGCAGCTGCGGTATTTGCCCCCATAGCGCTCCACGCCGCACAGACGCTCCACGCCGACCCCATGGCCTTCATCCTCTCGCTGATGCTCGCCGTGTCGTGCAGTTTTGCCACCCCCATCGGCAGTGAGACCAACACGCTGGTGTACGGTCCCGGCGGATATAAGTTCTTCGACTACTTCCGCATCGGTATATGCATGAACATCATCATGCTTGCCGCCAACATCTTCATCATATGCATGATGTTCGAATTGAGTTGAGCGTTGAGAGATGAGAGTTGAGCGATGAGAGTTGAGCGAATAATTATTTTAACCAAAAATAAACAAAAATGAACAAAAACGGAATCATTCAACAATGGGCAGACTGAAGATGCCTATAAAAATATTCTTGTTGATTTTCGTTGATTTTTGGTTTCAAACAGAATATAATAAAAAGATATGACACTAAACATCACAGTAAACAGCGACAATGTATTAGGAGTGCTTGACGGTCGTCTCGACACCGCTGCGGCTCCACAGTTCACACGCGACATGCAACCCCTGATGGACAATGCAGACAAGCATGTGGTGCTGGATTGCGCCAAACTTGAGTTCATCTCATCATCGGGCCTCCGCCTCTTCCTCTCGCTCCGCAAGGAAGCCATAGCAAAGGGTGGCGATGTGACTATACGCAACATCTCTCCCGAGGTGAAGCAGGTATTCACCATCACCGGTTTCTTCTCACTCTTCAACTTTGAGTAAGAGGAAACAGAAAAGAAACAGAAATGTTTAATAAGAAACTAGAATAAACGGAATTTATATTTTCCAGGTCCCTTTGGAAAAGAGAAAAAACATTCCGTTTATTCTAGTTTTAATCTATTTATCCCCCCCTACTTCTTTTTCTTCGGCTTCATGTCGAGGCGATAGCTGGCTGTGAGTAGGACATAGCTGGGCTGTGTGTTGTACCAGGTCTCGGTGCGTCCCTGCGCGTTGAGGCTACGACGCACATTGTCCAACTGTTGGAGGATGTCGTGGCCCGTGAGGCGAAGCACGAAGCAACGGTTCTTGAAGAAAGCCTTGCTGAGTGAAGCGTTGAGGAGGAGATTGTCGTCGTTCATCGTCTTGTCCTCGTAGCCACGACGGCTATGCATGGTGAGGTCCATGTCGAGGCTGTAGCCATGCTTGAAGCCCAGGCGACTGGATATACCGTAGGAGAAGGAGGTGGTGTTGATCGTCATGAAACCGATACGGTCGCTCGTGGCGTGCTCATAGTCCATCTCTGCATTGGCACTCACCTCATAGTTCTCATAGCGATACTCCAGACTCATCCACTCGCTAACCCCCATATTGTGAACACGGCTCAAGGGCATGTGGTCGAAATCCTCCGCGGGATCGTCGGACGAGAAGTCCACGCTACGGTTGTAGTTGAACGAGGTGCTGGTCGAGAGGTTGAGACGCTTCTTCTTGTCGAGAGTCACATACAGATGACCATTGACACTGGTGCCCCAGTTGCCATCCACATTGCGAGGCTGATGGGTGTACACACCCGTCTGACGGTTGTATATGGTGGCCGAACCGATAGAACTTCCCGTATTGAAGTTGGTACCGATGCTCCATGAGGACTGCGACTCCTGGCTCTCATGATGATAGTTGGCATCGAAACTCGTGTGATAGGTGTTCTTGAGGTCGGGATTGCCGAGCGAGATGTTGAGCGGATTACTGTCATCGCGTATGTCGAGCATCTGCGTGATGCCGGGAGCCGACTGCCTGTAAGAAGCAGAGAGGTGGAAGTGCTTGAGTTCGGTTGACCCCTGGATGCTCCAGAGCGAATAGCGACGGCTGAGGTCTTGATACTCCTCACCTCGCGTATCCTCCATATGTTCCACTCGGCGGTCGAGCCCACCCTCCAAGAAGTAGAAGCCCCATTTGCCACCACCCGTGAGGCGGAGATGCGTGTCGTGAGTCTGATTGCGATTGATGGAATTGTAGGTATTGGCACGGTCCACACAGAGTTGCAAAGAGTCGCGCATGGAGGGAAGCATACCCAGCGAGTAGTGCGTACCAGCACCCCAGGGACGATTGCCGTACATATCGGTCAGTTCGTCGAGGCGGTAGAGGTTGCGCTCACCACGACTGTAACTGTTGGAGTAGCCGTAACTGATACCCACGGACACATAGTCCTTGATAGAGAAAAGGTCGTGCTCGGCATTGAGGTGGAAGTTGTTACTACGGTTGGGCGACTGGGTGTAGCGATTGCGGAAATCCTGTGCAAACGCCCCCGAGGCAGACGGCCCATCCGTGCCTCGCGCCATTGCACCACCCGTCACACCACCACCCGTCATGCCCAGCAGAGGCTGACGGAGATCGTAGTGAGAGAAGTCGGTGTTGTCGGAGTAGTTGTAGTTTTCCCCGATATTGAGGGATATCTGTTCGCCATTCCACGGTGCAACGGTAAAGACCATCGCATTGATGTTGGGACTGAAATTGCGATTGTTGGCCTTCGTGAGATCGAGGCTGTAGTTGGTGAGGGCATCGCGCAGGCGCTGACTGAAGAGCGGTGCATACTGGCTGTCGAGCGAGAGGGAGGCGCGGATACTGTCGAGCGAGGCGCCACGCTGACTGTCGAGGGGATCCTTGGAGAAGGTGGCACTCTCATTGCTACCACGGCTCTTGCCCTTGCCGAAGTTGAAACCCGTATTGATGTGGGAGTAAACCTCCTTCTTACGAAACTCCACACTGCCATTCCATGAGAGCGAGCCCGACTGACTGTGGCTGATGCCACGAGAGCGACGCCACACATCGCCTCCCTGGAGGAAGGTCTGCGAGGACGATACCTGCTCGGAGTCCACGATGCTACGCGAACCGTTGAGCGAGGTGTTGAACTCGGTCTTGGTCTTCTTGCCATCCACATGGAAGTCGATACCTCCCGACACCGACTCTATCTCATTGGTGGGAGAACTATAGTCCGACCACGATGTCTCGTAGCCAGGACGCGAGTTGTCGTTGGTGTTGTTGGCATTGACAAAGAGCGTGATGCGACTGTGGTCGGTGTAGCGTATGCCGAAGAGACGGCCCATATAGCGCTTGTCCCAACCGCCACCGGCCTCCACATTGCCCAGCCATCCCTGTGCATACTCACGCTTGAGGCGCACATCGAGCACCCAGGGGTCCTTCTTCTTCTGGGCCTCATGGTGCTTGTCAAGGTAGGCATACTTGCTCTCACGCTGGTAGGCCTTGATATTCTGCACGATGTAGGCAGGCAGATTCTCCAAGGCTTGCTTGGCATCGCCGTTGAAGAAATCATTACCATTGACCAGCAACTCCTGCACCTTCTCACCGTTGATGTATATCTCACCGCCCTTGCGTATCTCCACACCGGGGAGCTGGCGCACCAGTTCGTCGAGCATCGAACCCTCGGAGAGCTGGAAGGCATCGGCGTTGTACACCACCGTGTCACCCTGCATCACCATCTTCACCTTCGTGGCGGTGACGGTGATCTCGTCGAGGTCGCGATCCATGCCGTAACTGTTGCTCTTGTGTATGCGTATCTCGTCGAGCTCCCACTCGCGTACCTTTTTATTATAGCGTCTGTGGGGTATCTCAAAGGCATACTCAAGAGGCTTGTAGCCACGCTTCTCGGAGCGAAGCAGATACTTGCCGTAGGAGGGCACCTTGGTGTGGAAACCATCCACGGGATACTCCCAGTCCCACATCTTCATCATGTGCTCACGAAAGCTGTAGAAAGTATCGACGAGCACCGTGTCGGGCAGAGAGTAGAGCATCACCCACACGCTATCCACGGGTTCGTAGGTGAAGGAGTCGATGAGCTTACCGCTCAATTCGATACTATCGTTCTTCGCTTTCTTACTGTCGTCGGGCACGCTGAGCGTCGGTGTAGCCCCAGTGGCCCTCACCTGAGCACGGAGCCCACAGCACGCACAAAGCAAAAGCAATAGGGTAAGTGCAACTTTTCTCATATTTGGATTATTCTGATACAAAATTACAACAAACCTATTGCTTTAGCAAATATGCCCTATGCTTTAACAAATGATTAACAAAACGCAACCCGAGGAAATAGTGAAAATCTATTCTTGGTTTCAAACAATTTATTTGAACAGCCTTACGCCGAGGCGGAGCACCACGAAGGAGGTGTTGCCATACTGCTGGGTCTCGCTCCATCCTGTGGCCGACATGGAGGCGTTGAAGCCACGCTGTGACTTGAGGATGTCGCGCCACTCAAGCGAGGCGGTGACAAAGTCGAGGAAGCGATACTCGATGCTGGCATTCCACAGGTACTCACTGCGATTGGCCGACTCCAGTTCGTAACCGAAACGACGGGTGTAGCGGAGGTCGGTCTTGGCCTTGATGTTCAACTTGAGCGGAAGGGTGTACTCCAGACCCACATTGGCACTGGCCTGCTGACCCTTGGTGGCTGTTGCCGCATAGTCGCTTTTGTTGTGGTCGCGACTGTAACTGGCCGTACCGATGAGCATCAGGTTCTTGTTGGTATAGGTGGCATACATCACCGCATCGACGCGTTGCCAAAGACTCGCGCTCTTCACGGGGCCGGACTGGCCGTAGTTCTGCACGAACGACACACCGTGGTTGTAACTATAGTTGAGCGTACCGATGAGCGACACATCACCGATGCCCTTGGTAATGAAGAAGTTGGAGGTAGAACCCCAGTTGCCATTGATATTGGTGGGCTTGGTGGTACGCACACCGGTACGGGGATCGATGAGCGAGAGTGTGGTCATCTGGTTGTCGGTGCGATTATAACTGGTACTCAGTCGCATCAGCGTACCGATCTGATATTCAGCGTGCAACTGATGAATGAAGGCCGACTTCAGATCGGGGTTGCCCATACGGATCACCATGGGGTTGGAGTAGTCCACCACGCTGGAGATGTCGTCGGGCGAAGGCAGATTGTTGCTTCCGTTGTAGGAGAGTATCAACTTATTCTTCTCGCGATGCATCTTCAGTTCCATACGCGCATTGGCATGGTACTGGAGCGCCGTGAAGCTGTTCTCAAAGTGGCGTGTGTACTGCGTATTGTAGGCCGAGCGCGTGGTGGGGTGTGCCCTACCCTGCAACTGAAGGAGCAGGATGTCGTTGTCGTACCTCACATCGAGCGAGGGACCGTGCGACACATCCTTGTAGCGGTTGTCGTAGTGCAGACTGTCGATGGGTTGGGGCTGACCGCCATAAAGCAGGTCGGAATAGGTCTGACTGTTGGTGCGACGGTTGTAGCGGAAGTCGTAGTTGAGGCGCAGGTTAGTGTACTCTCCGAAACGATGACGGAAGCGTGCCGATGCCCCTGCACTGTGGCGTTGAGAGGGCGTCTCGATGAGGTGGTCCACGATGCGCAGACTGTCGCCCATGAGGTAGAAGCGGGTGTGCGAGGAGTTGGTGGAGGTGGTCTCGCCATCCTGGAATCCATAGTTGGCATTCACGCCTATCTCCGTCTGTCGCTCCTCACCGAAATACTGTGTCAGTCCGCCACTCCAGTTCACATTCTTGCTGATGGAATGGCTGGAGTTGGAGGTGTTGGTGGTAGATACGGCGATGCCAGACACGCCGGAAGCACCTACAATGCCACCGAGACCGGAAGCATCTGCCAAACCACCGAGGCCGGGCACTACGACACCGCCTGAGATAGCATCGGACACGCCCTCGGGAAGGTCGGTGAAGATAGAGTCGCGCGAGGTGCTCCAACTGCGGCTGTCGGTGCGGGAGAAGTCGGCACGCGTATTCAAGAAGGTGTTCTTGCTGAAATGGCCATCCAGGCGGATGTTGCCTCCATAGCTGTACTGCTTACTGCCATTGGAGCGCTCCCCGATGGAGTTCTGCGTATAGTCGGGCAGGAAGAGACGGTTGTAACTGCTACTCCGGTACACATTGCGACCATATCCGTAGTTGGCTCCTCCGTCGACCTTCATCTTACTGAATTCCTGCTCATACGACACATTGGCACCGGTGTTGACCTCCGTCTCCACCAGTCCGCCAGAGGGTATGGTAGATGAGTGTACATTGACGCGAGTCTGTCCGCCACCTTTCTTCCACCGGGTGGCATCGAGACCGGCCTCCCACTGCTTGAACTTCAACAGCGTAGCACCCAGATGGGCGTTGAGGGTATGCACGGTGTTCATCGCCTCCTTGGTGTTCATGTCCATCACAAGGTGCTGGTCGCTCATCACATCGAGGGTGTCGTCGGGCACCTCGTACACCTTCAGGCTCTTGAGTTTGTCGTGTGGCATATTCTGCAGGGCCACGCTCATGTCGTGCTTGAAGAAGTTGTCGCCATTGAGGCGTATCTCCTCGATGTCGCGATTCATGTAGGTGAGGCGGCCACCGATGTACTGCAGGCCGGGGAGTCGGCGCACGAGGTCGAGCAACACACTGCCTGAAGGCATCTCGTAGGCCTCGGCGTTGAAGATCACGGTGTCTCCCTTCTGGTAGAGTTTCTGCAACTCGGCCACCACCTCTGCCTCGGCCATCGTCACAGCCTGACTCTTCAGCACCAGCGAGTCGAAGGCCAAGTGTTGCACCTTCTGACCCATCATCTTACGCTCCACGGGTTCGAAGGTGCGGTTCACACCGTCCATGCCGATGTAGGCTATCTTCACATGCAACCTATTGTCCTTCAGGCGCTGACGCAGGAAGATAGGGATGAGAAACTCACCCTTCTCATTGGTGGCGGCGGTATATATCTCGGCCGTGTCGCCCACGCAGGTCACCGTGACCTGTGCACCGGGCAGGGGGTAAGGATCTGGCTCGAAGTCGTCGGTGGCATAGATACGACCGTTGACCACGAATATGTGCTTGGCAAACATCGAGATGAGCACTTGTACCTCGGGCTTGTTGGCCAGGTCCTTGAGCATGGGGGAGTTGAGCCAGTCGTCGAGGTTTTGCTGGTCGGACTTAAGTTGGGGTTGACCCTGATCGTTGAACGAGATGCCTCTGTTGCGCGACTGGCTACGGTTGTTCTGCGACTGATTTCTGTTGTTTTGCGCACCAGCCACGACGGGCATGCACAGAACCCAAACGAGCAGCGCGACACGAAGGACACGCTGCACGAAATGCATTCGGAATGATGGTGGGGTTGTCATCATAGGTTGCCAAAATTATGTGTTGTATGTTTTATTGTACCTGTTCACTATCTCGTCCAGACTGATGCCGAGAGTCTGCATGGCCTGGAAGAGTTCGGGCAGTTGCTGATGGAAAAAGTCATCGCGTCGGAGGGAGAGGATGATGTTGCATCCACCCTCGCTCACAAAGAATCCCAATCCGCGTTTCTGGAAGATGATCTCCTGCTGGGAGAGCCAGTCGAAACTGCGAACCACAGTATTCACATTGACCTCCATCTGCACGGCGTAGTCGCGTACGGAGGGCAGACGCCCACCCTCTGGATGCTTGCCGGATAGGATGTCGTTGCAGATGATGTCCGCTATCTGCAAGTATATCGGTTTGTTGTCTTTGAAGTCCATAAAAGCCCTACCCCCGCCTCCCCCGAATACTTCGTTGGGGGAGGAGCTCCGTTGCTTTGTGGGGGCAAGTCGGATGGTTAAAATGTTATCACTATTTCTCTTTCACTTCCAGTTCGTCTACATTCACATCGCAGCTGTACTTGTTGGCATCCACCCGGAGGGTGTTGCACTGACCGCGCAGCGTGATGTCGGCTGCACCAGAGGCACTGACAACGACATCGCTGGTACAGTTGATGTAGAGATCGACATCGCCGGCTCCGCTCACATTGGCGGTGAGGCACTGCGAGGTGATGTTACCCTTGATGTCGGATGCACCACTGGCATCAATCTGCAAACCGCCGATGCAGTTGACCTTCGCCAGATCTACCTCACTGGCTCCGCTGAGATTCAGAACCAGCATGTCCGTCTCGAAGTCGCCAAAACAAATCTCGCCGGCACCTGATGCATGAACGAAGAAGGTCTGGCGCTGATGGAAGGTGCTGTTCTGACGCAGGATGCACGCACCTGAAAGTTCCATATCGTTAAGGCGTGGCACACTGACGGTCAGCGTGATGCGGGGTGTCTTGCCATTGACCTTGCCAGTTATATTGACTATGTCGTGCTTCAGCTGTGCAATGAGTTTGCCATCCTGCACATGGATGTCGTAGGCTTCCAGCCACTTCTCGTTGCCACGAGCCGTGACACTACAGAAGAGGCTATCCTCACTCTGCAAGAGGATGACCTGCACGGCTCCACTGACATTGATACCGGTGAACTCACCCAGTTCCAAGTTCTTCTCCACTACCTTACCCAACTCTTTGCTATCCACATAGTTGTGGTCATTTGCACCCACAGAATGATTCATTCTGATGCATGAGGAGAATGCCACCAAGGCAATGGCTACAATCAAAAATCTGTATAATCTATTTGCATTCATAAAAGCCCTCCCCCCACCTCCCCCGAACACTTCGTTGGGGGAGGAGCTCCGTTACTAACGGGGGTTGGTCGGATTGTTATATTATAGATATTACTTATGTTTCTTCACTTCCTGTTCCCACTTTACTCCCCTCCTTGAGAGGACTCCATCGGGAGGGCGAGGGGACGGAGGGACTTATGGATTGAGTCTCGTCGTCAGCTGTGCCTTCTTATAGAGCTTATAGGTCCAGTGCCAGAGGAGTGAGCAGATACCCAACTCGATGAGGCAGATGAAACAAGGAACAACCCAGGGATTATCATTGATCCATTCGAAACTGTTACGGTGCTCTAAGAACCATTCGGCAAAAGCTTCCATCAGACTGCTATCGTGCAGAGAGACAGCAAGGAACACCATAAGTGTCATGGTCAGAATACCCATCACGAAATGGAAAAGGGTGGTCCAGAGGATGCTGTGCTTGTACTTGATGGCACTGCCCAAGGCGTAGGTGCTACCCATGATGATGATACCCAAGGTGCCCATCAGGTTGAGGAAGAACCAGAAGGCTGGTTCGTCCAGCTGCTTCTGGAACTGTGCGGTAACATCGCTGAAGAGGTTCACCATGCTGAAGACACTCTCGATGGGATAGTTTTTGAAGGCTACCCAATGGATAAACATCTGCACGAGGTCATAGCATACGATGCCAGCCAGCAGCGCCAGAGCAATACCCAGGACGGTTGCAATGACACGCCAGAGGAAACGAGTGCTGTTGTCGGCTGGCAGCATAAATTCGTTGATGCGGCCCTGCTTGGTCTGCAGCATATAGCACAGGCGACCCATGCTCAGGACGTAGAGCACAAAACTCAGGCCAAAGAGCGTGGCGGTAAAGGCAATGTCTTCAGCATGGTAGAGTTCGACGCTGATGAAATCGCTACCCAGAGTTACCAACTGCCAGATCTGTGGGAAGATATGGATGAGAAGCAGGAAGCCATAGAACATAAGGAAGCTTATCATCAGTTTCTTATATTCGCCGCGGTGGGCTGTAAGGTCCCACAACGCTACATTTTTGAGGTCATTGAATTTCATAACAAATTGGATTTGACGATTTTATACTAAAGAAATTACACCATCTTCTGTGTCATAGAGAAAAGCACGATGCTAATGGTCATGATGGTTAATGTGATCATATGTGCGATGATTTTACGATGTCAATGAATAGTTGTTCGAGATTGATAGGTTCGTCGTCGCTCTCCACAAGGGCTTGTTGCAGGAGAACCTTGTTGCGCTCCATCACGATGACATGATCCAGCAGATGCTCCACATCGTGTACCTGGTGTGTACTGATGATGATGGTCTTGCGCTCGTTCATACCCTTGATGAGCACCTGGCGAAACTGACTCTTGGCCAGGATGTCGAGACCGTTGGTGGGCTCATCCATGAAGAGGTAGCGGGTGTTGGTGGCCAGGGCGAAGCAGATGAGCACCTTCTTCTTCTGACCCATTGAGAGTCGCTTCATATTGACATTAGGATTCATGTCAAACTCCTTCAGGCAGGTATTCATCAGTTCCTCATCAAAGCGAGGATAAAAAGGCTTCATGGCCTTCACATAGTCCGAGAGTTGTGCATCGGGCATGTCGTACTCCTCTGGTACGAGATACATCTCGCGTGTCAGTTCGGCCTTGCGGTCACGGGGATTGTTTCCGTCGATGTCCACCTCGCCAGCCTGGGGACGAAGCAGACCGGTCATCACATAGAGCAGTGTGCTCTTACCCGTTCCGTTCTTGCCCAGCAGACCGTAGATGCCACCCTCTTCAATATTGATGGAGAAATTATCCAATACCGACTCACCCTTGGGGTAACGGTAACTTACATTGTTTACTTTAATCATAAAAACCTTACCCCCGCCTCCCCACCTCGGGGGAGGAGCTCCGTTGCTGTTGGGGGCATATCGGAGAGATTCTAATTATTTATCTTCTAATTTTCAAAACTTCAATCGACAACCACTGCTGTTCCGCTAACGGCTACCATCAGCATCGAACCCTGTGCGCCGATGGTCTCATAGTCGATGTCGATGCCTACCACGGCATTGGCACCCAACTGCGAAGCGCGATCCATCATCTCCTTCATCGAGGTGTCCTTGGCTTTGATGAGCACCTTCTCATAACTGCCGCTGCGACCGCCGAAGAAGTCGGTCAGACCTGCGCAGAAGTCCTTCAATACGTTGGCGCCAATGATGGTCTCGCCAGTTACCACTCCTTTGTACTCTCTGATAGTGTGACCTTCCAAGGTCGGTGTTGTTGACAGTATCATATCTGTATTTTTTTAGTTTGTTAATTTACAGTCATTTACATGCTATGCGTATTACTTTTATAGTGTAATAGTTTAATAGTACACTGCAAAAGTATATCAAAAAGGCCAATCTCGCAAGAGACTGGCCCTATTTTAACACTTATTTAACACTTCAGCTATACTAAGCCAAGCTGTATGAACGTGCGAAGCTGTATGATGCCCAGATGGTTGACATCCATGCCTTCCACCTCATTGAGGTATCGCAAAGCCTCGTCGCGTCTGCCCAGACCGAGATAGCCCAGGGAGAGCATGTACTTGCAGTGTATCTGATTTTGCAGGTTCAAGTCGCCCTCCCATATCTGCAGGTCGGGCAGAGATACGGCAAAGTAGTCCATCACCACATCGTCGAAGAGATGCTGCTTGCCATAGTTGAGCAGGCGATAGAAGCGTCCGTTGGCCTCGTCGGTGCGGCCCAACTTCTGCAAGGCGAGTCCCTGATAGAATATCTTGTCGGGCTTGGCATCATTGTAGTACATAGCAGCAGCGGGTTCCTGAGGTCCGAGAGTTGCTTTCTCCCAGCAAGCCACGGCCTTGTCATGCTGTCCGAGAGCTTCATGAGCCACTCCCAGGAAGTAGTAGAAGTCATTGTCCTGGGCACCTTCGAGCTTGCCCTCACCCAGATGATGAGGATAGACGAGACACTCCTCCAACAACTGCGCGGCATCTTCCACAGCCTGCTTGCTCTCCATCTTCGACAGTGCCTGCTTGGCCAGCTCTGTACGAGCCAACTGATACTGTGCAGGTATCTTGCCTTCCCCACCCTCCCAAGGATGGAAGATGTGACTGTCGATGATGCTGATGGCCTCTTCGTAGCGCTGGTTCTGGTTGAGCAAGGTGATGTATTCCAAGGTCAAGTCGTCACGCTGAGAGATGAGGGATGAGTATCGGGTGAAGCGAGCCAGTCTCTCTGCACAAGAGCGACCGAGACGCTTGTAGAGCTGGTCGAGCTCCATGAAGATGCGGGCATCCTGCTTATCCAGTGCAAAGGCTTTCTCCATGCAGGCAACGGCCTTCTCTGCATCGTGCTGCTTATTGTAGTAGGCCAAGGCCAGATTGCGCCAAGCCGTAGGGAAGGCAGGCTTCAGCTGGCTGCATGCCTCCCAGTGTGGAACGGCCACATCGTACTGGCGCTTGTCGTAGTAGAGACAGCCCAGATAGTAGTGCGCCATGGCCGACTGACCCTCATGCGCTATGGCAGACTCCAGGGCCAGGATAGCTTCCAGAGAGTTGGGGAAACAGTAACTGCTATCGGCCTCCTCTGCCTCCTTATAGCGTCCCATGTAGTAATAGGTCATAGGCGTGGTGGCTCCTTCTTCGATAGCCATAGCCCACACTTGCAGGGCCTCATCGCAGAGTCCTGCCGCCTGGTACTCCAAAGCCACCTGATCGTAGTTGTTGGGCATGCCATGCATGTGTGCTATGAGCGTTTGCTTCACAGACTCGTCTCCGGTGAGGAGATACTGCTCATAGCGAGCCACATAGTTGAAGAGGTCGGTAGCGAGCGTGTCTGCGACAAGCATCAAGGCCTCCTGCTTGCGCCCCATCAGTCTCAGCACAGCGATCTTGAGTGCCAGTGCCTTCTGATTGTGCGCACCATAGACCAAACCACGATTGAGTTCGTCCAAAGCATCATCCAGACGACCTTGGGCCACACTGATCTTGGCAGCCTCAAAGTATCCGGCATCGGCCCAGGCCTTGTTCCATGTCACCTTCCAGAACCACTCGTAAGCCTCTTCCTGCTGCCCTTGATACTTCAGGCAGAGAGCCAGATTGTAGAGAGGTTCTCCTTCGTAGGGCTGGGGATTGCGCTTCATGATGAGACGCACGGCTCTGCGGAGGAAGGGCTCAGCCTTGGCAAAGCGTCCCTTGCGGATATACCAGAGTCCCATAGCATTGAGACAGCGCACATCGTCGGGGTCACGGCGAAGGGCTTCCTCATAGTAGTCCGTGGCCACATAGGTGGCATGGCGGTACTGCTCGATGTGCTGACCGGTGAGGAGCAGCTGGTCGTTGGTCTTGATCTGCTGAGGCAAAAGCGCAGCTTCAGCAGCATCGGGGATGGGACGTATCTCATCGGGCTCTGGCTGCCAGGTCAGTACAGGGCGCTCCTTACCATACTGTTCTTTATATATAATAAGGTGTTCTATGCATTTCTCTGCCTCTACCGAGAAGACCTTCTCAGGACTCACCTCCTGCCACTGATCGTAGACGGTATCTCCTGCAGACTGCAGCACAATGCGTATCTTCTGCCGGCTGGTGGCAAAGAGCATGAGACGGCCTCTGTCCACATTGACGATCAAGTCTTTCGTAGCATTCTTCACCACACCGAGTTCGCGATAGGGCATGAAGTACTGCGTGAAAGTCTTCTCCTCATAGGGCATGAGCCAGGTGAAGTCTGGCTGATTTTCGGTATAGATGCCTGCCATCAGTTCGATGTAGGGGCCGTCGGTGTCTGTCAGATTGCGGTCCCATGCACGGCCGAAGTCGCCGTTTCCCCAAGTCCACTGCTTTTTGCCGGGAGAGAAATGGCGATTGGCCACATGGAGCATACCAGCTTGCGTATCGTTCTCATAGCCTCCTTCGAAGTTGAACTTGGAATTGACGGCCATGTAGGAAGTGGGAACCTTGATATTCTTGTAGTTGGAGATGTCCACACCGGCGCTGTAGTCCATCTTATAATAAGTGCCCGTGGCGATGGGAAACGAACTCACGGCACGCTTGCCATGATCGAAGACGGCATGGACATCCTGAGGGAAGACACTCTGATAGTGCTCATTGACCTTCACGGCGGGGTTGGCCCACCAAAGGAAAGTCTGAGGCACGTCGGTACGGTTGTAGAGCTGGCCTTTGATCTCCAGATAGGCACAGCCAGGGCGCAAGGTGAAACCGGCCATGCCCTTTTGATGAAACATCTTCTCCATCTCGCTCACCCACACCGTCACAGAGCCGTCTTCGCGCTCCTCGATGGTGCAGTCCACAGGCAGATAGGTGGACGGACGATGGTGCTGGGGCCAGTTGAACTCGATGCCACCACTTATCCAAGGGCCTGTCAAGCCAACCAGGGCGGGCTTGATGACGCTGTTGTAGTACACGAAGTGGCGCTCGCGTATCTTGTCGTAGGCCATCTGCACGCGACCACCCAGTTCGGGCAATATCATCACCTTGATGTATTCATTCTCCAGCCAAACGGCCTGCCATTCGCGATCGGTCTTGGTGTCGGCAATCTTCTCCACCACGGGATAGGGATAGACCACACCGCTCGATCCTTGATAGACACGTTTCTCCAGGAAGATGGGGTTCTTTTCAGCTTCCCCTATTTCGTAAGTCGGGATGACGACCGACTCTTTCCATGCTTTTACCATGATTGAGGTTGTGAGGTTTTGAGGTTTTAAGGTTGTGAGGTTTTGAGGTTTTTGGGGGGT